>NZ_CAKTFO010000013.1 GCF_934560975.1 uncultured Sphingomonas sp. | reverse complement strand
GGAGACGCAGGCGCAGACCGTCACCATGATCACCGCCGCCGTGGACGAGACCGCCCTGGCGGCAGACGCCATGTCCTCCACCATCGCCGCCATTCGATCGGACACGCAGGTCGTCGCCAGCGACATCGACAGCGTGGGCGGCGCGTTCGATCGCCTCAACGGCCAGCTTCAGACCCTGGCCGATCGCGCCGGCGAGTTCGCGTCCAAGGTCGCCGCCTGAGCGACTGCCCATTCGGCCGGGTCATGGGCGCGGCCGCCGCGTCGGCGCATGAAAATCGGGTGGCTTGTTGGCGATCCATTTGAGGAAGCCGGCAATCTCCTCCTGCTCCCGCAGCACATCGAGCGTCGGATAGAGCCGCGCGAGATCCTTGTTGCCGAATGCGGCATGGATCGCCCGGTGGCAAATGGGGTGCAACGGCACCGTCTCACGTCCGCCTTGGCTCTTGGGGATGACGTGATGCCATTCGATCCGCCGCCCGAGCAAGCGGCCGCACAAGGCGCACTGCGTCGACGGCGGCGCCTCGACAACCGGTTCGGGGACCGGTCGCGTGGCGCGCTTGCGCTGGCTTTTCCTCAGGCCGCCTCCTCAGCCGCATAGCGCGCCAGATAGTGTTCGTGGCTTGGCAACTTTGCCGTGGCCCCCGAGACGTTGCTGCGCAGGTCGAACAAGGCCTGCTTCAGTTGCTCCGGCGGCATGGCGTGACCGACGCGGTGATAGGATGCGGGCTCGATCCCCTGCCCGCGCAGCACCTGAACCCAGGATTCGGACCGGAACAGATCCTCCCGCGCCTGATAGGCGGTCGCTGTTTCGCGAAACAGCGCGATCCGCTGTTGCAGCGTGTCCGGCACCGCCATCTCCCGGCAGCGCCGCCAGAATGGTGAGTCGTCCCGCCGGGTCGCGTGATAATGCAGGATGATGAAGTCGCGGATATGCTCCCACTCCGCGCGCGACAGGTCGTTATAGCGATCGATCGCCGCCTGGGTGATCCCGCCGAAGGGGAATTGCTGGATCAGGCGCGTGACGGCCACCTTGATCAGGTGGATGCTGGTCGATTCCAGCGGCTCGATAAAGCCGCCCGCCAGCCCCAACGCCACGCAGTTGCGATTCCACGCCTTCTTGCGCGCGCCGGTGCGGTAGCGGATCAGGCGTGGCTCGAACAGCATCTCGCCCTCGGCCTCGGCTTTGAGCAGGCTGCGCGCCTCATCCTCCTCCATGAAGGCGCTGCTGTAGACCAGTCCGTTGCCGACGCGGTGCTGCAACGGGATGCGCCAGCGCCATCCCGCCCGATGCGCGATGGCGCGGGTATAGGGCACCGCCGGCCCCGTCGCGACAGTCTGCACCGCCAGCGCGCTGTCGGTGGCGAGCCAATGGCTCCAATCGTCGAACCCGGTGTGCAGCGTCTGTTCGATCAGCAGGGCACGAAAGCCCGTGCAGTCGATAAACAGGTCGCCTTCGACACGGGTGCCGTTCTCCAGCACCAAAGCGGCAATGTCGCCGCCCTCGCCATCCCGTTCGACCTGCTGGATCCGCCCTTCCACGCGCTTTACGCCGGCGGGTTCCGCCAATCCCCGCAGGAACTTGGCATAAGCCGTTGCGTCGAGATGGTAGGCGTAGGACAGGCCCTCCTTCTCGCCGGCCCTGAACTTGCCGGCCTGCGCTGCCTGTGTTTCCAGCGAATAATCATAATAATCCCCGCCGAAACCCTGCGCCCGCGCGGCCAGCCACAGATGCTGGAAGTCGGCCATCCACAGCCCGCGGCCGGTCGTGCCGAACGCATGGAAATAGCGGTCGCCGACCTGCCCCCAATTCTCGAATGAGATGCCCAGCTTGAAGGTGGCGTTGGTGGCGCGGATGAACGCATCTTCGTAGATGCCGAGCAAGCCGTGGAACGACCGACTGGTCGGGATGGTAGATTCGCCCACCCCGACCGTCCCGATCGCATCCGATTCGACCAGGGTTATGTCGAGCAGCGGGCCGAGATGCCGCACCAGCGCCGCGGCGGCGACCCACCCCGCCGTACCGCCGCCCGCAATCACCACCCGGCTGATCCGCCTTTCGCCCACCGCCTTGCCTCCCCCAATATCGTTATTCGTTGGAGACGAGGTGTAGAGCAGCCATGGGCGGAAAAGGAATAGGGCATCGCCATCCGAACCATAGCGTCGGATGACTTGTGTTAGAGCGACCAGTCCTCTGCCTGCGCTAACATCACCTGATCTGGAGCGATGCGGCCCTGGATCTCCGGGCGGCGGCGCAATACGGGACGGGACGCCGATATGCGCCCGCTTCCTTTGGGGCGCTGCGCGACGAAGCCGTTTCTCACGCCATCTTCGCTGCCGCAGCAAAAGCGGTTGGCAATTGCATACCGACCGGTATAGAGGGCCGATCATGACTGCTTTCCACACGCGACCGCTCCATGTCGGCCTGCTGGCTGCTGCTTTGCTGACCTCTGCTTGCGGCAAGAAGGAAGCCCCGCCGCCTCCACCCAAGCAGGTGGGCGTGGTTACCGTTCAGACTGAACCCGTCACGCTGACCACCGAACTTCCCGGCCGAACCTCCCCGTTCGAAAGTTCGGAGGTGCGGCCGCAGGTGGACGGGATCATCACCGCTCGCCTGTTCAAGGAAGGTGATTTCGTTCGCGCCGGGCAGACGCTCTACCAGATCGATCCGGCGCCTTATGCGGCGCAAGCGGCCAACGCCCGTGCCGCGCTGGCGCGCGCGCAGGCATCGATCGCATCGACCCAGGCGCTCGCCCGCCGTTACGGCGATCTGGTCAAGATCAACGCCATCTCGCGGCAGGATTACGAGAATGCGGTTGCCGGATCGAATCAGGCGCAGGCGGATGTGGCGGCCCAGCGCGCGGCGTTGAGCGCGGCCAACATCAACTTGCGGCGCACCCGCATTGCCGCGCCGATTTCCGGCCGGATCGGCACGTCGACCTTTACCGTCGGCGCGCTGGTCACGGCGGCCCAGACGCAGCCGTTGACCGTGATCCAGCGCCTCGATCCGATCTATGTCGACATCACCCAGTCGAGCACGGACGTGCTGAAGCTGCGTCGCCAGCTGCTGGCCGGTGACCTGTCGCGCAGCGGCGGTGCGGCGCGCGTCCGCCTCAAGCTTGAGGACGGGTCCGATTATGGCGTGGAGGGCCGGCTTCAGTTCACGGACGTGACGGTGGCGCCGGACACCGGTTCGGTCACGATCCGCGCCATCTTCCCCAACAAGCAAAGCCTGTTGTTGCCCGGAATGTATGTCCGCGCGGATCTGGTGGAAGGCACGCAGGCGCAGGGCATCCTCGCTCCGCAGCAGGCGGTCACCCGCAACGAAAAGGGCGATCCGGTCGCGATGGTGGTCGGTGCCGGCGACAAATTGGAGCAGCGGGATCTCACCGCGCCCCGCACCGTCGGCGACAAGTGGCTGGTGACCGGCGGGCTCAAGCCCGGCGACCGGCTGGTGATGGACGGGGCCGGAATGCTCCAGCCGGGCACGCCGGTGAAGCCGGTGCCGTGGACGCCCGCCCGCCAGAACGGCCCCGCACCCGCTCAGCAGGGACCCCAGACGTCACAGCCGGCCGGCCAGCAAGGCCCGGTCGGTGGAGGCCCAGACCGCACCGGATCGGCGCGCGACACGAACCCGACGAGGTAAGCCGCCGTGGCACGCTATTTCATCGACCGCCCCATCTTCGCATGGGTGATCGCGATCGTCCTGATGCTGGCCGGCATACTCGCCATCCGCATCCTGCCGATCGCCCAATTCCCCGACATCGCGCCCCCTGCGGTGCAGATCCAGGCGACCTATCCCGGCGCCGACGCGCAGACGCTTGAGAATACGACGACGCAGATCATCGAGCAGCAGATGCGCGGCATCGACAATCTGCGCTATTTCTCGTCCTCGTCCAGCTCGTCCGGAGCGGTCACCATCACGCTCACGTTCGAGCAGGGCAGCGATCCCGACATCGCCCAGGTGCAGGTGCAGAACAAGCTGCAGGCGGCGCTGCCCCTCCTCCCGCAGGAGGTGCAGCAGCAGGGCGTGCGCGTGACCAAGTCCAGCGCCAACTTCCTGGTGGTGATCGGCCTCTACTCGCCCTCCGGCCGCTACTCCTCGGGCGACCTGGCCGACTATATCTCGTCCCGCGTGCAGGATCCGATCAGCCGCGTAACTGGCGTCGGCGATACCCAGGTGTTCGGCGCGCAATATGCGATGCGCGTCTGGATCGACCCGCTGAAGCTCAACAATTATGCCTTGGCGATCACCGATGTCGCGACGGCGTTGCGCGCCCAGAATGCGCAGATCTCGGCCGGTCAGCTGGGCGGCCAGCCCGCACCGACCGAACAGATGCTGAACGCGTCGGTGTCGGTATCGTCGCGCCTCAACACGCCGCAGCAATTCGCGCAGATCCGGCTGAAATCGAATCCCGACGGATCGATCGTCCGCCTGGGCGACGTGGCGCGGGTGGAGATCGGGTCGGAAACCTACGACTATACCGTGCGCTACAATGGCGTGCCGGCTTCGGGCATGGCCATCCGCCTAGCGCCCGGCGCCAACGCGCTGGATACGGTGGAGGCGGTCAAGGCGCGGATGGGCGAATTGTCCAAGACCTTCCCGTCCGACATCAAGGTGAACTACCCCTACGATTCCACCCCGTTCGTCCGCCTGTCGATCGAACAGGTGGTGCATACGCTGATCGAGGCCGTGGTCCTCGTCTTTATCGTGATGTTCATCTTCCTGCAGAATTTCCGCGCCACCCTGATCCCCACGATCGCGGTGCCGGTGGTGCTGCTGGGGACGTTCGCAGTGCTGCTGTTCGCGGGCTTTTCGATCAACACGCTGACATTGTTCGGCATGGTGCTCGCCATCGGCCTGCTGGTCGACGACGCGATCGTGGTGGTGGAGAATGTCGAACGCCTGATGGAGACAGAGGGCCTGTCGCCGAAGGAAGCCGCCCGCAAGTCGATGGACGAGATCACCAGCGCGCTGGTCGGCATCGCCCTGGTGCTGGCGGCGGTGTTCCTGCCGATGGCGTTCTTTGGCGGATCGACCGGCGTCATCTATCGCCAGTTCTCGATCACGATCGTGACCGCGATGGCCCTGTCCGTGCTGGTGGCGCTGATCCTGACACCGGCCCTGTGCGCCACCATCCTGAAGCCCAAGAGCGCGCATCATGAGCGGCGCCATGGGCCGATCGGGCGCGTGTTCGACGGCTTCTTCGGCTGGTTCAACCGCAACTTCGCGCGCGCCACGGACAAGTATCAGGGCGGCGTCCGCTATGTGGAGCATCATTGGGTCAAGGCGTTCGTGGTCTATGGCGTGATCTGCCTCGGCCTGGCATTCCTGTTCTATCGCCTGCCGACCAGCTTCCTGCCGGACGAGGATCAGGGCATCGCCTTCTCGCTCGTCAGCCTGCCGGCCGGCGCGACCTCGGGCCGCACCGAAGCGGCCTTGGCGCAGGTTCGCGACCATTTCCTGAAGCAGGAAAGCGCCAATGTCGAAGGCGTGTTCACCGTCTCCGGTTTCAGCTTCACCGGCGTCGGCCAGAATAGCGGCATGGCGTTCGTGAACCTGAAACCGTGGGAGGATCGCGGCGGCGCCGAGAGCAAGGCCAGCGCGATCGTCGGCCGGGCCATGGGTGCCTTCTCGCAATTCCGCGACGGCATGATCTTCGCGCTGGTGCCGCCCGCCGTGCAGGAACTGGGCAACGCCACCGGCTGGGATTTCCAGCTGACCGACATTTCGGGCATGGGCCACGAAAAGCTGCTCGCCATGCGCAACCAGCTGATGGGCATGGCGGCGCAGGATCCGCGCCTGGCCGGTGTCCGCCCCAACGCGCTGGAGGACACGCCGCAGGTCAAGGTCGACGTGGACGAGGACAAGGCCAGCGCGCTGGGCGTCTCGATCGGCGACATCAACAGCACGATCTCGACCGCCTGGGGCTCCAGCTACGTCAACGACTTCATCGACCGCGGTCGCGTGAAGCGTGTGTATATGCAGGCCGACGCCCCCTACCGCATGGCGCCGGAGGATCTGGGCGACCTCTACGTCCGGGGCCAGAACGGGCAGATGGTGCCGTTCAGCGCCTTTGCCACGACGCGGTGGCAGATCGCGCCCGCGCAGCTGACCCGCTACAACGGCCAGCCGTCGATCGAGCTGCTCGGCACGCCTGGTCAGGGCGTCAGTTCGGGTGCGGCGATCAAGGCGATGGAGGAGCTCCATGCCAAGCTGCCGCCCGGCACCGGCTTCGAATGGACCGGCCTGTCCTATGAAGAGCAACTCGCCGGGTCGCAGCAGATCACGCTCTACTCGCTGTCGCTGCTGATCGTATTCCTGTGCCTTGCCGCTCTTTATGAAAGCTGGTCGGTGCCGCTGTCGGTGATGCTGGTGGTTCCGCTGGGCGTGGTCGGCGCGCTGATCGCGGCGCACCTGACCGGTGTCGCCAACAACATCTACTTCCAGGTGGGCCTGATCACGACCATCGGCGTGTCGGCCAAGAACGCCATCCTGATCGTGGAGTTCGCGGAGGAGCAGATGCGCGCCGGCAAGAGCGCCTTCGACGCGGCGGTGGAGGCGGCGCGGCTTCGACTGCGTCCGATCCTGATGACCAGCTTCGCGTTCATCTTCGGCGTGTTCCCGCTGGCGATCACGACCGGCGCGGGCGCCGGCGGGCAGAATGCGATCGGCCGCAGCGTGGTCGGCGGCATGTTGTCGGCCACCATCTTCGCCATCTTCTTCGTGCCGATGTTCTTCGTGGCGGTGCGCCGCCTGTTCGACCGTCGCCGCACCAACCCCAAGGCCGCCTCGGCCGACATCAACCAGGCGGAGGCACACTGATGAACCGGCTGCTTACTTTGGGCGCGTCGGCCACGGCGCTGCTGCTCGCCGGCTGCGACCTGGCTCCGCATTATGACCGGCCGGGATCGATGGTGCCGGCCACCCTGCCGGAGGGCGGCGTCTATCCGGCGCAGCCCGCGACGACCACCGTGCCGGACATCGCCTGGCAGGACTTCTTCGTCGATCCGGCGTTGCGCCAGGCGATCCAGACCGGCCTGACCAACAATCGCGACTTGCGCGTCGCGATCGCCAATATCGAGCAGGCCCGCGCGCAATATCGGGTACAGCGCGCCGATCTGTTGCCGACGGTCGCGGCCAACGGCTCCGCCACGATCCAACGCAGTCCGTTCGGCATTGCCGGCGCGACCACCGGGGTCAGTCCCGGCACAGGCACGGGCGGCATCCCCGGCGGCGGCACGGGCACAGGCACGCTGCCGGGCGGCGGCATCGGCGGCGGAGTCGGCGGTGGTACGGGCATCGGCGGCGGGGCCGGCGTGGTCGGCGCGAGCGGGGACAAGACGATCGAGATCTACTCGGTCAACGCCGGCCTCTCGGCGTTCGAGCTCGATCTGTTCGGCCGCGTCCGCAACCTTACCCGGGCCGCGCTGGAGCAATATCTGGCGACGGAGGAAGGCGCCCGTGCAACGCGGATCAGCCTGATTGCGGAGATCGCCTCGGCCTGGCTGACCATGGCCGCAGACCGTGACCAGTTGCAGATCGCGCGCGATACGCTGGAAAGCTTCCGCCAGTCGCTGACATTGACCCAGGCGCAGTTCCGCGCCGGCGTCGCGTCCGAGCTTGAGGTGCGGCAGGCGCAGACCAGCTTCGACCAGGCCCGCTACGACATCGCCGCGCTCACCACGCGGGTGGCGCAGGACCAGAACGCGCTCAACCTGCTGGCGGGCACCACCCTGCCGAGCGAAGCATTGCCGGTGGCATTGGGCAGCCGGGTGGTGACGCTGACCGACCTGCCGGCGGGATTGAGCTCGCAAGTGCTGCTGCGCCGGCCGGACGTGCTCCAGGCGGAACATCAGCTGGTCGCGCAATATGCGAATATCGGTGCGGCACGGGCTGCCTTCTTCCCGCGTATTTCACTGACGGCAACGGCCGGTACGCTCAGCACCGAGTTGTCCAACCTGTTCGGCAACGGCACCGGCACCTGGAGTGTGGCACCATCGGCCTCGCTGCCGATCTTCGACTTCGGTCGCAATGCCGCCAATCTCCGCTATGCCAAAGCCAGTCGCGAGGCCGCACTTGCGACCTACGAACGCGCTGTGCAGGTTGCGTTCCGGGAAGTATCGGACGCGCTGGCGCAGCGGGGCACGATCGATCAGCAGGTGGAGGCGCGGTCCAGCCGGGTCGA
This sequence comes from uncultured Sphingomonas sp., assembly GCF_934560975.1. Classification (GTDB taxonomy): domain Bacteria; phylum Pseudomonadota; class Alphaproteobacteria; order Sphingomonadales; family Sphingomonadaceae; genus Sphingomonas_I. Next base: position 71,960 of record NZ_CAKTFO010000013.1, on the reverse strand, counting down.
GGCGGCGAGTGTCGCCTATCGCCTCTCCGATGCGCGTTACCGCGCGGGGGTGGACACGTTCCTGACCACGCTCGACGCGCAACGCACGCTGTACGGCGCGCAACAGAACCTCGTGCAGACCCGGCTGGATGCCGCATCCAATCTGATCCAATTGTACCGGTCACTGGGCGGCGGGCTGAACGACGAGACGCCGGTGACCGCTCCCCGGCCGTGATTGCGACAGGTCCGGCCGGCACGGTCCGGCCGGGCTTGTTCGGATGGCCGGCATCGTCCGCGCCCACCCCGTCTCGACCTGCCCCGGCGCTTTCCTGTACGCCCTCCGGCAACGAACATCGTCAAGCCGCGTATATGCTCGGTTCGCGGCAAGACGGCGAGCAGACCATTGCGGAGAGAATGATGGCACGATCAGCGGAGAAGCGCGGCAAGGACGAGACGGCTGCGGCGGAGAAGAAGGTCAAGGCGACCGGCAAGGCCGCCGGCGGCGCGCGCGGCGGCATCACCGCACCGGTGACCCCCTCGGAAGACCTGGCGGAGATCGTCGGCAAGAAGGACCTGCCCCGCAGCGAGGTCGTCAGCAAGGTGTGGGAGTATATCAAGAAGCACGACCTGCAGGACGCAAAGGATCGTCGCCAGATCAATGCCGACGACAAGCTTGCCAAGATCTTCGGCAAGAAGTCGGCCAGCATGTTCGAGATGAACAAGTACCTGAGCGCGCACCTGACCGCCAAGAAGAGCTGAGGCGAGGCATCGCGGCTGCGCCGCCGCGCGGATGGAGCGTGAACGGATCGGCCTGCCGCTCCCCCGGCGCATAGCCCTGGCCGCAGGGCTTCGGCATGTGAAGGCCGGCGGCCGCGGCGGGCCCGGTTCACCTCCTTCGACTGCTGGATCGCGTACAGCTCCATCAGATCGAGAGCGTCAACGTGCTCGCCCGCGCGAATTACCTGCCGCTTTGTCATGGTCGAGCGCCCTCAAACGGGTGAAGTTCGATCGACTTGCGGGGGTGCCAAGCGCGGGCGGTGCCTGTCCGAATATTGGGGCGCATGAAGCGTCGCTGCTGCTGCTCCGGCTCCACCCGCTGCTGCACTGGCGCATGGTGCAGGCCGATCGCGGTGTGGCGGGCTGGAGCCGGACGCATCTATGCGACCGAGCGGCGGCCTGAGGCGATGATCTTGCTCGACCGGACCCGGATAGGCGGGCCAATAGCGAAGGCGGAGTTCGAGAGCCACAAGGGCCAGTCCGGCTGGTGGCGGGTGGGCGACACCGAGCACGCGCTGGATTGGCTGTTCCGGGTCGACCATATCACCACGGCGATGCGGCGCGGCACGTTTGAGCGCGCTTACGACTGACCGAACGGGTCATCCCGGCAGCCATATTCGACCTGCCTACCCCGATCGACGTAGGCGCGCATCGTGCTTTGATCGAACAGGCCCCGCGCACCGATGGGATCGCCACCAGCGGCGACCTGCGCGACCGTTTCCGCTTGTCACCCGCCGTGGCGCACCCGGCCATACAGGCGCTGGCGGAAGAAAGCGTGCTGATTCCGGTCTACGTGCCGGGATGGCGTCATGCCTGGCGACACCGCGACGCACGCCGGATCGAGGCATGTGCCCTACTCTCCCCATTCGACCCGATGATCTGGATACGCGACCGTACCGAGCGACTGTTCGGATTCCACTACCGGATCGGGATCTACGTCCCGGCCGAACGGTGCCGCCACGACGATCACGTGCTACCGTTCCTGCTCGGCGAACGGCTCGTCGACCGCGTCGACCGCAAGGCCGGGCTCCTGATCCAGTCCACCCACCTGGAACCCGGCGCGTCCGACCACACGCGCGCGGCATCACGAGGAGCTTGGCGCCGTGGCGGCTTGGCTGGAGCTTGCGGCCAGCGCGCCCTTTCACCCTGGCCGATCAGCCGCGGCACGGAATACGCGGCCGCTTGCCATCGTCCAGCCGGACGCCTGGACGCGCGAGCGGCGCGCCAGGCTCACCATGATCAGGCGCCGGTCGGCGTCACCGGCTCCAGCGCATGGGTCGGGCGGCTGCCCCACAGAGCGTAGAACAGCACGTACAATTCGCAGGCAACCGTCAGGAAGAAGGAAGTCTGCAGCCCGTAATTGTCGGCCAGCCAGCCCTGCACGATCACCAGCGAACCGCCGGCGATCGCCATGATCAGCAGCCCGGACCCCTCCTCCGTCAGCGGGCCGAGGCCGCGAATGCCGAGCGTGAAGATGGTCGGGAACATGATCGAGTGGAACAGGCCCACCGAAATCAGCGCCCACATTGCGGTCGGTCCGGTGGTGCTGGCGGCGATCAGCATCACGATCGCCGCACCGATGCTGGTGCCCGCCAGCACGCGCTCCGCCGGGATGCCGCGCATCAGGAAGCTGCCGGCAAACCGGCCCACCATCATCCCGCCCCACAGCAGGAACAGGTAGTGCGATGCCTGCTCATGCGTCAGGTTGCCGATCTCGGGCGAGGAGACGAAGTTGATGAACAGGTTGCTGACGCCGATTTCGGCGATCAGGTAGATGAAGATTGCGGGGATGCCGAACACCAGGTTGCGGTGCCGCCACAGCGAATGGTTCTTGCGATCGGCCGCCGCCGCGCGGCTGGCCGCCTGACCCAGACTCGGCAGGTTGAAGCGGGCGATCACGATCGCCAGCACCACCAGCACCGCCGCCACGATCAGGTAAGGCAACTGCACCGACTGCGCATCGGCCAGACGCTGCTCAAGCGTGAGCGTCGCCGCGCCCGGGCCGGCCGTACCCGACGTGCTGCGCCCCAGGATCAGATAACCGCCGAACAGCGGCGCGAGCGTCGTCCCCAGCGAGTTGAACGCCTGCACCAGGTTGAGGCGCGAGGACGAGGTTTCCGGCGGGCCGATCACCGCCACATAGGGGTTGGCCGCGACCTGCAGCAGCGTGATGCCCGACGCGATGATGAACAGCGCCACCAGCGTCACGCCATAGGACGGGATGCGCGCCGCCGGGATCATCAACAGGGCGCCCACCGCCATGATCGACAGGCCGACCACCAGCGACTTCTTGTAACCGATCCGCTCGATCAGCTTGGCCGACGGGATCGACGCGAAGAAGTAGGCGATGAACCACACGCTCTCGATCAGCGTGGTCTGGGTATAGCTCAGCTCGAACACGCTGCGCAGGTGCGGCAGCAGCGTGTTGTTGATGACCGTGATGAAGCCCCACATGAAGAACAGGGTGGCCAGCAGCGTGAGTGCCGGGCGGTAATTGCCGCCGCCGCCGTGAACGGCGACCGGGCTGGACGATGACAATGCAGGCGCGGGCATCCTGGTCCTCTTTGCTTCAGGCCATGCGGCCGATCGGGTTGCGCTTTGTTCTTTTGTCTGAGTAGAAATCGGTTACAGGCACGTCAATGGCCGCGCCTCGCGCTTCGGCCCATAGAAAAAGTGTTGGGAAGAGGGCAATGCCGATGAAGACCAGCTCTGCTATGATCGCCGCCATGGCAACATTCTCAACAGCAGCCTTTGCCGGCGACGCAACGCGTGCGCCGTTCGGAACCACCGCCGACGGACAGGTGGTGGAAAGCATCACGCTCACCAACGGCAAGGGCATGACCGCCCGGGTGATCACGTATGGCGCCATCCTCCAGTCGGTGATCGTGCCCGACCGGAACGGCACGGCCGCGGACGTGACGCTCGGCTACAACGACATGAAGGGCTATCTGGCCGCGCCAAATTATTTCGGCGCCACTGTCGGCCGCTACGCCAACCGCATCAAGGATGCCCGCTTCGAGCTGGACGGCAAGAGCTACCAGCTCGCCGCCAACGACAAGAGCAACGCCTTGCATGGCGGCGTGCGCGGCTTCGACAAGAGGCTGTGGCGCGTGATCGACGTCAAGAGCGGGCCGGTAGCGCAGGTGCGGCTCGGCTATGTCAGCCCGGATGGCGAAGAGGGCTATCCCGGTGCGCTCACGGTCACGGCCACCTATGCGCTCAACGACCGCAACGAGCTGACGGTGGAGTATGCGGCGACCACGGACAAGCCGACGATCGTCAACATCACCAACCACAGCTTCTTCAACCTGGCGGGCGAAGGGTCGCAGCGGACCATCCTGGACAATGTCCTGACCATCCCGGCCGAGACGACCACGCCGGTCGACGGCACGCTGATCCCCACCGGTGCGTTTCGCTCTGTCGCCAACACGCCGTTCGATTTCCGCACCCCGCATGTGATCGGGGATCGTATTCGCGACGGACGCGATCCGCAGATCGTCTTCGGGCAGGGGTATGACGAGAATTTCGTGATCGCCCGCTCGACCAGTCCGACCCCGCGCCTGCATGCGCGGCTGGAGGATCCGACGTCCGGACGGGTGCTGGAACTGCTCAGCAACCAGCCGGGCGTGCAGCTCTACACCGGCAATTTCCTGGACGGCACCGCCATCGGCAAGTCGGGCCTGGCCTATCGGCAGTCGGACGGCATCGCGCTTGAGCCGCAGGTGTTTCCGGACACGCCCAACAAGGCGGTCTTCGGCTCGGCCCGGCTTGCCCCCGGCGAGACGTACCGCAACATCATCGTCTATCGTTTTTCCACCGGCGCACGCCGATAGTACCGCCACCGCGGATAGAAGAGTATTCAAGCCCCATGACCACCGACAGCGATTCTTCCGGCCCTGAGCTCCGCTCCCGCGCCTGGTTCAACAATTTCGACAATGTCGACATGACGGCGCTCTATCTTGAGCGTTATCTGAACTACGGCCTGACGCTGGAGGAGCTGCAATCGGGCAAGCCGATCATCGGCATCGCCCAGACCGGTTCCGACCTGTCGCCCTGCAACCGCCACCACCTGGTGCTGGCCGAGCGTGTGCGCGAGGGTATTCGCGAGGCGGGCGGCATCGCCATCGAATTCCCGGTCCATCCCATTCAGGAAACCGGCAAGCGCCCCACTGCCGGGCTCGATCGCAACCTGGCCTATCTGGGCTTGGTGGAGGCGATCTACGGCTACCCGATCGACGGTGTGGTGCTGACCATCGGCTGCGACAAGACCACGCCGGCCTGCCTGATGGCGGCGGCGACCGTCGACATTCCCGCGATCGCCCTGTCCGTTGGCCCGATGCTGAACGGCTGGCACAAGGGCGAGCGGACCGGGTCGGGCACCATCGTGTGGAAGGCGCGCGAGATGCTGGCCGCCGGCGAGATCGACGCGCAGGGCTTCATCAAGCTGGTTGCGTCGTCCGCGCCGTCCACCGGCTATTGCAACACCATGGGCACCGCCACCACCATGAACTCGCTGACCGAGGCGCTGGGCATGAGCCTGCCCGGTTCGGCCGCGATCCCGGCGCCGTATCGCGATCGCCAGGAAGTCGCCTACCATACCGGCCTGCGGATCGTGGAGATGGTGCGCGAAAACCTGAAGCCGTCCGACATCCTGACGCGCGAGGCATTCCTGAACGCCATCGTCGTCAATTCCGCGATCGGCGGCTCCACCAACGCGCCGATCCACCTCCAGGCGATCGCCCGCCATGTCGGCGCCGAGCTGGAGTTGCAGGATTGGCAGGAGCATGGTCATGCCGTGCCGCTGCTGGTCAACCTGCAGCCCGCGGGCGAGTATCTGGGCGAGGATTATTATCGCGCGGGCGGCGTGCCGGCCGTCGTGTCCCAGCTGATGAAGCAGGGCCTGATCCACGAGCAGGCGCTGACGGTGAACGGCCGCACCATGGGCGACAATTGCCGCGACGCCGTGATCGAGAACGAGGACGTGATCCGTCCGTTCGAGCGGCCGTTGAAGAAGGAAGCCGGCTTCGTCGTCCTGTCGGGCAATCTGTTCGATGCCGCGATCATGAAGACCAGCGTGATTTCCGATGAATTCCGCGATCGCTACCTGTCCAACCCGAACGATCCCGAGGCGTTCGAGGGTCCGGCGGTCGTGTTCGACGGGCCAGAGGATTACCATCACCGCATCGACGATCCGGCGATGGCGATCACGCCGGAAACTTTGATGTTCATCCGTGGCGCCGGGCCGATCGGCTATCCGGGCGCGGCCGAGGTCGTGAACATGCGTCCCCCGGCCTATCTGATCCAGGAAGGCATCCATGCTTTGCCCTGCATCGGCGACGGCCGCCAGTCCGGCACCAGCGGGTCGCCCTCCATCCTCAACGCATCGCCCGAGGCGGCGGCGAATGGCGGGTTGGCTTTGTTGCAGACCGGGGACCGGGTGCGGATCGACCTGGGCAAGGGCCGCGCCGACATGCTGGTGGACGACGCCGAACTGCAGCGCCGGCGCGAGGCGCTGGAGGCGGCGGGCGGCTACAAATATCCGGCGTCGCAGACCCCGTGGCAGGAAATCCAGCGCAACCTGGTCGGCCAGATGAACACAGGCGCGATCCTGGAAGGTGCGGAAAAGTACCAGAAGATCGCGGAAACGCGCGGCCTGCCCCGCGACAGCCACTGATCGGAGGCGCGGCTCGCGTCAGGGCCTGAGCGACAGCTCGGTGTCGTCGAGCGCGAGCCGCACCAACTCCGTCATCGCCGCCCTGGCTCCGGCCGGATCGCCGTTGTCGATCGCCTCGTACAACGCCTGATGTTCCGGCAGCGGGTCGCGCGGCAGCGTGCGCTTGCGCTGCTTGAAGATGGTGGTCCAGCTTACCGCTGCGGCGATCGAGCTTGAAAGCGCCAGCAAAGGCGCATTGCCGGCCGCTTGCAGGATGGCATGATGGAAATGCTGGTCGGCCGCCCTGCCCTCCTCCGTGGCCAGCCCCAGCCGCGCCATGTCGCGCAGCGCCTGCCCCATCCGCGCCAGATCGGCCTCCGTCCGGCGGGCCGCCGCCAGTTCGGCCGCGGGGGGCTCCACGATCATGCGCAGCTCGAACAGGTCGCGGATGAATGCCTCGCTCGGCTCCGATTCGAATGCCCAGCCGAGCACTTCGGGGTCCAGCAGGTTCCAGCGGCCGCGATCGCTGACCCGCGTACCGGTCTTGGGCCGGCTTTCCACCAATCCCTTGGCGGCCAGGATGCGGATCGCCTCGCGATAGGCGCTGCGCGACACGCGAAGCTGCTCGCTAAACTCGACCTCGCCCGGCAAAACGTTCCCGGGGCGATAGGTACCGTTGAGGATGGCGACACCCAGATTGTGGGCGATCGAGCCATGCACGCGCTTGATCCGTCCGGGCGATAAGGGAAGCGTGATCCGTTCAGGCTTCCCCAACACCACGCCTCACTCTCCCCGCTTCATGTTCGCCATTTAATTCGAAGCCGCCGCCGCTTTGTCGAGGCGGCGGCATCCATCCGCCGGTCAGAGCGCCCGCACGGACACCGGCGCGGCCTCTTCGACCAGGATCGGGTTGCGCACCGGCAGGGTGAACGGCTGTGCCTCGATCTCGAACACGTCGCCAGGCTGCGTGGTCACCCCCTCGCTGAACGACAGCGTCGCGGTGCCGAAGAAGTGGACGTGCACATCGCCCGGCCGGCGGAACAGGCCATATTTGAAGTGGTGATGTTCCAGATTGGCGATGGCGTGGGACATGTTCGCCTCCCCGGACAGGAACGGCTTTTCCCAGATCACATCGTCCCCGCGCCGGATGCGACTGGTGCCGCGAACGTCCGCCGGCAGATCGCCGACCAGCAATTCCGGCCCCAAAGCCGCGTTGCGCAGCTTGGAATGGGCGAGCCACAGATAATTGCCGCGCTCCGTCACATGATCCGAGAACTCGTTGGCGAGCGCGAAGCCGAGACGCACGGGCGTACCGTCCGCGTCGATCAAGTAGATGCCGGCAATCTCGGGCTCCTCACCCGCGTCGAGCGCGAAGGCGGGCGAACGCAACGGCGCGTCAGGCGCGACCAGGCAGGATCCGTCGCCCTTGTAGAACCATTCGGGCTGACACCCCGTTTCGCCGGCGGTCGGCTTGCCGCCTTCCACCCCCATCAGAAACATCTTCATGGAGTCGGTCGGCGCGGGGTTTTCGACCGCCGCACGGTGCATCTTGTCCCGACCCTCGGCCGAGCCGAGATGGGTCAGGCCGGTTCCCGTCATCAACAGGTGGGCCGTGTCCGGATGGTCTATCGGCGCCAGCAGGGTCACGCTTGCGAGGTCCAGCGGGTCGCCCAGGCGAGCCGTCGCCACCGCCTCCAGCCCCGTGCCCGTCGCCAGCGCGGCTTGCGCCAGCTCCAGCGTGGTCGTGACGCCTGTCACACGGCGGGGCTCCGCTCGGTCGAGGATGGCGGCAACGCCGCGCGCACCGGCCGCATCTTTGAACTGGATCAGGGTAAGCGGCATCCGTTCCTCCGTCGCCTTGCTATTACTCAGACATTTGGCACTACCAACGCCCGTCATGCGGTGCAATCACGCACGGATCGCAAACCGGATTGTAGCCAAACATGGCGTGCGCCAACCGTCGGTTGACCATGACAAGGCGGTTTCCTACGTCGACCAATCATAGTTCAGGATCAGAACCGTCGCATGTCCGCACCATCCATCGTTCTTGTCGAAGATGACCCTCCGCTGAGGATGCTGGCGGCGCGCGCGCTTCAGGAAAATGGCTTTCGGGTACGGGCGGCCGCAACCCCGCCCGAAATGTGGCTGGCGCTGGACAGCGGCCCCACCGACCTGATCCTGCTCGACATCATGCTGCCGGGCACCAACGGCCTCGATCTCTGCCGGGAAATCCGCAAAAAGAGCGAGGTTCCGATCATCTTCATCAGCGCGCGGACGAGCGAGGTCGATCGCGTGCTAGGGCTGGAGATGGGCGCGGACGATTACCTGCCCAAGCCGTTCGGCACGCGCGAGTTGGTGGCGCGCGTCCGCGCCGTGCTGCGCCGCGGCGGCATGGACCGCAGCATCGGCACCCGCGACACGGAGGCACGGTTCGACGGCTGGGTGGTGAACTTTCCCCGCCGCGAACTGCGCTCGCCGGGTGGCGCACTGGTGGACCTGACCGGGGCCGAGTTCGACCTGCTCGCCAGTTTCCTCAGCCAGCCGCAACGGGTAATCGCGCGCGAACGGCTGATCGAAATGTCGCGCACCCGGCTGGGCGATGCGTCGGACCGGAGCGTGGACGTGCTGGTCAGCCGCCTGCGTCGCAAGCTGTCGATCGACGATCGGCCGGCCCCGATCATCACCGTTCGCGGTGTCGGCTACATGTTCAAGGCCGAGGTGACGCAGGCTTGATCCACCGTATCAGGCCGTCCGCCGGGCTGCTGGGGCGCATCCTCGCCATCCTGCTGCTGACGGTCACGATCGAGTTCGGCGTCAGCACCCTGCTCTACGAGCGCGCCAGCCGCTTCTCCATCCGTGAGGACGAGGCGCGGCGGCTGGCGGAGCATCTGGTGATCGCCCGCAAGCTGATTTCGGAACGCGGCTGGGACGAGCGGTCGGAAATCGCCGACGAACTCACCACCGATCGTTATGAGGTGGATTGGGCCCCGGTCTTCCGCCGCCCAATCCGCCTGGCGGTGACGCTGGACGACATGCGGCACCAGGTGATTGCGTGGGAGCCGCTGCTGGGCCGCTCCGCCTTGTGGATCGGTCTCACCTCCCCTGGCCGGCAATCCACCATCATCGGGGCGTTCCGCCTGTCGGACGGCTCGTGGGTCAATTTCCGGATGCGGGAGGTCGGGGAGGATTGGGACCTTGCGCTCGGCCGGATCGTGCTGGCGCTGGTGCCGGCGCTTGCCCTGCTGGTGCTCGGCTCGCTGCTGATCCGGCGGACGCTGCGCCCGCTCCGCCGCCTCGCCCACGCAACAGAGCGGATCGGTCATGGCGAGGAGGTGCTGGTGGAAGAAGCCGGCACGGCCGAGATCCGGCGATTGATCCGCGGATTCAACGAGATGCAGCTGCGCATTCACCGCCTGGTGGAGGATCGCACCCAGGCTCTGGCCGCAGTCGGGCATGACATGCGCACCCCGCTAGCGCGCCTTCAACTGCGACTCGACAATGTCGATGACGAGGAAACGCGGCGGCCGATGGAGGCTGATCTGGCCGAGATGAACGGCCTGATCGGATCTTTGCTGGCCTTTCTGGGCGGGGACAGCGACCCCGAAACGCCGGAGGCGATGGACCTTGCGGTGGTCGCGGAAACCCTGGTCGACGACGCTGCCGATCGCGGGCTGGAGGCGACCTATGTCGGCCCCGAGCATCTGGAGGCCAGGGTTCGCCCGATCGGGCTCCGCCGCGCACTCAGCAACCTGTTCGAAAACGCCCTGAAATACGGTGATCGCGCAGTCATCCGGCTCGATCGCGGGGACGGCACGATCCGCTTCAGGATCGAGGACGACGGCCCCGGCATTCCCGAGGACCGGCTGGACATGGTGCTGCAGCCGTTTATCCGGCTTGATTCCGCTCGGAGGCGCAACACCGAAGGGCTGGGCCTCGGCCTTGCCATCGCCAGTCGCGGCGTAGCGAAGGAAGGCGGCACCTTGCGCCTGTTCAATCGGCCGGAAGGCGGCCTGTGCGCCGAGATCATCCTGCCGGCGCGGTAACCCGCAGACACGTTTTCTTACGGTTCGGCGGGGTCTCAGCAAACCAGCTTATATAAAGCTGCTCTGTTACGTGTTGGAGCAGAAGCTGTGAGCGACGTGATGGGACGAGTTTGCAGCTCCAAGAAGCCGATCCCTCGCGAGGCCGTGCTGCTCAAGACGCTGACCACGGACGGGCCGGGCTTCGGGGCGCCGGCACCTCCTTGTATCGTCATCCACGCCGGCGGGACGCTGGACGGCCGGACCGGCCGCATCGCTGACCTCCGCAAGGATCAGCCACTGTCCAGCCGGCTTGCGGCGGATGTCCGCCTTTTCAGATCCGCCGAACACGGGAGCGCACGATGCCCAGCTTGACGACCAAGTTCCTGGCGCGGGACATCACCGCGTCCATCGTGGTGTTCCTGGTCGCGATGCCGCTCTGCATGGGCATCGCGGTCGCATCCGGCGTCGCGCCGGAAAAGGGACTGCTCACCGGCATCATCGGCGGCATCGTCGTGGGCCTGCTCGCCGGATCCCCGCTCCAGGTGAGCGGCCCGGCGGCGGGCCTGGCCGTGATCGTGTTCGAACTGGTGCGCGAACACGGCATTCTCGCGCTCGGCCCGATCCTGGTCCTTGCCGGCGCGATCCAGTTCATTGCCGGCAGCCTGAAGCTCGGCGGATGGTTTCGCGCCATTTCGCCGGCGGTGGTGCATGGCATGTTGGCCGGCATCGGCGCGCTGATCGTAATCGGACAGTTCCACGTCCTGTTCGACCATAAGCCGATGAGCCATGGCCTCGACAATCTGGCGGCGATGCCGGGCCGCGTGCTGGGCCTGTCCAGCGATTTCCGCACCACCGAGCTGGCGTTGATCGTGGGCGGCGTGACCATCGCCGCCATGCTGCTGTGGGAGAAGTTCCGGCCGGCATCGCTGAGGCTGCTGCCCGGCGCATTGGTCGGCGTGTCGGCCGCGACGCTGCTGACCGTTTTTGCCGGTTTCGGTATCAACCGGGTCAATGTGCCGGACTCCATCCTCGGCGCGGTGGAGACGCCCGGCGGCGATTTCCTTGCTACCCTGACCAGCCCGGCCATCCTGGCTACGGCACTGGCGATCGCCTTTATCGCATCGGCCGAGACGCTGCTGTCGGCGGCCGCGGTGGACCGGATGCATGACGGTCCGCGTACCAACTACGACAAGGAGTTGCGGGCGCAGGGCATCGGCAACCTGCTCTGCGGCCTGGCGGGCTCCCTGCCGATGACGGGCGTGATCGTGCGCAGTTCGGCCAATGTGCAGGCGGGCGCGATGACCCGGCTGTCCGCGTTCCTGCACGGCGTGTGGATCCTGGGCTTTGTCGCGCTGATGCCCTGGCTGTTGCGCGAGATCCCGATGGCGGCGCTGGGCGGCATCCTGGTCGTCACCGGCTGGCGGCTGGTAAGTTTCAGCCATGCGCGCCACCTGTTCCAGAATTACGGCGTGCTGCCCGCCGTGATCTGGGCCGCGACCTTTGTGATGGTGGTGGCGACCGACCTGCTGACCGGCGTGCTGGTCGGGCTTGGCCTCTCCATGCTGGAACTGCTGCCCCATGCCCGCCGTCTCGGACTCAAGGTCGATACCGATCATGCGGGCGAGGAGAGCCGCGTCGCGCTGGCCGGCACGGCGACCTTTGTCACCCTGCCCAAGCTGACGCGTGCGCTGGAGGAACTGCCCAACGATCGCCCGCTGCGGCTCGATCTGGAGCGGCTGCATGCGGTGGATCACACGTCCGCCGAAATGCTGCGCGACTGGCTGCATCGCCGTCGCAAGGCCGGAAACACGGTCGAACTATCGGGCGTGCAGCCATCCGTCGCCGACAAGGTCAAACATTGAACAGACGTGTTTCGTAACAAACCGGACATAAACCGGACACGTTAAGGACATAGGCTTCACTCAACCCGAGGGACACCGGCCGGGCGCATGGCACGATGCGCAAGAGGCCGTGCCGATCGGGTGCAGGGGGAACGTTCGACCGATAAAGGGGAACGTTCCATGGCTTACCGTCTGGCCGCGCTAGCGGTGTTGTGTGCAGCTACGCCTGCGCTCGCCCAAGAGGCACCGACGTCACCGTTCACGATTGCGGGCAGCGTCGGCCTGGTATCCGACTATCGCTTCCGCGGCGTGTCGCAGAGCGATGAGGAAATGGCCGTCCAGGGCGGCATCACCGTTTCGCACGAGAGCGGAGCCTATGCCGGCGTGTGGGGCTCCAACCTGGCGGGTTGGGGCACGTTCGGCGGCGCCAACATGGAGCTGGACCTGATCGGCGGCTTCAAGCTGCCGGTGGGTGGCGGCGGCACGCTCGACGTCGGCCTGACCTGGTACACCTATCCCGGCGGCGCCAGCGAGACCGACTTTGCCGAACCTTATGTGAAGCTCAGCGGCACGGCCGGGCCCGTGTCGCTGCTGGCGGGCGTGGCCTATGCCCCCAAGCAGCAGGCGTTGGGCAAATGGTATGCGACCGGCGGGGATGCGGTCGCCGGCGTCTACACCGATCCGGGCGACAAGGAGGACAATCTGTACCTGTGGGGCGACGCCACCGCCGCCATCACCACCACGCCCGTGACGCTGAAGGGCCATATTGGCTATTCCAGAGGTAATTCCGGCCTGGGACCGAACGGCACCAGCGTCGCGCCGACCGGCGAATATTGGGACTGGATGCTGGGCGCGGACTATGCGCTGGGCAAGATCGTTCTGGGCGTCGCCTATGTCGATACCGACATCGGCAAACGCGAGTCCGCCTATCTGGTGCCCAATTTCTCGTCCACCAAGGACGGCGGATCGATCGCCGGATCGCAGGTGGTATTCAGCATTACGGCCGCCTTCTGACCTGATCCTGTGCTGTCCGGGCCTGCCGCCGCCAGGCCCGGACGGTTCGGCGCGCGGTTCGCCGCAACCTCTGTTATCCCGATCCCATAACAGGACGGCTGCGCGTCCGCGCTGACCCTCCTCGACCGGGAAGAGCGATGCGACAGATCAGTCATCATATCGGCGGGCACACGGGCTCCCCTACCCGCTTCGGCGACGTGTTCGACCCCAATACAGGCTGCGTGCAGGCACGGGTGCCGCTGGGCGGGAGGACATACTCGATCGCGCGGTCGCGGCGGCGCGGGCGGCGCAACCGGACTGGGGCGTCACCAACCCGCAGCGCCGCGCGCGCGTGCCGTTCCGGTTCAAGGCGCTGATCGAGGCGGGGATCGACATGCTCGCCCACCTGCTCGCCTCCGAGCATGGCAAGGTGATTGCCGACGCACGTGGCGACATACAGGTCCGATGCCGACTATCGGCGCACCACCGCCAAGAAGCGGGCCGACACACGTGCGGGCTAGCAATTCTCAGCCCAGCCGGAGGACGTTGCAGACAAGACGCGCCCGTTCCGCGACCATCGCACCTTGGAGGAGTTGTATGCAGAAGCCAGGAAGCGCGACATTCCAGGACGCAGCAGGATGAGCACGGCGGAACTGCTGGCCGCCTTGTCCTGACAGCCCGGCCGGTCGCCTTCGCCGGAGGTCATGGCAGGTCTGGCCGTTTTGGAAACAGCGTCGCACCGGGGGCATCGTCCCGATCGATCCGCAGCCAGGCATCGGCGGCAAGCACCGAACTCAGCACATGAGACCTCTGATCAAGCGCGGTGTCCAGGCGCACCAGGCCTGCGCCGTCCCGGTCCTGGCGGCACCGGAGGAAGATGGTGGTACCATCCCGGCCGGGTTCGGTCATCGGCACGGCTTCGCCTTGTTCCTCCCCCAACGCCATCAGCGCGCGCACGGCGGCGGTGACGAAGAAGCGGAAGGCGACCAAGGCCGCCACCGGGTTGCCGGGCAGGCCGAAATAGGGCCGGCCGTCGGGCAGCAGCGCGAACAGCAAAGGCTTGCCCGGCCGCATCCGGACGCCGTGGAACAGCACGCGCCCGCCGCGCTGCTCCAGCGCCTGGCGCACCAGGTCGAATTGCCCGGCCGAGACCCCGCCGGTGGAGAGGATCAGGTCGGCTCCGCTGGACATGCCCTGCGCGATGGCGGCCTCGATCAGTGTGGGTTCGTCCGCCACCGCGCCGATCCGGTCGCAGGTCAGGCCAAGCTCTGCCGCCGCCGCGCGGATCATGGACCCGTTGCTGTCGATGATCGCCGCTGGGTGCAGATGCCCGGCGTCGGCGCGCAACTCGCTGCCGGTGGACAGGATCGCCAGTCGCGGGCGGCGGCGGACCACAACATTGTCCACGCCGAACGCGATCAGCGCGCCGACCGCCTCGGCCCCGATGCGCGCGCCTACCGGCAGGACTTGCTGCCCCGACCGCGCATCCTCGCCGCGACGGCGCACGTTCGCGGCCATGGCGATCGGCTGCGCCACCGCCACCCGATCCCCCGTCAACATCGCGGCCTCGCGCAACAGCACGCAGTCCGCCCCATCCGGAATGGGCGCGCCGGTCGCGATCGCGGCGGCATGCCCCGGTTGCAGCGTCCCAGCCAGCCGACCTGCCGCGATCAGGGGATCGAGCATCAGCGACACGGGCGTGTCGGGGGACGCCCCTTCCACGTCGACGCTGCGAAGGGCATAGCCGTCCATGGCCGACGCATCGAAGCGCGGGACATGCATGGCCGCATGTGCCGGCTGGGCAAGGATGCGCCCCAGCGCATCCGCAACCCCGATCGTCTCCACGCCGAGCGGCGCGAGATTGGACCGGATGACGGCCAGCGCCTGGCTTACGGAGGGGCGCGGTGGACGATCAGCCACTATCCCGCTCCAGCGCGGTCAGATCCTCGCGCGCATTGACGTTGGCGATGGGACCGAGCCGGACGGGCGTAGCCCCGGCCCGCTCTGCCCAACCCCGCATCGATCGGCGCGCATCCTCCGCGAGATGCTGATCCAGCAGCGGCGCGAGCGCGGACGGCCACAGCCCGATCACCGGCAGTTGCTCGACATGATGCGGCACCCCGCCACGCAGCCGGTGGAGCAGATCGTCCGGCAGGAAGGGTGCGTCGCACGGTACGCTCAACACCGCGTCGAAACCGCTGGTGGCGGCGAAATGGAGTGCAGCGTTCAACCCGCCGAGCGGCCCCAGCCCGGGCGAGGGACGATCGCTCAGCCCTTCCAGCCCGAGCACCGACCGCCCGCAGCTGACCAGCCCGTCGACCTGCGGCAGGATGGCGTCGCGCACCCGCTCTACCAGCGCGATCCCGCCGATCCGCGCAAAGGCCTTGTCCGAACCGAACCGGCTGGACGCCCCACCGCACAGGATCGCGCCAAGCACGCGCATCAGCCGACCGCCTCAAGATAGGCGTCACGCCGTGCCAGCGTCCGCAACGCCAGCCCCGCCTCCGCCGCCCGTTCCAGCGCCAGGTCCGTGGGGGCGGAAATGGTCGCCAGCATCGGGCAGCCCGCCAGCACCGCTTTCTCGACCAGTTCGTAGGAGCAGCGCGAGGTCAGCAGCGCAAAGCCGCCGTCCCACGCCAGCCCGTCTTGCAAAGCCGCCCCGATCAATTTGTCGAACGCATTGTGGCGGCCGACATCCTCCCGCACGAGTCGGATCGAGCCGTCCGCCGCGCACACCGCCGCCGCATGCACCGCGCCGGTCTGACGGTTGAGCCGCTGCTCCGCCTCGATCGCGTGCAAGGCGGCGAAGATCGCCGCCTCCGTCGCGGCGGAGGCGGCCACGACACGCGGCAACGGGCGAAGCGCCTGCTCCAGATTCTCGATCCCACACAGGCCGCAGGAGGATTCGGAGATACGGTGACGCACCCTTTCCGCCACCCGATCGATCCGGTCGGCGGCCAGCGTCACCCGCAGCAGCACGCCGCGCGCTACCTCCACCTCGTCCACGTCGATCAGGTCGCCGACCGCGTCGATCAGGCGTTCCGCCAGCAGGAACCCGGTCGCGAGATCGCGCAGGTGCATGGGCGTCGCCATCAGCACCGCATAGCCCAGGCCGTTGATCTCGATCGCAATCGGCGTTTCGCGCGCCACATGCCGGCGCATCGCCTCCCGCCCACCGGTCGCATCGACCCGGACGAACGACCTTTCGCGCGCCGCCTGCCCGCCATTCGTCACTTTCGCCCCCTCTACTTCCCGTCGGGACATTACGGCCGTAGCCATTCCGCGTTTCGTTCGTTGAGAGGGTTCAACACTTCATTCCCCCGTGCGATCCTACGCCCGGACAGGAGCATCACATGGCCGACGAAAAGGATATGGTCCATTATAGCGGTGCGGAGGGCGGCTGGGGGTCTGTCCGGGGGATTGTCGAAACGGCGTTGCGGGAACGGAACTCGCCCGCTGTGCTGCGCACGCTTCAGCGCCAGAACAAGCCCGGCGGCTTCATGTGCGTATCCTGCGCCTGGACCAAGCCGGCCCAGCCCCATGCGTTCGAGTTCTGCGAAAACGGCGCCAAGGCGACCCTGTGGGAACTCACCACGCGCCGCTGCACGCCCGAATTCTTTGCCGAGCACAAAGTCACGGAACTGCGCGGCTGGAAGGACCATGACCTGGAACAGCAGGGCCGGCTGACCCAGCCGATGCGCTACGACCGGGACAGCGACACCTATGTGCCGTGCACCTGGGACGAGGCGTTTGCGGCGATCGGGGCCGAGTTGAAGGCGATCGATCCGGGATCCGCCGTCTTCTACGCGTCGGGGCGGGCGAGCCTGGAAACCTCCTATCTCTACGCTTTGTTCGCGCGGCTTTATGGGCACAACAACCTGCCCGACAGTTCCAACATGTGCCACGAGACCACGTCGGTCGCGCTGAAGAAGACGATCGGCGCGCCGGTCGGCACCAGCGTGCTCAGCGACTTCCACCTGTGCGACGCCATCTTCTTCTTCGGGCAGAATCCCGGCACCAACAGCCCGCGCTTCCTGCATCCGTTGCAGGAGGCGGTGGAGCGCGGCTGCAAGATCGTGACCTTCAACCCCATCAAGGAAAAGGGGCTGGAGGTGTTCAAGAACCCGCAAAGCCCGGTCGAGATGCTGACGCCCAAGGCGACCAAGATCTCCGACCTCTATCTCCAGGTGAAGGCCGGCGGCGACATCGCCGCGATCACCGGCATGATCAAGCACATCCTGGCGATGGAGGAGAAGAGCTGGACCGAGCAGAAGCGCCACATCCTGGATGTCGACTTCATCGAACAGCATACGACCGGCTTTGAAGCGTTCAAGGCCAAGGTCGAGGCGACCGGCTGGGACGAGATCGAGGAGGAATCCGCTTTGTCCCGCGCCGACCTTGAGCAGGCGGCCGACATCTACATCAATGCGCCGCGCACCATCGGCATCTACGGCATGGGCCTGACCCAGCATGTCCACGGCTTCGACAATGTCGCCATGGTCGTGAACCTGCTGCTGCTGAAGGGCAATATCGGCCGCGACGGCACGGGCGTGTCGCCGGTGCGCGGCCATTCCAACGTGCAAGGGCAGCGCACGGTAGGCATTTCGGAAAAGCCGGAGCTGATCCCGCTCGACAAACTGGCCGAGCAGTTCGGGTTCGAGCCGCCGCGCGACAAGGGCCTCAACACGGTGGAGGCGTGCGAGAAGATCGTCTCCGGCGAGGTGAAGGCGTTCATCGGGCTGGGCGGCAATTTCGTCCGCGCCATTCCCGAGCGCGAGCAGATGGAGGCAGCTTGGACCGACATGCGCCTGACCGTGCAGATCGCGACCAAGCTCAATCGCAGCCACCTGATCAACGGCAAGGTTGCCTACCTGCTCCCCTGCCTCGGCCGGTCGGAAGAGGACGTGCAGGATAGCGGCCCCCAGGCGGTGACGATGGAAGATAGCCTGTCCTGCATCCACGGATCGCTCGGCAAGGCGACACCGGCAAGCAAGCATCTGCTGTCCGAACTGGCGATCATCGCCGGCATCGCCAAGGCGACGCTGCCGCCCAATCCCAAAGTCGATTGGGATGCCTGGACCGGCGATTACGCCAAGGTGCGCGACGCTATCGAAGAAACCTATCCGGAACAGTTCCACGACTTCAACCAGCGCGTCTTCACCCCCGGTGGCTTCTACCGCGGCAATTCGGCGCGGGAGCGGGTGTGGAAGACGGAAAGCGGCAAGGCCCAGTTTACCGTGCCGCAGAAGATGACGGCCTGGGGCGTGGACGAGGCGGACGGCCGCTGGCGGCTGATAACGCTGCGGTCAAATGACCAGTTCAACACCACCATCTACGGCTATTCGGACCGGCTGCGCGGGATCGAGGGGACGCGCGACGTGTTGCTGATGCACCCGGACGAGATTGCGCGCGCCGGGTTGAAGGAAGGTCAGGTGGTGGGCCTTGCCAGCGATGCCGGCGACGGCGTGCATCGCGAGGTCGGCGGGCTGACGGTGACGTCGTTCCTGCTGCCGCGCGGCTGCATCGGCGCATATTATCCGGAAATGAACCCGCTGATCCCGCTCTGGTATCACGACGAGGAGTCGAAGACGCCGGCTGCCAAGGCAGTGCCTGTTCGGATCATCACCTGATCGGTTCGGCCTCAGGCCAAGGTGGTGTCCAGCATCAACATGAGGCCGAGGCCGACCATCAACCCCAGGCTCGCACGGCTGCCTTGGAGGCGGCTGTGCGTGTCGGGAATGATCTCCGACGCGACGACATAGATCATCGCGCCAGCCGCGAAGCCGAGGCCCCACGGCAGCAGGGTCTGGGCGAGCGTGACGATCACCGCCCCGAACACGCCCGCGACGGGCTCCACCAGTCCGGATGCGAGCGCCCAGCCGATGGCGGAGCGGCGGGAATAACCGAGGCTTGCCAGTGACCCCGCGACGGCAAGGCCCTCCGGCATGTTCTGCAGACCGATGCCGACCGCCGTGCTGATGCCGGCCCCGATATTGCCGCCGCCGAAGCTGACGCCCACGGCCAGCCCTTCCGGAAAATTGTGGAGCGTGATCGCGACCACGAACAGCCAGATGCGGCGGAAGCGCGCCTGGGCGATGCCGCTGGGTCCGAGGCCCAGTTCATCCAGCGGCGGCACGATGTGGTTGAGTTGGCTCAACACCGCCGCGCCGATCAGGATCGCACCCACCACGAGGGCGGACGCGCCCGGCTTGCTCCAGCCCTGCGCCTGCGCCTGTGCCAAGCCGGGGATGATGAGCGAAAAGAAGGACGCAGCCAGCATCACGCCGGCCGCGAACCCCAGCATTAAATTCTGCTGCTTGTCGGTGGGCCGTCCGATGAAGAGGATTGGGAGTGCCCCGACCGCGGTTGCCAGACCGGCGAGCAGGCTGCCGAGTGAACCGGCCAGGATGGTGGACTGGGCGATGCTCAACTGGGCGACGATCCTCTGGATGTTGCTACGTCGATGGCCACGGACGCGGCCACCGGAATGTGCGATCGCGGCGGACCGGCCTCGCTTGTCCACGCCGGAAGGCGAAAGCACATGCAGGCCGGCCGCCGCGATCGGATCGTCAATCCTTGTCGGCGGAGCCCGGTTCCGAAAGGCCGCGATGGATCTGCGCGGCGATGGGCGCCGGGGTCACGTCGGCAATGCCGGCCATCGCCTTGTTCTTCAGATTGGGAACGACCTTGTGCTTGTCGGCTGCCAGCGCGGCAAAGGCCTGCTTGGCGACATCGGCCGGATCGTCCTTGCTCTCCGATGCGCCGGCACGGGTGTTTAGCATATCGGCGCGGTTGAAGAAGTTGGTTTCGGTGACCCCCGGCATCAACACGGTGACGCCGACATTGCTGTCCTTCAGCTCGTTGCGCAGCGCCTCACCGAACCAGCGCAGGAACACCTTGGTCGCGCCATAGACCGCCTCGAACGGGTCGGGCATGGTCGCCGCGATGGAGGAGGTGAACAGCAATTTGCCGCTGTCGCGCGCCACCATGTCCTTCAGCACCAGCTTGGTCAGCTGCACCGCGCCACGGACGTTGAGGTCGATCATCTTCAGTTCGCGTTGCAGGTCGGTATCGACGAACGCACCGCCGAGCCCCACGCCCGCATTGACGCACAGGGCATCGACCTGCCGGCCGGCGATCGCCCGGTAGAGGCTGTCCACCCCCTGCTCGGTCGACAGATCGCCGGCATGGGTGGTGATCGCGCCGCCATCGCCCGGCAGCGTGCGAGATGCTTCCTCAAGGTGGCTTTCATCCTCGGCCGCGATCAGCACGTCGTAGCCGTTGTCGAGGAATTGCCGCGCAAGTTCGTAGCCGATGCCGTTCGATCCGCCGGTCACCACTGCGAACGGCCTGGTTTCGCCTGCCATGATGTTGAACTCCAGAAGGTTAATAAGCGAACCATCGGCATGGTCGCGGGTTCCCCCTCGCCGGCCCACCGCGCCGGCTTTGCCGCCATGCGGCGGGGCACGACCGGAGCGGTTCGACCAAGATTGCCGATCGACCTGACAGCCCCATGGCGGAACAATGCCCGGCGCGTCGGGGTCAAACCTTGTAGCGGACCTCCAGCAGGTCCAATTCGCGCACCAGCTTCTGCGCCAGGGCACTGCCGATCCGCCGCTTGCGCGCCATGCGGAAGATCTCGTCGCGTTCGGCACGGACACCCGCCAGCCGCAGGTCGCGCTCGATGCGATAGCGGCTGCGCACCTCGCGCGGGTCGCGATCCCCCTGGCTGCGCTGCTCGATCCGGTCGCGATAGACGTCCATGATGCGGGAGGCGGCCGCTGCATAGACGTCGGCATCGCTGCGCCCGGATGCGAGCACGTGATGGGTCCGCTCGATCGCGCGGATGGCGGCCTCCGCCGCGGCGACCCGCACCTGGTCCTCCTCCGCCTGGAGCGAGGGTTCGGGCGGCATCTTCAGGCCGCGCAACAGCAAGGGCAAGGCGATGCTTGCCGCCGCCAGCGACACGATGATTACCCCCGCCGCCAGGAAGATGGCGAGGTCGCGGGCGGGAAACGGCGTTCCGTCGTTCAGGGTCAGCGGGATCGTCAGCACGCCGGCCAGCGTCACCGCGCCGCGCACGCCTGCGAACGACATGGCCGCGAACAGGCGCCAGTCCGGCCCACGGAACGGCACGTCGCCGCCCTGTCGCAGCAACGTCAGGCGGAACGAGACCCACACCCAGCCGAAGCGTAGCGCGCCCAGCATCGCCGCGATCGCCATGACATAGATGCCCAGCCAGATCGGCCGCACATGCCCCGTCACCTTCACCGTCTCGCCCGCAACTGCGAGGATACCGGGCAACTGCTCGCCCAGCAGCACGAAGATGATGCCGTTGAGCGAGAACTGGATCGTGTCCCACACCGAATTGCGGCGCATCCGCGTGAGGGGAAGGGCCTGCCGCGAAATTTCGGCAAAGGTCATGGTAACGCCCGCCGCGACCACCGCCAGGATGCCGGAACAATGGACATGCTCCGCCAGCAGATAGGCCGCAAACGGGATCAGCAGGCTGATCAGCACCTGCGACCCCGTGTCCTCGCCCCAGCGATCGGACACCCACGCCTTGCCGCGCGTGATCGCCAGCGTCACGCCCACGCCCACGGCTATGCCGCCCAGCGCCAGCCAGGCGAAGGCGAGGCTCGCCTGGCCGAGCGAGAAGGTGCCGGTCAGCGCGGCGGCAATGGCGAAGCGCAGGCAGACGAGGCCGGACGCGTCATTCAGCAGGGACTCGCCCTCCAAAATGTGCATCATCCGCTTGGGGATCGGCACGCGCGCGGCGATGGCCGACACGGCGATCGGGTCGGTCGGCGACACCACCGCCGCCAGCGCGAAACAGACCGCCAGCGGCATGGCCGGGATCATCCAGTCGATAAACAGGCCGACCCCGATCACGGTGGTGAGGACCAGCCCGAGCGCCAGCTCCACCACCGTGGGCACGTCCTTCAGCAGTTCGTCCTTGGGAATGCGCCATCCGTCCAGGAACAGCAAAGGTGGCAGGAAGACCAGCAGGAACAGCTCGGGATTGAGCGCCACACGCAGGTCCGCCGCCAGTCCGATCAGCGCGCCGAGCGCGATCTGCACCAAAGGTACGGGAATGCCGACGGGTAATATTCGGGAGATCGCCCCGCTGACCACAACCGCCAGCAGCAGGACCAGAACAATGGAAACAATCTCCAACCACTTACTCCGCTATGTTCGACGACCATCCTGAGCCGGGATCAACAGACGCTTGACGTAGTTTGCGCGCCGCCGGGTCGCAACCGCCACGCTGCATCTTTCCGCCTCGGCCTGTCCGATCCGCGCACGAAAGGGCGAAGCCAATGCTCCGGTGCCGCGTTGAACGCCTTGAAAGCCTTCAGACATGGAGAGTAGCGACATGGCCGACGACGCCGATCCCCGCACCAATGCACGCCCGCTGAACGACACCATTGCCGGCACCGGCCCCGGCATCCCCGACGATGCGCTGGCGCCCGGCGAGAACGAATTGCCGCAGCCGCCGAGCGATGCGGAGGTGGAGGCGGTTGCGCGCGCGCTTGACGCCCCCATCCCGGCCAAGGATTGACCACATGGCCTTCCAAGTCAGCAGCCCATCGTTCAGCGACCAGGGCGACATGCCGGCGATCCACGCCAGGGAGCATGGCAATGTCCTGCCGGCACTGGACTGGGGCGGCGCGCCGGTGGGCACCGAAGGCTATGCGGTGATCGTGCAGGATCCCGATGCGCCCGCCGGCACGGTCACGCACCTGGCCGTGTGCGACATCGGGGCGGAGCATCCCGGCCTGGCCGAGGGGCAGGATCTGTCGCGCTATACCCTGTGCGCCAACGTCTTCGGCGAGCAGGCTTATGGCGGTCCCCGACCGCCGGCTGGGCACGGGCCGCACCATTATCATTTCAAGGTCTTCGCCCTGGACGTTCCCACGCTGGACGTGGTGACCGGCGACGATCCGCGCGCGCTGTTGCGGGCGATGGACGGCCATGTCGTGGCCGAGGCCGAGATTGTCGGCATCTTCGAAAACAAGGGCGAGTGAGATGGTGGAAACAAGCAGGGCCGTGCGCCTGTCGTGGTTCGGCGGTTCCGACGCACTGATGATCGATCCCAGCGCCATCCCGCAGCCGCAGGATGACGAGGTGCTGGTCAGGGTCGCGGCGGCAAGCATCAATCCGGTCGACTATAAGACCCGCGAGGGCAAGTTCCCGGCCGTGCAGGAGGATGACCTGCCGATCATCCTGGGCCGCGACCTGGCCGGCACGATCGAGGCGGTGGGCACGCGCGCCCATTACATGCTGAGCAAGGGCGAGCCCGTCTTCGCCCTGATCGGCGCAGATCGCGGGGCGCAATCCGATTATGTGATCGTGAAGGCGGTGGAGCTGGTGGCCGCGCCCAGGTCGATCGACCTGATCCAGGCGGCTGCCGTGCCGCTCGCCGCGATCACGGCATGGCAGGGCCTGTTCGATCATGGCGGGCTCACCGCCGGTCAGCGGGTGCTGATCCATGGCGGCGCCGGCGGCGTCGGCCACATGGCGGTCCAGCTGGCCAAGGCCATGGGCGCGACCGTCTTCGCCACCTGCTCGACCGACGACCTCGACTTCGTGCGCGAACTCGGGGCGGATAGGGCGATCGACTACAAGGCCGAACGGTTCGAGGACGTGGCGACCGACATGGACGTGGTGTTCGACCTGATCGGCGGCGAAACACAGGACCGCTCCTGGGCGACGTTGCGCGAGGGCGGCATCATGGTGTCGACCCTGCAGGAACCCGACGCGGGAAAGGCGGCGGAGCACAAGGCCCGTTCCGCCCCGCGCTACATGGCGCAACCCAATGCCGTCCAGTTGGGCGAGGTCGCCGACCTGATCGACGCCGGCAAGGTCCGCGTGGTGGTGTCCGCCACCTATCCGCTGGACCAGGTACGCGAGGGCTATGAGCGGCTGGAACAAGGCCATGTGCGCGGCAAGATCGTGCTGACGCTGACCTGACGGCCGGGCTGCCTGCCGAGGGAAGTGGCGGCGGACAATGCCGCCGCCCTCCCCTGTCCGGATCTTACTTGTTGGTGCGGCCCAGCCTGTTCTCGTCCACCGCGCCGGATGGCGTCGCCTCATTCTCGACATCGCCCTCCTGCGTGTTGATCCCTTCCAGCAGGTCCGGGTCCTCGCCGGTCGCGGACAAGCCCTTGGACTGGCCGATGCCGGGATCATCCTCCAGATCGCTTTTGAACGGGCCCTCGCCGCCCATTTTCTGATGCTTGCTGGTCGTCATGGCTATGCTCCTTCCGACCGATACCGAACGATGCGCCACCCGATCGGCTCCGCTTTCGCGACCTGCTGATCGCACAACACCGCACCGCCCGGCGCAAATGCGCAGGTGTGCCGACGGTGCCTCTTTCCGATCGCGCCGGATCGTATACGATCCGGGCAGAGCGTGTATGGCGGCCCGAGCAGGGGCGTGACGCGGGAGGGATGATGACGGACACCGATGGCGTGAAGATGAGCCTGGATGCGTTGGCGGATATGTCGCGGACCATCCTGACGCGCCACGGCCTTGCACCCGCGCATATCGAGGCCGTGACCCGCACCATCGTGGCGGGGGAGCGCGACGGATGCGCCAGCCACGGCGCCTATCGCCTGCTGGTCTGCATCAACACGCTGAAGACCGGCAAGGTGGTTCGCGATGCCGAGCCGCGCGTGGCGGAACCCGCCCCGGCGCTGGCGCGCGTGGATGCGGGCGGCGGGTTCGCGCAGCTTGCATTCGAGCGCGGCCTGCCGCTGCTGGTGCAAAAGGCGCGGGCGAACGGCATTGCCGCGCTGGCGATCAATCACTGCGTCCACTTCGCCGCCCTCTGGCCCGAGATCGAAGCGTTGACGGAGCAGGGTCTGGTGGCGTTCGCCTGCACGCCCAGCCATGCGTGGGTCGCGCCGGCCGGCGGCACACGCCCGATCTTCGGCACCAACCCGATCGCATTCGGCTGGCCGCGTGCCGACAGCCCGCCGTTCATCTTCGACTTTGCCACCAGCGCGGTGGCGCGCGGTGAGATCGAGCTGCATCGTCGTGCCGGCAAGGCGATCCCCGAAGGGTGGGGCGTGGATGCGGACGGCCATCCCAGCACCGATCCGCAGGCCGTTCTCCAGGGTGCGATGCTGACCTTCGGCGGGCACAAGGGATCGGCCCTTGCCGCCATGGTGGAGTTGCTGGCCGGACCGCTGATCGGCGACCTCACCAGCGCGGAGTCAATCGCGCTGGATGCGGGCGCGGGCTCCTCCCCGATCGGCGGCGAGTTCGTGCTGGCGATCGATCCCGCCGGGTTCCTGGGCGCCGAAGCGGCAGCGCATATCGCCCGCGCCGAAGCCCTGTTCACCGGCATCACCGACCAGGGCGCCCGCCTGCCCTCGCAGCGCCGCTACGACGCGCGGGCGAGGAGCATGCGGGACGGGGTTGTCCTGCCGCGCGCCTTGTACGACGATCTCCAGGCACTGCTCGCCTGACGCGAACCGCCGCACCCTCTACTGCCTTTCTGGGAGATTGCCTTGCCCTGGACGACCCTAGCCGCCCTCGCCCTCCAGGCCGCTGCCGCACCCGCGCCTGCGACACCGGTCGCGCAGCCGCCCGTTGCGCAATCGTCGCGATGGGTATTGAAGGAGGCGGATTATACCGCCAAGGACGTCCGCTTCCGCAACGGCGAGACGATGGCGGCGGTTCGGCTACATTATGGCACGCTGGGCACGCCGCATCGGGATGCGTCCGGCAGGATCGACAATGCCGTGATGGTGCTCCACGGCACCGGCGGCAGCGGCCGGCAATTCCTCCAGCCGCAATTCGCCGACCAGCTCTACGGTCCGGGACAGCCGCTCGACATCCGCAGATATTGGATCATTCTGCCCGACAATATCGGCCATGGCCGGTCGTCCAAGCCGTCGGACGGGCTGCACATGCGCTTTCCCGAATATGACTATGACGACATGGTCATGTTGCAGCATCGCCTGCTGACGGACGGGCTCGGCCTTGATCGGTTGCGGGTGCTGATCGGGACCAGCATGGGCTGCATGCATGGCTTCATCTGGGGCGAGGCCTATCCCGGCTTCGCCCGCGCGCTGATGCCGCTCGCCTGCCAGCCGGTGGAGATTGGCGGCCTCAACCGCATGTGGCGGCAATTGCTGGTCGACGGGATCGAGGCGGACCCGACCTGGAACGGGGGCGAGTACAAGACACAACCGCTGCAAGGCCTGCGCACCGCCTCCTCCATTTCGGTCATCGCAGGATCGGCGCCGCTCAACTTCCAGAAACTATGGCCGACCCGCGACCTCGCGACCGAGACGGCGCGGGAGCGGGTTGAGCGCGACATGGCGACCCGCGATGCCAACGACATGATCTACCAGTTCGAAAGCTCGCGCACCTACAACCCTTGGCCGAACCTGGAGCGCATCACCGTTCCCGTGACGTGGATCAACTCGGCCGACGACTTCATCAACCCGCGTAATTTCGCATTCGCGGAAGCGGCGCTGAAGCGGATGCCGAACGCCCGCTTCCGCATGATCGCGGAAACGGACGATACCCACGGCCACGGCACCCATACCTGGGCGGTGAACTGGAAACAGGATCTGGTAGACCTGCTTGCCCGCAGCGGGAGCTAGGCGGCGGCGCGTCGTCGCGGGTCAGCGCGGCGGCGCATCATGCCGTTCATAGGACGAGACGTGGTTCATGGTGATGCGCCACCGACCGTCGATCCTGCGGAACAGGCGGGTGTTGATCCCCTCCTGCGGATGCTCCGGCCGCTCCAGATGATAGTGGCTGATCAGCAAGGCGGCGTCGGGCCCGAGCAGATCCACCGTCATGTCGTAGAAGCGCACGGTGCCACGCCGCTCCGGCGCGCCGCCATAATCGCGGACATAATGGTCCAGCGTGCCCTGCCAGCCATCCTGGATCCTGCCGCCCGACACGAACACGATTTGCGGGTTGGCGAACCCCGCCATGTAGCCGGGGAAGTCGCCGCGATTCCAGGCCGCCTGCATGTCGCCGATGACCTGAAGGATTGCGGCCTTGTCCTCGGCAGGCGTGGTGGCGGCCACCGGCACGGCCATCCCCCATGCGGCGATGGCAAGCGACGGCACGGTCCAGATCTTCATGGGCATCCCTCCTGCCGGATCCTCGGAACCATAAGGCTTGAACAACCGGCTGCAACCCGGCGCGATTGACACAGGCCCGCTGTGGTATATCGTATTCTATATACGGGAAAGTGGATGGGTGTGGCACGCCGATCCGGGGTGGTGGCACGTACCGGATGCATGGACCATCGCTGTCCCGGTCTCCGCATCGAAAAGGGACTGATCCATGAGCATTTCCGTCGCACGCACGTTGGCGATCGCGCTGGCCCTGGGCCACGCCCCCGCCTTGCTGGCGCAGGCCGCTCCCCCGGCGCCGGCGCCGGCGCCGTCGACCGCGCCGAACAGCGCCGATGCACGGCTGAAGGCGCTGTATGAGCGCGAATGGGTTTGGCGCCAGCAGGACGGGGTGCGCCGGCGGCGGCGGGGCGGGGATGACGATCACCTTCCCAGCGTGGTGCCGGCGGTCCAGGAGCGCCGCCTGGCCTATTGGACGCAGATCCTGAAGGAACTGGACACCATTCCCGAGTCGCAGCTGTCGCCCGAGGAAAAGGTCAACGCGCAGGTGTTCCGCAGCAGCATCCAGAGCTCGGTCGATGACCTCCGCTTCAAGACCTACGAGGCGCCGTTCAACGCCGACACCTTCTTCTGGGACGGCCTCGCCCCGCAGACCGGCGGGTTCGCTACGGCGGAGGCGTATCGGAGCTATATCGCCCGCCTGCGCGACGTGCCGCGCTATTTCGACGAGCAGATCGCCAACATGCGCGCCGGCCTGAAGCGCGGCTACAGCGTGCCACGGGTGGTCGTTGCCGGGCGCGACAAGACGATCGAGCCCTACATTGCCGCCGACGACAGCAATCCGCTGCGTGGCCCCTTCAAGGCGATGCCCGCCTCCATCCCGGCGGCCGAGCAGGCCAGGCTGCGCGCGGACGGCGAACAGGCGCTCACCCGGGCGGCGATCCCAGCCTACACCAAGCTGCTCGGCTTCATCCGCAGCGAGTATATGAAGCAAGCCCGCACCACGCTCGCTGCCGAGAGCAAGCCGGACGGCAAGGCCTTCTACCAGGCGCAGATCGAGGGCTTCACCACCCTCAGGCTGACCGCCGAACAGATCCACGCGATCGGGCTGAAGGAGGTGGCGCGGATTTCGGCCGAGATGGAGCAGGTGAAGGCGCAAACGGGGTTCAGGGGCGACATGCCCGCCTTCCTCCGCTTCCTGCGGACCGACCCGCAATTCTATCCCAAGACCCCGCGCGAGCTGCTGTCCTTTTCCGCTTATGTGGCCAAGCGCGCGGACGGGGCATTGGCGGATTTGATCGGTTTCCTGCCGCGCCGCCGCTTTGCGGTCCTGCCGGTGCCGGAAAGCCTCGCCCCGATCTATACGGGCGGGCGCGGCGGGCTCGAAAGCTGCCTGATGAACACCTATGACCTGCCGTCGCGACCGCTCTACACGCTGACCGCGCTGACCCTCCACGAATGCAATCCGGGCCATGCCCTGCAGGCGGCGATCGCCGAGGAGGCGGTGCGCCGCCCCGCCTTCCGTCGCGCAACCTTCTTCTCCGGCTATGGCGAAGGCTGGGCGCTCTACATGGAGTGGCTGGGCACCAAGATGGGGATTTACGACACGCCCTACGAGAATTTCGGACGCCTCTCCTACGAAATCTGGCGCGCCAGCCGGCTGGTGATCGATACCGGCATCCACCATTATGGCTGGACGCGCGAACAGGCGCAGCAATATCTGCGCGATCACACGGCGCTCAGCGAGCATGAGATCGAGACGGAGATCGACCGCTACATCGCCTGGCCGGGACAGGCGCTCGCCTACAAATTGGGCGAGATGCTGATCCGCCGCAAGCGCGCGGAGGCGGAGGAGAAGCTCGGCAGCCGCTTCGACCAGCGCAGCTTCCACGATGCCATACTGGCGCTGGGACCGGTCCCGCTCACCACGCTAGAGGAACGACTGGACAAGTTCATCGCTGATGGCGGCAGGAACCCGCCCGGCTTCAACCCCGCGCTGCCGGAATATGAGAAGCATTGACCGCTGAGGCGGCGGCGGATCGTTCTGCCGCCACGTTGCCGCAAGCTCAGCCGGCAGTCGCCGCCGCCACGCTCCGGCCGCGGCTATAGGCGAAGTAGAAGACCAGCCCCAGCAGGTTCCAACCGACGAAGCGGATCAACGTCATGCTCGGCAGGCTGAACATCAGATATAGGCAGCCCAGCACCGTCAACGTGCCGACCAGGTAAGGCGCCGGGCAGCGGAACACGCGCGGCAGGTCCGGCCGGGTCCGACGCAGCACCATCAGGCACGCACCCACCGCGATGAACGCCAGCAACGTGCCGGCATTGGCCAGCTCCGCAATTTCGTCCAGCCGGAAGAAGCCCGCGACGATAGCGACGAAGATGCCGGTGAGCCCGGTCACGAACAGGGGCGTGCCCGTGCGCGGGTTCACCCGGCTCATGATCGCGGGCAGCAGGCCGTCGCGGCTCATCACAAAGAAGACGCGGCTCTGGCCATACATCATCACCAGGATGACCGAAGGCAGCGCAACCAGGGCAGCCAGCGCGATCAGGTGCGAGGCGGCGGGATGGCCCAAAGTGCGCAGCACCAGCGCCAGCGGTTCCGCCGAATTGGCGAGCGTGGTGAAGTGGATCGCGCCGACAGCGGTCAGGCACACCGCCATGTAGATGACCGTGCACAGCGCCATCGAACCCACGATGCCGATCGTCAGGTCGCGTGCCGGCCGCTTCACCTCCTCGGCCGATGTCGCCACGGCATCGAAGCCGTAGAAGGCGAAGAACACGATCGCGGCGGCCGCCATCACCCCCTTGGTCCCGCCGCCCTCGACATGGCTGACAAAGCCGTAGGGCATGAAGGGATGGAGATTGTCGGCGTTGAACGCCGGCAGCGCGAACGCGACGAACAGCGACAGAGCGGCGAGCTTGATGACGACCAGGATGATGTTGATCGTCGCACTTTCACGCGTGCCGGTCATCAGCAGCCCAGCCACGGCCAGCGACACCAACACCGCCGGCAGGTTGACCAGTCCGCCATCGTGCGGACCGGCGATGATGGCGTGCGGCAGCACCACACCCGCTGACTGAAACCAGCCGACCAGATGCCCGGCCCAGCCGACCGCCACGGTCGAACAGGCGAGCGAATATTCGAGGATCAGGCTCCACCCCACGATCCAGGCGAGCGTCTCGCCCAGCACCGAATAGGTATAGGTGTAGGCGCTGCCGGACGTGGGGATCAACGTCGCCAGTTCGGAATAGGCCAGGGCCGCGCAGGCGCAGACGATGCCGGCCACCGCAAAGGCCAGGATCACCGCCGGACCCGCCCGCTCCGCCCCAACCCCGGTCAGCGTGTAGATGCCGGTGCCGACGATCGCCCCCACGCCCAGCGCCACCAGATGCGGCCAGCTGAGCGTCGGCCGCAGCGAATTGTGGGCCTCGCTCCGGGCCGTATCGATACGCTTGATCGGCCCGAAGGCAGTGCGTGGCACGTTATCTGTCCCCTCCTGCTGGTGCAGCACCTGGCGGCTGCGGATGATTCATGATCGTGGCGTCATGTGGGCACGCGCCTGCGTACCGGCGCCCGCATCCATAATGGCGGTGCGGCGCTGGTGGGCGGCGGCGGACGGGCCGCCCCGCATGATGGTCCGACAGGATCCGGCGTGATGGCTCATGCCCGGATCATACGACCGAAAAGCCTTGCCAGAACGGATCGGCGCGATCGATCCAGATCGTGTTGAAGCCGGTGGCGATCGCCGATCCTTCGATCGACGGGATGATGGCGGACGTGTCGCCCAGCATCGTCTCCGCCTCCACCCGGCCGATGAAGTGGCTGCCGATATAGCTTTCGTGGACGAAGCGGTCGCCTACCTTCAGCCGCCCGGTCGCCGCCAAGTGCGCCAGCCGTGCCGAAGTGCCGGTTCCGCACGGACTGCGGTCGATCGCCCGCTCGCCGTAGAAAACGGCGTTGCGGCCGTCCGCACCCTCGCGCGGGCGATCCGTCCACATGATGTGGGA
Source organism: uncultured Sphingomonas sp. (assembly GCF_934560975.1). Lineage (GTDB taxonomy): Bacteria > Pseudomonadota > Alphaproteobacteria > Sphingomonadales > Sphingomonadaceae > Sphingomonas_I. The sequence continues at coordinate 40,575 of NZ_CAKTFO010000013.1, read as the reverse complement.
CACGCCGCGGATGCGATCGTCCAGCGGGTGAACCGGTTCATACACGTCGCGCACCATGGCCCGGATGGTACGGCTGAGTTCGACGATGCGCGACGCGCCAAGGTCATCCAGTCCCGTATAGGCGCCCTGCGGTTCGACGATGGCGTAGAAATTGCCGCCATAGCTGACGTCCAGCGTGAGCGGTCCGAAGCCGGGCACATCGACCGCGATGCCGCGCTTGGCCAGGAATGACGGCACGTTGCGGATGCGGACGGAGGTGACCTTCTCACCCTCCGTCGCATAGTCGATGTCGATCACGCCGGCGGGAACCTCCACCCTGAGGTGGCCGGGTTCGCGCGGCGAGATCAGCCCATGTTCCAGGCCGAACGTGATCATGCCGATCGTGCCATGTCCGCACATCGGCAGGCAGCCGCTCGTCTCGATGAAGAGGATGCCGATGTCGGCATCCTCCTGCGTCGGTGGGTAGAGGAACCCGCCCGACATCATGTCGTGCCCCCGCGGTTCGAAGCAGAGGCCCGTGCGGATCCAGTCGAACCGCTCCAGAAAGTCCATCCGCCGTTCGCCCATCGATCCGCCCCGCAGCAGCGGCGCGCCGCCTACGACCAGGCGGACAGGGTTTCCGGCAGTGTGACCGTCGATGCAGAAGAAGGTATGGCGCACGGGCGTCTCGCTTGTGGGTTCAGGCGGCGGCCGCCACCTGCTTGCTGGGCATGGTGGCGGCGCACTTTTCCACCCATGCGATCACATCGGCGCGGCGCTGTCCAGACAAAGGCAGACGCGGCATCCGCACCCGTTCGGACCCGCGACCCATGATCTGCTCGGCCAGCTTGATCGACTGCACCAGATCATGCTCGGCATCGAGATGAAGGAGCGGCATGAACCAGCGATAGATAGCCAAAGCCTCCTCAAACTTCCCTTCCTTCAGCGCGGCGACCAAACGCACGGATTCGCCGGGGAAGGCACTGGTCAGGCCGGATACCCAGCCGCTGGCGCCCAGCATCAGGCCTTCCAGCGCGATATCGTCCAGCCCGGCCATCACGGTGTAGCGATCGCCGAAGCGGTTGAAGACGTCGGTGAAGCGGCGCGGATCGGGCGCGCTTTCCTTGACCGCGACGATGTTTGCGACGTCGCTCAACTGCTCCAGAACGTCGAAGCTGACGTTGACGCGGTAGGCCGGCGGATTGTTGTACAGCATGATCGGCAGCGACGTCGCTTCCGCCACGGCACGAAAATGCGCGACCAGTTCCTGGGTCGTCGGCACATAGACCATGGCGGGCAGCAGCATCAGCGCGTCGGCGCCGGCCCTTTCCACATCGCGGGCATAGTCGATCGCGCGGGCGGTGGTGAACTCGGAAACGCCGGCCACCAACGGCACGCGGCCACCGACCGCCTCCACCGCGCCGGCCAGCACCTTGCGCTTCTCGTCCGGCTCAAGCGAGTTGTTCTCGCCGCAGGTGCCAAGGATGATCAGGCCATCCACGCCGTCGTCCACAAGCGCGGTCTGCACCTTCTGCGTGGCATCGTGATCGATGGAAAGATCGGAAGCGAACTGGGTAGTGGCGGCGGGGTAGACGCCCTGCCAGAGGGACGACGCAGACATTCAGAAACCTCCTTTGAACGTCGGATCGTATACGGTATAAGAAACTCATATGCCAACGGAAAACGTCTCCATTCCCCAAAAGCCCGGATCGGCGCTGGTAGTCGGCTGCGGCGTGGTGGGCCAGACCGTCGCACTGCGGCTCCAGCGCGCCGGCATCGCCACCACGGTGATCGACCGGGCCGGCGACAAACCCGCCTCGTGGGGCAATGCCGGACATATCGCGGTGGAGCAGGTCGATCCGCTCGCCTCCTGGACCACCATCCGCTCCATGCCGAAACGATTGTTCGTCCGCGGCGGGGCGCTGGGGCTGCCATGGCGCGACATTGCCGCCTGGCTGCCTTTCGGCCGATTGCTGATCGCGGCCGCGCACCCTCGCCGCTTCGCCGCCGGGCAAAAGGCGCTGTCCGCCATGCTCGCCCGCGCCATGCCGGCATGGCGCGATGTGCTGGACGATGCCCGTGCGCGCGAGCTGCTGCGCGAGGAGGGCCACTTCGTGGTGTGGGAAAGCGAGGCCACGGCGCGCGAAGGGGCGGCCCGGTGGAAATCCGCGCCGACCGGCACCGCTACCGTGCGCGACGCGACCGCCGCTGAACTTGCAGGTCTCCAGGCGCTCGGCACGGCACCGCTGGCCGGTGGGGTGCGCTTCGACGGCAGCGGGCAGATCGCCGACCTCGGTCAATTGGCGCTCCGCCTCCGCACCGCCTTTGTGGGCGCGGGCGGCATGGTCGAGACCGCGACGGTGGATCGGCTGGATCATGGCGCCGCGCAGGTCACCGCCCAGCTGACGGACGGCCGTGCGCTGAGCGCCGACATCGTGGTCGTCGCCGGCGGAGCCACCAGCCACGCTTTGCTCCGCCCGCTCGGCTATTCCGTGCCGCTGATCGCGGAGCGCGGCTACCACATCCAGTCGGCGGAGACGAGCTGGCCCGCCGACATGCCGCCGGTCGTCTATGAGGACCGATCAATGATCGTCACCGGCTTCCACTCCGGCCTGCGCGCGGCAAGCTTCGTGGAGTTCGGACGTCACCAAAGCCCGCCGGACAGGCGCAAATGGGCGCGGTTGCGGAGCCATGTCGCGGCATTGGGCCTGCCCTTCACCCTGCCCGGCAGCGAGTGGATGGGCGCGCGCCCGACCCTGCCCGATTACCTGCCGGCGATCGGCCGCGCCGCGCGCCATCCCCGGCTGCTCTACGCTTTCGGGCACCAGCATCTCGGCCTTACTCTTGCCGCGATCACCGCCGACGCAGTGGCGGCCTTGGTCGAGAGCCGGGAACCGCCGTTCGACCTGGCACCATTCGACCTTTCCCGTTTCGGAGGCACAACATGACCCACGGCATCGGCGGATCGGACGCCGCGACTGAACTGGCGGACATCCGCCCTTGGGCTACTCCGGCCCCCGCCATCACCGCCGGGGAACGTGCCGATCGGATCGCACGCGCCCGCATGTTGATGGCCGAGCATGGCATGGGGGCGCTGCTGATCGGCGCCGGCGCATCGCTCCGCTACTTTGCCGGCGTGCCGTGGGGCGCCAGCGAGCGGCTGGTGGCGATGCTGCTCACCGCCAGCGGCGACCCGATCGTCGTCGCCCCGCGCTTCGAGCTCGGCACGCTGGAGGCCGATCTGGCGGTAACGGCCGACCTGCGCCTGTGGGAAGAAGATGAAAGCCCGTCCGAGCTGGTCGCGGCCGCCCTGCGCGAGCGGGGAATCGGCCGGCTGGCGATCGATCCCGCCATGGCGTTCCTGTTCGTGGAACGGCTGCGTCGGGCGGCACCGGCGCTGGATCTGGTGGAGGCGAGCCTAGTGGTCGACGGCTGCCGCATGTACAAGTCGGCGGCCGAACTCGCCTTGCTGCAGCAGGCCAAGTCGATGACGCTGGAGGTGCAGCGCCGCGCCGCCCGCATCCTGCGTCCCGGTATCCGCACGAGCGAGGTGGCGCGCTTTCTCGACCAGGCGCATCGCGCGATCGGTGCGCCGGGCGGCAACAGCTTCGTGATCGTCCAGTTCGGCCGCGCCACCGCTTTCCCCCACGGCCTGCCCGGCGACGCCGCCTTGCGGGAGGGCGACATGGTGCTGATCGACACCGGCTGCCTGATCCACGGCTATCATTCCGACATCACCCGCACCTACGTCTTCGGTAACGCGGACGTGGAGCAATGCCGCATCTGGGACTTGGAGAAGGAGGCGCAGGCCGCCGCCTTCGCCGCTGCCCAACCGGGCGCTCCGTGCGAGGCTGTCGATCACGCCGCCCGCGCCGTGTTGGGGAAAGCGGGTCTCGGCCCCGATTACCGCCTGCCCGGCCTGCCCCATCGAACCGGCCACGGCATCGGCCTGTCCATCCACGAACCGGCCTATCTGGTGCGCGGGGACCGGACGCCGCTCGCGCCCGGAATGTGTTTCTCCAACGAGCCGATGATCGTCATTCCCGACCGCTTCGGCATCCGGCTGGAGGATCATTTCTACATGACCGAAGACGGGCCCCGATGGTTCACGGAGCCCTCGCCGTCGATCGATCGCCCGTTCGGCTAAGGTCGTCCAGCAAGCAGGGCAGACGCGGCGACAGGAAGCCGCGACTGCCCGCCGGCTTTGTCAGGCCAGCTTTGTCAGGCCAGCGTCATCAAGCTCGCATTGCCCCCGGCGGCGGTGGTGTTGATGGAGGTCGACACCTCCTCGACCAACCAATCGAGCCGGTAATCGGGGCTGCCGACCTGCGTCAGCACGATCGGGCCGGGCAGTTCGGCAATGGCCTGCTGCAGACGGCGGACGCGAGCGCCGTCGCCTTCGATCAGCGCACCGGAAAATGGCCCGGCCTGCGTCCAATCCTCCGCCCATTGCACGCGGTCCGCCACGTCCGGCGGCAGGTCGCCCCGCAACGCCGCATCGCCATGGACCACCAGCTGGTTGCCTGTGGCCAGACCGGCCGCAAGCTGCTTGACCAATCCGTCCCGCGTGTCCGGCAGCAGTAGGATGCGGCCGCGCGGGTGCAGCGCGTAGACGTTGCGCTCCCCCACCGGTCCCGGCAATTCGATCACGGTGCCCAGCAAGGATCGGCCGGCTGCCTCCCTGACCGCATCGCCCAGGGTTCCGTTCAGACCCGGACCCTGCTCCACGGTCCGGCCAGCTCCCAAGTCCGGCAGCGGGGTTCCACCCTCGACCAGCCGGCCGAGGTAAAGCGGCCCGCCTGCCTTGGGTCCGGTGCCGGACAGACCCCGCCCGCCGAACGGCTGCACGCCCACGACCGCGCCGATGACGTTGCGGTTCACGTAGATGTTGCCGACTTCCACGCGCCGCGTGACATGCGCGATCGTCTCGTCAAGGCGTGTGTGGAGGCCGAATGTAAGGCCATAACCGGTGGCGTTGATCTGGTCGATCAGCCGGTCCAGCCCCGCGCGTCTGAAACGGACGACATGCAGCACCGGCCCGAACACTTCGCGCTGAAGGTCGGCGATACTCTCCAGTTCGATAATCGTGGGCGGAACGAAGGTGCCGTGCGCGGCGTCGGAACCGAGTTCGATCTGTGCGACACCGCGCCCCTTCGACCGCATCCATGCCACATGCTTGTCGATATTCGCCTGTGCCTCGGCCGTGATCACGGGGCCGACGTCGGTGCTGAGGCGATCCGTCCGGCCGATCCGCAGCTCCTTGAGGGCACCCTTCAGCATGGCGAGGATATGATCCGCCACATCCTCCTGCAGGCAGAGGATGCGGAGCGCGGAGCAACGCTGCCCGGCACTGTCGAACGCGGAGGCGATCACGTCCGCCACCACCTGTTCCGCCAGCGCCGAGGAATCGACGATCATCGCATTCTGCCCGCCGGTTTCCGCAATGAACGGGATCGGCTTGCCGGCGGGTGAGACGCGCTTGGCCAGTTCGGCCTGGATCAGCCGGGCCACCTCCGTCGATCCGGTGAACATCACGGCGGCGGTTTCCGGCGCCCCTACCAGCGCCGCACCGATCGCCCCGTCGCCCGGCAACAGCTGCAGCACGTCCGTCGGCACGCCTGCCTCGTGCAGCAGGGCGACGCCCTGTGCGGCGATCAGGGGTGTTTCCTCCGCCGGCTTGGCCAGCACCGTATTGCCCGCGACCAAGGCCGCCGCGACCTGGCCCGCGAAGATGGCGAGCGGGAAGTTCCACGGGCTGATGCAGGTCACCACACCCAGCGCCGTCTCCCCCCGGCCCAACGTGGAGCAGGCCTGGTCCGCATAATAACGCAGGAAGTCGATCGCCTCGCGGACCTCGGCAATGGCGTTGGGCAGCGACTTGCCGGCTTCGCGCATCACCAGGCCCAGCAGGTCCGCCATACGCCCCTGCATCAGGTCCGCCGCGCGGTTCAGCATGGCGGCACGCTCCGCCACCGGCACCACCGCCCAGGCCGAAGCGGCGGCGGCGGCTCGGGCCGCGGCAGCCCGCGCCTGGTCGGGCGATACCTCCATCACCGTCCCGACGCGATCGCGATGATCGGCGGGGTTCAGCACCGACCGGGCCGTTCCCTCGCTACCGCCGACCGGCGCCGTCCAGTCGCCATGCGCACCGGCACGCATCGTCTCACTGACCCGCGCCAGCACGTCTTCGTTGCTGAGGTCCAGCCCCTCGGAGTTGCGACGCTTCCCGTACAAGTCCGCCGGCAGGTCGATCTGCGGATGCTTGTCGCCCGGCACCGCGCCCGCCCGCACCGCATCGACCGGATCGGCGATCAGGTCCTCGATCTGCACGGACGGGTCAGCGATCCGATTGACGAAGGACGAATTGGCCCCGTTCTCCAGCAGCCGGCGGACGAGATAAGCGAGCAGCGTCTCATGTGTGCCAACCGGCGCGTAGATGCGGCAGGGCCGGTCCAGCTTGGACGGGCCGACGACCTCCTCGTACAGCGGCTCGCCCATGCCGTGCAGGCACTGAAACTCGTACGTGCCCACCGCGAAGTCCGGCCCCGCCATGGCGTAGATGGTGGCCAGCGTCTGCGCATTGTGGGTCGCGAATTGCGGAAACACCGCGTCGGTCGCCGCCAGCAGCTTTCGCGCACACGCGATATAGGCCACGTCGGTGTGAATCTTGCGCGTATAGACCGGAAAGTCGGGCAACCCGTCGACTTGCGCCCGCTTGATCTCCGCGTCCCAATAGGCGCCCTTGACCAGGCGAACCATGATCTGGCGACCGGAGCGGCGGGCCAGATCGATGATCCAGTCGATCACGAACGGGCATCTCTTGCCATAGGCCTGGACCACGAAGCCCAGCCCGTTCCATCCCGCCAGCTCCCGATCGTGCGCAAGGCTTTCCAGCAGGTCGAGCGACAATTCCAGCCTATCCGCCTCCTCGGCATCGATGTTGAGACCGATCTGATAGGAGCGCGCGAGCGCCGCCAGTGCCTTCACGCGCGGCAGCAGTTCGCCCATGACCCGCTCCGCCTGCGAGCGGGCGTAGCGAGGATGCAGCGCCGACAATTTGATGGAGATGCCCGGCCCCGCATAGATGCCTCGCCCGGCTGATGCCTTGCCGATCGCGTGGATGGCATTCTCGTAATCGGCATAATAACGCGCCGCGTCCTCGGCGGTGGTCGCTGCCTCGCCCAGCATGTCGTAGCTGTAGGCGAAGCCCTTGCCCTCCAGCTTGCGGGCGCGGCGGATCGCCTCCTCGATCGTCTCGCCCGTGACGAACTGCTCACCCATCAGGCGCATCGCCATTGCTACGCCATGCCGGATCACCGGCTCCCCACCGCGCGCGATCAGGCGGGTCAGGGCGGCGCCCAGCCCCGTGTCATCCACGCTGCCGACCAGTTTGCCGGTGACCACCAGGCCCCAGGTCGCCGCATTGACGAACAAGGATCGCCCGCCGCCCAGATGCGCTTTCCAGTCGCCCTCCGCAATCTTGTCGCGGATCAGGGCATCGCGCGTGTCGTCGTCGGGGATGCGCAACAGGGCTTCGGCCAGGCACATCAGCGCCACGCCTTCCTGGCTGGACAGGGCATATTCCTGCACCAGCCCCTCCACACCCTTGCCCTTGTGCTTGGCCCGCAGCGCCTGGATCAACGTGGTGGCGGTGCGCGCGGCGGTGGCGCGGACGTCGTCGGACAGGCTCGCCTGCTCGATCAGGGGCGCCAGCGCCTCCGGCTCCGGGCGGCGATAGGCGGCGGTGATGGCTTGTCGCAGCGATCCTTGTTTACGGATCGGCGGGGCGAAATCGGCAAAAAGCGGCGGAAGGTCGGACGGCTGCGCCATGGTAATACGGGTTCCCGGTTGCTGGGGAATGCTTATCACGGCACATGCCGGCGATCCGACTTTTGATAGGGCGGAATCAGGCCATATCGGCTGGTGATTGCCGCAGGATCGAACAATATGGCGCGAAAGCAGGAACATTCCGGTCCGATCGACCCGTTCGACCGCAAGATCATCGACCTGTTGCGCCAGGATGGCCGCATGTCCGTGACCGAACTGGCGCGACGCGTCGGCCTGTCCAAGACGCCGTGCCAGATGCGGATGAAGCGGCTGATTGACGACGGCGTCATTCACGGCTTTCGCGCGATGGTCGATCCCGGCAAGCTCGGCCTGGACCATATCGCCTTCACCGAGGTGAAATTGTCCGACACGCGCGAGGCGGCGCTGGAGTCGTTCCGCCGCGCCGTTTTGCTGATCCCGGAAGTGGAAGAGTGCCACATGCTCGCCAGCAGCTTCGACTATCTCCTGAAGGTGCGCACTTCGGACATTCGCCGCTATCGCGAAGTGCTGGGCGAGCGGATTTCCAGCCTGCCGCACGTTGCCAGCACCTCCACCTTCGTCGCGATGGAGACGATCCGCGACGCCGCGATGTAGCAGGCGAGGGTCAGACCCGCCGTGTGTCGCCCGCACGTCGGCGGGGATGCCCCGCCGCGACCCCGCCCGAGCGGCGCGCCACCCAGGGGTAGCGGGCGGCCACCTCCTCCGTATAGCCCAGGTTGAACACGGTGGGGCTTTTCCGGGGGCGGCTGATGCGGGTGTACAGGGTTCCGAACAGCCGGTCCCACAGGAAGTTGGTGATGCCGTAATTGCCATCCTCGTCATGGAAGTGATGCTCCATGTGCCGGACCTTCATGGTGGCGAGCCACTTCACGCGCGGCTTGTAGGCAAGATGCTGGATGCAGTGGAAGAATTCGTACAAGCAGGTGCAGAGCAGGCCGGTAGCGAAACCGGCCGCGGCACCCCCCGCTCCGCCGATCAGGTAGCCGGGCAGCGCCGACACCACCAACAGGGTCGGCAGCGTGGTGTAGAGCGCGCCGAACAGCACCTCCAGATGGTTGGGATCGACATGGTGGTCATAGTGGATCCGCTTCCACACGCCCGCCAGCGGCCGCACCTTGAACATCCAGTGGCAGTGCAGCACCCATCGATGCAGCACATACCAGAACAAGGGATAGGCGAACGCCACCAGCACGATGCTGGCGATCGTCGGCAGCGGCGCCGCCGGATGCCGGATGAAGAGCGCGACGGACGCCACGATCAGCACCAGATAGGATGCGATGGCATGATGCTGAAAATAGGCGGCGAACAATCCGCGCAGCGTCATGCGATCAAGATAATGCGAGCGCCGCCAGAAAGAGGTGCCCGCCGCGTCCGTCCGTACCATATGACTTCGCCTCGCATCGCCCGTGTTGCCAGGCGGGTAGCGGACGCGGTGACCCGTGGGTTTGACATCCGTCAAACCGCCGCCGGCTTCACTCTTGTGTTTGCTCCACGGAAGCGGCGGTTTCGCTACGGATGATCATGCCGTTGGCCATGCGGAGGAAGGCCTGCTGCATCTGCTGCCCCAGCGCCGGCTCTACCCGGCACTCCGCCATCGCCCGGCTCATCGCATGAACCCATTGCGCCGCCGTCGTGCGCGACACGTTCATGGCCCCATGCGCCGACATGATGCACGCCCCCGGACGGGATTCGAACCAGGTGCGCGGGCCGCCCAGCCATGCACCCAGAAACTCCGCCAGCGATACCCGCATCGGCAGCAGGTCTTCGCCGTGCATGGCGCGCAATTCGGCATATTCCGGCCGATGCTCCATCAGGTCGTAGAAGCGGTTCACGATCGCCTGCACGCCGGCGCTGCCGCCCGCTTGCTCGTACAGGCTCGGCTCGGACAATTGCGGCACGGCGGGGTCGGTCATGGTGGCGTCTTTCATCACGGCCTCGGTCAATGTTGCATCAGCAGCCTGCTGACGGTGCGGCGGACGAACGGAAGGCGCGCGCCCGCGCGCAGCGTCATGTGCCGCGCCACCCAGGCCGCCGGCCGTTCATCCGTATAGAGGCCGACAATCAGGTTCGTCGCGGTGTAAAGCGGGCGGGTCGCCAGGCGATGTGCCGCTTCGTAGCGACGGAGCAGCGACGCAGAGGCAATATCCCCTCCCCGTTCCACGGCGTCGCGGATCAGCCTGGCCAGTGTCGCCTGCCCCAGCAACCCCAGGTTGAAACCATGCGCGGTCACCGGATGCATGCCGACCGCCGCATCGCCGATCAGGGCGGCCCGCGTCGCCGCGAAGTGGCACGCATAGGTCGTGGTCAAGGGGTAGACGTGCGCCCGATCCAGCACCCGCATCTCACCCAATCGACGGGCGCAGCGACGGGTGATCGCACGCCCCAGCGCCCCAGCCTCCATCGCGGCGAGCGCCTCCATTTCGGCGGAGGGCAAAGTCAGCACGAAGGAGGAGCACCGCTCCCGCAGCGGCAGCAGCGCGATCGTCTGCCCATGGTCGAACCACTCGGTGGCGATGCCGTGATGGTCGCCGTCATGCGCCACCCGCACGACCATCATCGATCGCCCGAGCCGGTTCATCTCCGCCCTGATGCCAAGCTGATCGCGGACGTGCGACATGCGCGTATCCGCCGCCACCAGCAGCCGGCCGGTGACCGGCCGCCCATCGTCCAGGGTCAGGCGCGCGTAGTGCCGATCGGTACGCAGCGATGCCACGCTGCTGCCGGCCAGAATGGTCAGGCCCTTCTGCCCCTCTACCGCGCTGAACAGGCTGTGCCGGATGCGGTGATTGGGCACCAGCTTGCCCAAGCCCTCCTTGTCACTACCCCCGGCATCGAACGAGAGCGCGAATGGGGATCCGCCATTCAGCACGCGCGCTTCCCGCAATGCCGCCATGTCCGCCGCATTCAGGTGCCGCCATGCCGCCAATTCCTTGAGGATGCCGATCGAACGCTGTGTCAGCGCGATCTCCCGCCCATCGTCGGCGGGTGCCGCGAGTGCGGTCAACGGCTGCCGTTCGACCACGGCCAGGCGCAGCCCGCAGCCGTCCAGCGAACGGGCAAAGGCAAGGCCTGCCGGCCCTCCACCCACGATGATGACGTCGAAATCCACCGGCACCTCCGCGCGCATCATCGCGGCGTCGGCGCGATCACGCCTTGCGCCGGATCAATCGCCGTCACTTTCCAGCGCCAGCAAGGCGAATGTCGCCAGCCAGTGGCTGCCCATGTAATTGTCGTCGAGATGGCCGAGGCTGGCGTCGAGGTGGCGATCGGCCGCCTCGCGTGCCTGCGGGATCAGCGGATGGCTTGCAGGCAGCGCCGCAGCGATGGACCGCCAGCACCACGCCCGCGACAGGTTGAGGCCGTCGAGATGCGCGATCTTGCCATCGGTGCGATCCGATACGATCGCGGGCGTGAACAGGGTGGCGGGCTCACGCCCCGCGCATCGCGGCAGGAACGCGTCGAACCACTCTAAGAATCGGTCCGGGGCGAGGACGCGGCTCATCAACAGGGCCTCACTCAGCGTGGAGGAAAGAAACTCGTCCCCACCCGGCTCCCACGCCTGGCAGTCGCGATCCCGACCGAACCAGTCCTGTGCCCTTTGCTCGATCAACGCCGCCAGCGCAGGGTCATGGCGTTTCGCCCAGCCATGCGCCAGCGTCAGCGCAAAGGCGGTGTTGAAGTGCGTACCGACCCGTATCGGATAGGTCAGCTTCGGCAGATAATCGGTGAAGCGGCGGGCGAAGGCGCGCGCCAACGGCCCCAGCGTCTCACCCCAGCCCTCGCCGTGTCGGCCAAGCTCGTCGTGCAGCGCCAGCAGCCATGCCCAGCCATAGGGACGCTCGAACCCGCCGCTCAGCGGCCGTTGCAGATAGGCCAGCTCCCCGGCCACCTTGTCCGGCACCAACATGCGGTCGGCCCGGCGCGCCACCTCCGCCGCTTCCGGCAGATCGGGGAACAGCCGCCGCAGCCGCATCACCTGCCACCAGCCGTGAACGCAGCTATGCCAATCGAAACTGCCGTGAAAGATCGGGTGCAGATCGATCGGCGCGGCCACATCCTCCGGCCCGGCCATGATATGGTCCAGTTTGTAAGGCCATTGCCGCTCCAGATGGCTCAGCGTCAGGCGGGCGAAGCTGCCGGCCATGTCCGGCGTCAATCGGCTCATCGGAACCCCAGGAAATAGATGAGGAGGATGTTGATCCCCAGCAGCGGCACGGCGGTGCCGATCTGCTGCCGGATCACGGCGTTGCGGTCGCGCAGCTCCAGCAAAGCGGCGGGCACGAGGTTGAAATTGGCCGCCATCGGCGTCAGCAGCGTCCCGCAAAAGCCCGCCAGCATCCCGATTGCGGCGATCGTGGCGGGATTGCCGCCATAATGTCGCACCAGCAGCGGGATGCCGATCGCGGATGCCATGACCGGAAAGGCCGCAAAGGCATTGCCCATCACCATGGTGAAGAAGGCCATGCCCAGCGCATAGGCAATCACCGCACCGAACAGGCTTCCCTCCGGTATCGCATGGGTGATCAGGCCGCCCACCACGTCTCCCACGCCCGCCAGCGCGAACACGGCGCCCAGCGCGGCCAGCATCTGCGGCAGCGCCGCCGCCCAGCCCACGCCGTCCATCAGCCGGCGGCCTTGCTCGAAAGGGGTGGATATGTGCGCACGCAGCCAGACGCATCCGATCGCCAGCGCCACCAGTACGCCCAGCGCCAACGCCACCAAGGTCGCCTGCCTGGGATCGACCAGAGCGGGCACTTGCTTGAACAGCAAGGTGCCGCCGAGCGCGGTCGCGGGAATGACCAGCGCCAGCAGGAACAGCCTGTCGCCATGAAGCGCCGCACCCCGACGGCGGTTCTCCAGCGGTGCGCTCTCCGCCGACCCGCGCCTCATCGCGCCCGTCCCCGCAATCGCCACCAAAGCGAGCACCAGCACGCCATTGCCGATGTCGCCCAATCGGTCGCCCGCGAAGAAGCTCAGCGCGATCAGCCCGTAAAAGGCGGTCGTGCCCCACCTTTTGCCATGCCCTCGATCGCGCAGGCTCCCCCACGCAAAGGCCAGGAACACCAGCCCCGCAACGGCATAGATGGCCCCGACCCCGATCATCGCCCTGCCCGCAGCCGGCGATCGAGCAGCAGCAGCCGCCCGCCGTGGATCAGGAATGCGGCGATCGCGGTCGGAATCGCCCACACCGACAGATGCAGCGGTTCGATCGAAATGCCGTAACCGTCCAGCACGCCCTTCATCAGCAGGATCGATCCGATGGCGATAAAGATGTCCTCACCGAAGAACACGCCGACATTGTCGGTCGCCGCCGCCATGGCGGACACACGCTGGTCGGTGGGATCGCGACCGGGTGCCTGCGCGTCCGCCGCCGCCTCCGCCATCGGGGCCACTAGCGGGCGGACGGTTTGGGGATGCCCCGCTACCGAGTGGAGGCCCAATGCGGCGCTCAATTGGCGAAACAGCAGGTAGCCGATCAGCAACCGCCCGGCGGTTGCCCCGCGCAGCCGCCCGATCAGGTCGCGCGCGCGTTCCTGCAAGCCGTGGCGTTCCAGCAATCCGATCACCGGCAGGACGATGTAGATGGCGGTAACGTAGCGGCTGTCGTTGAACGCCTTGCCGAACGCGGCCAGGATCGCCAGGGGATGGAGCCCGGCCGCTACGCCCGTCACCGCCGCCGACACCGCCACCACCAGCAAAGGATTGAAGCGGAGCAGGAACCCCGCGACGATCACGACGATGCCGGACAGGACCAGCATCAGCGCGCCGCCCCATACCCGCCGCCGCCTGGCGTTTCGATCACGAACAGGTCGCCCGGCTCCATCTCGACAGCCGCGGTGGCGGGCAGATCCTCGATCGTGCCGTCCGTGCGCTCGATCCGGTTCACTCCGGCGGCACCGCTCCCGCCGCCCTGCAATCCGGCAGGCGGCACGCGGCGGCGATTGGACAGGATGCCGGCGCGCATCGCCTCGCGGAAGCGGACGCGCCGGACCGCACCCGCGCCGCCGTGGCGCAGCCCCGATCCGCCCGAGCCTTCGCGGATGGAAAATTCCTCCAGCAAGACGGGAAAGCGCGCCTCCAGCACTTCCGGATCGGTCAGGCGGCTGTTGGTCATGTGCGTCTGCACCGCACCCGTCCCATTGAAGTCCGGCCCCGCCCCGGATCCGCCGGCGATCGTCTCATAATATTGGACGCGTTCGTTGCCGAAGGTAAAGTTGTTCATGGTGCCCTGCGATCCGGCCATGGCGCCCAGCGCGCCGAGCAGCGCATCGGTCACGGCCTGGCTCGTCTCCACATTGCCCGCCACTACCGCCGCCGGAGGACGCGGGTTGAGCATCGTGCCCAGCGGCACCGTGATCCGCGCCGCGCGGAGGAAGCCCTCGTTCAGCGGCACCGGCTCGTCCACCAGGATGCGCATCACATAGAGGATGGCCGCGCGCACGATGGACAAGGGTGCGTTGAAATTGTCGGCCCGCTGCTCGCTGGTGCCCGTAAAGTCGAAGTCGATCGATCCGGCGTCGCCATGTACCGTCACCGCTACCTGGATCACCGCGCCGCTGTCCATCTCCACCGTGTATCGGCCGCTCGACAGACGGGGCAGCAGGCGCGCCACCGCGCCGGCGGCATAATCCTGCACATGCGCCATGTAGGCCGCCACCACGTCCAGCCCATATTCGCCGGCGGCGGCGATCAGCCCGTCCGCGCCGCGCGCGCAGGCGGCGATCTGCGCGGTCAGGTCGGCGACATTCTGGTCGATGTTGCGGGCGGGGTAAGAGCCCGCTGCCAGCAGCGCGCGCAACTCCGCCTCGCGCAGGCGACCGTCCTCGACCAGCAGGATATTGTCGAGGACGATGCCTTCCTCGTCGATGCTGCGGCTGCCCGGCGGCATGGAGCCGGGGCTGATCCCGCCGATATCGGCATGGTGGCCGCGCGCCGCGACGAAGAAGTCCGCCGCCGCGCTTGCCGGCGAAGCAAAGACCGGCTGAATCACCGTGATATCAGGCAGATGCGTGCCGCCGTTGTAAGGCGCATTCAACGCATAGACGTCACCCCGCCTGATCCCGCGCCCGTCCTCCGTCCGCCGATCCAGGATGGTGCGGATGCTCTCCCCCATCGATCCCAGGTGGACGGGGATGTGCGGCGCATTGGCGATCAGGTTGCCGGAGCGGTCGAACAAGGCGCAGGAGAAATCCAGCCGCTCGCGGATGTTGATCGACGATGCGCTGTGCCGCAACGCCGCCCCCATCTCCTCCGCAACCGCCATGAACAGCCCGGCGAATATCTCCAGCCGGACGGGATCATAATCCGTCCCGATCGACGCGCCCGCCCGCGCGGCGCTGCGCGACAGGATGATGCTGCCATCCGGATATATCTCGGCCGACCAGTCCGGCTCCACGATGATGGTCGACACGGGATCGGTGATCAGGACCGGCCCGTTCAGCACCGTTCCCGGCGCGAGCGCAGTTCGCGCATGGACCGGCACGTCATGCCGCGCGCCGGCCAGATAGATCGGCTTGCATCCCAGCGTGCCGGGCTGCTCCATGGTGGCGGAAAACGCCGTCACCGCCGGCTCCGTCCGCACGATCGCTTCGGCGCGCAGCATGTCCAGCACCAGCGGCCCGGCCTCCGCATAGCCGAACCGCTGGCGGAACGCGGCCGCGAATGCCGTACGCATCGCCTCGATCGGGCCGAGCGGGACTTCGAAGCTGCCTTCGGAACCATGCGGCCGGATGTGGACATGGACGCGCGTCTGGATCGTGTCTCGCGCCACGCTTTGCTCCGCCAGCGCCGAGGCGGCCTCAGCATCCAGCCGGTCGGCAGCGGCCTCCACCTCCGCCATGGCGGCACCATCCAGCGGAAGGGCCAGCGTACGCTCGCGCACCTCGCTGCGGTTGGCGAGGCCCATGCCATAGGCCGACAGCACACCCGCGAGCGGATGGATCATCACCCGCTCGATCCCCAGCGCATCCGCCACCAGGCAGGCATGTTGCCCGCCCGCACCACCGAAGCAGGCCAATGTGAAGCGGGTTGCGTCATGCCCGCGCGCGACCGAAATCGCCTTGATCGCATTGGCCATGCTGGCGACGGCAATCGCGACGAAGCCCTCCGCCAGCTGCTGGGCCGTGACCTGCCGCCCGGTGGCCGCCACAACCTCCGCCCGCACCGCCTCCAGCCGCGCGAACGCCGCGTCCCGGTCGGGCGGCGCGTCGCCATCCGGTCCGAACAAAGCGGGGAAATATTCGGGCTGGAGCTTACCGAGCACCAGGTTGCAATCGGTCACCGTCAGCGGCCCGCCGCGCCGGTAGCAGGCCGGTCCCGGCACCGCGCCGGCCGATGCCGGGCCGACCGTCAGCCGCCCGCCGTCGAAGCCGCAGATCGATCCCCCGCCGGCCGCGACCGTGTGGATGCGCAGCATCGGCGCGCGAATGCGGACGCCCGCCACGACCGCCTCATTGTCCCGCTCATACCGGCCGGCGAACAGCGACACGTCGGTGGAGGTGCCGCCCATGTCGAACCCGATCACATGATCGAAGCCGGCCTGCGCGGCCGTCTCCGCCATGCCGACGATGCCGCCGGCGGGGCCGGACAGGATCGCGTCCTTGCCCCGGAATGCCCGCCCCAGCGTCAATCCGCCGTTGGACTGCATGAACAGGGCATCGCACCCGCCCAGCGCCGCCTCCAGCCGATCCACATAAGCGCGCAGCACCGGCGAGAGATAGGCGTCCACCACGCTGGTATCGCCGCGACCGATCAGCTTGATCAGGCCATTCACCTGATGGCTGACCGAAATCTGGGCAAAGCCCACCTCAGCCGCTATTTCCGCGAGTTGCCGCTCATGCGCCGGGTGGCGATAGCCGTGCATCAGGACGATGGCGATCGCGCGCAGCCCGCGTTGATATGCCGCCGTCAGCGCGTCGCGGGCCGCCGCTTCATCCAGGGGGCACAGCACCTCGCCCTCATGCGTCACCCGTTCGTCGATCTCGACCACGTCGGAGTGGAGCGGTGGCGCCCGCTCGATCCGGCGGGCGAAGATGTCGGGCCGATCCTGCGTGCCGATGACCAGCGCATCGGCAAAGCCGCGCGTGATGGCGAGCAGCACCGGCTCGCCCTTGCGTTCCAGCAGCGCATTGGTCGCGATGGTCGTGCCGATCCGCAACTCGGCCGGGGGCAAGGCGCCTTCCGGACAGCCGGTCAGCGCGCGAACGGCGGCAATCGCCGCATCCTCATATTGCTCGGGGTTTTCGGAAAGGAACTTCGCGGTTTCGATGGCCCCGTCGGGGCGGCGCGCCACCACGTCCGTGAAGGTTCCACCCCGATCGATCCAGAATTGCCAGCTGTCAGTCACTGGCCCATCTTCCCGCCCGCGCGCTTCCGGTCAACCGCTTCCGGGATGATCCATGTCGATCGGGCGGTCAGAGGTGCGGGCGGGTCAGTGCGTCAGCCGCACTGGTCGGGCAAGGCGATCGGCGCGCCGGACTTCACCGCCCACGCCCCGCGCGCCACGCTATAGGCGCGACCCGATTGCAACGATCCCAGCGTCTTGCAGCCGATGGACGCGGCGAACGCCTCGATCGGTACGTTCTTGGACTGGGCGATGCGGGTATAGCCTTCGCGCCGCTTGATGTTGATCGCGTCGACCTTCGCCTTCAGCGTGGACGATGGCGCGCGGACGAAGCCGAGATAGCCGTCGGCCTGCTCGCCCACGGCGCCGGCGGTCATCGCCCCCTCCACCTCGCCATCCATCTGCGCATAAGCGGGGGCGGACGCCAGCAGCGCCAGACCGGCGGCGGCGGACAGGAAGATGCGGAGGAGGTTGCTCATTTGGGAAACAGATCCGGATTGTTGGTGATGAAGTCCTCGGCATCCTTCTTCAGGCTGACGACGACCTCCTGCTTGACGTTGATGTTGAGGTTGATCTCGATCGGCTTGTCCGGCGCCCGCACGGTCACGCACGCGCCCAGGCACAAAGGTAGCAGCATCGGCGAAAGCGTCAGTCGGATCATGGTCCATCGGCTCGCATCCCAACGGGTCATCGTCAACCAATGTCTCCTTATCGCACTGGCCGGCTGTCGTCAGCCTGAACCGCCGGCGGTTGCCCGGATTGCAGCAGCAGCGCCGGGTTGATGTAGCTGCGCGCCGACCCGATCAGCCCGCGAAACGGCGCGCGCACCTGGATGTTGAAGCGGAACGGCAGGTTGCGGATCAGGCGTGCCATCAGCGACTGGTCGCCGGTGGGCTCGCGTACGCCTTCGAACCGCACCCGGCTGACGATCTCGCCGTCCAGCCGCCCGTCCAGCGCGATATCCAGCGTGGAGTAACGGATCGCCTTCAGCGCATCGAAGGCGAGCTTGCCGGTCATGCCGATGTCGGCGTTCGACAACTCGCCCACATAGGCCAGCGTGCCGCCGCCGCGCGACCGCAGCCAGCCCTGCTCGATCCGCCCGCCCTGCGCATCGAAGATCATCGGCAGGACGCCGCCGAACGTACCGGTGGCGGCGATATTTGGGAAATCCAGCTGCTGGACGAAGGCGGCGGCATCCAGCTGGTCGATCCGGAATGTCAGCCGCCGCTCCGCCTCCTGTCCGAATTCCAGCCGGGTCGGGTCCAGCGACAGGGTGCCGGCCGCGAACGGCCATGCGGCATCCTCCACCCCGACCTTGGCGTTGCCGAGCAGCTGGTAATGCGCGACGCCGTTGGTGACGGGCACGCCGGGATTGATCTCGGCGATGCGGGCTTCCTGGTGCGGGGCGGAGGCAAGGCCGAGCAGGTCGGTGAAGCGGATGCGGGTGGAAAGCCCCGTAACCGGCCCGAACGCCGCCGCCAGGTCGATGCGCTCCGTCCCGAACTCCCCGCTGCTGGTCACGCCGGCCGGCGACCAGTCGATCCTGCCCTGTCCCGTCACCGTGCCGCTGACGTTCGCCACGACGCCCAAGGTCAACGGCGTCAGCATCTCCGGCTGGAGCCCGCCGCGCACGAAGGTGATGCCGGGCACGTCGATCCGCGCCCCGCCGGTGCCGTTCGTGAGATCGTGGGTCAGCGTGACGGTGGCGACCGCCTGCGCGCTGCGCGGCTCGTCCAGGCGCGCCGTCCCGTGAATGCGCCCGTTCCGCAGCGTGAGCGCGACATTGCCGGAGGTGAGCGGACGGAAGCGGGGTGCGGTGGCCCGATCGGAGAGGCCGACCTGGCCGTCTAGCCGCAACGCACCGTCGGCCACCTGCCACGTTCCTTTCGCGCCGGACAGCAGCAGCGGCACGTTGCGGATTGATCCCGCCAAGTCCACAAAGTTCCCGCCGATCCCGCCCGCGTCGAAGCGGCCGGCGAGCCGTCCGATCGTCAGCCGGGTTGGGTCCGCATCCTCGCCCAGCCGCACCGCCAGCCCCTCGCCCGCCAGCCGCTTCGTGCCGGTCAGCCGGAACTTTGCGGCCTGCACGGTCAGCGGCGTGGTGCCGGTCCGCCCATGCAGGGCAAGCCCGTCGATCGCGGCGGCGACACGGATCGTGCCATCCCTGCCCCGTGTTACCAAAGGCGCGCCGCACAGCGACAATCGCGCGGGATCGAGTTCCACCCCGGACAAGGCGACGCGGCGGAAGGCAATGCGACTGCATCCCTGCCCCACATGGAAGCCGCCGGATCGGTCGAGCGCGCCCACGATCGGCAACGTCAATCCCTCGATCCGCCCGGAGGCGAGCGGTCCGTCGATCGTGGCAGCGGTCGCAAACCGGATTGCCGCCCCCTGCGCTACGACCCGCACCGGCTCAAGCGCCAGACGCGCGCCACCGGCGGCATAAGGGCTCATGCCGATCGTCGCGGTGATCGGCGCGCGATCCGCAGCCTGGGTAGCCACAAGCCGGATGGCGGGCACGGTCCCACCGCCCACGGAGCCCTCGATCCGCCAGCCCCGGTCGGACAGCATCGACGCTTGCCCGTCCACGTCGACCATGTCGCCGCGCCGCGATCGCATCCGTGCGTGATCGAGATGGAGGCGCTGCGTATCGCCGTCGTTGCTGAGGCTGAACCGCGCCGCCGCATCGGACGACGCCAGGATGGACGACAGGCCCCCGCCGACCCGCGCGGCGATCGGCTCCAGCGGCGTGCCCGCGGTGCCCTGCCCCGCATCCGCAACAGCCGCCACCACATCGTGGCGAAAGGCAAGGGCACGCAGCCGGAGATCGCCGGCAAGCGCCTGGGCACCGTCGCGCAGGCGGAAGGAGGCGTTCAGCCGCGCATTCGCTGTGCGGGCCACCGGTGTCGCAATTCCCGCCGCCGTCAGCATGGCCGCGCCGCGCAGGTCGCGCGCCGTGCCCTGGACGGACAGATCGCCCCCTAGTTCCTGCACATGGACGCGCCCGGTTCCGCCCGATACGCTCGCCACAGTCAGACGCCCCTGTCCTTCATCAAGGGTCGGCGACAGCGTCACCTCCGCCCGAAGCTGCGCCAGCCCGATCCGCAGGTCGCGCGCGGGACAGGACAGGCCGGCCACCGCAATCGGCCCGTGCAAGGTCGGCGCGCCGGCCGCCGTCCGCACCGCCCATCGCGCGGCCAGATGCGGAACGCCGCACCCCGCCGCTTCCAGCTTATGCCCCTCCACCGACACCCGCCCGCGAAAGCTACGAGCAAGGTTGCCCGACCCCGCCAGCGCGGCGATGATCCTGCCATAAGGCGTGTCGATGGTCATGGACGCGTCGCGCGCCGCCAGGTCGAAGTCAGGCATGACCGGCCCGCGGGTGGAAGATCGCGGCAGCAGCCGGTCGACCGCGCCGAGCGACAGCCGTCCGTCCCTCCATGTTGCCGACATGCGGACGCCATCCACCGCAATGGCAGCCAGTTTCGGCCTGCGCCAGCCATAGGACCAGCGCAGCTCCACCACCCTGGCGACCAGGTCAGGCCGACGGGAATCGCCCAGGCGAACGCCCTCGATCCGCTGCGTCCACGGACCCAGCCCGGTGATGCGATAGCGGGCCGACACACCCGCTTGGGCAAGGTAGCGATCGACAAGGCCGGTCGCCAGCCGCCGCCGCTCGATCCAGCCGGCAAACAGGCCAATCAGGATCAGGGCCGCCACGCCGCCCATCACCCGCATCGCCCTTCGCCTGGCGCTCCGCTCGACCGTCACTGTCTCCAAAGGGGCGCCTGCCTCGCTGCACATCCGTAATCCAGACCCGCATAAGGCAAACGCCCCCGATAAAGCGAGGTGCGACGTGCTCGTCTCGGGCCTTACACGAAGTCGCTCGTGTCGAACGCGTTCGTATTCACGTTGCGGAACGCAATGCTGGAGTCGGCCGCGCCCGCGCCCGCGCCATCGTAGAAGAGGTAGGTATCGCTGCCGACCGAGATCGCCGCAACGCCGGTTCCCCCTTCCGTCAGCAGATGCGTCGCCGTGGCAGCGGCATCGGCGGCGGACGAAGCGGTGCCGTGCAGCACCTTGCTGACGTCGAAGCCGAGCGCGACATGGTCCACGCCGTTGGCGAAATCCGCGACCACATCGCCCAGGTAGGCGCCGCTGCCACTCCTGGTATAAACCGAACTGTCGTCCGAAAAAACGAACAGGTCGGCCTCCGAATTGCCGGTCAGCAGATCGCGGCCTTGGCCACCCACGATCGTGTCCCGACCCGTGCCGCCCATGACGCTGTCGCTGTCCATTCCGCCGAACAGGCGATCATTGCCGGCGCCGCCCTGGATCGTGTCGCTGCCGGCATTGCCCTGGATGTAATCGTCGCCGCCATTGCCGTTCAGCCGGTCGTTGCCGTCCGCAGCACCTGTGGCTGATGTCACGCTGTTGCCGAAGATGTGGTCGTCGCCCGACCCACCCTTGATCGTGTCCGATCCCGTGCCGCCATAGTAATAATCCTGCTCGACGAGATTGCCGTGGCTGTCCCTCGATCCCGACGACCCCGTGATATCGTCGTTGCCGGCGCCGCCCTGGATCGTGTCGCTGGCCCTGGTGGCGGTCAGCACGTTATTGCCGGACGTACCGTTGATCACCTTGTGCGAAGCATCCAGTGAATCCCGCAAGGCATCGTAGCGCGGACTGCTGGTGTCGTAGACATTGTCGAGCACACCCCAATAACCGTAGGTGGCCGCCTGCCCTATGTCGTTATAGTTCACCAGGCTGGTTCCGCCGGCCGCCGCGAAGCCGTCCGCCATCTTGGCATAGAGCTGCTCCATGCGCGGATCGTTCATCAACCGCGCGAAGAAGTCGACGACCTCGCCCCGCACGCTGGACGGAAAGGCAGCGGCGGTCAGGTGCGCGCCGCCTTCATAGGCGACGAGGTGGACGCCCGCCTTTTCGGCGATAGCCTCCGCGCTCTTGAACTTGGCCAATTGCTTGGTCAGGCTGGAATCGCTGTCCAGCGATCCGCCATATTGCAGTTCCTTGAACGCGGCATCCATGCCGGCCTTGCCGCCACGGGCCCATTGCAGAACCTTGGCCTGGTCGCTCGCATCACGGCCGGAAACCGACAACTCACCTCCGAAATAGGTGGTCACGGCATAGCTGTCGAACAGCCCTGCCACGGTGCCGCCGGCCTTTTGCACGCCCTGCTGCTCGACGTTCAGCACGCCGTCATTGCCGAGCTGGCCGCCCAGCACCATGTCGACCCGTGTTTCGCTGGATGAACCGAACACCTGATCGACGATCTTGGCGACCTGCGCCGAACGATAGCCGTTGAAGATCAGGTTGCCGGCATGGATGCCGTCGGTCTTGCCGTCGCCGTCCGCATCCTTGCCCCACAGCGCCTTGGCCCTGTCATTGGCATAAGCCGTGCCGCCGTAATCGCCGTTCCAGACCTCGTTGCCATACTCGACGTGCAGCGTAATGCCAGGATCGAGATGGTCGCGAATATAGGTCAGCGCGTTCTTCACATAGGTGTCGTCCGCCTTGGCGGCGACGTTCCACCACATGTCGGCGCCGCTCTCGTTGGACAACTGCACCATCGCTTCCAACGGCACGCCATCCTTGTTCACGATCGTGGACCAGGACGAGTCCGTCAGTTGCGCGCGGTCGGCCCAGCTGACGCTGGGATTCCCATCAATGTTGGCCCAGTCCTTGAACCGCAGCACATCCCACCCGCTCGCCTTTTCCACAAAGGCGGGGTTGAAGATCTCGCCTGCGTTGAACAGGTCGACCTGGTCCGTGCGCACCAGATGCACGTCGTGTACCGGATCGCTCTTGTTCAGGCCGGTTAACTTCAGCTGCACGCTGACCGCGTCCGGATCGGTGACCTGGAAGGTCAGCCGGTTGTCATCCTGGCTCAGGATCTTGGTGCCGGGCAACGAAAACGTGCCTTTGCCCTGCCATGTCACCACATAGGTATCGATCGGCGCCTCTCCCGCCGGATCGATCGCTACCATCTTGTAGATGGACTGCGTTCCCGATGGGATGCCCAGCGGATCGCCATTCTTGTCCGTCGTCACCGTCGACTGACCGCTGCCGGGCCGCCACTCGCCACCCGTCTTCACCCGGTCGATAAAGGGTTCGCCGGTCGACCAATAGGTCGGCGGCGCCAAGTTCATGCCAATTGAAGTCACCTGAAGTCCCACCCGCGCTGTGTTAGTGGGATCCTGTTAACCAACTAAGGTTAATATAAACCATATGTTTTTATGCACTTGCGGTAATCATCAACTTACCATCGACGCCCTGCGTCGCTTCGCCGTAAACTGGGCGATATTCTCGACGGATCGAGGGGGATGGTTGGCGCAAGATGGGCGAAAGCTTGCGCCGGGAATCGGAAGTTTGGGCTGTGAGGCCGGGAGCGCGCCGAATCACCGCACCCACGCGTCGGCGGCGCTTGCCTGAACGGCGCCAATGAAAAAGCCCCGGGAAGCAGGACGCTTCCCGAGGCTTGATCTGGTGGGCGCAGCAGGGTTTGAACCTGCGACCCCTGCGGTGTGAACACAGTGCTCTACCACTGAGCTATGCGCCCGGTGGAAGGGCGGTTAGGGGAACTGGCGCGCCCTGTCTAGTGCCTCCGCGTCGTCAAAGGCGGAAATGGATCATCCGGCGGTGCAGCGGCAGCAGGATCGCGAACACCAGACCGGTAATGGCCAGCGCGCACAGCAGCGAGGCGAGCCGTGGATCGGCCGCAACCTGCCGCGCCACGCCGAACCCCCATTGTTGCGGCGTTGCCCCGCCGGGCAGGATCGGCAGCCCACCGACCACGCCAAGCAATTGCGAGATCACATAGGCCAGGATGGCGTTCCCGCCGAACACCTTAAGCGGGCTCAACAGCCGCGTCGCTGCCTCGCTGCGCACCAGCGACAACAACGAGGCAAGCAGCACGATGGAAAAGCCGCTGCTGACCAGGGCGAAACTGCTGGTCCAGATGCGCTTGTTGATCGGAAATACGGGGTCGAGCCAGGTTCCGATCAGCAGCAGCAGCGCCCCGCCGACCGCCAGGCGCGGCGGCGTCGTGCCCCGGCGCCACGCCAGCGTCGCCAGCACCCCGAACAGCACGTTGGCGAGCGCCGGCACGGTTCCGAGCAGGCCCTCGGGATCGTACACGCTCCGACCCGCCTCATCCAAGCCCTGCGACCAGAGGTGCGGAACGGTGAGGATGGTTCGGTCGAGCCATGCCGCCAGATTACCGGCGGGGTCCAGCCGCCCTGCCCCGAAGCCCGGCACCGGCACCAGAACCATCAGGGCCCAATATGCCAGCAGGATGGCGGCGATCGCCGCGCCGATTGCCGGAACGTTGGCGGCTTGGCGGCCCTCCGCATCGCGCCGCGCGGTTCCGACCAGCACCAGCAGCGCCAGTCCATAACATAATGCGATCCGCTGGAGCACGCCCGGCAGCCGGAGATGTGCCAGGTCGAAGAACGGCAGGGCGTTCAGCAGCAGGCCCAGCCCGATCAGCGCCGCCATCCGGCGCAACACCCGCGCCCAGAAGACGCGCCTTTCCTCGCCGGTGGACAGCGGCCGGGGAAAGGACAGGCCGATTGCCACGCCGACGCTGAACAGAAAGGTCGGAAAGACCATGTCGGTCAGGGTCCAGCCATTCCATTCCGCATGTTCCAGCGGACGGTAGGCATGGGACCATGATCCCGGACCGTTAGCCAGGATCATGCCCATCACCGCCGCGCCACGCAGCAGGTCGAGCGCCACGAGCCGTGGCTTCGCACCCGGTCCAGAGCCGTTCATGTCCATCCTCCCTCTTTGAGGGGCAACATGACGGCGCTGCGAGAATGCGTCCAGAGGTGTCGAAAAATCGGCGACAAGCGGCCTTCGGGCGGCCGGAGACGGCGCGGTTAGTTGACCGCGTCCTTCAGGACCTTGCCCGGCCGGAACTTGGGCTGGCTGGTCGCCTTGATGTTGAGCGGCTCGCCGGTGCGCGGATTGCGCCCGGTAGACGCCTTGCGGCGGCTGACCGCGAAGTTGCCGAAGCCGACCAGACGAACCTCGGAGCCGTTCTGCAACTGCTCGGTAACGATCTGGAGCATCGTCTCGACGACCCGTGCGGTGTCGTTTCGAGCGAGACCGGTCCGCTCTGAAACGGCGGCGATCAGCTCCTGCTTGTTCATGACACTCCCTTCCCGGCTGGCGGGTATTTGATGATTGCGCGAGCGACCACCTAATGCCCAGCCTGCCGGGGGAGTCAAAGAAAACTGATCGGGATCAGTGGCGTGCCACGCTGTGGCCGGCTTCCGAACCGTGCGATGCGAGCGGCGGCTCGGTCGCGAGTTCGTCCGCTTCGGTCCATTCGATCGACGCCACCGGCTGGGTCAACGCCCGCGCCAGCACCTCGTCGACATGCGAGACCGGCACGATCTCAAGGCCTTCGCGGATGTTGGCGGGAATGTCCGCCAGATCCTTTTCATTCTCCTTCGGGATTAGCACGGTGACGATGCCGCCGCGCAGCGCCGCCAACAGCTTTTCCTTGAGGCCGCCGATGGCGAGCACGCGGCCGCGCAATGTCACCTCGCCCGTCATCGCCACGTCGCGACGCACCGGAATGCCCGTCAGCGTGGAGATCATGGCCGTGACCATGCCGATGCCAGCGGACGGGCCATCCTTCGGCACCGCGCCCTCGGGCAGGTGGATGTGCAGGTCGCGACGGCCGAACAGGCTCGGCTTCACGCCATAGATCGGTGCACGCGCACGGACGAACGACCAAGCGGCCTGGACGCTTTCCTGCATCACCTCGCCCAGCTTGCCGGTGGTCTTGGCCTGCCCCTTGCCGGGAATGCTGACCGCCTCGATCGTCAGCAATTCGCCGCCGACTTCGGTCCAGGCCAGGCCGGTCACCGCGCCGATCTGGTCCTCTTCCTCGCTCACGCCGAAGCGATGCTTCCGCACGCCGGCGAATTCATCAAGATTCTCGGGCGTGACCTCGACCTGCTCGGCCTTGCCCTCCAGGATGCGGCGCAGCGCCTTGCGGGCGAGCTTGGCGATCTCCCGCTCCAGCGTACGCACGCCTGCCTCGCGGGTATAATAACGCACCAGGTCGCGCAGGCCGGCTTCGGTCAGGGCGAATTCGCCATCCTTCAGGCCATGCTCCGCCACCACCTTCGGCAGCAGGTGCCTGGTCGCGATCTCGACCTTCTCGTCCTCAGTATACCCCTCCAGCCGGATGATCTCCATCCGGTCGAGCAACGGCTGCGGCAGGTTCAGGCTGTTCGCCGTGCAGACGAACATCACGTCCGACAGGTCGTAATCGACCTCCAGATAATGGTCCTGGAACTTGGCATTCTGTTCCGGATCCAGCACCTCCAGCAAGGCGGAGGCAGGGTCGCCGCGGAAATCCTGACCCAATTTGTCGATCTCATCCAGCAGGAACAGCGGGTTGGACGTGCCCGCCTTCTTCAGGTTGGTGGCGATCTTGCCGGGCAACGAGCCGATATAGGTGCGGCGATGGCCACGAATCTCGGCCTCGTCGCGCACCCCGCCCAGCGACTGGCGCACGAACTCGCGCCCCGTTGCCCTGGCGATCGACTTGCCCAGGCTGGTCTTGCCCACGCCGGGTGGCCCGACCAGGCACAGGATCGGCCCTTTCAGCTTGTTGGTACGCGCCTGCACTGCCAGATACTCGACGATCCGATCCTTGACCTTCTCCAGGCCATGATGGTCGGCGTTCAGGATCGCCTCGGCAGCCGGAATGTCGCGCTTGACCTTGGACTTCTTGCCCCATGGCAGGCCGAGCAGCACGTCCAGATAGTTGCGCACCACCGTTGCCTCGGCGCTCATCGGCGCCATGCCGCGCAGCTTCTTCACCTCGGCCGTAGCCTTGGTGCGCGCTTCCTTGCTCAGCTTGCTTTCGGCGATCTTCTGCGTCAACTCCGCAATCTCGTCGCCGCCCTCCTCCGAATCGGAGGTGCCGAGTTCGCGCTGGATCGCCTTCAACTGTTCGTTGAGGTAATATTCGCGCTGGGTCTTCTCCATCTGGCGCTTCACACGGCTGCGGATCTTCTTCTCCACCTGCAGCACGCCCAGCTCGCCTTCCATGAAGGCGAACGCCATCTCCAGCCGCTTGAGCGGGCTTGCTTCCACCAGCATAGCCTGCTTGTCGGCGACCTTGACCGCGACATTGCCGGCGACCGCATCGGCCAGCCGCGCCGGTTCCTCGATGTTGGCGAGCTGGCCCGGCAGGTCGTCGGGCAGCTTCTTGTTGAGCGCGGCATAACGCTCGAACTGCTCAACCACCGATCGCATCAGCGCCTTGATCTCGCCGCTCTCCGGATCGGCCGTCTCGTCACCGATCAGGTCCACGGACGCCGACAGGTAGGTGCCCTTGTTCTCCAGGCCGCCCAACCGGGCGCGCTGACGCCCTTCCACCAGCACGCGAACCGTGCCGTCGGGCAGCTTCAGCAATTGCAGCACGCTGGCAGTCACGCCGATGTCGTACAGCGCGGCGGCGTCGGGATCGTCCTCGGCAGGATCGATCTGCGACACGAGAAAGATCGTCTTGTCGGCCGCCATTGCAGCTTCCAAGGCGGCTACCGACTTGTCGCGCCCGACAAACAGCGGGACGATCATCTGCGGGAACACCACGATGTCGCGCAGGGGAAGGACGGGCAAGGTTTCGGTCATGGAAACTCCGTGCCGCATATATGCGGCTTCCTCAACAATATGGGGATGCCGCGCGCGCGATCAACGCGCCATGTGGTGCGTCGCGGTCACGGCTGGCGATGGAGCACGAAGCGGACGCGGCGGTTGCGGAAATCGAGGCTGACGCGCCGAAACCCCTGCATCACGTCGGTCCCCAGCAGCACCGCCGGTTGGGAAACCAGGCCGAACAGCCTGAACGGCGGCACATCGGCAAAGGCGACCGGCAGGTTGCGCATCACGATCCCGCCGATCCGCACCTCCGGCAGGATCACCAGGTCGGCGACGACGTCCTCGCCGGTGACACTCACCAGCTTGATGGTGCTGACCGCAGCGCGCGCGCGCACCACCTGCCTGCGGAGCGCGGCATTGCCGATCGTGATCTCCGCACCGGAATCGATCACGGCGGCAAGGTCGACCTTGCCCGCCTTGGCCTGGGTCAGGATCAGCTGCCCTTTGCGGCGACGGGCGGTGACCACGATCTCGTCGTCGCCGCGCGACACCCTTTCCGCTACGCGCGTATCCTGAACCGTAATGGTCTTGTGCTCGAAATCCAGCGTCAGCCGCTGGCCGGACAGCGCATCGATGCCGATCAGGCCCTGGGCACCGATATTCTCCTCCGCCAAGACAGGCGCGACGATGCCGGTCATGCTGTTCGCGCCGATGCGGAGGCGATCGATCCTGACCGTTGGCACCGTGCGGGACGCGCCCATGCTGTGGACCAGCACCGCCTCCCCCGCCGGCAGGCCGAGCCGCTGCGCCAACCCCATGCCGATCACCGTGCGGTCGGCCCCGCTATCCACCACGAAGCGGAACGGTCCCTGCCCGTTCACCGCCACGTCCACCGTCATACGGGTCTCCACCTGCTTGGCGGCGACCGGCTCCCCCGTCACCTCCAGCGTGTCGTCGATCGTGGCGCGGCGGATAAAGCCCTGTTGCGTGCCCACCGGCTCGGTCGGCACCGGCGTCTGCGCAGGCGCAACGAAGGCGCAGAAAACGACAGCGACGCAGGCTGTCGCGGTCCGGATCATTCCACCGTCACGCTCTTGGCCAGGTTGCGCGGCTGGTCCACGTCCGTGCCCTTCAGCACGGCCACATGATAGGCCAGCAGCTGCACCGGTATGGCATAAACGATCGGCGCGATCAGCGGGTGGACGCGCGGCAGGGCAAGCGTGGCGGCGCACCCCTCTCCTCCCGCCGCGACGCCCTCCGCGTCGGAGATCAGCAGCACGCGACCACCACGGGCGCGCACCTCCTGCATGTTGCTGACCGTCTTGTCGAACAGGGGGCCGGACGGGGCGATCACGATCACGGGGACGAGGTCGTCGATCAGCGCGATCGGTCCGTGCTTCATCTCGCCCGCCGCATAGCCTTCCGCGTGGATGTAGCTGATTTCTTTCAGCTTCAGCGCGCCCTCCAGCGCCAGCGGAAAATCCTGTCCCCGGCCGAGGTAGAGGACGTCGCGCGCGTCGGCGATGCCGGCGGCCATCGCCCGGATCGCCGGATCATGCGCCAGGGCTTCGTTGAGGGCGGCGGGCGCCTCGCCCAGATGCTGGACGATCTCGCGCTCCTGCGCGCGATCCAGCAGGCCACGCGCCCGCGCCAGGTTCGCCGCCAGCGCCGCCAGCACGGCGAGTTGGCAAGTGAACGCCTTGGTCGACGCGACGCCGATCTCCGGCCCCGCATGGGTCGGCAGCACCAGGTCCGCCTCGCGCGCCATGGTGCTGGTCGGCACGTTGACCACCGCCACCACCGTCTGCCCTTTGCTGCGGGCATGGCGCAGCGCCGCCAGCGTGTCCGCCGTCTCGCCCGACTGGCTGATGAACAGCGCCAGTCCGCCCGGCTCCAGCACCGGCTGGCGATAGCGGAATTCGCTCGCCACATCGATGTCCACCGGCACGCGGGCAAATTGCTCGAACCAATATTTCGCGACCAGGCCCGCATAGAAACTGGTCCCGCACGCCACGACCGTGACGCGGCGGATCGCACCCAGGTCGAAGCCCTCGGTCGGCAGCGCCAGTTCCCCGTCCAGCCGGCGGAGATACGATCGCAAGGTCTGCGCGACCACGATCGGCTGCTCGTATATCTCCTTCAGCATAAAGTGCGGGTGATTGCCCTTGCTCACCGCCTCCTCGGTCACGCCCGACCGGACGATCGGCCGTTCGACGGGCCGGTCCTCCCGATCGAAGATCCTGGCGCCGTCACGGGTCAGCACCACCCAGTCGCCCTCCTCCAGATAGGCAATGCGCTGGGTCAAGGCTGCTAGCGCGTGCGCGTCCGAGCCGAGATAGAATTCACCGTCGCCATAGCCGATCACCAGGGGCGAACCGAGCCGCCCGCCGATCAGCATGTCCGGTCGATCGCGAAACAGGATGGCGAGACCGAACGCGCCATGCAGCCGCTTCAGCGTATCGCGCACCGCCTGCACCGGATCCACGCCCGCCTCCACCTGTTCGGAGATCAGGTGCGCGACCACCTCCGTATCGGTCTGCGACGTCAGCATCCGGCCGCGGGCGAGCAGTTCATCGCGGAGCGGCCGGAAATTCTCGATGATGCCGTTGTGCACGATCGCCACATGCTCGGTCGCGTGGGGATGCGCATTATCCTCGGTCGGTGCGCCGTGCGTCGCCCAGCGCGTATGGGCTATGCCGGTTGCCCCCGCCAGCGGACGCTCCGCCAGAACGGCTGCCAGATTGTCCAGCTTGCCAGCCGCGCGGCGACGGTGGATCGCACCGCCATCCACCGTCGCCATGCCCGCCGAATCATACCCGCGATATTCCAGCCGCCGCAGTCCGGCGAGCAACCTGTCAGGTACGGGCGAGCGCCCCGCAATTCCGATAATGCCACACATGGGGCGCACATATGGCGTCGTGGGCCCGACGCCTAGCAGCCTGCGTCCGCCGGAAGGGCACGAACGGCGAACATACAACGTTAACCATGCAGCCCTAGAACGAAGGGGAAGGATCATCGTCTTGTCTTATACGCAGCCTCAGTTCAGCCCGGCTTCCCGCCTTGTCGCGCGCGCGCTGGATGCAGCCGCCGGCTGGGGCAACATGCGCTCCGTGATGATCACGGCCATGACGCTGGGCGCATCGTTGCTCGCCAACGCCTTGCTCGACCGGCATGTCAGCCTCGCGCTGTTCTACATCATGACCTGCGCCTTTTCCGCCTGGACGCTGGGCGAGAAGGCCGGATTGTGGACGGCGGCGACGGCGATGATCGGCTCCTCGCTGATCAACTACCTGCGATTGCCGGCGGATGTGCAACAGGTGACGCTGGCGTCCGAGATCTGGAACCTCGTCATCCGCACCCTATCCGCATTCCTGATCGTGACCATGGTCAGCGGCTTTCGTACCGCCTTGTCGCTGGAACGCTGGCGCGGGTCGGTGGACAGCC
Organism: uncultured Sphingomonas sp.; assembly: GCF_934560975.1. Lineage (GTDB taxonomy): Bacteria > Pseudomonadota > Alphaproteobacteria > Sphingomonadales > Sphingomonadaceae > Sphingomonas_I. The sequence continues at coordinate 9,335 of NZ_CAKTFO010000013.1, read as the reverse complement.
TGACCGGCGTGCTGAACAAGGCGGCGTTCAGCGGGCAGGTGCCGCGGTTCGTGGCTATGGCCGCCGCCGGCCGGCGCGTGCTGCTGCTGTTCTACATCGACCTGGACGGGTTCAAGCAGGTCAACGACCGCCACGGCCATTCGGCCGGCGACCAGGTGCTGGCCAGCTTTGCGGAGGCTGCCTCCGACGCGATCCGCGCGGGCGACCTGTTTGCGCGCATCGGCGGAGACGAGTTCGTCGGCCTGATGGCGGTCCGCACTCGCGACGAAGCGGACACGCTGGCGGAGATGGTCCACACCCGCCTCAGCCGCATTCTGCGCGACATGGACTTGGGCGTCGGCTGCAGCACCGGCGCGCTGGTGTTCGAGGCGCCCGCGTCCGGCTCGCTCGATCCCGCCCTCAAGATCGCAGACGCACTGATGTATGAGGTCAAGCGGTCCGGCAAGAATGCGATGCGGATCGGCCACATCATACATGATGAAAATGCAGGTAAGGACGTTGATCCCCTTCAATTCGCAGTCAAATCGGCCAAGACAGGGTTTGCCCACGGCTCGTCTGCCGCATTACCCAATTCGGTGTGAGTGATATGCGAATCGACTTCTTCTCTCCCGCGCCCCGACCAGTGCAGGAAAGCCTCCGCCAGGACGCGGTCGTGCGATCGGGTTTATTGCAACGCGGCGGCGACGCGGATCTCCAGCGGATCGTGCAGAATGCATCCGCGCGCTTCCACACGCCCATTGCCGCGATCTCGGTGATCGATCGCGATCGCCAATGGTTCGTGGCGCGTACCGGCCTCCTGGTTGAGGAAACGCCGCGCGCAATGTCGTTCTGCGCCCACGCCGTCCACCGGCCGGGTGAGCCGTTGGTGGTGCCGGATGCGACAGCGGACTGGCGTTTCCAGGGTAATCCGCTGGTCACCTCCTCCCCGCACATCCGCTTCTATGCCGGCGTCCCCCTGGTGGACCGGACCGGCTACGCCCTGGGCGCCCTGTGCATCATCGATGCGGAGCCGCGTGACGAGGATGTCGACCTGTTTGAACTGTCCCTGCTCGCGCGGGAGGCGGAGGCGGTGATCAACCGCTGAGGTCAGTCGCGCTTGAACCGGGCGCGGAAGCGTGCCGCCCAACCCGGCTTTTCCTGCTGCGCCGCACGCGCAATGCCCAGCGCATCCGCTGCGACGTCGCGCGTGACCACCGATCCGGCCGCGATCATCGCGCCATCACCGATCGTCACCGGCGCCACCAGCGCGCTGTTGGACCCGATAAACGCGCCTTCACCGATTCGGGTCGGATGTTTGCCATATCCATCATAATTGCAGGTGATGGTGCCCGCGCCGATATTGCTGCCTGCGCCCACCTCGGCATCGCCCAGATAGGTCAGGTGGTTGGCCTTCGCGCCTGCGCCCAGGCGCGTTTTCTTCAGCTCCACGAAATTGCCGACATGCGCGCCCTCGCCCACCTCGGCTCCGGGGCGCAGGCGCGTGAACGGGCCGACAACGGCACCACGCTCCACCCGCGCGCCCTCCACATGGCTGAACGCGTGGATGGTCACGTCCTCCGCGATGCTGACACCCGGCCCGAACACGACATTGGCGCCGATCGTCACGTCACGCCCGATTTCCGTGTCCCACGCAAACCAGACGGTTTCCGGCGCAGTCAGGGTAGCGCCATCGGCCATCGCCCGCCTGCGCCTTTCGGCCTGCCACTGCGCCTCCACCGCCGCCAGTTCGGCGCGGCTGTTCACGCCCGCCACTTCCGCCGGGTCGGTCTCGATCACCGCCGCATGACGGTCGTCCGCCAGCGCCAGCATGACGATATCGGGCAGGTAATGTTCCCCTGCCGCATTGTCGTTGCCGACCCGGTCGAGCAGCGGCCACAGGTCCGCCGCGCGCACCGCCATCAGGCCGGAATTGCACAGCGTCACCGCCCGTTCGGCCTCGCTCGCATCCTTGTGCTCGACCATCTTGGCGATGCGTCCGTGCTCCGCGACGATCCGGCCATAGCTCAGCATCGCCTCCGGTCGGAAGCCTAGCACCACTACCGCCGGCGCGTCGGGCTCGTGCAGCCGCGCGATCATCCGCCCCATCGTCGCGCCGGACACCAGCGGCACGTCGCCATACAGGATCAGCACATCGCCATCGAAGCCCGACAAGGCCCCGCGCGCCTGGAGCACGGCATGGGCAGTGCCAAGCTGTGGATCCTGCACCGCCAGTTTCACGCCCAGCGGGGCGACGAATTCCTCCACCTGCGCCCGCTCCGCGCCCGTGACCACCACCGTGTCGCGTACGCCCAGGCCGTTCACCGCATCCAGCAGGTGGCCAAGCATCGGCCGTCCCGCCACGGGATGCAGCACCTTGTGCAGGGCGGATTTCATCCTTGTGCCCTTGCCCGCGGCAAGGATGATGGCGGCAATCGGCGCGTCGGTCATGTCATGGCTTTGCCATGTTCGATCGTCACAAGCTACACGGGACACTATGACTCAATTTCCCTTCGATATCGTGGTCTTCGACCTGGACGGCACCCTGGCCGACACCGCGCCGGACCTGACCGCCGCGCTCAACCACGCCTTGGGCGTGCTCGGCCGGCGCCCCATTCCGGCGGCGGAGGTTCGCCACATGGTGGGGCACGGCGCCCGCGCCCTGCTGCGCAAGGGGCTGGCGGAAACCGGCACCGTGGACGACGCTCTGGTGGAGCAAGGCTTCCCGGTTTTCCTGGACTATTACCAGGCCCACATTGCCGACGGCACCCGCCCGTTCGATGGCGTGGAGCAGGCGCTGGCGGCGCTGGAACAGCGCGGCGTGCGGCTGGCGATCTGCACCAACAAATTGGGAGGGCTTGCCGGCCAGTTGGTGGACGCGCTCGGCTGGACCGGCCGGTTCGACGTCATCGTCGGCGGCGACACCCTGCCGCAGCGCAAGCCCGACCCCGCGCCGGTTCACGCCGCGATCGAACGGGCCGGCGGCGGGCGCGCCGCGTTCGTGGGCGATTCGATCAGCGACACCGACGCCGCCCGCGCCGCCGGCATCCCCTGCGTCGCCCTGACCTTCGGCTTTTCCGATCGCCCGCCGGAACAGCTCGGCGCGACGGCGCTGATCGACCATTTCGACGCGCTGGTCCCCACGCTCGAACGGTTGGGCGGCTGATGGCGTTCGGGCGGCTGGGGCGGCTCGGCGCGGGGCCCATTCCTACCGGGAAAGCCGGCGCGGCCGACCCCACGCCCGCACTGATCGAGGCGCTGCACGAGCCGGTGCTGGTGCTGGACGGCTACCATATCCGCCACGCCAACGCCTCGGCCCGCGCCCTGCTGGGCGACCATATCGTAGGCGACTATGTCCGCCTCGCCATCCGCCATCCCGCCGCCGCCCCGATCCTAAGCGGGGATGAGGACGGCCCGCTCGCGCTCACCGGCCTTGGCGGCCACGATCGGTTGTGGGAGCTGTCCGCCGGCACCGTCCGCCCCGGCGTGCGCCTCCTCCGCCTGACCGACCGCAGCGCCCAGCGCGCGGCCGAGCGGATGCGGGTCGATTTCGTCGCCAATGCCAGCCACGAACTTCGCACCCCGCTGGCCTCGCTGATCGGCTTCACCGAAACGCTGGAGGACGCCAACGGTCCGGAGGATGCCGACACCCGCCTGCGCTTTCTGAAGATCATGGGCAACGAAGCGCGCCGGATGCAGCGCCTGATCGACGACCTCATGTCGCTCTCCCGGATCGAGGCGGACCGTTACTCCGCCCCGCGCGAGACGATCGACCTGTCGGCCGTGCTGGGCGAGGTGGTGGACGAACTGCGCCTCATCCGCCGCGATGGCGAACGCCTCCAGCCGGGCGGCATGGAAAAGGCGCTGGTGGTGGGCGATCGCCCGCAATTGCATCAGCTGATCCACAACATCATCAGCAACGCCTTCAAATACGGGCGCGAGGGAACGCCGATCCGCCCCAGCCTTCGCATCGCCGACGGCAAGGCGCGGCTGACCGTGGCCGACGAAGGGGACGGGATCGCCGTGGAGCATCTGCCCCGCCTTACCGAGCGTTTCTACCGCGTCGATCCGGGCCGCAGCCGGGCGATCGGCGGTACCGGCCTCGGCCTCGCCATCGTCAAGCACATTGTGGAACGGCATCGCGGCACGCTGGACATTGCCAGCGTGGTCGGCACCGGCACCACGGTTTTGGTGACGCTGCCGCTCAAAGACCGGTAAATGTCATAAAAGAGTCGCGCTGGCCCATCATGGCGGCGCCCGGGAGCTTCTGCATGGCGACGAGCGGACACACGATCAAGGCGTTCGACGAGGATCTCGCCGAACTGCGCGCCCTGGTGGCGGAGATGGGAGGGCTCGCCGAGGCCGCGATTGACGAGGCGGTGAAGGCGCTGCTCCGACGCGACCTGGAATCCGCCGCGCGGCTGGTGGAGGAAGATCGCCGGATCGACGCGATGGAGGCCGACCTGGAACGCCGCGCCGTCCGTCTGATCGCGCTACGCGCGCCGCTGGCGGATGATCTGCGCGAGGTGCTCGCCGCGCTGAAGATCGCCGGCGTGATCGAGCGGATCGGCGACTATGCCAAGAATATCGCCAAGCGCGTGCCGCTGTTGCAGGAAGTGCGCGACATCGATCCCATGGCGATCCTGCCGGCCATGGCGGACGCGGTTTCGGAAATGGTCCATGACGTGCTCGACGCCTATGCCGCGCGCGACGCCCATGCCGCGATCGAAGTGTGCCGGCGCGACCGTCGCGTGGACGATCTCTACAACAGCCTGTTTCGCGCGCTGCTCACCTACATGATGGAAAATCCGTCCAACATCGGAGCTTCGACGCACCTGTTGTTTGTCGCCAAGAATCTGGAGCGGATGGGCGACCACGCCACCAACGCGGCGGAGATGATCTATTTCGCCGCCACCGGTGAGCAGATCACCGAACGGCCGCGCGGCACCGATCCGTTTGCTGTAGGGGAAGGTTGACGATGGCGGGCGCCCGCATCCTGTTGGTCGAGGACGATGCCGCCTTGGCCGAATTGCTCGAATGGCACCTCACCCGCGAAGGGCATGCGGTGCAGCAGACCGCCGATGGCGAAGACGCGCTGCTGCTGGCGGCCGAAGAAGCGCCGGACATCGTCCTGCTCGACTGGATGATCGAAGGTTTGTCAGGGATCGAGGTGTGCCGCCGGCTGCGGCGCATTCCCGACACCGCCAACGTGCCGATCATCATGCTGACCGCGCGCGGCGAGGAAGAGGATCGCATCCGCGGCCTGGAAACCGGCGCTGACGACTATGTCACCAAGCCCTTCTCCCCGCGCGAGCTGGTGGCGCGGGTCAACGCCGTGCTGCGCCGGGTCCGTCCGGCGCTGGCGGGCGAGCGCCTGTCCTATGGCGGGATCGACATGGACCTGGGCGACCACAAGGTTCGTCGCGACGGCATCTCGCTCGCATTGGGGCCGACCGAATTCCGGCTGCTGCGCCACTTCATGGAGCATCCCGGCCGTGTCTTCTCGCGTGAGCGGTTGCTGGACTCGGTCTGGGGCCGCGACAGCGACATCGAGCCGCGCACGGTGGACGTCCACATCCGGCGGCTGCGCAAGGCGATCAACCTCAACGATCAGCCCGATCTGATCCGCACCGTCCGCTCGGCCGGCTACGCCCTGGACTCCGAAGGCACGGCCTGAGCCCACGGGTGTTTTGCTGACGCAACACAGCCATGCTACCACGCCGGTTCGAGGAGACGGCCGGCATGTATAGCGAATCCGATATCGAGGCGGCGGTGGCTTCCGGCGCGATCACGCCCCAGGCCGCGGCGGCGTTGCGAAACAGCGTCGCCAGCAGCCGCGCCGCGCCGGCGGTGGATGAGGAAAGCTTCCGGCTGATCACCGGCTTCAACGACATCTTCGTCACCATTGCCGCCATGCTGCTGCTGGTGGCGGTCGGCTGGATCGGCTCCGCGCTGGGCGGCGCCATCGTCGCCGCACCCTTCATGCTGGACTATACCGACCCGGTCGAAGTCGCGCAGATGCAGCGCCACATCGCGGCCGGGGCGACGGTGGCCGGCCTTGCCGTCGCGGCGGTCAGTTGGCTGCTGGCGGAGTATTTCACCCGCAAGCGGCGCATGGCACTGCCCAGCATCTTCCTGTTGCTCACCTTTGCGCTCGGCGTGGGCGGCGCGATTGCCGGCCTGCTGGGCGCGGCATCGTCGACTTTGGACGCCCGCCATCAGGCGCTGGTCAGCGCGATGGCGGCCTTGGTCACGGCAGGTGCCACCTATGCCCACTGGCGCCGCTTTCACGTGCCGATCACCATTGCGGCGCTCACCTGTGCGCTTGCCGCGACCCTGGTCAGCCTGGTGATGGCGGCGATCCCGGCCACGCGGGAGGCATGGCTGTTCGTGCTGATGCTGGCGGGTCTCGCCATCTTCTCCTTCGCCATGTGGTGGGATGTGTCCGACCGCCAGCGCCAGACCCGCCGCTCGGATGTGGCCTTCTGGCTGCACCTGGTCGCGGCGCCGATGATCGCGCACCCGGTCTTCAACCTGCTTGGCGTCACCGCCGACCGGGTCGGCATCGTCACCGGGCTGGCCGTGATCCTGCTCTACATCCTGTTCGGGATCGTCGCTCTGGCGGTGGACCGTCGCGCCTTGCTGGTGTCGTCGCTCTTCTACGTCCTGTTCGCGCTCGCCAGCCTGTTCGAATCGGTCGGCGCGGTCAGCCTCAACATCGCCCTCACCGCCTTGGTGATCGGCTCGGCGTTGCTGCTGCTCTCGGCCTTCTGGCATGGCGCGCGCCGGCTGGTGGTCACGCGTTTGTCGCCGGCCCTGCGCGACAGGCTGCCCGTGCTCGACCGGCCGCTGCTGGTCACTCCTCGACCAGCTTGAGGAGCTTGCGTTCCACCGGCGCCAGCACCGGGCCCAGTTCGTGCCCGCGCTTCAGGATGGCGCCGCCCTCCCCGATCAGGGCCCATTCGCCCTGACGATGGCGCAGCGCCGGGCGCTTCTCGATCCGATATTCCGGGCGCTCGGCGGCACGGCGAAAACAGGCGAAGCTTGCCACGTCCTTGCCGAAGTGGATGGCATAATCCCGCCAATGCCCTGCCGCGACCATCCGCCCATACAGGTCTAGGATGCGCAGCAGCTCCATCCGATCGAACGCCACCTGGCGCGGGCCCGCGGGTGCGGGAAAGGGCGTGACGACACCCATCAGGCGGACTGGCGATCCGCGTCGCCGCCCGGCCGCGGGTCGCGCTCGTCGATCAGCCGCGCCAGCTTGATGCGCAGCGTCTCCACTTCGCACTTCAGCAGTTCCAGCTGCTGCGTCGCCGGATCATACCGCTCGCTGCACGGCGTGCCATAGGGAATGAAGGCGTGGTAGCTCTGCGCATCGGTCAGCGTGGGCCGCGCCGGGATGCCGATCATCGTCGCGCCCGCCGGCACTTCGCGCGTTACCACGGCATTCGCCCCGATCCGCGCGCCCTGCCCCACCGTGATCGGCCCCAGCACCTGCGCGCCCGACCCGATGATGACGCCATCCTCGATCGTCGGATGGCGCTTGCCGGGCATGCCGTCGGCCGGATTGGTCCCGCCCAGCGTCACATTCTGGTAGATGGTGACGTTGTCGCCGATATCCGCCGTCTCGCCGATCACCACGAAGCCATGATCGATGAAGAAGTTCGCGCCGATCCTGGCCCCCGGATGGATGTCGATCGCGGTCAGCAGCCGGGCCAGGTGGTTCACCAGTCGCGCAAGGAAGAACAATTCGCCATTGAACAGCCAGTGCGCCGCGCGGTGGAAGCCCAGCGCCCACACGCCGGGATAGAGCAGGATTTCCCAGCGCGAACGTGGCGCAGGATCGCGCGCCTTGATCGAATCGAGATAGGCCAGAAGCTCACGCTTCATGTCGGTTTCACTCCCTGAAGCGACCCACGTGGGAAGTCCGGCATCATATTGCCAGCCCGCTCCGCCACCTAGCGGAACAGCCCCAGGTCGATGGACTGCCCCATCGCCTGATAGCCCGCATCCCCCGGATGGAGGTGATCGCCGCTGTCATAGGGGGCGGCGATGGTCTGGGGATCAGTGCGGTCGGCGGTGACGCGGTCGAAATCGGCCACGCCGTCGAAATGGCCGGGCGTGCGGATCCAGGCATTCACCGCCTGCCGCACGACCTCGCCCTGCGTGCCGTAATAGCCCGCGCCCTTGTAGGGCAGGATGGTCGCCCCGATCACCTTGACGCCCTTGTCATGCGCCCGCTCGATCATCTGGCGATAGGCGCCGATCACCGTGTCCGGCGTCGGCAGCGGCCGCCCGTCGCGCGTGGCCGATCCGATGTCGTTCACCCCTTCCAGAATCACCACATATTTGACGCCCGGCACCGACAGCACGTCGCGGTCAAACCGCGCCAACGCCGCCGGTCCCGCCCCGGTCAGCAGCAGGCGGTTGCCCGAAATGGCGGCGTTGATCACGCCGAAACGCAGCTTGCCGCCGCGATCCAGCCGCGCCGCCAGCACATCCGGCCAGCGCCGATCGGCGTCGATCGTGGCGTTGAACCCGTCCGTGATCGAATCCCCGAATGCGGCAATGGTCCCCACCGCCGATCCACCGGTGACGTCGACCCCGCTCAAGACGTACCTTTTGGTGGTGCTGGCCGATCCGCTGATGATCGTCGCCCCGGTCTGATCGCCGGATCCGAAGCGGGTGGTGGCAACGCCCAGTGGATGGTCGCTGACCCCAGACAGGCCGCCCGGCACATGGATGCTCACCAGCAACCGGGTCCGCGCCGGCACCTGCAACGCCACGGCGTCGCTCACCAGCGGGGCGAACGGCGCGATCGTGGGCGATTGCTGGCCGGCAAAGGTCACCACCCGGTCGCTGCCGGGCAGGACCGATCCGTCTTCGGCCGCAAACGCGACATGCACCGGTCCCAGCGGCAGCGGCGTGTCGCTCAGTTCGTTGGACAAACGCAGTCGGATGGCGGTCCCGCCGGCGCTGACCCGCACCGGCATTCGGATTGTGACGTTGGACAGGCGGCTGGCAACCCCGTCACTGGTCGCGCTCACCGTCTCCGCCGGCACCGCCTGCCACGTCCGCACCCAGCCCTTTGCCTGCACGCCTGCCGGTGCGGCAGCCGCGACCACGGCAGCGCCCCACAGCAGCAATCCGGTTCGCATATTTGTTCCCCTCGTCCGACGGATCATGCCGCCGCCACACTGGACGAAAGCGCGTCGCGCACCGCCGCCACCGCCCCGTCGGCCTTGTCCGCTTCGGGTCCGCCGCCCTGCGCCATGTCGGGCCGGCCGCCGCCGCCCTGCCCGCCCAGCGCCGCAACGGCCTGCTTGACCAGGTCCACCGCCGACAGTCGCCCGATC
>NZ_CAKTFO010000012.1 GCF_934560975.1 uncultured Sphingomonas sp. | reverse complement strand
CTGCCCGCTGCCCGCTGCCCGCTGCCCGCTGCCCGCTGCCCGCTGCCCGCTGCCCGCTGCCCGCTGCCCGCTGCCCGTTTGGCAGCCGCACCTACGCCGGCATGGTCACAGCAGTGTCCCGGCGGTCGCCACACACCCGATCTTTCCGTGATGATAGGCCTGTGCAGTACAAGCGCAGCGACTCGGGCTCAGCCGAGCGATCTAGTGTAATGGCCGCGTTGATGGCTGTCGGAATGCCATCGGGATAAACGTCGGGCTAAGCCTCTGACGGGCGCCGGCTTCCTGGATGCCGTGACTGCGCACGTCCTCGTAAGCGAAGGGGCTCTCCTGGATCCTATCCTGTTCCGATCGGGCACCCTCCCTCGACGAAGCGGGAAGTCCGGCACCAACGAAACCGGTTCGATGGCCAACCTCCGCTTTGGCCGGAGCACAAGCACGCCGCGGGATCGCGAGACTGTCCTACCGGGATAAAGGGTAATGGTGGATGACCTCGTGATGCGCGCCCTGTGGCGTGAGGTGACTTTCGAACAACAGGAAATAGCCGACAGGTTCCGGCAGACTGCTCACCCCGGCGAGGTGATCCAACGACAGCGGCGGCGCGCCCGCCCGGCGGTTGAAGCGAGCAAGGGTGATGTGTGGCTTGAAAGCGCGCTTCGGGTGGAATGCCGGCCCGTACCAGCGCGCGCTCGCTCCACGTTGCCGCGCAATGTCGTGAGTTCCCGATTGGCGGCAACCCCGGCCCACAATGTATGAACCACGCCACGGTGATCAAACGTACCGGTGCCCGCCAAGGCCAGCGACGGTTGCGGCGCGGTGACCGCGAACAACGAAGCGGCGATCTCCTCCGCCTGGGAACGCTCAACCTCACCGATGAAGCGCAAGGTCAGGTGCAGTTAGTCTTCCGGTTGCCAGCGGATTGCCGGCACGTGCGCCATGGCCCGCGACAACATGGCTCGCTGACCGGCGGAGAGGCGCAGGGCGACAAACAGGCGGTGCACGATCCTCAGCTCCTCTCACGTCCTTTGTATTTTAACATGTCTCCGCGCGCCAAAGACCGAAGCGCCCCGTCGCACGCGGCGACTGCCGCTTGAAAAGGTTTCCGCGCACGCCGATATTCGCGGCAGCGCGCATCGTGGCGCGAAAGGAGCGTATTCACATGGCAAACTGGTCCGACCCCTGGACGACCTCCGCTGCTGCCGCACCCACCGGCGCGCGCGCTGCGGCGCACGACGCGGGTCTGCGGTCCTACATGCTTTCGGTCTACAATTACATGGCGTCCGGCGTGCTGCTGACTGGCATCGTTGCGCTGCTGTTCGCCAACAGCCCCTATATGAGCCTGCTTTTCTCGCCTGAAGGCCGCCCGTCGGGGCTGGGCTGGGTGGTGATGCTGGCGCCGATCGGCCTGGTCATGTGGCTGAGCTTCGGCATCAATCGGCTGAGCGACGGCGCCGCCAAGGCGATCTTCTGGGGCTATGCCGTATTGATGGGGCTGTCACTGTCGACGATCCTGCTGGTCTATACCGGCACGTCGGTTGCGCAGACTTTCTTCGCCAGCGCCGCTGCGTTCGGTGGGCTGAGCCTCTATGGCTACACGACCAAGCGTGACCTGTCGGGCTTTGGCAGCTTCCTGATCATGGGCGTGGTCGGAATCCTCGTTGCGAGCCTGCTCAACATGTTCTTCCAGTCGAGCGGCCTCGCACTGGTGATCAGCATCCTCGGCGTGCTGCTGTTCGCCGGCCTGACCGCCTATGACACGCAGCGCATCAAGAGCATGTACTTCCAGGTGCAGGGCACCAGCTTCGTCGGCAAGTCGGTGGTGATGGGTGCGCTGACCCTCTACCTCGACTTCATCAACATGTTCCTGTTCCTGCTGCGCTTCATGGGCGATCGCCGCTAAGCGATCCGCCCGCCGGCCAGCCGGAACGAGAAAGGGCTCCGCCGCGGCGGAGCCCTTTCTGTTTGTGCGCCGGTGATGCGACGAGGGGGGGTCAGGCGTAGACCTTGCCCTTGGCGGCATCGGCCTCGTGGATCAGCTCCACCGTGTTGACGATATTGGCCTCGCTGGAGGCGCCGAACAGGATGCTTTTCACATAAGGCTCGTTCACCACCCACTCGATCGCCTCGCGCGGGCGGATGCCGCCCGAAGCGAGCACCGACATGGCAATCACGCGCGCCGGGATCTTGCGGGTCGCTTCGCGATAGCCGTCGATGCCGCCGGACATGCGAAACGCGATCTTGTTGACGTTGGCGCACACGATCGGATTGTCGATCCCGGCATCCTTCAGCATCGGCAGCAGCTTGGGCAGGTTCATGGTGATGAAGCCCGCCTCCGCATTGTAACGCTTGCGGACATGGTCCGAGAAGATGCGGAAGGCGTCGACGAAACCCAGGCCCTGGATCAGGTCGCAGACCACATTTTGCAGGAAGATGACGGGGGTATTGAGGTCCCGGAACATCTTCATCTCGGCATCGACCAGCAGGGTCATCATGCTTTCGATGTCCTTGTTCAGGACCGCCTTGGATCCGCGCAGGACGGTATCGACCAACCCTTCCTTGGGCAGGAACTTGCGCAGCGCGTCGAAATAGCCGAGCTCGGTAACGGCATTGGCATATTTGTGGGCGTAGGGCATGCCGGGATAGAAGGTGAAGCCCTCCCACTTTTCCGGATGCGCGCGCACGTCGTCGGCAATCTTCTCGATCTTGTCATGCGTCGTGCACATGAAGCCGCCGGCGCCTGCATGCAGAGCCGATTGCAGCACGTCGACGATCGCGTCGATCGACTGGAACCGCATGGCCTGCTGCCGCGCCTTTTCCTCCGACATGTGGTTCACGCCGAAGAACTGATTATCGCCGAAGAGAATGCGTTCCATGTAATCCTCGATGGAGCGATGCGTTAGGACTGGCCGGTGAGACGCGCGACGCGCGGATCACCCGACGGTTCGGGGGAGTTGCCAGGCGAGGGAAAGGCCGGGGGGCGGTACAGTCCCAGGCGATCCTTCAGCACGAGCCAGAAGAAATCCAAGGTGCGGAAATAGCGGCGCCAGTAACGCCGCGGCTCGGTGGTCATGCGGTACACCCATTCCAGGCCGTTACGCGCCATCCAGCCCGGCGCGCGCTTGACCGCTTCCGCTTCGTAATCGATGGTCGCGCCCACGCCCATATAGACCTTCACCTTGGGCATGCGGTGGCGATTGCGATCGATCCAGATCTCCTGCTTGGGCGCGCCAAGGCCAACGATCAGGCAGGTCGCGCCCGACGCGTTGATCATGGCGATCACCTCGTCGATTTCCTTGGCATCGTTGACGAAATTGAACGACGGCCCGTGCGCGCCGACCACGATCTGCCGGCCGACGATGCCGTTGATCCGTTCACGCGCCATCTGCGCCACGCCCGGCTTCGCGCCGAGGAAGAAAATGCTAACGTCCGGATTGTTGGCATGGTGCTGCCAGTAAGCCGGCACGATGTCCGAACCCGACGACTTCTGCTTGATGTTCCGCCCGATCAGCCCGAGCGACCAATAGACATATTTGCTGTCAGACGAGACTATGGTCGCGTGGCGATAGGCTTCCGCGAAATCGGGATTCCGCTGAAGATGGTACATATGGTCGGGGTTGAGCGTGAAGAGCGTGCCCTCGTCCAGCCGCTCCACAATCTCCGGGATGGTGAGGCTGTCGACCCACGCATTCATCAGGCGCGAACGCTGCCATGGCGCGAAGCCGGCGCGGGTAACCTGGCGGGTCTTCTCCATCAGCGACCCAGTACGCGCGAGAGAATGCCGCCCTTGCGCTCCTGCGCCGGCGTCGTGATGGTGCCGGCACTGCCGCCTGCCGCCGCCGCGGCGCGGATCATCTCGATCGTCGCGTCGGTGTCGGCGGAGGAAGCGAAGCCGTTCTCACCCTGCTGCTTGTTCTTGATCGCGCGGCCGAACGCCTCCAACTGCGCGGTATATTCCTCGCCACGCAGATAGAAGCTGACCGGAGGTGTCAGGTCGGTGATGTACTTGACCGTCCATCCTTCCTCATAACCCTGCGGCACGGGCGTGGTGCCCGTCAGGAAAACCTGGATTTCCTGACGGTCGGCATAGACCTTGCCGCCTTCGCCCCAGATGGAGATGCGGGTGGTCATCTTGCGGACCGAGGCGTCCGACCAGTTCACCGACAATTGGCCGGTGACGCCGTTGCCGAAGCCCAGATTGGCATAGACCTCGTCATCGACTTCCGCCGAGAAGGTGCTCTTGAGCACGGCGCCGCTGCATCCTTCAGGACGGCCGAAATACCAGTTCACCAGGTTGAGCGGGTGAGCCGCATAATCGTACAAGCAGCCGCCGCCGTTACCGGCCTTGCCACGCCAGGTCGGCTTGGTCGGACGCAGCACGACCGGGCCATAAGCCTCCGCCTGGACATGGCTGATGCGGCCGAGAGCGCCGGAATCGAGCAGGCGCTTTACCTCGTTGAAGGTGCCGATGAAGCGGTTGTGATAGCCGACCTGCGCGATCAGGCCCTTGCTCTCCGCCAGCGCGGCCAAGGACGCGCTCTCGGCCGAAGACAGGGTCAGCGGCTTCTCGCAGAAAACGTGCAGCCCGCGATCGAGCGCCTTGCGCACCATCGGCTCGTGGGTGGTGGTGGGCGTCGCGATCACGATCGCATCCAGGTCCGGGAGCGCGAGCACCGCGTCGAAATCGGCGATATACTTGAGGTGACCGTATTTCTCGATCACCCCGCCGACCATGGCGGCGCTGTCGCAGATTGCGACAACGCGGAAATCCTCAAGGGCGTTGATCATCGCCAGGTGGGACAGGCCCATTTTGCCGAGGCCGATGACGGCGACATTGATCGTCAACGCACTTTGCTCCTTTTGCAGTGCAGCAACTTTGTCGTGGTAGCCGGTTCGGTGTCTGTCAAGGCGGTTGCGACGCCCCGCCATCGTTCACCATATTGTGGGCGAGCGGCGGCGCGCGCCCGTGGCGACACGGTCAGAAGCTCATCTCGCCATAGATGCGCGACATGTCTCCGCCCCATGCGCCATGGTAGAGGTCGAGCAGGCGCTCGGCCGGCACCTTGCCGCTAGCGACGATCTCACGCAACGGATCGAGGAAGCCGGTTTCGTCATCGCCCGCAGCGTTGAGACGCTTGCGCGCGGCAAGCCCGGCATGGGCAATGTCGAGGATGCGCTGTCCCAGTTCCCGCAGGCTCCGCCCGCGCGGCCCCTTGGTGGCGAGCGCGAGACGCGGCACGTGCGCACGGATGCGGTGATGATCCTCGATCGTCCAATGCTTGACCTCGTCCCAGGCGGCGTCCAGCGCCTGATCGTCGTAAAGCAGGCCCACCCACAAGGCGGGCAGTGCGCAGATCCGGTTCCAAGGGCCGCCATCAGCCCCGCGCATTTCGAGGAAGCTCTTCAGGCGCACTTCGGGGAATGCGGTGGAGAGATGGTCGACCCAATCGCCGACGCGTGGGCGCTCCCCCGGCAGAACCGCCAGCTTGCCGTCGATGAAGTCGCGGAAATCCAGGCCGGCCGCATCGATGTAGCGCCCATCGCGGAATACGAAATACATCGGCACATTGAGCATGTAATCGGCATAGCGTTCATATCCGAACCCGTCCTCGAATACGAACGGCAGCATGCCGGTGCGGGCCGGATCGGTATCGGTCCAGATATGGCTGCGATAGGACAGGAAGCCGTTCGGCTTGGCTTCGGTAAAGGGGGAGTTGGCGAACAGCGCGGTGGCGAGCGGCTGCAAGGCCAGGCTGACGCGGAACTTCTTCACCATGTCCGCCTCGCTCGCATAATCGAGGTTGGTCTGGATGGTGCAGGTGCGCAGCATCATGTCGAGGCCGAGGTCGCCCACCCGCGGCATGTGCCGCAGCATGATGTCGTAACGGCCCTTGGGCATGATCGGCAGGTCGCCACGGGTCTTGTCCGGCCAGAAGCCCATGCCGAGGAAGCCCATGCCGAGCTTTTCGCCAATCTCCTTCACCTGGGCGAGGTGGCGTCCGGTCTCCGCGCAGGTCTGATGCAGATTGTCGAGCGGCGCGCCGGACAGTTCGAACTGGCCCGCCGGCTCCAGGCTGACGGCACCATCGGGGCCGCTGAGGGCAATGATGTTCTCGCCTTCATAGACCGGCTCCCACCCGAATTTGGTCAGGCCGATCAGCAGGGCATGGATGCCGCCTTTCTCCTCATAGGAGGGGGCGTGATGATCCCCGACGGCATAGACGAACTTTTCATGCTCCGTCCCGATTCGCCACCGGTCCCTGGGCTTTTCGCCACGGGCAAAGACGCCGATCAGGTCGGCGCGGCTTTCGATAAGCGGGTCAGGGCCGGCCTCTGCCGTGCGCGTTGTCATGGTGCGCGCAGATAGCGGGCTGACGCGCGCTAAGCTAGCGCCAGTCGCCCGCGATCGACATCCAGCATGCGATTGCCGCCGCCGCCGCCGTTTCGGCGCGCAGGATGCGGGGACCAAGCGAGACGCCGGAGGCACCCGGGACGGCGCGAATCATCGCGCGTTCGTCCGGGGTGAAGCCGCCTTCCGGCCCGATCAGGATTGCGGCCGGACCGGGTGTCGCGGCCTGCGCCAAGGGCAGGCCGCCGGTCTCGTCCGCGAACAGCAGAGCGCGATCCGCCGTCCAGCCTTTCAGCAGTGCGGCAAGCTTCACCGGCTCGGCCAGGTCGGGGAGGGCGGTGCGGTCGCATTGCTCGGCAGCCTCGATCGTATGTGCCCGCAGCCGATCGAGATTGAGGCGGTCCACCACCGTGCGCTGGGTGATGACGGGCTGGAGGCGACCGATGCCGAGCTCGGTCGCCTTTTCGACCAGCCAGTCGATCGGCCCCTTCTTGATCGGTGCGAACAGCAGCCACAGGTCGGGCACGGCCTCCCGCTCGCGCAATGGCTCGCGGATGGTCAGGTGGACCGCGCGCTTCGTTAAGTCGCGCAGCTCCGCCAACCATTCACCGGTGCGATCGTCGAACAGGCGCACCACATCACCTGGCTGCAGCCGCATGACGTTGGCGAGGTAATTGGCGGGTGGTCCGTCGAGGCTCAGCGTCATGCCGGGGCCAAGCGGTCGGTCCACGAACAGGCGCGGCGTGCTGGCGGGCGGCCAGGCGGGGGTCGCGGGCCTGACGCTGCTCACGAAAAGCTGCCGAACAGGCCGGCCTGGTAGTCGCGCACGGCCTGCATGATCTCCGCCTCGCTGTTCATGACGAAGGGGCCGCGCGCCACGATCGGTTCCCCGATCGGATCGGCATGGCCGAACAGCAAAAGGGCGCCACCGTCGCTTGCGACCTCTATCGCCTCGCCGCTGCCGAGTTCCGCGAGGTTGAAGGCGGCGACCGGCGTGCCGGCGATGGTCGCGGTGCCCCGAACCACGTAGCAGAATATCGTCCGACCACGGGGCGCAGGCAGGTGGACGCGGCCGCCCGCATCAAGGGCGACCGTCATCATGGACACGCCGGTCAGCGACGCGAACGGCCCGGTTCGCCCGTCCAGGTCGCCGGAAACGAGCGCGATGCGTGCGTCCTCCCGCTGGATCACCGGAATGTCGGCCCTTTGCAGCCCGACATAGGCGGGCGTGGTCATCTTCAGGCGGGCGGGCAGGTTGACCCAGAGTTGCAGGATTTCGAGCGGGCCGCCGCTCTGCTTGAAGCGTTCGGGCGAAAGCTCGGCATGGACCAGTCCGCGCCCGGCCGTCATCCACTGCACGCCGCCAGGGCCGATGATGCTCTCGTGCCCTCCCGTGTCGAGGTGGGACAGTTCGCCCTCCAGGATGAAGGTGACCGTTTCGAACCCGCGATGGGGATGCGGGCCGAAAGGGAGGCCGCGATTGCCGGGCGGGTAGGTCTGCGGCCCATGGTGATTGAGGAACAGGAACGGATTGAGCGCCGGCAGATGCGGGCCTGGAAGCGGGCGTCGCGTCACCAGATCGGCAATGTCGTCGCGCAGCGCGGGATGGATCGCGCGAACGGCGCGGGACGAGGTGGTGGCGTCAACCATGCGGAGCCTATAGGGCAGGCGGATGGCAGCGCCTATCGTTCCCGACACCGAGCATGGCGGCACCGTCGCCCGATTGTCCCCGCTGACCCGCGACCTGGCGCAGCTCGCCCGCCTGGATCGCCCGATCGGTGCCTGGCTGCTCTTCTGGCCCGGTGCCTGGGCCACTGCCTTGGCGGGACGGGCGGTGGCGCGGTGGGACCTGATCCTGTGGTTCGCCCTTGGCGCGATCGCGATGCGGGGGGCGGGCTGCGTATATAACGACATTGTCGATCGCGACCTGGATGCTCGCGTGGCCCGCACGCGCGAGCGGCCGCTGGCGAGCGGGCGCGTGTCGCTGAAGACGGCCTGGGCCTTCCTGATGGGGCTCAGCCTGATCGGGCTGGTCGTGCTGCTGCAATTGCCCGGCCTGGCACAGGGAATCGCGCTCGTCAGCCTGGGTCTTGTCGCGGCCTACCCCTTCATGAAGCGGATCACCTGGTGGCCGCAGGCATGGCTGGGGCTGGTCTTTTCCTGGGCGGCGCTGGTCGGCTGGCCGGCAGCCACGGGCCACACCGCTCCTGCCTTGTGGTGGCTCTATGCCGGGTCGGTGCTGTGGGTGATCGGCTATGATACGATCTACGCCCTGCAGGATGTGGAGGATGATGCACTGGCCGGCGTCAAGTCCTCGGCCCGCGCGCTCGGCAGCCATGCGAAGGGTGGCGTGGCCCTGCTTTATGCCGGCGCGGTCCTGCTATGGGGTTGCGCGCTGTGGCGGGTGCGGCCCGATCCGCTAGCGCTGGCGGCGTTGCTGCCGGTTGCGGCGCATCTCGGCTGGCAGGTGCTGGGGCTCCATCCGGATGCACCGGCGGATGCACTGCGTCGGTTTCGCGCCAACCGCTTTGCGGGCCTGCTGATGTTCCTCGCCTGCCTGGCGGTGGGCAGCGCCTCGCATTGATTGCGCGAAAGGGCTTTGCGGGGGCGGGTCGCGCTCCTAAGTGCCGCACATGCTGTCCGTTGCCGATGCCGAGAACAAGGTCGCAGACCTGATCGCCGCCGCCCGCCGTGCGGGCGCCGATGCCGCCGATGCCGTATATTATGGCAGCAGCTCTACCGAGGTGCAGGTGCGGCTCGGTGCGCTGGAGGATGTTGGCCGCTCCGAAGGCGAGGAAATCGGACTGCGCCTGTTCGTGGGCAAGCGATCCGCGAGCGTGTCGTCGTCCGATCTGTCGACGGAGGCGCTGGGCGCGCTGGTGGAGCGTGCCGTTGCCATGGCCCGCGAGGCGCCAGAGGATGATTATGCCGGCCTTGCCCCCGCCGACCGCCTGCTGACCGGCGAGCCGGTGGCGATCGATCCCGATGACGGTCAGGATCCGGCGCCGGGCGTGCTCAAGGATCTGGCCCTCGGCGCCGAGGAGGCCGCGCGTGCGATCGCAGGCGTCACCAACAGCGAGGGGGCGGGCGCCAGTGCCGGCCGGACGCTGATGGCGTTGGCGACGTCCACCGGGTTTGCGCGCGGCTACCAGTCCTCCGGCTATGGCTGCTCGGCCAGCGTGATCGCGGGCGAGGGCTCCGTGATGCAGCGCGATTATGCCTATCACTCGGCACGGCACTTCGCGGATCTGGAGGATGCGCGGGCGATCGGCCACCGTGCCGGCGAACGGGCCGTCGCGCGGGTCAATCCGGGCAAGCTGGCCTCCGGCGCCATGCCGGTCGTCTACGATCCGCGCGTCGGCACCAGCCTGCTCGGCCATCTGGCGGGTGCGATCACGGGCGCCGCCATCGCACGCAAGACCAGCTTCCTGCTCGGCAAGCGGGGCGAGCGCATCTTTGCGCCCGGCATTACCGTCCGCGACGATCCGCATCGGATCAGGGGGCTGCGCAGCCGCGCCTTCGATGGCGAGGGGCTGCCGACCGCACCGACGGATATCATCGAGGACGGTGTTCTCACCACCTGGCTGCTCGACAGCGCCTCGGCCCGGCAATTGGGGGAAGCGCCGACCGGCCATGCCGCGCGCGGCGGCAGCGGCGCGCCCGGCGCGGGCACCAGCAACCTGTTCCTGCAGGCGGGCGGCGTGAGCGTCCAGGACCTGATCGGAGACATCATGCTCGGCGTCTATGTGACCGAGTTGATCGGTCAGGGCGTGAACGGCGTCACCGGCGATTATAGTCGCGGCGCGTCGGGTTTCGCGATCCGCAACGGCAAGCTGGCGGAGCCGGTGGCGGAGATCACCATCGCCGGCAATCTGGCGGACATGTTCCTGCACCTGACGCCGGCGGACGACCTGGTCTTCCGGCGCGCGATGGATGTGCCCACGATCCGCATCGACGGGATGATGATCGCGGGTGCCTGAGGCGCTGGCCGACGACATTGCCGCAATCGCGGCGGAGGCCAGCGCGCTGGCGCTCAGCCGATGGCGCACGGACTATCGCCGCTGGGAGAAAGTGCCGGGCCATCCGGTATGCGAGATCGACCTTGCCGTCGATCTCCTGCTGCGGACCCGCCTCAAGGCATTGGACCCCGACGCCGGCTGGCTGTCGGAGGAAACCGCCGACACCACCGCCCGCCTCGGCTCGCGGCGGATCTGGGTGGTCGATCCGATCGACGGGACGCGCGACTACCTGAACGGTTTGCGCGGCTGGTGTATCTCGATCGCCCTGGTCGAACAGGGCGAGCCGGTGATCGCGGTGCTGGATGCGCCGGCCCGCAACGAACGGTGGCGCGCTGTCGCGGGGCAGGGCACGACTCTCAACGGGCAGGTATTGCAGGGATCGTCGCGCACGTTGCTGCCTGGGGCGCGCATCCCGGCGGACACGCTGCGGGGAATGGACCAGGACCTGGTGCCGGTGCCGCGTCCCAACTCCATCGCCTTGCGCGTGGCGATGGTGGCGGACGATGAGGCCGACCTGTGCGCGACCTTACGCTGGGGCAATGAATGGGACATCGCCGCCGCCGCCCTGATCGCGGAGGAGGCGGGTGCGGTGGTGACCGACGCGTTGGGCGTGCCGCTCAGCTTCAATTCCCGCAGGGGCGAGGCGTTCGGCATTCTCGCCAGCGCGCCCGGCATTCACACCGCCGCCGTAGCGCGACTGGCCGAAGGGGCGAGCGCAGCCAGCTTTCGTTAAAGCCCGTTCGGCAGGGTCTGACCTTTCCTGGGAATGCCCAATCCGGGCAGGTCGATGGCCGGGCAGCGGTCCATCACCACCTTCAGTCCGGCCGCTTCCGCCCGCGCGGCGGCCTCATGATTGATCACGCCGATTTGCATCCATACGGCTTTGGCGCCGACCCGGATTGCTTCGTCCACCGCCTCGCCCGCCGCCTGCGGTCGCCGGAATATGTCCACTATGTCGATCGGCTCCCCGATCTGCGCCAGTTCGCGCCAGACATATTCGCCATGCACATGCTCGCCCGTAATCTGCGGGTTCACCGGCAGCACGCGATAGCCCCAATCCTGCAGGACGCGCATGACGCCGTAGCTGGGCCGGTCGGGGCGGTCGGAGGCGCCGACCAAGGCGATCGTCCGCGTCTCGGTCAGCAATTGCCTGATGGCGTCGGGGGAGGTCAGCGGCATGCAGGCATAACCGCCGGCGCGCTTATCGGTTCAGCCAGTTCGCCACGCCATCGGCCACGGCGGCGAACGGTGCGATGTCCGGCTGGCCCGCGTCGGAGGCGGTCCTGATCTCGATCGCCAGCGGGATGCGCCCCAGGAAAGGCATGCCGAGCCGCGCCGCCTCCGCCTCCGCGCCGCCGCGACCGAACGGCTCCGAAATCTCCCCGCATTTGGGACAGGCATAGCCCGCCATATTCTCGACGAGGCCGATGATCGGCACATTGGCCTTGTTGAACAGGTCGATCGCACGGGTGGCGTCGATCAGGGCAAGGTCCTGCGGCGTGGAGACAATCACCGCGCCGGCCGGGCGATGCTTCTGGATCATGGACAATTGCACGTCGCCGGTGCCGGGCGGCATGTCCACGATCAGCGCCTGGGTGTCGCCCCAATGCGCATCGACCAACTGGGTCAGGGCATTGCCCGCCATCGGGCCGCGCCATGCGATCGCCTGCCCCGGCGCGACCAATTGGCCCATGGACAGGGTCGGTACGCCGTGGCGCGTGTCAACGGGGATCAGTTTGTTGCTTTCGGCCTCCGGCTTGCGATCGGCATCCAGCAACCGGGGTTGGGACGGGCCGTAAATGTCGGCATCGACCATGCCGACCTTGATGCCGCGCTTGGCCAGCGCCACCGCCAGGCTGGCGGCCACGGTGGACTTGCCGACGCCGCCCTTGCCGCTCGCGACCGCGATCAGGCGCGGCGCGGCGGCCCGTTGCGCCGTCATCGCCACCCGCACGCCCTCCACGCCGGGCAGTGCGCCCAGGGTTACCCGCACGTCCGCTTCCAGGCGCGCGCGAGCGGGATCGTCAAGACCGCTCACGTCCAGCACCACGTCCACCGTCCGCTCTCCACGCGGCGGCGCGGCGCGGCCCGAAGCGATCAGGCCCCGGCCGGAAACGGGATCGGTGACGCGGTCGAGCGCGGCGGCAAGCTGTTCATGCGTGGGCATGGCCTCCCCTTAGGAGATCGGCCGGGGGGAGGCACTGTTTTTCCCCGCCGCCGGCCTTATAAAGATCCTATGCAGGATGGATCGAAGGGCGCGACGCTGAACGATAGCGGGCCATGGGGCGGATCGGGCGGCACGGGCGACGGGCCGAAAAAGCCGTGGCGGCCGACGCCGGGGCGCCCTGCCGGACCTTCCGCGCTGGATGCGCTGTTGCGGCGCGGGCGGGCGCGTTTCGGTGGCAACGGACCCCAGAATCTGGAAGTCGGCAATCTGTGGCGCTGGGCCATCATCGGCATGATCCTGCTCTGGGTGATCTTCACCAGCGCGCATACGATCGGTCCGCAGCAGCGCGGCGTCATCACCCGCCTCGGCAAATATGTCGGTACGCTGCAGCCCGGCCTCGGCTTCACCTTCCCGGCGCCGATGGACTTGGTGACCAAGGTCGACGTGGACACGATCCACGTGATCGACATCGACACCGGATCGGACGGGGCGTCGGGCCAGAACCTGATGCTGACCGGCGACGAGAACATCATCAACCTGGCCTATTCGGTACGGTGGAGCATCCGCGACCCGGAACTCTATTTGTTCGAGCTGCAGGACCCGGACGGCACCATCAAGGAAGTGGCGGAGAGCGCGATGCGTGAGGCGATTGCCCGCGTCACGCTGAACGACGCCATCGGCCAGGGGCGCAGCCAGATCGAGGCGCGGGTGGCGCAGCGCGCGCAGGAACTGCTCGACAGCTACCGCGCCGGCGTGGTGATCCAGGGCGTGGCGATCAAGCAGGCGGATCCGCCTCAGGAGGTGCTGGACGCTTTCAAGGAAGTGTCCGCCGCGCAGCAGACCGCGCAATCCTACCTCAACCAGGCGCGCGCTTATGCGACCCAGGTGACCGCCAAGGCGGAGGGCGAGGCAACCGCGTTCGACAAGGTTTACGAGCAGTACAAGCTCGCGCCCGACGTGACCCGCCGGCGCATGTATTACGAGACGATGGAGAAGGTGCTGGCCAAGAGCGACAAGACGATCGTCGGACCGCGCAACGTGGTGCCCTACCTCCCCGCGCCGGCGGCGGCGCGAGCGCAGGAGGGTGGCCGATGAGCGTCGTGGACGGCGTCCGCCGCAACCTGCTGCTGGCCGGCGGCCTGGTGCTGGTGCTGCTCGCGGTGGCGCTCAGCGCGCTGCTGGTGGTGCCGGAAACCAAGCAGGCGCTGGTGATCCGCTTCGGACACCCGGTGAAGATCCTGAACGCCTACGACCGGCGCGCCGAGTTCGGCCGCACGGGCGCGGGGCTCGGCTATCGTATCCCGTTCGTGGATCAGGTGGTGTGGGTCGACAAGCGCGTGCTCGATTTCGACATGCAGCGTCAGGCGGTGCTGTCCACCGACCAGCTGCGGTTGGAGGTGGACGCCTTTGCCCGTTACCGCGTGGTGGATCCCGTGCGGATGTACGTGTCGGCCGGCAGCGAGCGGCGGGTCGGCGACGCGCTGAAGCCGATCCTGGGGTCGGCTTTGCGCAACGAACTGGGCAAGCGCCGCTTCGCCACGCTGCTGACGCCCGAGCGCGACGCGGTGATGGGCAACATCCAGAATGCGCTCGCCCGTGTCGCCGCCCAATATGGGGCGGAGATCGTGGACGTGCGGATCAAGCGCGCCGACCTGCCCGACGGCACCCCGCTGCAGAGCGCGTTTGAGCGGATGCGCACCGCGCGTCAGCAGGAAGCCCGCTCGATCGAGGCGGAGGGCCGGCGCGAGGCGCAGATCATCATGGGCGAAGCGGATGCCGCCGCGGCAAAGGTCTATTCGGCCAGCTTCGGCAAGGATCCTGGTTTCTACGATTTTTACCGTGCCATGCAGTCTTATCGGGTGACCTTCGGCACCGAAGATAATACCCCTCGGGGCAGCGCCAACATCCTGCTGTCGCCGGACGATGAATATCTCCGCCAGTTTCAGGGGCGGCCCTGATTTTATTCAAATCTCATTCAGCCGTGGATCGGCATTTTCGTTGCTCCGTTCTGGAACTGCGCCGGGCTTTCTATCCGGCTTGACACATCTCGGGAGTTGAAGCTCGTGCGCTATGCTTATGCCGTAACTGGAGCCCTGCTTCTCGGTGGCGCAACCGCCACCGTGGCGCTGCAGCAGCCGCTCGGCGCACAGGTGGCGCAAAATGCGCCGTCGCAGATGGCATCCATGGCGCCGCGCGGCGCGCCGATGAGCTTTGCCGACCTGACGGCCAAGCTGCAGCCGGCGGTAGTGAACATCTCCACCACCCAGCGGGTGCAATTGCCGCAGCAGCAAAATCCGTTCGCCGGCACCCCCTTTGACGAATTCTTCCGCCGCTTCGGCGGGGGCGGGCAGACCAACGAAAATGGTCAGCCGGTGACGCGCGAGGCGACGTCGCTGGGCTCCGGCTTCGTCATCTCGGCCGATGGCTACATCGTCACCAACAACCACGTCATTTCCGGCGGTCCGGCCAACGGCCGCGCCAAGGTGACCGTGTCCGCGATCACCGTCACGCTGGCGGATCGCAAGGAATATACCGCCCGCGTGGTGGGCCGCGATCCGGTGTCGGATCTGGCGGTGCTGAAGATCGACGCCACCAACCTGCCGTTCGTGCAATTCGGTGATTCCACCCGCGCCCGCGTCGGCGACTGGGTTCTGGCGATCGGCAATCCCTTCGCGCTGGGCGGCACGGTGACGGCGGGTATCGTCTCCGCGATCCACCGCAACATCGGTCAGGGCGGCGCCTATGATCGCTATATCCAGACCGATGCCGCCATCAACCAGGGCAATTCCGGCGGCCCGATGTTCGACCTCAACGGCAATGTGATCGGCATCAACACCGCCATCTACTCGCCGTCCGGCGGCAATGTCGGTATCGGCTTCGCCATTCCGGCGGAGCAGGCACGGCCGGTGGTGCAGCAACTGATGAAGGGCCAGCGCGTCCGTCGCGGCTATCTGGGCGTGGTGATCCAGCCGATGACCGACGACATCGCGGCATCGCTGAAGCTGCCGAAGGATCGGGGCGAGATCGTGGCCCGGATCGAGCCCGGCCAGCCCGCCGCCCGTGCCGGGGTGCAGCAGGGTGACGTGATCCTGCGCGTCAACAATCAGGAAATCACGTCCGAGAATACCTTGTCGTTCATCGTGGCCGGCCTGCCGGTTGGCGCGCGCGTGCCGATTGAGTTGTTCCGGCAGGGTCAGCGCCAGACGGTCACGGCCGTGCTGACGGAGCGTCCGCCAGAGGAGCAGCTCGCTGTCAACGATGGCGGTGAGGACAACGACCTCCCCGATGACTCGAGCGGTCAGCCGGCACCGCAAACCCTGCGCAGTTCGCTCGGCCTGTCGTTGCAGACGCTTACGCCGCAGATCACCCAGCAGCTGCAACTGCAACCGGGCACGCGCGGCGTGGTCGTCACCAACGTCGATCCGTCAAGCGACGCGGGGTCCAAGGGGCTCCAGCCGCGCGACGTCATCCTGTCCATCTCGCAGCGGCCGGTGACGACCGTAGCGGAGGCAGTACAGGCGGTGGATGCGGCCAAGAAGGGCGGTCTCAAGACGGTGCTTCTGCTGGTGCAGCGCGGCTCCGGGCCGGCGCGCTACATCGGCGTCGACCTGGCTAGCGGCAAGTAAGCGCCGGTCAGGCGTGACACGCCCGCATGGCGCGCGGTTCCGGCCGGGCGCCATGCGGTGCGTACAGAGCCAGATAGCCGCCCGCCTGCGGCATGTCGGTACGGCGTATCAGGCGATAGCCGGCCGACGCGAACTCGCAGTCGAGCAGCGATGGCGGCGTGCCATGCTGCGCCGTGGGGCGGTCCGCGTCGACCACCACCACCATTCCGCCACGCCGCAGCGACGGACGGACCTGCCACAGGAACTCGTACGGCTGGTCTATTTCGTGGTACATGTGGACCAGGAAAACGCGGTCGAAACTGTTGTCCGGCAGTTGCGGATCGACGACCTTGCCCAGCCGCACCGACACATTGTCGAGCCGCTCGCGGTAGATCCGCTCCGCCAGCCGATCGCGATAAGCGGGTACGATATCCTCGGCGAGCACCCGGCCCGTCGGACCGACCCTGGCGGCGAGGCGGATGGTGTAATAGCCTTCGCCCGCGCCGATGTCGGCCACCGTCATGCCGGGCTTGACCCCGGCGGCTTCCATCACGGCATCCGCTTCCCGCCGATCGTCGCGCGCACGTTCGGTCGACCATGCGGGCGATACGACCGGCGCCACGATCCGCGCCGCCTTGGGGAAGCCGGATCGCGTTCGTGGCTCATTCGGGGCTGGGGCCTGCCCGCAGCCGGCCAGCAGCAGCGCCGCCGCCAGGACGGCGCGCTTGTTCACTCGACGTCCTCGACCTCGACCGTCTCGCCGGTGACCCGCTGCGACAAGGCGGCGGCCATGAAGCGATCGAGATCGCCGTCGAGCACGTCCGACGGGCTGGTAGAGGTTACGCCGGTGCGCAGGTCCTTCACCAGCTGATAGGGCTGGAGGACGTAGGAGCGGATCTGGTGGCCCCAGCCGATCTCGGTCTTGGTGGCGTTCTGCGCATTGGCGACCGCCTCCCGCTCCGCCAGTTCACGCTCGTACAGCCGGGCGCGAAGCTGGTTATATGCCTCGGCCTTGTTCTTGTGCTGCGATCGCTGATTCTGGCACTGCACGACGATGCCGGTCGGCAGGTGGGTGATGCGCACGGCCGAGTCGGTCGTGTTGATGTGCTGGCCGCCGGCACCCGACGCGCGATAGGTATCGATCCGCAGATCGCCCTCGTTGATCTCGACCTGGATATTGTCGTCGATCACCGGATAGACCCAGACGCTGGAAAAGCTGGTGTGTCGCCGCGCCGAACTGTCATAGGGACTGATTCGCACAAGCCGGTGCACGCCGCTTTCGGTCTTGGCATAGCCATAGGCGTTCTCGCCCTTGACCAGCAGGGTGGCGGACTTGATGCCGGCCTGCTCGCCCGCATGGTGATCGACCAGCTCGACCTTCAGCCCGCGCCGTTCCGCCCAGCGCGTATACATGCGCTGCAGCATCTCGGCCCAATCCTGACTCTCCGTGCCGCCGGCGCCCGAGTTGATCTCGACATAAGTGTCGTTCGAGTCCGCCTCACCGGCAAGCAGCGCCTTGACCTTGTCCCGCTCCGCGCGGGCGGACAGTTCGGCAAGGGTGCTGACCGCGTCGTCGACGAGAGATTCGTCACCCTCCGCCTCCGCCATCTCCATCA
The DNA here is from genome assembly GCF_934560975.1 of uncultured Sphingomonas sp. Lineage (GTDB taxonomy): Bacteria > Pseudomonadota > Alphaproteobacteria > Sphingomonadales > Sphingomonadaceae > Sphingomonas_I. The sequence continues at coordinate 63,777 of NZ_CAKTFO010000012.1, read as the reverse complement.
ATTCGACCGTGTCGCTGCGCTCGCCTTCGATGGTGGTGACGGCGGCGATCGCCTCGTCCAGGCGGCGGCGCTCCTGCATCACGCTCTGCGCCTGCTTGGGATCGTCCCACAGCTTGGGATCCTCGACACGCGCATTCAGCTCGTCGAGCCGGCGCACGGCGCGATCCCAATCCAGGAAGCGGCGGACCAGGGCCAAAGCGGCGTCGATCTGGTCGATATAGGCTTGCGCTTCAGCGCGCATGGGATGTCCTCTGTCTCGTTCGTTCGATCCGGCCATCAAGCCCGTGGCGGGATGGCGTGTCGAAGGGGGGCTCCCGATCGAAGCCCGCATCACACGCGTCCTTCGATCGGCTGAATAGGGTTCAGGGAGGGAAGTTAGTAAATACCCCCCTGCGCCTGCAAGAAGTCGCTGTCGCTGCGGATCGCGGGACGCGGCTTCTGCGCGGCGACCAGTTCCTGCTTGCTCACGGCGCGGCGGGGCTCGCTCTCCGGCTTGAACGCTTCCCAAATGATCGCGGGCTTGTATTCGTCATTGCTGGGCCAGCCGCCGAACACCTTCTTGCCGCTGCGCCGATCGATCCGCACCATGCGGATGCCGGGCGGGGCGCGGAACGGCACCACCGGCACGTCCTTCATCGCCACCTGCGCGAACTGGCGGAAGATCGGCGCGGCGATGGTGCCGCCCTGGGCAAAGCCGCCCATGGCGCGCGGCTTGTCATAGCCGATATAGACCCCGGCGACGAGATCCTGCGATCCGCCCACGAACCAGACGTTGGTCGGGCCGGTATTGGTCCCGGTCTTGCCGAACAAGGGCCGGCCCAGATCGCGCAGCACGGTGGCAGTGCCGCGCTGGACCACGCCCTCCATGATATGGACCATCTGATAGGCGGTCAGGGCATCCATCACCTGGGCCGAGCGGGGCCGCGGGCGCGGCATCGGGCCGCCATTCCAGTCCTTGGCATTGCAGCCTTCGCAGGGACGGTTATCCGCCTTCCAGATGACCTTGCCGGCGCGATCCTGAACGAAGTCGATCACCGTCGGCTTCAAGGAGCGGCCCTGATTGGCGAGCATGGAAAAAGCATTCACCATCCGCAGCACGGTGGTTTCACCCGCACCCAGCGAATAGGCGATATAGGGTGGGTAATCGCCTACGCCCATCCGCTTGGCCAGCGCCACCACCTTGCCCATGCCCGCCTGGCTGGCGGCGCGTACCGTCATCAGGTTGCGCGACTGCTCCACGCCCCAGCGCATGGTCTGCGGACCGGCATAGCCGCCCGAGAAGTTGCGGAAGCATTTGGTGCCGAGCTGCGCGGTCTGGAACACGCAGAACGGCCCGTCGACGATGATCGAGGCCGGGGTCATGCCACTGTCCAAAGCCGCCGAATAAACCAACGGCTTGAACGACGATCCCGGCTGGCGCAGCGCCTGTGTCGCACGATTGAAGGCATGGTGCGGATCGAACCCGCCCATCATCGCCAGCACCTGCCCCGTATGCGGATTTTCCGCGACCATTCCGCCCGAGACGAGCGGCACGGAGCGCAAGGCCCAGCCGTTGCCCGCCGGCGCCACCATCACAACGTCGCCCGCGCGCAGGAAGTCAAAGGCGCGACCGCCGACCCCGCGCTTCGGCGCGGCCGCACCCCACGGCTGGAGTGTCCCGCGGCTGTTGTCGGCAAAGCCCAGTTCCGCCTGCGACGCGCTCCTGGACAGGATCACCGCCGGCCGCCAGCCGCCATAATCGACGTCCAGGTTCAACGCCGCGAGCCGGCGTGGCCAGCCCGGGCCGGTATCGATCTGGCTCGACCGTCCACGCCAGCCCATGGCGGCCTCGTACCGGACCAGCCCGTCTCGCAACGCTTTCTCCACCGCCTGCTGTGCCTTGGGGTCGAGCGAGGTTCGCACCCACAGGCCGCCAGCATAGACGCTGTTGCGCCCGTTCCTGTCGTCCGTGCCGTATTTGGATAGCAGCTCGCGCCGCACCTCCTCCATATAATGGCCTTCAAACGGCTTTTCCGCATCGCGCCGTGCGTTGGAGCGATCCACCGTGCCGAGCGGCGCGTCCGTGGCGGATTGCTGCTCCGCCGGAGTGATATAGCCGTTGGCCAGCATCTCGCGCAGCACATAAGCGCGGCGGGTCAACGCGCGATCGGCGTGACGATCCGGATCGTAATTGGCTGGCGCCTTGGGAAGGGCGGCGAGATAGGCGACTTCGGGCAGGGTCAGGGCGCCGGCATCCTTGCCGAAATAGGCGCGCGCCGCCGCCTCCACCCCATAAGCGTTGCGACCCAGGAAGATCTGGTTGAGGTATAGCTCCAGGATCTGCTGCTTGGTCAGCGCCCCTTCGATCCGCATCGCCAAAGCGGCCTCGCGGATCTTGCGGCTGGGCGAATATTCGTCGCCGAGCAGCAGGTTCTTGGCGACCTGCTGCGTAATGGTCGATCCGCCACGCGCCCGCTCGCCCGTGCCCATCTTGGTAAGGTATTCGTACACGCCGTTCATGAAGGCGAGCACGTCGATGCCGTGATGGCTGAAGAAGTCCTTGTCCTCGGCCGAGATGAAGGCTTGCACCAGGCGGGGAGGCAGTTCGTCATAGGCGAGCTCGACCCGCCGTTCCCGCGCGAAGCTGTAGACCGGCGTGCCGTCGATCGCGCGCACGTTGGTCGGCAGCGGCGGCTCGTAGTTCAACAGCGCCGAAGCGGACGGCAGGCCGCGCAGGAAGATGGTCCACAACAACGCATAGGCCAGGACAAGGGCGACCAGCAGCGCCAGCAACCACTTGACCCAGCGCCGCGCAAACAAGGCGCGAAACCGGCTGCGATCAAGGGAGACATGGGGTAGGGTGAACGTCACGACGGCAAGGCTTAGAACAGAAGCGCCCGAGCGGCCACCATCAATCCTCCGCCGCCTGCTCCGTGCCGACCAGGCGGCGGGCGAAATTGGCCTCGATCGCGCGGCTCATCCCGGTTGCGATCTTGTTGCGGTAGGTCGCCGACTCCAGCAGCGCGAGATCGTCGGGATTGGAGATGTAGCCAGTTTCCAGCAGCACGGACGGCACGTCGGGCGCCTTGAGTACCATCAGGCCCGCAAATTTATGGAAGTCGCTCTTCAGCGGGATCAGGGGCGCGAGTTCCCGCTGGAGCAGGCTGGCGAAGCGGGATGCGCTGTTCATGGTGTCGCGTTGCGCAAGGTCGATCAGGATCGACGATACGTCATCCGATTCGCTCGACAGGTCGATACCGTTGATCACGTCCGCCTTGTTCTCGCGCGCCGCCAGAGCGGCGGCGACCCGGTCGGAGGAGCGTTCGGACAAAGTATAGATGCTAGCCCCATGCGCGGCGGGGTTGGGTGCGCTGTCGCAATGGATCGAGATGAACAGGTCCGCGCGCAGCGCCCGTGCGATCTCGCGCCGTTCGGCCAGTACCAGGAAGCGATCGTCGCTACGCGTCAGGGCAACGCGCACCCGCTTGCCTTTCTTCAATTCGTCCCGGATCGCCTTGGCGATGGCGAGGGTCAGGTCCTTTTCCTGCTCCCCGCCGTCGAGCGAGGAGGAGCCGGGATCATGCCCGCCATGGCCGGCATCGACCACGACCAGGGGCAGATCGTTGCGTTGCGGACCTTCCACCGGCGGTAGCCGCAATCGCGACGGGCGCGCGGGTAGGCGCGCGGTCGCCCGGTTGGGCGGCGGGGCCGCATTCGCCACCGCCGTCAGGAGCAGGGCCGCTATCGAGATCCACGGACGCACGCTCCACGCCTAGCAAAGCGAAAACTCCGTGGAAATGCCGGCTGCAAAGTTGCGCCGGGTTGCCGGGTGGCGAGGCAGGTGTTACCTAGCCTATCGTCCCGACGGTTCTTATCTGTTGCCGGCGGGTCGATGCCGGCGCGTTTGTGCGCGGCCGGTCAACCAGGTTGAAGCCGCATGCGTCATTTTTCCCCTCACCCGCACCATGCCGAAAGGGCAGGTGGCGCGTGGGCGTGGGGCCTTTCCGGGCACAATCGTTGCCGGGGTGGCGATGCGGCAGAGGCATTATCCAGCATCATTGGCGATGGAGAAGCCCGCTTTGCGGTGTGCGCACCATCGCCTTATCGCGTCCCCCGCCCGGAAGAGGCGGCAGGAGACGCTTGGAGACACGTGAATGTCCATGCGCATGTTGATCGATGCGCGCCATCGGGAGGAAACCCGCGTGGCGGTCGTCAAGGGCAACCGCATCGAAGAGTTTGACTTCGAATCCGAAGAGCACAAGCAGCTCAAGGGCAATATCTACCTAGCCAAGGTCACCCGGGTCGAGCCGTCGCTGCAGGCGGCGTTTGTCGATTACGGTGGAAACCGTCACGGCTTTCTCGCTTTTTCGGAAATCCATCCCGATTATTACCAGATCCCGAAGGAGGATCGCGAGGCACTGCTCCGCGAGGAAGCCGAGCATGCCGCCGAGGAAGAGGCGCTGCGCGCCCGTGAGGATGACGAGGACGAGGACGACGCCTTCGAGCGGTCGGACGACGACGGCGACTTTGCGGACGCCGGCGATGACGATGCCGCGTCTGACGGCGACGACGAGGATGCGCCCGCACCCCGTCCCACCACCACCGGCGGCGACGACAATGCCGTGGAGAACCTTCGCCAGAAGCGGATGAATCTCCGTCGTCGCTACAAGATCCAGGACGTGATCCGGCGGCGCCAGGTGCTGCTGGTCCAGGTCGTCAAGGAAGAGCGCGGCAACAAGGGCGCGGCGCTGACCACCTACCTCAGCCTCGCCGGCCGCTATTGCGTGCTGATGCCCAACACCAGCCATGGCGGTGGCATTTCGCGCAAGATCTCCAATGCAAGCGATCGCAAGCGGCTGAAGTCGATCCTGGCGGACCTGAACCTGCCCAGGTCGATGGGCTGCATCGTCCGCACCGCCGGCCTCCAGCGCACCCGCGCCGAGATCAAGCGCGACTTCGACTATCTCGCGCGCCTGTGGGACGAAATACGCGAGCGGACGCTGACATCGGCGGCACCGGCGGAGATCTACCGCGACAGCGACCTGATCAAGCGGGCGATCCGCGACATCTACAGCAAGGATATCGACGAGATCCTGGTGGAGGGCGAGGACGGCTACCACGCCGCGCGCAGCTTCATGAAGCTGCTGATGCCGGCGCATGCCAAGCGCATCCAGCCTTATTCCGACGCGATCCCGCTGTTCCAGCGTTATGGCGTCGAGGATCAATTGGCGGCCATGTACCAGCCGGTCGTACAGCTGAAGTCGGGCGGTTATATCGTCATCAACCCGACCGAGGCCCTGGTCTCGATCGACATCAACTCCGGCCGTTCGACGCGCGAGCACAATATCGAGCAGACGGCGACCGCGACCAACCTGGAAGCGGCGCAGGAAATCGCCCGCCAGCTGCGCCTACGCGACATGGCCGGCCTAGTGGTGATCGACTTCATCGACATGGAGAATGGCTCCAACAACCGCAAGGTTGAGCGGGCGATGAAGGAGGCGCTGAAGAACGATCGCGCCCGTATCCAGGTCGGTCGTATCTCCAGCTTCGGCCTGTTCGAGATGAGCCGCCAGCGGCTGCGCACCGGCGTGCTGGAAGCGTCCACCCGCATCTGCCCGCATTGCGAAGGCACTGGGTTCATCCGCACGGCGTCTTCGTCCGGGTTGCAGGCGCTCCGCCTGCTGGAGGAGGAAGCCGCGCGTGGCCGCGGATCGCGCCTGTGCCTGCGCGCCAGCCAGGAGGCGGCGCTATATGTGCTAAACCGCAAGCGCGCCGAGCTGGCCGACATCGAAGACCGTTATGGCGTGATGATCGAGATCCGTACCGACGGCACGCCCGAGGGCGCGCGCATGTCGGTCGAGGCATCCGGTCCGCCGCCGTCCCACGCCCCGCGCCTGCCGCAGCAGATCGTCGCGGAACCCGATGACGACCTGCTCGACGACATCGAGGATGTCGATGAAGAGGAAGTCGAAGCCGACGCCGAGGCGGAACGCCCGGATCGCTCCGAACGCGAAGAGCGGGAGGGCGAAGCCGGTGGCCGTCGCCGTCGCCGTCGCCGTCGTCGTGGCGGACGCCGTGACGAGGAGTCGCGGACCGAAGGCGGCGAGAGCGGCGCCGGCGAAGGCGAACTCACCGAGGAGGGTGAGGCCGAACCCGCTGAGGACGAGGAACTCGCTTTGGCGCAGCCGGCCGGTGAAGAGGAAGAGCGCGGCCGGCGTGGTCGCCGCGGTCGCCGCGGCGGTCGTCGCCGCAACCGTAACGGTTCGACCTCGGCCGAACCGGGCGAGGACGTCGAGTCGGCGGACTCCGTGGAGGGTGTCGGGCTCGCTTCGGACGAGGATGCGGTTGATCCCGTGACCGACGGCGATCTCGGCGATGAGGTCGAAGCGCAGCCCGTCGCGATCGAGGATGCCCTGCCGCCCGAACTGCCGGTCGAGAGCGCGCCTGCCGCATCGGTGGAAGCCGAAGCAGTTGCCGAGCCGGAGAAGCCGGCTCCGCGCCGCCGCACCCGTGCCCGCAAGACCGCCGAGCCGGCCGCTGCGCCCGCGGATGCGGAGCCTGCGGTAGCGGCGGCGCCGGTCGAGGCTCCGGCTGCCGAGGCGGCGGAAGAACCTGCTCCCAAGCGGGTCCGCAAGAGCCGCAAGAAGGCCGATGCGGAGCCGGCAGTGGAAACAGCTGCCGAACGCGCGCCTGCCGAAGGCGAGACTCCGGCGCCGAAGCCGACTCGCCGGCGGCGCAAGACGGCGGCCGAGCCGGTCACGGACCTCGCTGCCGAGGCACAGCCCGACGCGACGGGCCAGCCGGCCGAACCGGTGGTGGAACCCACCGGCGACGCCCAGCCGCGGGCGGATGACCAGCCCGTGGCGGAGGCCACCGACGCTGCTGCCGAGACACCCGCCGGTGCACCGCGTCGCGGCTGGTGGCAGCGAACGTTCGGCGCATGATGGCTGGCGCCCCGCCGTTTGCGGCGGGGCGCCGCTTTCACCCCCGGTTCAGTCAATACGCGCTAAATCTCTCCGCGCCTTGATGTCCCGCTTGTTTCGCCTCGCCTGCGCTGCCGTCATCTCGCTGACACTCGTCACGCAGCCGGTGCTTGCGCAGTCGATCCTGCGGGACGCGGAAACCGAAGCGTTCATGGACGACATTGCCGCACCCTTGGCGGCATCGGCCGGGTTGCGTCCGGGCGCGCTCAACATCTATGTGATCAACGATCCCTCGATCAACGCTTTCGTTGCGACGGGACAGAACATCTACTTTCATTCCGGCACGTTGCAGCGCGCCGATAATGCCGCTGAACTGGAAGGCGTGATCGCCCACGAACTCGGCCATATCGAGACCGGGGGCGCCGAGCTGACCGCGAAGGCGGGCATGGAAAGCGCCACCCGCATCAGCCTGCTCTCGCTCCTGCTCGGCGCGGCCGCCATGGCCGCCGGCGCAGGCGAAGCGGGCATGGCGGCGCTGATGGCTGGCCAGAGCGCCGCGCAGGGCAAGTTCCTGGCCTTTACGCGCGCGGCAGAGGGTGGCGCTGATGCCGCGGCCGTCCGCCACCTCAACGATGCGAAGCTGTCCGGCAAGGGCATGATCAGCTTCTTCGGCAAGCTGCGGCAGGAGGAATATCGCCTGACGCCCAGCTATACGTCCGTCGATCCCTTCGGACAGAGCCACCCGATGACCGCCGATCGCCAGGCCGCGCTAGAGGCGGACCTGCAAAAGTCCCCATGGTGGGACACGCCGATCGACCCCACGAAGCAGCAACGCTTCCTGCGCATCAAGGCCAAGCTGACCGGCTATCTGGAAGATCCGCCGGTGGTGATGCGCAAATATCCCGAACGCGATCAGAGCATCCCGGCGCATTATGCCCGCGCCTATGCGTGGCATCGCGGTGGGTATCCGGACAAGGCCAATGAAGAGGTGGCGAAGCTGCTCGCCTCGGACCCGCACGACCCCTATTTCCTGGAGCTGAAGGGGCAGATCCTGCTGGAGGCGGGGCGTCCCGCCGACGCGCTGCCCGCGCTGCGGGAGGCAACGCGTCAGTCGCGCAGCACGCCGCTGATCGCATCCCTGCTGGGCAACGCCCTGGTCGCGACCGAGAACAAGGACGACCTCAAGGAAGCGGAGCAGGTGCTCAAGGTCGCGGTGCAGCGCGATCCCGACAATCCGCAGGCGTGGTACAATCTGGGTCTGATATATACGCGCTTGGGCGACGAACCGCGGGCGCGGCTGGCTACGGCGGAGCGATACTCCATGGAGGGGAACGCGCCGGCCGCGCTCGCCAATGCCGAACTGGCGATGCGCAGCATTCCGGTGGGCACGCCGGACTATATCAGGGCGCAGGACATTGCGCTAACCGCGCGCGATGCGGCCGATCGACGGCGGCGGCGCTGACACGGAAAGGGGCCGCATGCGGCGAACGACATTGGGAATGGTGATCACGGGCGCGCTGGGGCTGGTGCTCGGCGCGGCTGGCGCGCGGGCCGCGGCCGATCCGCTCAATCGGACGGCGGTCGAGCGGATCGTACACGATTACATCCTGGCGCATCCCGAAATCATTCCCGAGGCGATCGAGCGCCTCCAGAACCAGGCCGCTTCCAAAACCATCGCCGCCGAGCGCAAGGCGCTGGAAACCCCTTTCGCCGGCGCATGGGCCGGCAACCCGAACGGGGACGTCACGCTGGTGATGTTCAGCGACTATAATTGTGGATATTGCCGCGCGAGCATGCCCGACATCGAGCGGCTGTTGAAGGAAGACCCGAAGCTGAAGGTCGTCTGGCGCGAGGTGCCGGTCCTCGGGCCGCAGAGCGAGGCCGCCGCGCGGGACGCGCTCGCCGCCGCCAAGCAGGACGGTCGCTATTTCGCCTTCCATCGCGCGCTGTTCGCCGGCCGGCCCGACTCGCGGGGGCTTCAGGCCGCGGCAAAGGTCAGCGGGGTGGACCAGGCGCGTCTCGCGGTTGATCGTGGTGGCCAGGATGTCGCGCAGGAGATCGAGAACAATCTTGCACTTGCCGGCCGATTAGGGGTGACCGGCACGCCCGCATTCGTGATCGGAACGCGGCTGCTGGGCGGCGCCGTGGGTCACGATGCCCTAGCGGAGGCGATCGCCGAGGCACGGCGCGGCTAGTCTGTTAGGCTTTACGCCGCTTTAACCGAGTCCTGCCTAGAATAGCCTCGATCACAGACGAGGCTGGACATGTTGAGACGTTCGGGTGGACCCGATCCTGTGCGGCAGGCGCTGATTGCCTGCCGCGGCCATTATACGGCGGCAGCGGTGTTGAGCGGGTGCGCCAACCTGCTCTGCCTGACGCCGACCATCTTCATGCTTCAGGTCTATGATCGGGTGGTCCCGACCGGGGGTCTGGCCACCCTGGGTCTGTTGGCCGCGATCACCCTGTCGGCTTACGCGACGCTCGGCATGTTCGAATGGCTGCGTAGCCGGCTGCTGCTCAAGGCCGGCGTCCGCCTCGATCGCGTGCTGGCGGAGCCGGTGCTGGCGGCGGTGCTCGGCCGTCCGCACGTCAATCGTGTGGAGCGCGCGGAGGCGCTTCGTAACTTGGATACGTTCCGGCAGGCCATGTCCGGCCCGGTAATGACCGTGGCGTTCGACGCGCCGTGGATGCCGATCTACGTGCTCGCCGCCTTTCTGGTCAGCCCCTGGATCGGGCTCGTAACCTTGTTCGCGGGTGCCGTCCTGATGATCCTTGTGCTCGGCAACGAGCGCGCTACCCACGCACCGCTCGCTGCCGCCGCTGCCGCCGCCAGCATCGCCTATAACCGCCAGGGGCACATTGCGGCCAATGCGGGCGACGTCCGTGCGCTCGGCATGCGCCGTGCGCTCACCGCCACTATCCTCAGCGATCGCGCGCGCGCCTCGACCCTTCAGCTGGAAGCGGCCTTTGCGGGCGGGCGCCACACCAGCATCATGCGCATCGTACGCCTGATGATGCAGTCCCTCGGCCTCGCTTTGGGCGCATGGCTGGCGATCGAGGGCAAGATTTCCGGTGGCGCCATCTTTGCTTCAACCCTGCTGATCTCGCGCGCGCTGGCGCCGATCGAGCAGCTGACCCAGTCGTGGAGCACCGTCACCCGCGCCCGTGAGGCGCGCCGCCACCTCAACATCCTCCTCACCGACGATCGCACCTATCAGCCCGACACCGTCCTGCCCGCGCCGCGGGGCCGGATCGCGCTCGAGTCGCTGGCGGTCGCTCCGGTCGGCGCGACCACAGCGGTGCTTGCCGGCGCGACGCTGACGATCGAGCCCGGCGAGGTGATCGGCATTGCCGGCCTCTCCGGCGCGGGCAAGTCCACCTTGCTCGGCACGATCGCAGGCGCAATCCGTCCGGCGGCGGGCATCGTCCGGATCGATGGTGCTGCGCTCGATGCGTGGGATCCTGAGCGGCTGGCCCCCTATGTCGGCTATCTGCCGCAGGGATTCACGCTGTTTGCCGGCAGCGTGAAGGACAATATTGCCCGGTTTGCCGGCGCCCTCGACGGCGATACCGGTCAGATTGACGAGCAGGTGATCGCCGCCGCCAAGCGGGTCGGCGCGCACGACATGATCCAGCGCCTTCCGCAGGGCTATGACACGGTTCTGGGTGACGGTGGCAGCGGCCTTTCGGCGGGCCAGGCGCAACGCGTGGCCCTTGCGCGTGCGCTCTTTGGCGCGCCCCGCATCGTCCTGCTCGACGAGCCTTATTCGCATCTGGACAATGAAGGGCAGGTCGCGCTGCTCGGCTGCATTCAGCAGCTGCGGACGGACGGCGTCACCGTGCTGATGACGGCGCACCAGGCTGACATGCTCGCCGCCGCCGACAAGATCATGTTGCTGGGCCATGGGCGTGTCGCCCGCTTTGGACCCATCAACGTCCCCACCACCAACGTCCACGCCTTGCAGGAGAAGAGGGCATGACCCAAGCCGTTCTTGGCGCGCCCGTCGCGCTGCCCGAAAACCCGCGTTCGGAGATCAGGGCCGCCCTCCTCGTCGGCGGGGCCTTCTTTGTCGGCCTGCTCGGCTGGGGTGCCTACGCCCAACTGGATGCGGCCGCCTACGCGCCGGGCGCGGTCAAGGTCACCGGCGATGCGCAGGCGGTGCAAACCCCCGATGGCGGCGTGATTTCGGCCGTGCACGTGGTGGAAGGGCAGCAGGTCCGCGCCGGCCAGGTCGTGATCGAGTTCGCGACCACGGAGGCGCTGGCGCAGGAACGGTCGCTCGCCACCAGGGTGATATCGCTGCAGGCGGATATTGCGCGGCTCCAGGCGCAGCTAGCCGGCGGCGCGGGGATCGAGGCCCCAGCGGCGTTTGCGTCGCTGGACGCGCGCGATCAGGCGGAGGCCGCCCGGGCCATGACCGTCGCGCGCGGCCAGTTCGCGGCGTGGCAAAATGCCCATTCCTCCGAACAGCGGCTGCTGGGCGAGCGCATGGCGCAGGTCGGCAACCAGCTTGGTGGCTATGCCGCGCGCCAGAGTGCCAATGCCGAACAGCAGAAGCTGAACAGCAAGGAGCTTGCTACCGTCTCGATGCTGGCGTCCAAGGGCTATGCCACCCAGAATCGCGTGCTGGCGCTCCAGCGCAATGCCGCCGATCTGGAGGGGCAGCGCGGGGCACAGGCCGCCGAGATGGCGCGCCTGCACAATGAAGGCGGGGCCGCGCGGATGCAGCTCCTCCAGAATCGCGCGCAGGAGGGGGAACAGCTTTCCGCCCAGCTGCGTCAGGACCAGACCGACCTGCAAAGCCTGCTGCCGCAATGGCAGGCGGCGCGCGATGCGCTGGCCCGGCGCCAGCTGCGCGCGCCCACGTCGGGTGCCGTAATGGGCCTCGCCTTCAAGGCATCGGGCGGTGTGGCTACGGCGGGTCAGGCACTGATGAAGATCGTGCCGGCCGACCGCTCATTGTCGGTGGAGGCGCAGGTCGCCCCGGCCGACGTCAACGATCTGGTGGTCGGGCAGGACGCGCGGGTGCGGCTGACCGGGCTGCACGGCCGCAACGTGCCTACGCTGGACGGCGCGGTCACCCGCATCTCGGCAGACAGCTTCACCGAGGAGCGGACCGGCCGGGCCTTCTATACCGCCACCGTGCGGGTCGCGCCCGCAGAGTTCGACCGGGCGAGCAAGGCAGCTGGACTGCGCGGCGCCTTGCGCCCCGGAACGCCGGCTCAGGTCGAGATCACCCTGCGCAAGCGGTCCGGCATCGACTATCTGCTCGATCCGCTGACGCAGGCATTCAACGGCGCGCTCCATGAGCGGTAGGGGTCAATAGGCGTTGCGGTGGACCAACACCCTCAACGTGTTGATCAGGATCGAGATATCGCGCCAGATCGTCCAGCCGTTGAGATATTCCAGGTCGGCGCGCAGCCGGTTGGCAAGATCCTCGCGCTCGGGCGTGGCGCCGCGATAGCCCCGCACCTGGGCCAGGCCGGTGACGCCCGGCTTGGATGCGTGGCGGTGCCAGTAACGCTCGTCCACTTCCCAGAACAGCTCGTTGCCGGCCAGGCTGCCGAGCGCATGGGGGCGGGGGCCGACCAGGCTCATCTCGCCGCGCAGCACGTTGAACAGCTGCGGCAGTTCGTCGATGCTGGTGGCACGAATGAATCTGCCGACGCGGGTCACACGATTGTCGTCGCGCGCGGTTGAGCGATTGCCGGCGGCGTCGCTCAGTTCCGCCCGCATACTGCGGAACTTGTAGGTCAGGAAGATCCGGTTGCCGCGTCCGACCCGCGGCTGGAGGAAGAAGATCGGTCCGCGGCTGTCGAACTTGATCGCGATCGCCACCACGATCAGCAGCGGCGCAAGGAAGATCAGGCCGGGAATGGTCAGCGACAGGTCGAGCGCGCGCTTGGCCGCGCGGCGGCTGAGGTCCAGCGGCGCATGGGCCACTGCCAGCGTATGCTTGCCGGCGAACAGGCCGATGCCGATCGCGCCGACCTCGTCCAGCTCCTCCGCCACGATGTGGCCGTTCACGCTCGATCCCTTGAGCAGCATCGACCAGACCTGGCGCCGTCCGGGCGGGCAGGCGATCACCACCCGGTCCACCCCCCTCAGGTGCATGCCCAGCCGGTTCAGCATGTGCGGATCCTGCAGATTGGGACGCAGATCGTCGCGTTCGGCATCCAGCACATGCACGTGCGGCGGCGCCTTGACCGCTACGCCGTCGGTGATCAGCAGGTCGTAGACCAACTGCATGCCCGTCATCCGGCGGGTGTAGAGCAGGCAGACGTAGCGGCCTGTCCCCATCGCCGCCGCAGTGACACCCATCGCAACCAGCGAGTTGATGCGCGACAGGTCCGCGCTCGCCTTCATGTAGAAAGCGAGGAAAAAGACCGCGAAGATGGCGAACACATAGGCCAGCATCGCGCGGGACAGGCCCGCACGCACATCGCGCAGCACGTCGGCGGCATAAGCGTCACTGTTGATCGCCAGCCCCACGAACAGGGGCAGCACCAGAGCGAACAGGTTCAGACCCGGCGACGCCAGAGGATCACCGAACCGCACCATGTTGCCGGCCACGCACCCGATAAGCACGGCCACGCAGTCGCTGATCAGGATGAACAAGGCGATACGGACCCGCATCGCCTGGATGTCGGACGGCCGCAGCCGTGCCGGGGACGTCGGCATGTGGGTGGTGTCAGACTGGTTCATCGTGCGGGTGCGAGATACTGGACGTAGGACGGAGCCCCCATGGACCCTGTCACGCCGGCGCTGCTGGTCATGACCTCTGCATCTCCCAAGGCCAGGAGGATGCTTCCCCGGCCACGCCCGCCAAAATCGCTGACAACACCAGCGCGCCTGCCCTGTCAATGTCCCGCATCGGCAGTCCGGCGCGTACCGCTCCGCACGCACGGCATGCGGCCGTTGCGGAGGCATGATCCATGGTCAGCATCGCGGCATCGATCCCGTCAGGCGAGCTCATCCGCGCGGCGCAGGATATATTGTCCATAGCTGGTCTTGGCGAACGCCTGTCCGCGCTTGCGGAACTGGTCCGCGTCGATGAAGCCCAGTTCGAATGCGATTTCCTCCAGGCAGGCTATCTGCATGCCTTGGCGATGCTGCACCGTGCGGACGAACTCGGCCGCTTCCAGCAAACTGTCATGGGTACCGGTGTCGAGCCAGGCATGGCCGCGCGACAGCTGCTCCACGAACAGCTCCCCGCGCTCCATGTACATGCGATTGAGGTCGGTGATCTCCAGCTCGCCACGCGGCGATGGGCGGACCTGCTGCGCGAATTCGCACACGCGCGAATCGTAAAAATAAAGGCCGGTCACCGCCTGGTGCGACTTGGGCGCCTTGGGCTTTTCCTCGATCGACAGCGCGCGGCCGCTTTCGTCCAGTTCGACCACGCCATAGGCTTCGGGATGATCGACCCGGTAGGAGAAGATGGTGGCGCCATGTTCGCGCGCCGCCGCGCGGTGCAGGCGCTGGCTCAGGTCCGCGCCGAAGAAGACATTGTCGCCCAGCACCAGAGCGGCGGGGCCATCTTGCAGAAACTCTTCCCCGATCAGGAAGGCTTGCGCCAGCCCCTCCGGCTTGGGCTGCAGCGCGTAGGAGATGGCCAGTCCGAACTGGCTGCCATCGCCGAACAGGTTGCGGTAATTGTCGAGATATTCCGGTGACGAGATGATCAGGATGTCACGAATGCCGGCCAGCATCAGCACCGACATCGGATAATAGATCATCGGCTTGTCGTAGATCGGCAGCAGCTGCTTGTTGATCGCAAGCGTGGCCGGATGGAGCCGGGTGCCGCTGCCCCCGGCCAGGATGATGCCCTTCATGCTGCTGTTCCTGTCAATTCGTCGACAATCTCGTCGACCATGATGCGCCAATCGCGCGGGGCGATGCCGAACCTGTCCGTCAGCTTGGCCGTGGACAGGCGCGAGTTCGCCGGGCGTCTGGCGGGAGTGGGATAATCGCTGGTGGCGATCGCCTCGACCATGGGGGCCTTGAACCCGTGACGCGCCGCACGGGCAAAAACCGCGCCGGCCAGTTCGTGCCAGCTTGCCTCGCCAGCATTGACGACATGATAGGTGCCGAACGCATCCTCATCCCGCCGGTCAAGAATGGTCAGGATCGTGCGCGCAATATCGTCCGCGCCGGTCGGGCAGCCGTGCTGGTCGGCAACGACGCGCAGATGATCGCGCTCGCGCCCGATGCGCAGCATGGTCTTGATGAAGTTGGCGCCGTGCGCGCTGACCACCCATGCCGTGCGCAGGATGATGTGGCGCGGATTGGCGGTACGCACCGCCTGCTCGCCACCTTCCTTGGACGCGCCATAGACGCCGATCGGCGCGACGGGATCGCTCTCCACATACGCTGCGGGCTTGGAGCCATCGAAGACATAGTCGGTCGACAGGTGGATCAGCGGGATGGCGGCCTGCGCGGTCGCCGCCGCCAGCGCCGCCGGAGCAAGCGCATTGACCTGCCACGCGGCCACGACATCGCTCTCGGCGCGATCCACGGCGGTGTAGGCGGCGCAGTTCACCACCGCCTCCCACGGCCGCGATGCGACGCAGGCGGCCAGGGCAGTGGGGTCGGTCAGGTCGAGCTGGTCGCGCGTCGGTGCCACCATCTCCCGCTTCGACCCGGCAAGGCGCAGCAAGGCGCCGCCGACCTGGCCCGAGCCGCCGGTGACGAGAATCGGGCCCATCAACCCTTCAGGCCGACGCGCTGCACGGCTCCCTTGTCCTCGACCAGCGGACGCCACCAGCTTTCATTGTCGAGATACCAGAGGATCGTACGCTCGATCCCGCTGTCGAAACTCTCCCGCGCGGTCCAGCCCAGGTCGCGCTCGATCTTGGACGGGTCGATCGCATAGCGATGGTCATGGCCGGGCCGATCGGCGACGTAGCTGATCTGCTCCCGGTAGGAGCCACCGTCTTCGCGCGGACGGATGCGGTCCAGCGTCTCGCAGATGCGGGTGACGACCTGCAGATTCTTCCGCTCGGCGCGACCGCCGATGATATAGCTCTGGCCGACTTCGCCGGCCTCGAAAACGCGGGTCAGCGCGCGGGCATGATCCTCCACGAACAGCCAGTCGCGCACGTTGGCGCCTTGGCCGTAGACCGGCAACGGCTCCCCCGCGAGCGCCTTGATGATCATCAGCGGGATCAGCTTTTCGGGGAAGTGGTAGGGTCCGTAATTGTTGGAGCAGTTGGTGATCAGCACCGGCAAGCCGTAAGTGTCGTGCCACGCGCGGACGAGGTGGTCGGACGATGCCTTGGATGCCGAATAAGGCGAATGGGGATCGTACGGGGTTTCTTCCGTGAAATAGCCGTTATCCGCCAGCGTGCCGAACACTTCGTCGGTGGAGATATGGTGGAAGCGGAACGCCTGCCTGCCCGCATCGTCCAGCCCTCGCCAATATTCCAGCGCGCTGCTCAGCATGGTGAAGGTGCCGACCACATTGGTCTGGATGAAGTCCGCGGGGCCGTCGATCGAACGGTCGACATGGCTTTCGGCCGCCAAGTGCGTGATCACGTCCGGCCGGAACTCACTGATGATCGCCGACACAGCCGAACCATCGCAGATGTCCGCCTGGCGGAAGCGGTAGCGCGGGCTGTTGGCGATCGGATCGAGCGAGGCGAGGTTGCCGGCATAGGTCAGCTTGTCGAGGTTCAGCACCTCGTGCGGCGTTTCGCGGATGAGGTGGCGGACCAAGGCGGAGCCGATGAAGCCGGCGCCACCCGTCACCAGGATACGGAGCGGTGTGGCGTCGGTCATGCGTCGATGGGCTCCAGCGGATTGCCGTGGTAGGTGAAGGGTGTTGTGTCTTCGCTGAGCGGCGGCAGCACCTTGTCCTTGTCCGACAGGGTCGGGCCGATCGCCGGCAGCGGCCAGGGCAGGGCCAGTCCGGGGTCGTCCCAGGCGACGCCGCCCTCGCACTCCGGTGCGTAATCACCGCTGACCTTGTATTCGACCTCGCTATTCGGATCGAGCGTGACGAAACCGTGCGCGAAGCCGACCGGAATGAACAGCTGGTGGCCATTGTCGGCGCTCAATTCGGCCGCGACCCATCTGCCGAAGGTCGGCGATCCCGCGCGGGCATCCACCGCCACGTCCCAGATCCGCCCGCGTACGCACCGCACCAATTTGTCCTGGCCATGCGGCAGGGCCTGCCAGTGCAGCCCGCGCAGCACGCCCACGTCGCGCGACATGGAATGATTGTCCTGCACGAAGGTGCAGGTAATGCCGAGTTCGGCATAGCGTCGCGCATTGAAGGTTTCCATGAACCAGCCCCGCTCGTCGCCGAAGCGGCGCGGTCGGATCAGTTTCACTGCCATGCCAAAACCCCCAAAGACTTAACGATGTTGCGCTGCGCAATAAGAGACGCGCTACCGCAAGATCGCCTGCAAGCAAAGCGCCTATGGTTTACAGGCCGCTGCGGGCAAGCGCCGCACGCGCTGTGCGTTCGCAACTCTTGTCGCCCGTGGCGCGGCATGTGTCGGCGCTCAGGCGCCATGCGTCCGAACGGCCGGAATGCGCCTGCAGGAAGCCGGACGCACGTTGGCCCGCCTCCGCAATGCGATTTTGCTGGAGCAGCCAATCGATCTCGGCCTTCGCTACCGCCAGGCTGTCGGGAAAATGCTGCCGCGCCGTGCCAAAGGCGCTCGCCGCGCGTAGCTGATTGCCCTGCTGAACATAGATCCGGCCGAGCAGCAGGGCCGCTTCCTCGTTGGTTTCGTCATCGGCGATCACTTGCTGGATCGTGTTGGCAGCCTGCTCGAACTGCTTGCGATCGAGTTCGAGCCGGGCGCGCACGATCAGCGCCTCGGGATTTGCGCTGTCAAAGGCCAGCACGTCATTCAACTTGCCTTCCGCCTGCTCCACATGGCCGCTAGCCAGGAGGGCGCGCGCCATCAAGGCGTGACGATCCAGCGTCTGAGTGGTGATGGCGTCGGCCGTCAGTGGGGTCAGCAGGGCGGCCGCGCTCGCCGCCTCGCCCATGTCGACCAGGGTGCGGGCCAATGCGGTTCGTACCGTCGGCTTTGCCGCATTGGCGGCCTTGATGATCCGGTCCCGCGCAACTTCCGGCCGCGCTTCTCCGCGCCAGAAGGATGCGATCGCGGCCATCACCGATGGGCTGTTGCCAAAGCGTGCCTGCATGCCGTCGACGATCCGTTCCGCTTGCCTGGTATTTCCCCGCGCCTGGTAGGCACGAGCGGCATCAAGGCCATATTTGGGATCGTCGGGAAACAGCGGCAGCAGGCGGATCGCGGTTGCCTGCATGCCGGTGCGGTTGCCGGATGCGCGATACAACACCATCAACTGCGTCAGCAGGTCGGCATTTTGCGGGTCCAGTTTCGCCCGTTGTTCCAGCAGGCGCGCCGCCTTGCTGGTCTTGCCTTGCATGTCGAGCATGCGTGCGCGCAGCACATAGCCATCGGCCTGCGCCGGGTAGAGGCGGGTCACGGTGGCGGTGACCTGATCGGTGGTGGCGAAGTCGCGCTTGCCGAGCGCCGCCGCGCCCTTTGTCAGCAGGCCGGCCAGGTTGTCGGGATCCAGCAACAGCAGCGGCTGGAAAAAGCGTTGCGCGCCGTCAAAGTCGCCGCCGCGAATGGACATGATCGCCAGGCTTTGCAGGGCTGGAATATTGTCGGGCTGAAGGTCGAGCGCATGTTGGTAGCCGGCGACGGCGGCATTGTACTGGCCCAACGCCTCGCGCACCTGTCCGACCTTCAGCCAGCGCCGGGCGCTGCTTTCGTCATAGCCCACCGCGGTCTGGATGGCGCGCGCCGCGGGAGGGTAAGCGCGAACGGAATACAGGCGGTCATACAGTGCCTCCCACTTGTCCGCCTTTGCCGTATTTGATTCGCACGCGACCAGCAGCAAGGCTGCCAGCGCCGCGACCGACGCCGTACCTACGGCGCGAACGGGATTGGGCTGCGACTGTGTGCCCGGAGGACGGCGAAACAAAGCGCTCCGGATAGTAACCATAACCCAGCTCCAAAGAGCTGATGCACGCTGAACCGAGAACCTCATGCGGCACTTATGCCCTAGCAAAGCCTGTTCGCAAGTGCGATACGGTTCCACCGGTAGAAGGGGTAGAATAAGATGAAGCTGATCCCGGCGGCGATGCTCGCCATCGCGCTGCATGGCGTTGCTGCAACGGCCCAGACCGCACCTGTCAAGAATACGCAGGTCACCACCTACCGGATCAATCCGGGCGACCAGATCGACATCTACGTTTGGGGTGACGAGCGTCTGCAGCGCAGCTTGAACGTGTTGCCGGATGGCACCTTTTCCTTCCCGCTCGCCGGCACCGTCCGCGCCGCCGGTCGGACCACGACCGAAGTGGAAGGCGATCTGGCGCAGTTGCTGGCCCCGCAGTATAAGGGCGTGCCGCAGCAGGTGACGGTTTCGGTCAAGATCCCGTCGGGCATGCAGTTTTCGGTGATCGGCAAGGTGCGCGCACCCGGCACCTTCTCGCCCACGCGCTACGTCAACCTGCTCGGCGCGCTGACCCTGGCGGGTGGCCCGACCGAATTCGCGGATCTGTCCAACATCATCATCCTGCGGCGCGACGGCAGCCGCACCAACATCATCCGCTCGCGCGTGGGCGACATCCTGCGCGGCAAGCCCGGCAACAGCGACCTGTCCGACACGGGTCTGCCGCAGCTGATGGCCGGCGATACGGTCGTTGTTCCGTGAGGCGGATCGCTTTGGTCGCCATGGCCGGCATGGCGGCCGTTCCGGCAGTGGCCGAACCGTTCGTGTTCAGCGGCGTGATCTCGGGCGGGGTGGGCTATGCCACCAACCCGTTCCTGCGCAGCGGCAACGGCGATGGCGGGGACGCGGGATCGGCCCTGGTCTCCGTCTCAGTCGCGCCGCGCCTGACCCGCACGACGCCACGCGGCCGGACGGTCGTGAGCGGCGTCTACAGCCGCGAGGAGTATCTTCGCCGCTATGGCGCCAGCGAGAATGCGCAGGCGAACCTTGGCCATACCGAGCAGCTGAGCGAACGCCTCAGCGTGAACGGCAATGTAGGTTATTCCACCAGCACGAACCCGCTGATCGGTGCCAACCTGGACCGCGATCTGCCGGACGACGTCAATGTGTCGGACCCGCTCAATATCGGTCGCCGTAGCAAGCGGCTGAGCGGCAATGCCGGGCTCCAATGGCAGCCCAGCGACCTCGACAGCTTCAACGTGGGCGTGAACGCCTCGCATTCCAGTTACAAGGGCAGCACCCTCGCCCGCGATTTCGACCAATATGGCGGCCAACTGGGCTATTCCCGTGCGGTTGATGCGCGGACGCGGGTGGGCGTGCAACTTGCCGCGACGCAGGTGGAAAACACGATCTATCCGAATACGAGCTCTCTCCAGCCGGCGGTCACCCTGCAACGCCAGCTGAGCACGATCTGGGCGTTCAACGGCAATCTCGGCGTGATCCTGCAGCATGTGGACGGGGGCGGGAACAGCACGTCGCTTGGCTTTGGCGCATCCCTGTGTGGCACCTATCCGCGCACCTCGGTGTGCGCGACCGCCAACCGCTCCAGCTCGGCCAGCGGCCTGGGCGGATTGCGGACCTCGCTCGAATTCGGTGCCACGCTGCGCCATGAACTGACGGAGCGGAGCCGGATCTCGGCCTATGCTTCGTACCAGGACAGCAAGGCGCAGCAACTCCTCAACTTCGGCGTCAACAAGGCACGCGTGCTGCAGACCCGGGTGGATTATGGCCGTGATCTGTCCGAACGCATCACCGTTGGCGTGGGCGGGCGGTATCAGAACCGAAAATTTACACAAAGGTCGGCAGACTCGTTGGCCGGGACCATCAATATCAGCGCCAAGATCGGACGACGGACATGAGCATCGAAACGGAAACGGAAGAGGATGGCGGCTCCGGCTTCCTGGCGGCAGTGCCGTCGATCCTTTGGCAGCGGCGCTGGCTGATCCTGGCACCGGCGGTGCTGGCGACGATAGGCGGCGCGACCGCTGCATTCCTGATCCACCCGGTTTATGAATCGAGCGCAACGGTTCTGATCGAATCGCAGCAATTGCCGGACGCGCTGCTGGGCGACCTCGGCAGCTCGCAGGCGGGTGACGCCATCGGCCAGCGCGTCGCGCGTGCGCGCGAGCGTGTGTTGAGCCGCATGGACCTGATCCGCCTGATCCGGACCTACAATCTGTACCCGGACGAGCAACGTACCGTGCCCCTGTCCAAGATCGTGGACGAGATGCGGGCCAGCACCAACATCACCGCGCTCAACAACGAGCTGGTGAATGCCAAGAGCCGCCGCAACCTCGGCCTGGCCAACACGATCGCGATCAACGTGTCGTTCCGCTATGACGATCCGCAGAAGGCGCAGGTCGTCGCCCAGCAGTTCGTGGATCGCTTCCTGGAGGCGGATGCCACTTCGCAGGCGACGCAGGCGACCGACGCGGTCAATTTCCTGACCGAGCAGGCGAACACCGTCCAGTCGCAGATCGCCGAAATCGAAGCCAAGTCGATGCAGATCAAGGCGGAGAACGGCACCGTGCTGGCGTTGGGTCAGGCCACCGGCAACCAGTCGGCCGACCTGTCTCGCATTGATGCCCAGATTGCGGGCCTGCAGGCGGAAAATCTGCGGCTGAACGCCAGCGGTGGCGCATCGCAGGAGACCGGCGTGGCGGCGGCGGAAGCGCAGCTGCGCGTGGCCCAGGCCAAATTTTCGGACACTCATCCCGACGTAGTCGCGGCGCGTGCCCAGGTGGAGGCCGCGCGGCGTGCCGCGGCGGCCCTGCCTGCGTCGGCCAATCCGGTCGCGGCGCAGATCGCCTCAAACCGTGCGCAGATCGCGTCCCTGCAACGCGCGCAGGGCATGCTGGCCTCGCAATCGTCGGCGGTGGTCTCGGCCCAGTCGCGTGCGCCGGTCCTTGCGGGCCAGGTGGACCAGCTGGAAAAGCGGGCCGACGCGCTGCGGGAGCAGTATCGCACGATCGGCGCTAAGTTGCAGGCTGCCCAGATTCAGGCGCGGGTGGA
The DNA here is from genome assembly GCF_934560975.1 of uncultured Sphingomonas sp. Classification (GTDB taxonomy): domain Bacteria; phylum Pseudomonadota; class Alphaproteobacteria; order Sphingomonadales; family Sphingomonadaceae; genus Sphingomonas_I. The sequence goes on along the minus strand of NZ_CAKTFO010000012.1, from coordinate 41,856 downwards.
ATCCGAACAGAAGGGTGAGCGCCTGACGCTGGCCGATCCGCCGGTCGTGCCGGATTCGCCGGTTCGCCCCAACCGGCCCATGATCATCCTCGGCAGCATCCTGGGCGGCCTCGCTCTCGGCCTCGGCCTGGCACTGTTGATCGAGCTGATCCTGCGCCCGATCCGCGGCACGCAGGCGATGCGCCAGGCGCTGGGGCAGCCGCCCCTTGCGGTGATCCCCGATTTCGACAGCAAGCCCAACTGGATCGTCCGCCTTCTTGAACGGCGGACCCGCCGCAAGACCGCGCGCGCCTGACCGGTTCACGGAGTCTCAAACCTGATGCAAGCCAATCCGATGGTGGACGACGGCACCGCAATGGCCCGTCCGCTTTTCACCGACCCGACCGCGATCCGTTCGGTTGCTGTGGCCCCCGAACAGCTCGACGCGCAGAACATCGTTGGGTTTCGCAATGCCGACACCCGCGCGCGTCCGTTCAAGCTGATCCGCTCCCAGATCCTGCGCCGGTCGCAGGATGAGGGGCTGAAGCTGATCGGCGTTACCTCGGCCGCGCCCAATGTCGGCAAGACCTTTGTAGCCAGTAATCTTGCCGCAGCCTTGTCGCGCATCGGTGACATGGACGTGGTGCTGCTCGACCTCGATCTGCATCGCCCGGCGGTCGCGGGCCGGTTCTCGTTCGATCCCAAGAGCCCCGGCGTGCATGATTTCCTGTCGGGCGAGGCGCCGATCGAGCAGGTGGCGCGCCGCATCAACGACGAACGCCTGGTGGTCATACCCGGCTTCCGCCGCGACGTGGCAACCGGCGAATTGCTGACCAGCGATCGCAGTGAGCAGTTGTTCGCCGGCCTGCGCGCGCTGGGCCCGAACGTGATGGTCGTGGTCGACATGCCGCCGATCTTCGCGGACGATGATGCTGTCATCATCGGACAGCGGCTGGATGGCTATGTGCTGGTTGCCGAAGATGGCCGGACCACGGCCAAGCAGGTGCGCGAAACCGTGCGGATGCTGTCACCGACCCCGCTGATCGGCAGCGTGCTCAACCGCTATCGCAGTCAGCTGCTGACCGACGAATATGGCTATGGAATGAGCTACGGCTACGGCGGCTATTATTGACTGGCGAAGCGGGCCCGCCAAGCGGGCCCGCTCGCATGCTTATTGCTGGCCTGCGGGCTTCGGGCCGCCGGCCGGGGGCGCAAGCCCTTCCTGGTAGGTGATCTTGGCGGAGCTGCGCAGCGAGGTGAGCTGCTGCTGGAGCAGGTCGCTGAACTTCTGCTGGCGCCATGCCTGAACCGCGGCCGACCGGCTCTGCGACGCATCGATCGTGACCGGCTTGCGGCCCGTGATCACGTTCACGGTGATGAGACCCTGGCTCGGCACCACGAACGGCTCGCCGGCGGGCAGTTTGCTGATCGCGGTCATCATTTCCGGCGGAACGGCGCCGGTGTCCAGGCCGGTGGGCGCACGCTGGAAGCGGATGCCGAGCTGCGTCAGGTGGGCGGCCACCGCATCGAGCGAATGGTCGTTGTCCAGCGCCTGCAACGCCTTCAAGTCCTGCGGCGGGGCGAAGCGGATCTGGTCCAGCGACAGCTGCTCACGCTGGGCGAATGCCGACGGGCGATTCGCCATGAACTTGTTGATCTCGGTGTCGCTCGGCACCGGAACCGCCGACAGCTGCTGGCGGGCATAGGCCTGGGCCAGCATCATCTCCTCTGCCCGCCGCTTCTGCGCCAGATAGTCAGGCGTCTTGTCGACACCCTTGTCCTCGGCCTGCGTGATCAGCAGCTTGCGATCGATCACGCGCTGCAACGCCAGCCGCTGGGCCGCCTTCTTGTCGGATCCCGCCGGCAGGTTGGCGCTCTGAATCTCGGTATTCACCTCCTGAAGGGTGACTTCCTGTCCGTTCACCGTCGCCGCGACCTGCCCTTCGGGAGCACTGCCGCCCCTGTTGCAGCCGGCGAGCGCCAGCATTCCACCGACGAGCAACGTCGCTGTCACGCCCTTTTTCATGTGCTTGCTCCTTGTTCGACCCGCCGGCATCACCGCAGCCGGTGCCGACGCGCCCTGTGTCTGTGTTACGGTCAATCTCACACCGCGTTTCCGATCAGCATGCGCTGCCGCGCCGGCGCCATTTCCGTCAGCATTGTGCGCATGAACTCCGCCAAAACGGCCTGTGCGGCGGCGGCATCGTCCGTCTGGATGGAAAGTCGGCCAAGCAGGCCATCGGGGATGTATCCGGCCAGGTTGGAGCGCACCACCGCCAGACGCTGCTGCGCCCAGCTGGCGGGCAGAAAATCGGCGATGCGGGTCCAATACAGGACCTGTTCCACCCGCGTGTCGCTGCGTGCGGTGAAGCGCCGCATCGGCATTTCACGTCCGCTTCCCAGGTCCAGCGGGGACACGGTCACGTCGGACAGGGTGAAGCCGCTTGCGGGGTAGCAGATTTCCGGCCGGTGAATCTGCATCATGCCGCCCTGGCTCGATCCATAGGCCAGCAACAGCATGACGGACGGACGATCCGGCGACACATATGTCCGCGTCAGTTGCTGACTATAGAGCAAGCGTGCCAGCTGGTCGGGGGGCGGCAGGACGAGCCCGCTGGTCGTCTCGTAGGTCCAGTCGCCCACCGTCTGGGGGACGATCTTGGCCAACGCATCGTCAGGCACGGACTTGAGCGGCTTGTCCGGCATCCGCGCATAGGCGGTAGCGGCTGCGGCGGCGGCGGCGCCGCCGAACAGCAGTTCGCGCCGGCTGGTGCCGCCAGGGAGCGAGGATGACGCCGTGTCGCTCACTCTGCATGCCCCAGGATGCGGCGGCGGATGGGTTGTGCCAATTTGTCGATCCCGAAGATGCCGAGCAGTGCGACCGCGAACATCACCATGCCGGCGAAACCATGAAGAAAGCCCTGCGCATAGGCATCGCCCGCATAATAGGTAATCAGGATCAGCAGCAGGACGCGGATGAAGTTGGCCAGGATCGCCACCGGGATGATCGCCAGCATCAGCACCAGCGCATAGCGCCAGTTCGCATTGTGGCGGACGTAGATGTAAAACAGCCCGATCGCCGAAAGGCTGATGATCGAGTTGAGCCCGGCACAAGCGGCAGCGACCAGAATGTCATATTGGTCGATCTGGATCATCACGCCGCGCCGCGCGATCGGCAGTCCTACCCAGTCCAGCAATCCCACGGCGCTTTGCGAGATCATCAGCTTCAACGGCTGTGTCAGGATCGCGACCATGTTGTCGGGCGGCGGGAAGAGGAACGCGAAATAGAAGATCGGGAACCACAGCAGGCGCAACGCCCGTGCGCCGCATATGCCGTAGAACAGCACCACCAGGCTGCAATACAGCGCAAACCCTTCCAGCTCCAGCGTGGTGGTGATCCGCGCGATGGTGTAGAGCGCCAGAAACGGAAGCAGCAGGGCCAGCGTCAACGCAAGGCTGCCCGGCCGGATCAAGGGGGCGACCTGCTTGCGCAACAGGCCCACCAGCCAGATGCCCGTCGCCAAAACGATCGGGCCATGCGCACCTTGTTCGGTGGACCAGGATTCCCGCGCCACTTCGATCATGGTGGGGATGGCGATCAGCGCCGCGCCCAGCAGAACCGGCCAATGTTGCGCCAGCAGGCGCCACCACGGCGCAACCCCGATCATCGGCGCGCTGCCGCTTTCCACAAACTCGCCGTGGGACATCTCTGGAAACTTCCCCAAACACGCCGGCCTATTCGTGCAGGGACAGCATCACGCGAGCCATTCGAATGCGGTTCGCGCCTGCTTGCCGGCTCGGCGGAGATAGCCTGTTCCGCCGAGCCTGCCAACATGGCTGCTAGAGGACGAAATCGCCCGCAGCCAGCGTGCCGGACTTGCTGGTGACCTGCAGCAGGAAGTCGGCCACGCCATCGCCGTTAGTGTCACCCATGACGTGGTAGGTCGCATTGCCCATGTCCTGCACGCGCAGCTCGCCGGCCTTGTGGTTGAACGAGGCGCCGCCGATGAACTTGAATGCATCGTCGGCGGAGGAGGCAACCATGGCGTCCAGCTTGGACAGGTCGATCTGGTCCCGCTCCTTGCGAGAGAAGTCTAGGATCGACGCCGTGGTCGACACGCTGGCGGTCAGCTCGCGCGGGCCAAAGGCGAACATGTCCGCGCCCGCGCCGCCCGTCAGCTGGTCACGCCCGCTGCCGCCCTGGAGGACGTCGCTGCCGGCATCGCCGAACAGCTGGTCGTCGCCCAGGCTGCCCATCAGCGTGTCGTTGCCGTTGCCGCCCTGCAGGATGTCGTTGCCGGCACCGCCGTCGAGCTTGTCGTTGCCGTCCATGCCCTTCAGCGTGTCGTCGCCACCCATGCCGAACAGGGTGTTGGCGGACGCATTGCCCTGGATCGCGTTGGCGCCCTCATGGCCCAGGCCCAGCATGGCGGTGCCGCTGAGGATCAGCGCCTCGACATTGACCGGCAGGGCGTAGTTGATGGTGGCATAGATGCTGTCCATCCCGCCATCATTCCCTTCGACCACCACGTCGCCGAGATCGTCGACATAGTAGGTATCGTCGCCCTTGCCGCCGACCATGCGATCGGCGCCGGTGCCGCCGTTCAGGGTGTCGTCGCCCGCGCCGCCGGTGAGGGTGTTGTTGGCGGTATTGCCGGTGCCGGCGAAATTGCCGTCCCCGATGAAGCTTGCCGCCTCCACATTGGCGCCGAGCGTATATTTGGCGAGCGTGGTGCGGACCTCGTCCGTTCCTCCCCCGGCAAGCTCGGTCACCCGATCGCTGGTTGAGTCGACAAGGTAGACATCGTTGCCGGCCCCACCGTTCATCGCGTCACTGCCCGTTCCGCCGTCGAGCGTGTCGTTGCCGGCGCCGCCGGTCAGCGTATCGTTGCCGCTTTCGCCGAACAGCGCAGTGGCCGCGTCGCTGGCGGTCATGGCATTGCCGGAGCCGTTGCCATGGAAGCTGCCGCCGACCAAGCCGATCAGTTTTTCGACATTGTCGGCCAGGGTGTAGTTGGAAGCCGAGACATAGGCCGTGTCATTGCCCTCATTGGCAGCTTCCACGATCACGTCATTGGCGTCGCCGACATAATAAGTGTCGCTGCCATTGCCGCCGGCCATGCGGTCGACGCCCTCGCCGCCGTCCAGCGTGTCGGCCATCGCGCCGCCGACCAGCGTATCGTTGCCGGCCAGGCCATAAAGCTTGGCGGACTTGGGACCGCCCGTGATGAGGTTGTCGAGCGCATTGCCGGTGCCGCTGAAGCTGAAATTGCCGGTGTAGTTCAGCACCTCGACATTGTCCGCCAGCGTCATGGATGCCAGCGTGGTCCGAACCTCGTCACGGCCATTGTTGACCGCTTCGGTGACGACATCCTTGGCATCGTTGACGATGTAGACGTCGTTTCCGGCACCCCCTGCCATCATGTCGGCACCCACGCCACCATCAAGGAAGTCGTCGCCGTTGCCGCCGTTCAGCGTATCATTGCCGGCCATGCCGTAAAGCTTGGCCGAACCGCTGGAGATTGCGCTTACGACATTGTCCAGCTCATTGCCGGTGCCTGTCACGTCACCCGGCGCCACGATCCGCAGAGCTTCCAGGTTCTTGCCAAGGGTATAGCTTGCAAGGTTGGTGATGACGGTGTCCAGACCCGCACTGCCATATTCGGTCACGACATCGTTGATGTTGTCGACGATGTACGTGTCGTCGCCGGCCGCGCCGATCATCTTGTCGGCACCCGTGCCACCGTTCAACGTATCGTTGCCGCTGCCGCCATTGAGCGTGTCGTCGCCCGCCATGCCGCGCAGTTCCTGGCTGGTGCCCGATATGCGGATCGCTTCAGCAGCCTTGGTACCCACCAGGGCCTGAGTGGGACGGCCCGCCGTCGATTCATCCTGCTGCTTGTTGCCGAACATCTGCTCCGCCAACAAAGCGTCGTAGCGCGGGCTGCCATCCTTGTAGATGTTGTCCAGGACGCCCCAATAGCCATATTTGTCGGAGTCGCCGACGTCGAAGTAGCTGACCAGCGTCGATCCGCCGGCGGCTTCGAAGCTGTGGGCCATCTTGGAATACAGATCGCCCATGCGCGGGTCGTTCATCAGCCGTGCGAAGAAGTCCGTTACTTCGCCCTGCATGCTGGACGGGAAGAGCGCGGCCGTCAGGTGCGCGCCGCCTTCATAGGCCTGCAAGTCAAGCCCGTTGGCCTTGGCGACCGCGGCGGCCGACGCGAGACGGCTGGCCAACTGGGACATGCCGCCATCGGCGCGGAGCGGCCCGCCCTGTTCCAGTTCGTTGAACGCGGCATCCATGCCGGCCTGGCCGGCACGAGCCCACTCCAGCACCTTCGCCTGATTGGTGGCATTCTTGTCGGAAACCGATAGCTGGTTGCCGAAGTAGGTGGTCACCGCATAGCTGTCGAACAGGTCGGACGCCGTGCCGCCAGCTGCAGCAATGCCCTTCTGCATGTAACCGAACAGTCCGTCATTGCCCAACTGGCCGGCCAGCACTTTGTCGGTCCTGGCGTCGGCGGAACTGCCGAACACCTCGTCCACCATCTGGGCAACCTGTGCCGAGCGGTAGCCATAATAGGTCATCCAGGCGCCGTTGGACAGTTCGGCCCCGTCCTTGGGATTGATCTTGCCGTCGCCGTTGGCGTCCTTGCCCCACAAGGCTGCCGCCTGATCCTGGGCATAGCCTGCGACCTTGTAGTCCCAGTTCCAGACCTCGTTGGAATATTCGACATGCACCTTGATCTTCGGATCGAGGTTGTCGCGAATATAGGTCAGCGCATTCTTGACATAGGTGTCGTCGGCGCGACCGGGCACGTTCCACCACATGGCGGTACCGGTTTCGTTGGCCAGCCGCACCATCACTTCCAGCGGCACGCCGTCGGCATGCTGAGCCTTGGCCCAGGTCGAGTCCGACACTTGCGACCGATCGTCCCACGACACGGCCATGCCCGGATCGATATTGCCCCAATCCTTGAAGCGCAGCACGTCCCAGGTGCTCGCCTTCTCGACAAAGGTAGGGTTGAAGATTTCCCCGGCCTTGAACAGGTCCACCTGGTCCGTCCGCACCACGTGCAGGTCATGCAGCGGATCGCCCGGGTTCATGTTGCTGAGCTTCAGCTGGACGCTCACCGCGTCGGGGTTCGTCACCTCAAAGGTGATCTGGTTGCCGTTCCGGCTCAAGATCTTGGCACCGGCCAGGCTGAACGTGCCGCTGCCCTGCCACGTCATCACATAGGTGTCGATCGGCGCCTCCGCGACCGGATCGACCCCAACCATCTTGTAGATGTAGTTGGCGCCCGACGGAATGCTCACCGGATTGCCGGCATCGTTCACATCGACGCTGATGCTGCTGTTTGTCGTGCGCCAGACGTCAGCCGTCTTGGCGCGATCGATAAACGGCTCCTGCGTCGAATAGTAGCTGACGCCGGTCAAGTTCATTCCGATGGATGTCATGCTGCACCTTCCAGCAAAAGGATCTGTTGGTGCAGGCTCTACATGTGACTTCGCTCTACTCCCCTTAGGGGCATGGTTAATGAGCAAACTACAAGTCTATAGGATTCCTTAATTGACCGTCGCCTGTTCAGGGCTCTGCCATCGCCGCAAGCCACGTCTTTGATGCGGAAAGTGGTGCTGCCCGCCGGCAGATCCCCGCGACAGGTTTGCCCGGCATGTTGAAGCTGTCGCCCGATTCCCGGTACGTGCGCTTGGTCAGCCACAACGCCGCCGTGCCGCCAGCCATGATGCGGCGAACCCGGCGGCGGATCGGCAAAATGACGCGACGTTACGCGATTGCTCGGGTCTGTGCCGGCTGATCGTTGGCCGCCGTAGCGTCCATGGACGGAGCCGCGCCATTGGCCACGCGTCCTACCGCGGTGTAGGCGAGCCCGGCCGCCTGAGCGTCTGCCTCCGAATAGATGTTGCGGAGGTCCACCAGCACCTTCTGCGCCATCGATTCCGCAATGACGGAGAGGTCCAGCGACTTGTAGACATCCCATTCGGTCACGATCACCACAGCATGCGCGCCATCCGCCGCGCCATAGGGATCGTCGACGAATTCCACGCCCTTCAGCATGGTCCGGGCTTGCTCCACACCTTCTGGATCATGCGCGCGGACGTGCACGCCCGCATCTTGCAGCGCCTGGATGATGGAAAGGGATGGGGCCTCCCGCATGTCGTCCGTGTCGGGCTTGAAGGTCAGGCCCAGCACCGTTGCGATCTTGCCACGGACGTTGCCGCCCATGGCGCGGATCACCTTGCGGCCCATGGCGCGCTTGCGCGTCTCGTTCACATGAACGACCGCGTCGACCACGCGGATCGGCGATTGGAAGTCCTCGGCCGTCTTCAGCAGCGCCAGCGTGTCCTTGGGGAAGCAAGAGCCGCCATAGCCCGGGCCTGCATTCAGGAACTTGGTGCCGATGCGGTTGTCCAGGCCGATGCCGCGCGACACGTCGCGCACGTCCGCGCCGACTGCTTCGCACAGATCGGCAATCTCGTTGATGAAGGTGATCTTGATCGAAAGGAACGCATTGGCCGCATATTTGATCAACTCGCTGGTGCGGCGGGCGGTGAACAGCAAGGGCGCGCCCTGCTGCTCGATCGGCAGGTAGATGTCGTGCAGCACCTGGTGGGCATGGTCCGTCTGGGTGCCGATCACGACGCGATCGGGCTGCATGAAGTCACCGATCGCGGCACCTTCGCGCAGGAATTCGGGATTGGATGCGACATCGATCTGCGCGTCTGGAGCGACCTCCGCGATGATCCGCTCGATCTCGTCGCCGGTGCCCACCGGCACGGTGGACTTGGTGACAATGACCAGCCGCTGCGTCGCCGCCGCCGCAATCTCGCGTGCCGCGCCGTAGACATAGCTCAGGTCGGCATGGCCGTCGGTCTTGCGAGACGGGGTGCCGACCGCAATGAACACCGCTTCCGCGCCCTCCAGCGCCGGGACAAGGTCGGTGGAGAAGGACAGCCGGCCGGCTTCGACGTTGCGCGCCACCAGCGCGTCCAGGCCGGGCTCGTAGATCGGCATTTCGCCCCGGAGCAGCGCCTCGATCTTGGCTTCGACCTTGTCGACGCACCGGACCTCATGTCCGATCTCGGCAAAGCATGCCCCCGATACGAGGCCGACATAACCGGTGCCGATCACGGTGATGCGCATGGGTAGTCCAGTCTCCAAGGGATGATCTTTGTGCAAGAGCGAAATCGTTACCAGATTGCAACCCTTGTCGGCAACGTCGACCCAACCCATGTTTCCGCCATCCAAGGAGATCGAGAATGGCGGAACAGGTCGCGACGCTTGCGGGCGGATGCTTTTGGTGCGTGGAAGCGGTGTTCGACGATCTGGTCGGCGTGTCGTCCGTGGAGAGCGGCTATATCGGGGGGCAGGTGGTGAACCCCACCTATCGCCAGGTCTGCGGTGGCGACACCGGCCACGCCGAGGCCATCCGGATCCGCTTCGATGCCGACGTGATCGGCTATGGCGACCTGCTGGACATATTCTTTGCGGTGCACGACGCGACCCAGCTCAACCGCCAGGGCAACGATGTCGGGCCGCAATATCGTTCGGCGATCTTCCCGAACTCGCCCGAGCAGGAGGCGGAAGCGCAAGCGGCGATCGCGCGAGCACAGGCCGAGAGCGACAGGCCGATCGTCACCACGATCGAGCCCGATGCGCCCTGGTACCCTGCCGAGGACTACCATCAGGAATATTTCGCGCGGGAGGGCGCCTCCAATCCCTACTGCCAGGCCGTGGTCGCGCCGAAGCTCGCCAAGTTCCGCAAGAGCTATGCCGCGCAGCTGAAGGCCGCGCCGGCACAATGATCGACATGCGCCCGGTCGTTGCGGCCGGGCGTAACGCCTGACCGATCAGCGTCGTTCGAGGATCAGTGTGGCTCCACCACTTGCGGTCAGCGGCAGGTTCAGGGTGCCGTCGACGTCGCTCGTGCCGACAGAGACATCCGCCGGACCGTTGCCATCGGTCCAACGCCTAGCCTTCCAGCTGCCGGAGCCGAGCGCCGCCAGCGGCACCGGCACCGTCCGCGCGTCTTCATCGTTCAACGCGCCGATGAACCAGCGTTTGCCGGAGCGGCGCGCCACCACGATATATTTGCCGAATTCGCCACCCAGCGCGCGGGTTTCATCCCAGGTGGTCGGCACGACTTTCAGGAAGTCGGTGCCGGGCACCGGCTTGCCGTCCGCCCCCTCATAGGCCGTTGGTGCATCGGCCAGCGTCGCTACCGGGCTGGGATAGACGACGTACATCGCCAGCTGGTGCGCGCGCGTGGTCATCACCTGCGGACCGACGACGTGCGGGCTGAACGCTTGCGGTGTGACGTTGCGGAAGCCACCCGGCGTATAATCCATCGGCCCCAGCAGCGCGCGGGAATAGGCCAGGTGGACATTGTGGCTGGCGGTGATCCGATAGGTCCACTTGTTATACTCCGCGCCCAGCACGCCTTCCTGCGTCATGAAATTGGGAAAGGTGCGATCCAGCCCGCGCGGTACATAGGCGCCATGCAGATTGACCATCAGGTGGTGCTGCGCGGCTTTCCCCAGCAGGCGATGGTAGAAGTCCACCATCTGTTGATCCTGGCGGTCCATGAAGTCGACCTTGATGCCCTTGATGCCCCATTTTTCGTAGAGGGGCAGGGCCTCGTCCATCTGACGGTCGATCTCCTTCCAATTGGCCCACAGCCAGAGGTCGACGCCCTTCTTCTTCGCATAAGCGATCAGGCCCGGCATATCGACGCCCGGTGCGGTCTGGGTGATGTCGCTGCCGGGGCGAACCGTGCCGCCGCCGCCCGCGCCCTTGGCCCATCCCTCGTCGATCAACGTATAGGGCAGGCCGAAGCGGGCCGCGAAGTCGATGAACAATTTGTAGGTGGCGTCGTCATGTGGCGGATTGTCCACACCCGGGATCAGCGGGCCCGACCACCAGTCCCACGACGCCTTGCCCGGCTTGATCCAGCGTGTGTCGGCGATGACGCTCGGTGCCGCCAGGTTCTCCACCAGGCGCGATTCGATCAGCGTTTCGGGGCGGTCCGCCAGCATGACCACGCGCCATGGGGTCCGTACGCCATCGGCGCCCATCGGGGTCGAAACGGACAGCGCGGAGTCATCGTGGCGGGGCGTCAGCCGCACCGCGACGCCGAGTGTCCCATTCTCCAGCCCAGAAAGATAGGCTCCCGAATAATTCTTCAGGTCGCTCTCGGTCAGGGCGAAGGCGGCGCCGGTCGGACCCGTCCGGCATACGAGGGGCAAATCGTAGCGGTTGTGGTTGCGGATGAGGTGCGCGGCGGTCCAGTCGAACTCGCCTTCATGGCTGTTCTCGATCCGGCCGATGTTGAGCCCGAGACAGGTATAATCGCGCGGAAAGGCGAAGCTGGTCTCTTCCTCGATGATGTTGACCTGCTGCACGCCGGGCTGTTGCGGCACGACCATGCGGAAGGCGGCGCCCTGGTCATAGGCGCGCAGGATCAGGTCGAGCCTGCGCCGGGCACCTGCCGTTTCCTGGGCGTGGACCACCAACTCTGCATAACGATCCGCCACCTGCGACGCGGTGCCATGCGCCGGCGCATACCGATCCTGCCCGCTTCGCCGTTCGGAAGAGAGGATGGACATCCCGGTCATCAGCCGACCCGAATAGGTATCGCCGGGATTGGCCGGGTCGGTCATGCGGAGACCGACCGGCGAGGGGGCGATCACGGCCGCACCGGCATAATCGACGCGGTAGGTGAGGGCACCCTGCGCATTCAGCGACGCGGCGATGCTGACCTTGCCATCGGGAGAGGTGATCGCCGGGTCGGCCGCCAGCGCGCGGGCGCTTGAGCAGGCGATCAGAAGCAACGACAGGTTGCGCAGTCCGGATTTCACGATCCATCTCCCCCTTGGCATAATATCTTGTCTCCGCCTTATCCCTGGCGGATGGCGCCGGCCCGATCGGTTCGGGCCAGCATCCCCCGCTTACTTCGGGCAGACCGATCCGGCGGGATCGGCGGCCAGCCGCAGGTCGGACAGCGACATGGCGAACGGTCCGGTCGTGGTCGCGGCGAACAGGGTGTTGACCTTGCTCATGTCCGCGCCCGCCGCCTTGAAGCAGGACAGCGGGATCTTCACCGTCCGCCACTGACCGGTGGTCGTGAAGAGCTGGCCGGCATTGACGCTGCCGGTTCCGAACCGCAGCTGCACCGGCGCGGCGGGCGCCTGATCGACCCGGTAGGTCATCTGCAACTGGATATCCGCGTTGGTCTCGCGGCTATAGTCCATCTCCTTGCCGCCGATCAGGATCGTGGCCTGCTGCCCCGCCGGCCATGTCAGGCGCACGGCCCCTTCCTGCAGGGTGGCGCTGTCGACGGGCGCGCGCTGCACCCGGCTGTCGGTGGCGAAGGAGAAGGGGGCCGGCACCTTGCCCTTGGCGAAGAAGGTGCTGGTATTGGCCAGGCTCGCGTCCACGCCGGACACTTCGCTCAGCTTGGGGACGCTGCCGCCACGGGCATAGGTCAGGCCGTAGCCCAGCCGGAACAGCGGGTCGTAATCCTTCTCGTTCGGGTTGAGCGTGAACTGCCCCGCCGTCTTGGGCCAGCTGAAGGAGAGGGTGCCGGTAAAGTCGCGGCGCGGCTTGCCGGCGGCATCCCCGATCAGCACGTCGGCGACGCCCGCGCCTTCGCTGCCCGGCAGCCAGGCGGCGACGAACGCATCGGACTGGTTCATCTCCGGATTGACCCACAACGGGCGGCCCGACAGGAACACCGACACGACCGGAATGCCCTGCGCCTTGAGCGCCTTCAGCTGTTCCAGCGCCACCTTGTCGCCGGGCTGGAATTCCAGCGACCGGATGTCGCCCCGCATTTCGGCATAAGGCTGCTCCCCGAACACCACGATCGCCAGGTCGGGCTTCTTGGTGAAGCGCCCGTCCGGGCTCAGCGTCGCGGTACCGCCGCCGGCCTTCATCGCGGCCGCGATGCCGGCATAGATGGAGGTCGCGCCGGGGAAATCGGCGTTTGTGTTGCCGTCGCCCTGCCATGACAGGGTCCAGCCACCGGATTGCAGGCCGATATCGTCGGCCGCCGGGCCGGTCACCAGGATGTTGGCGCTCGCCTTCACCGGCAGCACGCCTTGGTTCTTCAGCAGCACCAGGCTGTTGGCGACCGCCTCTCGGGCGACCGCGCGGTGATCGGGTGCGCCGACCAGCTCCAGCTTGCCGGCATAAGGCCGCACCGGGTCGAACAGGCCCAGCTTCGCCTTGACGCGCAGGATGCGGCGGACGGCGTCGTCCACCCGCGCCATGGGAATCTGGCCCGCCTTCACCTGCGCCACCGTATTGTCGAACAGGCCGCGCCAGCCATCGGGGGCCATCGCCATATCCAGGCCCGCATTGAAGGTGACCGGGCAGTTGGCGTTGGTGCAGCCGGCGAGCTGCGCATGTGCGTTCCAGTCGCCGACGATGAAGCCGTCAAAGCCCATGCGGCCCTTCAGCACGTCCGTGAGCAGCGATCGGTTGCCGTGCATCTTGGCGCCCTGCCAGCTGCTGAAGGACGCCATGACGGTCATCGTGCCGGCCGCAATCGCAGGCGGGTAGCCGGCATTGTGAATGGCGATCAGGTCCTGCTCGGGAATGTCCGCGTCGCCCTGGTCCACGCCGCCGATCGTGCCGCCGTCGCCCAGGAAGTGCTTGGCGCTGGCCGCGACATAACCCTGCTGGATCCTGCCCTTGCCGGGCGCGCCCTGCAAGCCCTGCACCATCGGCCCGGCATAGGAGGCGACGACCTTGGGATCTTCCGAATAGCCCTCGAACGCGCGGCCCCAGCGTTCGTCCTGCGGCACCGTCAGGGTCGGGCCGAACGCCCAGTCCCAGCCCGCCGCCGCCGTCTCCACGGCAGTGGCGCGGCCGATCTTCTGCATCAGGGCAGGATCATGCATCGCACCCAGGCCGACATTGTGCGGGAAGATGGTAGCACCGACGATGTTGCTGTTGCCATGCACCGCATCGATGCCGAAGATCAGCGGCACATAGGTACGGCCGGGCTGCTTCTCCTGCGCGACCTTGGCAAAGGCGCGTGTGGTGGCGAGCCATGCCGATGCGGGCGCCCGGTCGGGGCTGCCCAGCGGCGGGGAGCTGCCGCCCGCCAGGATGCTGCCCAGCGGGTATTTGCGCAGGTCCTCCGGCGTGATCGACGCGATATCCGCCTGCACCATCTGGCCGACCTTTTCCTCCAGCGTCATCTTCGCCATCAGCTTGGTAACGAACGCTTCGGTCTGCGGATCGACCAGGCCCTGGCTCTTGGCGGTGGGCCACAGCTGCGAATGGGCGACCCCGCGCTCGCCGCCGCCGGCCTGCGCCATGACCGGCCCAATTGCCAGCATCGCCGCGACGCCGCACAACAGGGCCTGCTTCACCATCCGCTTCATGCTTTCTCTCTCCGATCCCCGCCCGCTTGTTACGTGGGCGGCATCCTCATAGCATTCACCTGCCCGAACGCTACCTGGAAGGCCAATGACGCGATGCGGAGAGGACGCATTTCATCTTTTGTAATGCTGGGCGCGGCGGCGACAGCATCGTGCCTCGCCGTCTCCGTCGAGGCGGCCAATCAGGCGCGCTTCGACTGGTTCGAATATCAGGGCGTGCAGTCCGGCGTTCAGGCCACGGGCGGGCACTATCGCAACCCCATCCTGGCGGGTTTCTATCCCGATCCCAGCGTGACCAAGGTGGGTTCGGACTTCTACCTGGTCAATTCGACCTTCTCCTGGTTTCCCGGTATCCCGATCTGGCGCAGTCGCGACCTGGTGAACTGGCGGCAGATCGGGAATGTCATCGATCGGCCGCGCCAGCTCGATTTCGCACGGCTCGGCATGTCGCGTGGCGTGTTCGCACCCGCCATCGCGCATCATGACGGCACCTTCTACGTGGTGAATACCTGCGTGGATTGTGGCGGCAATTTCGTCGTCACCGCGCGCGATCCAAAAGGCCCATGGTCCGATCCCGTGTGGATCAAGGATGTGGAGGGCATCGACCCATCCTTGTTCTTCGACGATGACGGCACGGCTTGGCTGGTCAACAATCGCGGGCCGGCGGGCGGGGACACCTATCCCGGTCATCGCGCCATCTGGATGCAGCGGTTTGACGCCAACGCGCTGAAGACGGCGGGTGAGCCGATCCAGATCGTGAATGGCGGCGTGGACCTTGCCGCCAAGCCGGTGTGGATCGAAGGGCCGCACATCTTCAAGAAGGACGGCTTTTACTACCTGACGGCGGCGGAGGGCGGCACCAGCGTCAACCACAGCCAGGTCATCTTCCGGGCGGAAACGGTGACCGGCCCCTACATGCCGGCACCGGCGGGCGTGAACCCGATCCTGACCCAGCGGAGCCTCGATCCGGCGCGGCCATTCCCGATCACCTCGGCGGGACATGCCGATCTGGTCAGGCTGGACGATGGCAACTGGTGGGCGGTGTTCCTGGCGACCCGGCCTTACGAAGGCGACCTCTACAATACCGGACGGGAAACCTTCCTGCTGCCGGTGACGTGGCGCGACGGCTGGCCCACCATCCTGCCCCAGGGTCGCGCCATTCCTGCCATCGCCGCCGCCCCGCGCCTGCCCGCCGGCCCGGCATCGCCCGTTCCTTTCACCGGCAGCTTCACCGTACGCGAGGAGTTCGACGGTCCCCGCCTGCCGCTGCAGTGGATGACGATGCGCACGCCCAGATCGAACGACTGGTGGCGGATGGATCACGGGGCGCTGGTGCTGGACGCGCGGCCCACGCGGATCGGCGATGGTGGTCAGCCTAGTCTCTGGGCGCGGCGTCAGCAGCATGCCGACGCGACCATCTCCACCATGGTCCGCTTCGCTCCGGCGGAGGGCGAGTCCGCCGGCATCGCCGCCATCCAGAACGACAACGCCTTTCTCTCCGTCGCGCTTGGCCGCAAGGGTGGGCTGACGCTGGTGCGGGTGGCGCGTCGCGCCGGCACGGACGCGCCGGTCGACGGCCGCACGATCGCCAGCGCGCGCGTCCCCGCCGGGGTGCCGATCGAACTCCGCATCCATGCACGTGGCGGCCGGTACGACTTCGCTTTTGCGGTGAAGCCCGGGCAGTGGCAAACGCTGGTGCGCGACGTGGACGGCACCAACCTGTCCACCAGCAAGGCCGGCGGCTTCGTGGGAACCATGATCGGCCTTTATGCCCAGGCGTCGGCCGGCGCGTCGCCGCGTGTGGTCAAGGAATAAGCGAAAGGCGGCTCGTTCCGCCTCCCGGCGATGAACCAGTTGCCCGATCCGGCAAAAACGATCGAACCCGATGGCGCGGCACGCGTTTACGGAGGGATACCAGACGCATGCGCGGCACGCGACGGCATTCTCCGGGAGACATGGGCATGAAGATGCAGGACCTGGCAGGCAAGGTGGCGGTCGTCACCGGCGCATCCAGCGGCATCGGTGAGGCGTCCGCCCGCCTGCTGGTGGAAGAGGGCGTGCGGGTGGTGCTGGCCGCGCGGCGGCTGGACCGGATCGAGGCGATGGCGCGGGAATTAGGTACGGAAAGCGCGTTCGCAATCGCCTGCGACGTTGGCGACATGGGCCAGGTGACCGCCCTGTTCGATCAGGTGCGCGGTCGTTTCGGCGGGCTCGATCTGCTGTTCAACAATGCCGGGCTGGGCATCAACGGCCCGTTCGCGGACAGCAGGCCGGAGGACTGGCGAACGCAGATCGACGCCAATCTCTACGGCGTCCTCAACTGCACCCATGCCGCCATCCCGCTGATGCGCGGCCGCGAAGGGGCCATGATCTCGTCCGTGTCCAGCGTGGGCGGACGCTACGGGATCGAGGGCTGGTCGGTCTACAACGCCACCAAGTTCGCGGTGGTCGGCTTCCACGATGCGCTGCGCAAGGAACTGGGCCCCGACGGTATTCGCGTGTCCGTGATCGAACCGGGCGCGGTGTGGACCGAATGGGGCCACAACGTACCCGATGACACCATGCGTCAGCGCCGCGAGAGCCTGGATGCCCTCCACGCCGAGGATATTGCCCAGGCGTTGGTCTATAGCTTCGCCCAGCCGCCGCGCGTGCTGGTGGAGGAAATCCTGGTCCGCCCGGTCCGGCAGGTGCAGCCATGAGCGGCCCGGCTCTGTTCAGCCCGCTGGAGCTTGGCGGGCGGCGGCTGGATAACCGCATCGTGATCGCGCCCATGTGCCAATATTCGGCCGAAGACGGCTGCATGACCGACTGGCACCTGATCCACCTCGGCCAATTGGCGCTGTCCGGCGCGGCGCTGCTGACGATCGAGGCCACCGCCGTGGTGCCGGAAGGGCGCATCACCTATGCCGATGTCGGCCTGTGGGACGACAGGACGGAGGCCGCGATGGGCCGCGTGCTGGACAGCATCCGCCGCTGGTCGGACATGCCGATCGCCATCCAGCTCGCCCATGCCGGGCGCAAGGCCTCGACCGACAAGCCGTGGCATGGCGGCAAGCAACTGCCGCCCGATCACGCCCATGGCTGGCAGACCGTGGCACCGTCGCCCGTTGCGTTCGAGACGGGCAGCGTGCCGCCTACCGCACTCGACCGCGACAGCCTCCTCCGCATTCGCGACGCCTTTGCCGATGCGGCGCGGCGGTCGGCGCGGCTCGGCATCGACGTGATCCAGCTGCATGGCGCGCACGGCTACCTGCTGCACCAATTCCTGTCGCCGCTGTCCAATCAGCGCGACGACGAATATGGCGGCAGCCTCGAAAACCGGATGCGCTTCCCGCTGGAGGTGTTCGATGCCGTGCGCGCGGCCTTTCCGGCGGAACGCGGCGTCACCATGCGCGTATCTGGCACCGACTGGGTCGAAAGCGGCTGGGACGTGGGCGGCACCATCGCCTTCGCCCAGGCCTTGGAAGCGCGGGGATGTGCCGCAATCCACGTGTCCAGCGGCGGCCTCGATCCCCGGCAGGACATACCGGTCGGGCCCAGCTACCAGGTGCCGCTCGCCCGCGCGGTGAAGCAGGCGTGCGGGATGCCGGTGGTCGCGGTAGGGTTGATCACCGACTTCGACCAGGCGGAGGCGATCGTCGGCACGGGCGATGCGGACATGATCGCGCTGGCCCGCACCATCCTCTACGATCCGCGTTGGCCGTGGCACGCGGCCGCGCATTTCGGCGCACAGGTGAAGGCGCCGCCGCAATATCTCCGCTCGCAGCCGCGCCGCTTTCGCGACCTGTTCGGCGGGGAGTGACCGATCAGGCCGCCGGCTCGGCCGTCACCTCGCGGCGCTGGAACCTGAGGGTGGCGATCAGCCCCGGCCGCGCATCGCCAAGCTCCAGGGCTCCGTCGTGCAGCCGCGCCACGGCGGCGACCAGCGCCAGGCCCAGGCCCGCGCCCGATCCGCGACGCGCCTGGTCCAGCCGTCCGAACCGGCGCAGCGCCTCGTCCCGCCGTTCGGCCGGGATACCCGGGCCCTGGTCGGCCACCGCGATGCTGATGCAGCGGTCGTCGGCCTTCAGGGACAGGGTGATCGTGCCGCCGCCATATTTCAGCGAATTGTCGATCAGGTTGCCCAACGCCTGCGCCAGCAATTCGCGATGCACCGCCGCCTTGACCGGAGTGTCGACCCGAAGCCGGATGCCGCGTCCCTGATCCTCCACCAGCGGGCCATATATCTCCGCAATCTCCCGCAACTCATCCGCCAGGATTACGGCCCTGAAACTGTCGCGGCCGATGCCGCCCTCGGCGCGGCTGATGCTCAGGGCGGTCTGCACCACCGCCAGCAGCCGGTCGCTTTCCGCCAGCGCGCGGTCGAGCGCGTCCTGCGACACAGGCTCGGTCGCGACGGTGACGCTCCGCTCCAGCGCCGCGCGCAACCGGGTCAGCGGCGATTTCAGATCATGCGCCAGCCCGTCGGTCGCGATCTTCAGTTCGGTGACCAGAGTCTCCACCCGTTCCAGCGTGTGGTTGACCGCCAGCGCCAGCGCCGCGAACGCATCGCCCGATCGGTCGTCCGCGACCCGCCGGGCGAGATCGCCGGCCGCCGCCCCGCGCAGGGTGGCGAGGGTGGCGTCCAGCCGCGTCACGATCAGGCGGGTCGCCGCCCATGCGGCAAAGGCCGCGAAGATCAGGCCGAGCGACAAGGCCAGCAAGGCGGCGTTTTCAAACAGCCGCAGCATGTGGCGCTCACCCTCGACGGCAACGCCGGTCAGCAGCCATTGCCCGTTCGGCAGTTGCGTGGCAAGCACCCGCATCGCCTCCGCCGAGACATGGCCCTTGCGATAGAGTTCGACATTGACCGCCCGTCCGCCGGGGCGAAGGCTGGGCGGCCATGTGGCGAGGTTGCCGGCAATCCGGCGGCCTTGTGCATCCACCAGCAGCAGGATGGTGTCGGGCGTGATCAGCCGCGACGACCGTTCCTCCACCGCCTGGCGCAGCGCCGGGGCGCCCGCCTGCCGGTATGCGGCGACAAGGTCGTCGCGCAGGACCTGCGCCGTCCTTGACGCATCGGCCGTGACCTGCCCGCGCAGAATGGCGCCGAGCGCGATCAGCAGGACCGCCGCCGCCGCCACCTGCAGCAGAAAGACGAGTGCCGCGAACCGGAACGTCGTCGACCGCCACATCAGCCCGCCTTGCCCAGCCGATAGCCGACCCCGCGCACCGTATGCAGCAGGGGGGATCCGAACCCTTCGTCCACCTTCTTGCGCAGCCGGCTGATATGCACGTCGATTACGTTGGTGCCAGGATCGAAATGGTAATCCCATACGCCTTCCAGCAGCATGGTTCGCGTCACCACCTGTTCGGCATGGCGCAGCAGATATTCCAGCAGCCGGAACTCGCGCGGCTGCAACTCGATGGCGCGCCCGGCCCGCTTCACCCGGCGGGCAAGCAGGTCTATTTCCAAATCCTGGCAGCGCAGCACCGTTTCCGGCGCGGCCGTGGCGGCGGACCCGCGCTTGATCAGCAGCCGTATGCGGGCGAGCAGTTCGGCAAAGGCGAAAGGCTTGGTCAGGTAATCGTCGGAGCCGCTGGTCAGCCCCTTGATCCGGTCCTCGACCGAGCCGAGCGCCGACAGCACGATCACCGGCGTCGCGACGCCCGCCGCGCGCATTCCGCCCAACACGCCCATGCCGTCGATGCCGGGCAACATGCGGTCGAGAATGATGCAGTCATAGCCGCCGTCCGTCGCGTGGAACAGGCCGTCGCGGCCATTGTCGACACGATCGACGGTGAAGCCTTCCTCGCCCAGCCCCTTGGCGATGAAGTCGGCGGTGGCGGCGTCGTCCTCGATCAGCAGGATGCGGTTACTCACGTGGCCTGTCCTTGTCCGTGACGATGCTGATGTCCACCTCATCCTTGCCGCGCCGGACGTGAATGTCGAGCGGGCCGCGACCGGCCAGCGCCTGATCGGCCGCGGCAAGCGAGGGCACGCTGTCGCCATCCACCGTTTCGATCAGGTCGCCCACGCGCAGGCCTGCCTGCTCGGCGGCGCCCCCGACGCGCAAACTGTCCACCACCAGCATCGGCGGCTGAACCGAAGGCGCCAGTACCGCGCCCATGCTTTCGGCCGGGTGGGGCGACCCGTCCCGGCCGCTCCGTACGAGACGCAGCGACAGGATGGTGCAGATCCCGGCAAGAAGGATGATGACCACTGCAATGTGGCGGATGACCCGCATCTGGCTCACGACGTCACCGGCTCCGTTTGCGCTCGATCATGGAGGCCCAAGTTACCCATCGCCGCCTGTTGGCAGGGTGAGCGCAAGATGAAGGTTTGCTCATGTTTCGGCTTGGGCGAAGTGTGTCGGCTTGTTCATGAATTGGCCAGCGTGCGGCAGCGTGGCGGCGGGCATGGTCCCGATCACCGGGAGACCAACATGCTTGCACCATCCGCCACCACCGCCCCACGCCCGGAGGAACAGCCCCCGTGCGCGGCCGATCGTCACCTTCCCTCACACCGGATCACCGTGGACAATGCGGGCGTGCAGCAATCCCGTTGCCGCCGCTGCGGATGCGAACTGCGCCGCCTGCCGACGCTGCGTCGCTGGTACCGATCGGGCCTGATGGGCTGACGCGGCGCACCGCCAGCCCATCCGCCTTCGCTCATTCCACCGTGACCGACTTGGCTAGGTTGCGCGGCTGATCGACGTCCGTGCCCTTGGCCAGCGCGACATGGTATGCCAGCAACTGGATCGGCACCGCATAGACCAACGGCGCGATCAGCGGGTGCACCTTGGGCATGGTGATGGTCGCCGCGCAGCCTTCGCCGGCCTGGGCGATGCCGTCATAGTCGCTGATCAGTACCACCCGCCCGCCGCGTGCGCGCACCTCCTGCATGTTGCTGATGGTCTTGTCGAACAGGGGGCCGGACGGCGCGATCACGATCACCGGCACGGCCGGGTCGATCAGCGCGATCGGACCATGCTTCATCTCGCCGGCGGCATAGCCCTCGGCATGGATGTAGCTGATCTCCTTCAGCTTCAGCGCGCCTTCCAGCGCCAGGGGATAGTCGGTGCCGCGGCCGAGATACAGCACGTCGCGGGCGTCCGCGATGGTCTCCGCCACCGCCCGCACGCTGCCTTCATAGGCCAGAGCGGCGTTGATTGCGGCCGGCGCCTCGCTCAGGTGACGGACGATGTCGCGTTCGGCGACCGCGCTCAAACGGCCGCATGCACGGGCGAGGTTAACGGCGAACGCCGCCAGCACGGCCAGCTGGCAGGTGAAGGCCTTGGTCGATGCCACCCCGATTTCCGGTCCGGCATTGGTCGGCAGCAGCAGATCCGCCTCGCGTGCCATGGTGCTGGTGGGCACGTTCACCACCGCCGCGATACGCTGCCCTTCGCCCTGCGCATGGCGGAGCGCGGCGAGCGTGTCGGCGGTTTCGCCCGACTGGCTGATGAACAGCGCCAGCCCGCCCGGCTCCATGATGGGTGCGCGGTAGCGAAACTCGCTGGCGACATCCAGGTCGACGGGCACATGGGCGAATTGCTCAAACCAGTAACGCGCGACCATGCCCGCGTAGAAGCTGGTGCCGCATGCCACGATGGTGACGCGGCGGATGCTGCCGAGGTCGAAGTCCGGTACGGGCAGGGACACCTGCTCTTCAAGGCGGCGCAGATAGCTTTTCAGCGTCTGGGCGACCGCCACCGGCTGCTCGTGGATCTCCTTCAGCATGAAATGGGCGAAGCTGCCTTTGTCGATCGTCTGTTCGGCCACGCCCGAATCCACGATCGCGCGCTCCACGGCCGTGCCGCTTTCGTCATAGACCTGCGTCCCGTCGCGGCCGAGCACGACCCAGTCGCCTTCCTCCAGATAGGCGATGCGCCGGGTCAGCGGCGCCAGCGCCAGCGCGTCGGAGCCGAGATAGGATTCCTCCTCGCCATAACCGATCACCAGGGGCGATCCGCGCCGGGCGCCGATCAGCAGATCGGGCGCGTCGCGGAACAGGATCGCAAGGGCAAAGGCTCCGGTCAGCTGCGGCAGCACGGCGCGCACCGCCGTGACCGGATCGTCGCCGGCCTCGACCCGCTCGCTCAGCAGGTGCGCCACCACCTCCGTATCGGTCTCGCTTTCGAAGACGCGACCGCGCGCTTCCAGCATGTCGCGCAGCGGCTTGAAGTTCTCGATGATGCCGTTGTGGACGACGGCGACATGCGCGGTCGCATGGGGGTGCGCGTTGGACGTGGTGGGCGCGCCATGGGTGGCCCAGCGGGTGTGGGCGATACCGACCGCACCCGGCAGCGGATCGTCGCGCAGCACGGCTTCCAGATGGGCCAGCTTGCCCTCAGCCCGCCGGCGGCACACGGCCCCGCCGCTCAGGGTAGCGATGCCGGCCGAGTCATAGCCGCGATATTCCAGTCGCTTCAGCGCCTGCAACAGCCGTTCGGATACGGGTTCCTGCCCGACGATGCCGACAATTCCGCACATGGTGACGTCCGTTCCCGTTCTGCCTGGCCGCCGGAACGCCCGGCGCCATCGTTGCGCATCTGCCGGGCGGCACATCTCCGCGCGCTGACCGGCACCTTACGGATGGGTAAGGGTGCGGCGCGGTGAACATGACAGGGATTTAAGGTGCCGCTCAGCCTTGTCTCATGTCACCCGGCATAAACGGCCATCCGTGCCGGGCTGCCCGGCGGGGAGCCCGTCTGCCATGAGCCTTCACACCATTCCGGTCTTTTTCGACCCGACCGGACGACGCAGCCGCTGGTCCAAGCGGATCGTCGGCCTGTTGCTGGTGGCGATCCTGCTTGCCGCGCTTGCCTTTGCCAGCACCTTGCTGGCGGTGCCGCGCGGGCGTGATTTGGCCTTGCCGTTCCCGCATCGTCGCGCCTCCGTGCTGGGCGGGATCGGTGGGGGGAAGGGGCTGGCGGGTTGGTTGCCGCGTCACAGCGCGCCCGATCCGCACAAGCCGCTCAGCATCGGCTTCTTCGTGCCCGACGACGATGCCAGCCTGACCTCGCTGCGTCAGCATGCCGGTGCGCTCGATTGGGTGGTGCCCGCGCTGGTGTCCGTGCAGGGGCCGCAGCACCGGCTCCAGATCGCGCAGGCTCCCGTGTTCGATCACATGATGGCGGCCCTGCCGCATGCGCCCAAGGTGCTGCCGATGGTGCAGAACTTTGCCGGCGAGACGTGGGACGGCGCGGGCGCGGCGGGGCTGCTGCACGATCCCGCCGCGCGGCGGCGCCTGGCCGGGCGGCTCGGCGCGATGGTGGCCGAACGGCATCAGGCCGGATTGGTGATGGATTTCGAATCGCTGCCCGCCAATGCAATGCGCGATTACATCCGCTTCCTCACCGACCTGCGCCGCGCCTTGCCCAAGGGCGCACTGATCGCCGTGACTGCCCCGGCAGCGGAC
This sequence comes from uncultured Sphingomonas sp., assembly GCF_934560975.1. Classification (GTDB taxonomy): domain Bacteria; phylum Pseudomonadota; class Alphaproteobacteria; order Sphingomonadales; family Sphingomonadaceae; genus Sphingomonas_I. Next base: position 18,062 of record NZ_CAKTFO010000012.1, on the reverse strand, counting down.
GAGACCTGGCCGCTCGCCGCCATTGCGGCGCGCGCGGACCGCCTGATCTTCATGGCCTATGACCAGCATTGGGAGGGCGGCAACGCCGGGCCGATCGCGGAGCAGTCCTGGTTCGTGGATCAGGTGCAGCAGGCGGTGCGGGTCGTGGGGCGCGACAAGCTGGTCGTGGCGCTCGGCAACTATGCCTATGACTGGCATGGCGACGAGACCAGCGCCCTGTCGATCGAGGATGCGTGGCTTGCCGCACATGACAGCGATGCGGCGATCGCCTTCACCTCGCGCGGCAATGCCGGCTTCGCCTATGACGAAAACGGGGTGCGTCACACGATCTGGATGCTGGATGCCGCCGCCAGCTGGAACGAGCTGAACGCGCTCAAGCAGCTGGGTGTCGGCGCGGTGGCCTTGTGGCGCCTGGGCAGCGAGGATCCCGGCTTCTGGGCGGACCTCCCGGGCTTCCGCACCGGCCGCTTTCCCGATCTGTCGACGCCGCGATCGCTGCTCAACACGGACGTGGAAGGATCGGGCGAGATCCTGCGGATCACCGCCACGCCGACCGCCGGCCGCCGCATCATCACCCGCAATGCGCAGGGCATGATCGTGGGCGAGCGTTACGACGCGCTGCCGACGCCCTATGTGGTGCAGCGCACCGGCGGTCAGAGTCCCAAGCTGCTGGCGCTGACCTTCGACGACGGACCCGACGGCACATGGACGCCGCAGATCCTGGCCGAACTGGAGGCGGCGCATGTGCCCGCCACCTTCTTCGTGGTGGGGGAGAATGCATTGCAGCATCCCGCCTTGCTCAACAGGATCATTGCCGACGGGGGCGAGATCGGCAACCACACCTACACCCACCCCAATCTGGCGACGGCATCAGCCCGGCAGACCCGGATCGAACTCAACGCCACCCAGCGGCTGGTGCAGGCCTATACACGGCGCAGCATGACCCTGTTCCGTGCGCCCTATTTCGGCGATGCGGAGCCGACCACGACGGACGAACTGGAGCCGGCTTTGGCCGCGCAGCAGGCCGGCTATACGGTGGTCGGGCTGCACGTCGATCCCAATGACTGGCAGCGCCCCGGCACGCAGGCCATCATCGATCAGGTGACCGCCGGGGTGCACGCGGCAACGCCCGCCAACGCCCGCAATGTCATCCTGCTGCACGATGGCGGCGGCGATCGGGCGCAGACGGTGGCGGCCTTGCCCCGAATCATCGCCACCTTGCAGGCGCAGGGTTATCGCTTCGTCACCGTGTCGCAACTGGTCGGCCTGTCGCAGGCGCAGGCCATGCCACGGGTGCGCGGCAGCGACCTGCTGGCGGTGCGGACGGATGTGGCGGTGTTTCTGGTGATCGCGGCGGCGGCGGCGACGCTCGGCTGGCTGTTCTACCTTGCCATTTCGCTCGGCATCGCGCGTGCGCTGCTGATGGCGGGGCTGGCCTGGGCGCAGAGCCGCCGCCGCCGGCCCGAACCGCCGCAGTTCGAGCCGTCCGTGTCGGTCATCATCCCTGCCTATAACGAGGAACGGGTGATTGCCGGTTCGATCGCACGCGTGCTGGCAAGCGACTATCCCGGCTTGCAGGTGATCGTCGCCGACGACGGGTCGCTAGACCAGACCAGCGCGATCGTGGCGGGGGCGTTTGCTGGCGATCCCCGCGTGACGTTGCTGACGCTTCAGAATGGCGGCAAGGCGGCCGCGCTCAACCGGGCGCTGCGCGATGTCACGGGCGACGTGGTGATCGCGCTGGACGCGGACACGCAGTTCGAGCCGGAGACGATCCGTCGCCTGGCGCGCTGGTTCGTCGACCCCCGCATCGGCGCGGTGGCCGGCGACGCGCGGGTCGGCAACCGCGTCAACCTGGTCACGCGCTGGCAGGCGGTGGAATATATCACAGCCCAGAATCTGGAACGGCGCGCGCTCGCCGGCTTCGACGCGATGACGGTGGTGCCCGGCGCGGTCGGCGCGTGGCGGCGCACCGCCTTGGCATCGGTCGGCGGCTATCCGGAGGATACGCTGGCCGAGGACCAGGATCTTACCATCGCGCTCCAGCGGGCGGGTTGGCGGGTGACCTACGATCCGCGCGCGGTGGCCTGGACGGAGGCACCCGAAAGCTTCCGCGCTCTCGCCAGGCAACGGTATCGCTGGGCGTTCGGTACGCTGCAATGCCTGTGGAAGCATCGCGACGTGTTGCGGACGCGCCGTCCGTCCGGCCTGGCATGGGTGGGATTGCCACAGGCGTGGCTGTTCCAGATCGCCTTTGCCGCGATCTCCCCCCTGATCGACCTGGCGCTGGTCGTGTCGCTGGCGTCCACATGGGTGCGGGTCGGCCAGCATGGCTGGGCGCAGACCAGCGGCGATGTCGATACCATGGGCCTGTACTGGCTGGCCTTCACCGCCATCGACGTGGCGTGCGGCTGGCTCGCCTACCGCCTGGACGGCGGCCGTGCGCGCTATCCCGCTCACCTGCTGGTGGCGCAGCGGCTTCTCTATCGGCAGATCATGTATTGGGTGGTGATCCGGGCCTTGGCGTCGGCGATCGGCGGGATCGTCGTGGGCTGGGGCAAGCTGGAGCGGACCGGCCGGGTTTCCGCCGCCGCACCCCGCACTGCCGGCTAGCCCTTCAAAGCGTCCGCCATCGCGCGGCCGAGTTGCGCCTGGGTGACGGGCTTGCGCAGCAAGGCCGTTTCGTCCGGCCCTTCCCGGTCGAACAGATGCTCCGGAGCATAGCCGGTGGTGAACATGATCCGCGTGTCGGGCCAACGCCGCCGCACTTCCCGGGCCAGCGCGGTGTAACCCAAATTGTGCAGCAGCTGGACCGTCATGGTGCGCACATGATGGTCATCTTCGACCACCAGACCGATGTCCTCGGGACGACCCGACGTGCGGCCGAGCCGGCGCGCCCGCAGCATCGCGGCCCGCCGGACCGGTTCGGACAGCATGTCATAGCCGGTCGCAGCCCGGTTGCGCCGGCCGAGCGGCTCCAGGAACAGGATGGCTGACCCGGCCGGCGTGCGCGAGTCAGGCCAGAAGTAGAAATCGCGATCAGGTTCCTGGCGTCCACGCCGGCGACGACGGCCCGGTGATCCGGCGCGGCAAACGCCTCTGCATAGCCGATGCCGAACACGCCGGGATAATGGCCGGCCAAGTCCAACCGGTTCAGATATGCGCCAAACATCGCCCATCGACCTGGCCGTCGGCATTGAACAAGCCGGCGGTGCCGCGCAGCCTTGCGCCAGCGCGGTGAAGGTTCGGTTTACATCCGCCCGTGCTCACGATCGGGGGCGCGCCACGGACGCGACCGCCACCGCGTCCGGCGCATCCCGCAGGCGCAGATAGAGCCTGCCGTCCTCGGGCTTGGGAACGCCCAGCGTCGCACCGGTGAAGCCCGCCGGTACGGCGATGCTGCGCTCCAAAGCGGGGGTGGGCGCCACCGCCGCGATCAGGAACAGCCCCTGGCCGCGTAGGTTGCAGCCGGCATCGGCGGCATCGGCCGGGCAGTCCAAAGCCTCCAGCCGGGGCAACCGCGCCAGCGTGACCAGCGGCTGCCAGTCGCCCGTCTCCGCGCCCCGCACGATGCGGAACCGCAACGGGCCGAAGGCGGAGGGGCCGAGGCTGGCGGGATCGAAGCTGCCGACCATGATCTCCGGACCTTGCAGCCGCAGGTCAGGCCCAGCAGCCAGCCTGGTGGTGGCAAGGCCATCGCCGGTCGCAATCTCGATCCCGTCGCTGGGCAACAGCTGGGTGCCGGGCGCTGCCTTCATTGAAAAGACCAGTCGCGCTGTGTCCGGCAGCACATCCTTGCCCTGCACCTCCAGCAGGATGGCCGCTGGCGCCTGCTTCGGCGTCACGCTCATGTTGAGCAGGGATGCGTTGGGACGGGGTGGGGCGATCGTTACCGGCAGGGATGCGGTGCGGCCCTGGGTCAGCAGGATACGCGCGGTCCCGCTGCTCGCCGCCGCGCCGCTACCCATGCCCTCGGCGGCGATCCGCAACCGGTCCACCTCGCCATCGCGCGACAGGCCATCCGGCTTGAGGCGCATGTCGCCAAACTCCACGGCGGCCACCTGGTCCAGCCTTTGGCCGGACAGGATGCCCCAGCGATCGCCGGCATGGATGTCGAGCCGGTCGAGCCGGCTTGCCTGTTCATAGGCGCGCAGCGTCAGCGTCGATGGTCCGGTCGCGCCAAACTGGCGCACCTCCAGCGTCAACTCGCCCGGCTTGGCGGCCTTGAGCGGCAGGGTGACGTCGATCGCGCCGTCGCCCCGCATCGTCCAGGCGACAGGCTCGGCCGAGGCGCCGCGGCGCATCGTCACGCCGTGAACGCAGGCCGGGGCCGCGCCGGTCAACGTGACCACATTGTCCCGTCCCGTCACCAGAGTGGTTGCTGCCTGGCTGCTCCATCCCTTGTTGTCCGGAGCCTGGAGCGTGAAGTCCGGCCCGTCGAACGGATCAAAGCCCCACGCGCCATGCAGGTGCGCCTTGATGGTGCCGCTGAGCCAGGTGGGCAGTGCCTGCTTCGGCACATAGCCGCCACGATCGGCGCGCGCCTGCACCGGCAACTCCATGGTCCGTCCATCGGCGGTGGTCAGGCGCACCGCCATGGTGTGGGCATAGGCGGTCGAGTAGATCAGCGGTGCGCCATCGACGGGCAGCACAATGCCGGGCCGCATCGCGCAGATCGGCTGCTCGGCCGTGTTGCGCAGGCGCGGCGGGCTGCTGGCATCGATCGCCGGCATGGCCGCCACCAGCACCGATTTGGGCGTCTTGAACGATGGCGCCGCATTCAGCAGCAGCGAAACGCCCGCGCCCTGCCGCAGGCTGAGCGTGGGGAGGTAGTTGAACTGCGGATTGCTGAACGCGCCGAACACGCGCGCAATGTCGCGCACCACCCCGATATAGGGCGTATAATAACCGAAGCCCGCCTCCGGCGTGGCGCTGAGTTGCAGCGCTAGATCCGTGGTCGCCCCGGTCAGCGTTTCGGCCAGCGAACTGCCGTGCACGTCGCCCAGCACCAGGGATTCCCGGTTTTCGAGCAGGCAGGCCGCCTGCAACTCGATTACCTTTGCCAGGCAGTCTTCGTTCAGCTTCATGGACAGGCTGCGCGCCAGTACGGGGGCGACCGTCTTCAGATATTCCGGATAGCTATTCTCCTGCGCCTGGATCGCCGCCATGAAGGCGTCCAGCCGCGATCGGTCGAGCGATGCCTGGTTCAGGTCCTGCGTAGCCCGCACGAACTCGCCGGGCCGGCCGCGCACATTGTCGATGATGGTATCGGACGCGCCGCCCGTATCGGGCACCAGAAACAGCACCAGCTGCCGCGCCCCCTTGGGCACGGTTACGGCGAGCAGCCGGTCCTTGTCCTTCCGTTTCCAGGTTTCCGCCACCCTGATCCACGACTTGGCCGGCGGGTTGGTCGCACCCTGCAGGAAAGCGGATACCAACAGGAAGCGCGCGCGCTGATCGTCGGGCAGGTCGGCACCCATGTGCAGCAGGTCGCCGGTGGCGAGGCCCGGCACCTCCCCGATCGGCAGGGTCCTGGCACCGCGCGTCACCGTTATCCGCATGCCGGGGCCGGGCAGGTCGAACGGGGCAGTGTCCGCCGCGTGCGACGGCGAAAGCGTTGCCGGGGCGAGCAGCAGGGCCAAGGAGGCGGCGCTCTGCCACAGGCGATCCAGGCGGGTGCGGGGTTGCATGGCGCCCTTCATGCGGGATCGGCCGCAAGGATCAAGCAATAGGCGACAAGGTGCGTCATCGTCCGCTTCGGCGTGACCCGCTGGACTGCTTTGACGGGATTCATTGTCACAGGCGCAGCACAATCGGGACATATTCGTTGTCGTGGGCAGGTGAAGCTGCTCGACTGATCGACGCAACCGATCAGATAATGTCAAAATCGCCATTTTGGACCCTTGCTGCGGCGCACTATGTCGTCGTTGCAATCAGCCCCCAAGGAGATGTTCCATGTCGCTCATCGGCACCACGATCAAGCCGTTCGCAACCCAGGCCTACAAGGACGGCAAGTTCATCACGGTCACGGACGCCGACACCCGCGGCAAGTGGGCGGTCTTCTTCTTCTATCCGGCCGACTTCACCTTCGTCTGCCCGACGGAGCTGGAGGATCTTGCCGATAATTACGATACGTTCCAGCAGCTTGGCGTGGAAATCTACTCGGTTTCGACCGACACGCATTTCAGCCACAAGGCATGGCACGACACCTCGCCGGCGATCGGCAAGATCAAGTACACCATGCTGGGTGACCAGAACCACGTCATCAGCAACAATTTCGACATCCTGCGCGCTGGCCAGGGCCTGGCCGACCGCGGCACGTTCGTGGTCGATCCCGACGGCGTGATCCAGCTGATGGAAATCACCAGCGAGGGCGTCGGCCGCAACGCGGTCGAGCTGCTCCGCAAGATCAAGGCGGCGCAGTACATCGCCGCGCACCCGGGCGAAGTCTGCCCGGCCAAGTGGGAAGAGGGCGAAACCACGCTGGCGCCGTCGCTCGACCTCGTCGGCAAGATCTGACTCACTATCGGGGGCGGGCACCGGCCGGCTCCCGCCCCGTTTGTGTAAGCGTAACAGGAGAGCGCGGTGCTCGACGCCAATCTGAAGACTCAGCTGAAGGCCTATCTGGCCAACATCAAGCAGCCGATCGAACTCGTCGCCTCGGCGGACGAGGGCGCGAAGTCGCGCGAGATGCTGACCTTGCTGGACGAAATCGCCGCGCTTTCCCCCGACGTCGATGTCGTCCGCAGGGATGACGATGCGCGTCGTCCGTCCTTCATGATCCGCCGCAAGGGCACCGACATCGGCGTGCGCTTTGCCGGCATTCCGATGGGCCACGAATTCACGTCGCTGGTGCTGGCGCTGCTGCAGGTCGGCGGCCACCCCTCCAAGCTGACGCAGGAGGTGATCGAGCAGGTCCAGGCGCTGGACGGTGACTTTGCCTTTGAAAGCTATTTCTCGCTCACCTGTCAGAACTGCCCGGACGTGGTGCAGGCGCTGAACCTGATGAGCGTGCTCAACCCCCGCATCCGCCACGTCGCGATCGAGGGCGGCGCCTTCCAGGACGAGGTCGAGGCACGGCAGATCATGTCGGTGCCAGCCATCTTCCTGAACGGCGAGCCGTTCGGCCAGGGCCGCATGAACGTCGAGCAGATCCTCGCCAAGCTGGATACGGGCGCGTCCGCCCGCGCCGCCGAGAAGATTTCCGCCAAGGAGCCGTTCGAGGTGCTGGTGGTCGGCGGCGGACCGGCTGGCGCGGCGGCGGCGATCTATGCCGCGCGCAAGGGCATCCGCACCGGCATCGCGGCCGAACGGTTCGGCGGCCAGGTGCTCGACACGATGGCGATTGAGAACTTCATTTCGATCAGGCATACCGAAGGTCCGCAACTCGCCACCGCGCTGGAACAGCATGTCGCCGATTATGAGGTCGACGTGATGAACCTGCAGAAAGCGGCAAAGCTGGTGCCGGCGCAGGCGCAGGGCGGTTTGCACGAAGTTACCCTGGAAAGCGGCGCCACGCTGAAGGCGCGTACCGTGATCCTGTCCACCGGCGCGCGCTGGCGGCAGATGAACGTGCCGGGCGAGGATGCTTATCGCAACAAGGGCGTGACCTATTGCCCGCACTGCGACGGCCCCTTGTTCAAGGGCAAGCGCGTGGCGGTGATCGGCGGCGGCAATTCCGGTGTCGAGGCGGCGATCGACCTAGCTGGCATTGTCGCGCACGTTACCCTGGTCGAGTTCGCGGCTGACCTGCGCGCCGATGCGGTGCTCCAGCGCAAGCTCGCCAGCCTGCCCAACGTGAAAATCATCACCTCCGCCCTTTCCACCGAGGTCAAGGGCGATGGCGAGAAGGTCACGGCGCTGACCTACAAGGATCGCAACCACGACACGCTGCACGAGATCGAGCTGGAGGGTATCTTCGTCCAGATCGGCCTGGTTCCGAACACCGAATGGCTGAAGGATGCGGTGGCCTTGTCCAACCGTGGCGAGATCGAGATCGATCATCGCGCCGAAACCTCGCAGCCCGGCATCTTCGCCGCCGGGGATTGCACCACGGTACCCTACAAGCAGATCGTGATCGCCATGGGCGAAGGCTCCAAGGCGTCGCTGTCCGCCTTCGACTATCTCATCCGGCTCCCGACCGAGGCTGAGGTCGCCGAAGCGGCCTGAGAGTTCGCCACGCCATATTGATGATGGAAAGGCCGCACGGGATCGTCCCCCGGGCGGCCTTTTTCGTTCAACTGGACCCGCGCCACGCCCGTTCACGGTCTTTGACTGACGCAAGCCAGCCACAGCGAACGGGTTTCACTCACGTCCGTAATAAAAGTGTCCACCACCGGCTCTAGCTCCCCCTCGCGTCCACCGGGACGTGGAACCAAAACAAGGGGCATTCATGTTGCTGCGCACGATCCTTCTGTCCTGCACCGCGCTCGCGCTGCAAACCGCCTGGAGCGGCCAGGCCATGGCGCAAGCGAACACGGATGCCGAACAGGCGACGGCGGAAGGGCCGGAGGAGATCGTCATCCTGGGCCGCGGCGAGACGCGCCAGGTGCAGACGCTGACCAAGGCGGACATCGACGTGGCGCCCCCCGCGACCAGCCCGATCAAGGTCCTGGCCAAGCTGCCGAGCGTCAATTTCCAGAGCGGCGACCCGCTCGGCATCAATGAATATTCCACCAGCATCTCGGTCCGCAGCTTCGGGCAGACGCAGCTCGGCTACACGCTCGACGGCCTACCGCTGGGCGACATGTCCTACGCCAATTTCAACGGCCTGCACATCAGCCGCGCCACCATTTCCGAGAATATCGGCGCGGTGGAACTGGCGCAGGGCGCGGGCGCGCTCGACACCGCGTCGTCGTCGAACCTGGGCGGCACCATCAAATTCTCGACCGTCGATCCGACGCTGGAACCCGGCGTGCTGGCCGAGGCGGGCTATGGCAGCGAGAATACCTATCGCCTGTTCGCGAGGCTCGACAGCGGCGACCTCGGTAATGCCGCGCGCGGTTACTTGAGCGGTGCGCGGCTCGACCAGCCGCACTGGAAGGGCAAGGGCAAGACCACGTCGTGGCAGGCCAATGCCAAGCTGATCCTGCCGCTCGGCCCCGACACCACCGTCACCGCCTACGGCGCCTATTCGGATCTGGCGACCGACGATTATATGGACATGTCCAAGGCGCTGATCGAGCGTTACGGCTGGAAGTGGGATTACCTCCGCTACGATTGGCAGACCGCGGTCGACCTGGCCAAGGCGTATCAGGCCAATCCGGCCGGCGATTGCACCACCAACGTCTATCCCAACGGCATACGCTGCGTCGACGATGCCTATTTCGACGGCACCACGCTGCGGCGTGACTATCTCGGCTATGTCCGCCTGGACAGCCAACTGGCCGACAACGTCAAGATCCGGATCCAGCCCTATATTCACCGCAACCGGGGCGAGGGCACGTGGTGGTATCCCTATTCCGGCACGCCCGGCGGCGCGCCCTTGTTCGTCCGCAGTTCGGGCTACCGCATCCAGCGTGAAGGCACCACGGCGTCGATGACGCTGAACATCGCCAACCACGATATCGAGTTCGGCGGCTGGTACGAACATAACCGCTTCATGTACCGCCGCTTCAAGTACGGCATCGATGCGGACGGTGGCAATTGGGACCATCGCCAGTGGCCCAAGCAGTCCGACAGGTTCGACCGTTATTATGACTATCGCTACACGGTGAACACCTATCAGGGCTTCCTGCAGGATACCTGGCAGGTGACGGACGCGCTGAAGGTGACCGGCGGCTTCAAGGCGCAGGACGTGGGCGTCACCAACGACATCCGCTACACCACCATCTCGCAGGCGGCCGGCAAGATCACGGCCAAGGACCTGTTCCTGCCGCAGATCGGCGCCAACTACATGATCGATCCCAAGTTCGAACTGTTCGCCGGCTATGCCGAGAACATGTCCGCCTTCGGGTCGGGTCCGTTCGGCACCACCCAGGCCGCGTTCGACGCCAACAAGGACGACCTCAAGCCGGAAAGCTCGCGGACGGTGGAAGGCGGCGTGCGCGTTCACCTGCCGCGCTTCGAAGGCCTGCTGTCGGCCTATCACGTGACGTTCAAGAACCGCCTCGCCGGCTTCAGCCCCTGTTCGCTGATCGAGACCTGCACCAGCATCACCTCCAACGTCGGCAGCGTGCACACCAATGGCGTGGAGGTCGCGGGCACCTATCGTCCGCTGCGCTACGTGTCGCTGTTCGGGTCATATTCCTTCACCCACGCCAAATATGCGGACGACACGCTGAACGGTGCAGGCGAGGTCGTGTTGGCGACCGACGACAATTACGTCACCGGCGTGCCCAAGCACATCGCCAATAGCGAGATCGCCTATGACAATGGCCTGATCTTCGGCCGCATCAACGGCAGCTATCAGAGCAAGCGTTACTACACCTACCTCAACGACGGGTCGCTGAAGGGGCGTTTCCTGACCGACCTGACGCTCGGCTTCCGTACGCCGTCATCGGGTCCGCTGGGCGGGCTGGAGATTCAGGGTAACGTCACCAACCTGTTCGACAAGAAGTATATCGCCACCGGCGGCAGCACCAACAGCGACGCGGCCGGTACCTATCAGGGGCTGATGATCGGCGCGCCGCGGCAGGTGTTCGTCACCGTTCGCAAGCGTTTCTGATCTCTGGTGTCGCGCATCCGGGCCGCGGGCGCGCGACAGCCCTCTTCTTGCCCTTTCGGAAAGCCCGTCATGTCCCTCCGCACGTTCGGCGTCGCTCTCGCCATGGCCGTCGCCCTGCCGGCACCCGCCGCGGTCCGGATCATCCGGGGACCGACGCCGATCGTCAGCGGACAGGCCAGCGCGCCTGGCGACATCACCCTGATGAACGATCGACTGGCGGTGGGCCTGGCGGTCGAAACCGCGCCGCCCTGGGCGATCCCGCGCGGTGCGCTGATCGATGCGGCGCCGGTAGTTGGCGGGGTGATCGGCAAGGACCGGCTGACCTTTGGCGACTTTCTGCCCAACAGTTGGATTGCCTGGCCGAGCAGTCGGCAAGATGTCCGCATCGTCAAGCAGCACGCCGGCGAAGCGATCGTGGAGGCCGTGCGCAACTGGGCGGATGTCGAGATCCGCACCTGCTACACCCTGCGCGAGGGCGAGGATGCGGTCCATCTCAGCGTGGAGATGACCAATCGCGGCACCAAGCCGGTCGAGCAGGCGCTGTCAGGCTTCGTCCTGTGGACGCTGGGCGGGCACTTCTTCGGCGTGCCCGGCATCGCCCGAGGGTCGGACGGGCCTACCACGGGCGCAATGGCCGACAGGATCGTCGGCTATGATCGCGACTGGGCGATCGCCATGCACATGGCCGATTTCGACCGGTTCGGGTTCGGCGGGCGCGACCTTTATCGCCGGACGACGCTGCAACCGGGCGAGAGCCGTACCTTTCAGGGGACGTTGCAGGTAGTGCCGCGTGGCGACCTTGCCCCGATCGTCGCGGCCGAACTTGCCGGGTCCAGCCAAGGGGCGGCGCACATTTCGGGTCAGGTGACGCAGGCCGACGGCACCCGCGTCGCCGCGCCGGTGGTGGTCGCGGAGAAGGATGGCACTCCGTTCGCATGGACCTTGGGCCAGGATGGCCGCTACGCTTTGTCCCTGCCGCCCGGCCGTTACCGTTTCTACGCGACCGGGCAGGGTTACAATGAGAGTAAGCGGGTAGAGGCGACCCTGGCCGCCCGCGCGACCAGGTCCCAGGACTTCAGCGGCCTCCAGCCGCCCGGCCGCGTGCGGCTGACCGTGCGGGAGGAAGGAAGCGCCGCGCCGCTCGACGCCCGCATCGGCATCGTCCAGGGGCAGCAGCCTTTGGTCGAGTATCTCGGCCGCAGCACCTTTTTCACTGCCCTGGACCATGTCGGCGACGCGGAGTTCGCGCTGGCGCCAGGCGAATATCGATTGTCGGTCGGTTCCGGTGCAGGCTTCACCACCAAGCCGGCAACCGTCACCGCCATGGTCGCGCCCGGCCAGACCTGGACCAGCGAGGTGCGCATCCCCCGCCTGTTCCGGCCCGAGGCGGACGGCTGGTATGCGGCCGACATGCACCACCATTCGGATCAGGCCGACGGGTCGACGCCCCCGGCTGACGTGGCGCGCTCCGAACTTGCGGCGGGGCTCGACCTCCTCTTCGTCAGCGACCACGACCTTACCACCAGCCATCGTGCGCTTGCCGCCATCGCCGCGCGGCGCGGGGTGCCCTTTATCCCGTCTGCCGAGCTGTCGCCCTCCTGGGGGCATTTCAACGTCTATCCGGTGAAGCTGGACGAACCCGTCCGGCTGGAAATGGCGACTGCCAGCGCCGCCGACGTCTTTGCCGAAGCCCACCGGCTCGGCGCCACCGCCATCCAGGTCAACCACCCCTATGTCGACGGCGAGGGCTATCTGTCGAGCGTGGATCGCGGCGTGGCGCATGGCGGGTTCGATCCGGCGTTCGACCTGCTGGAGATCAACGGATCGAGCGGAGAGGGCGACGGGAAGGTGGTCGACCGCGCCTGGGCGTCATGGAGCACGAACCGGCCTTACTTCCTCAGCGCCGGGTCGGACGTGCACGACGTCTGGAACAGCGTATCGGGCAGCGTCAGGGTCTATGCGCATGTTGACGGGCCGCTGACCGCCGGGCGGTTCGTGGACGCCGTCCGGCGCGGCCAGTCCTATGTCACGCGCGGGCCGTTGATCACGCCTGATCATGACTTCGGCACCACGGTGGCCGTCGCGCCGCGTGAAAGCGTCACCATCGGGTTCAAGCTGCAGTCCACCACCGGGCTGAAGCGCGCCAGCATCGTCCATGACGGCAAGGTCGAGCGGGTCGTCGACTATGCCGGCCAGGCCACCGCCTTGCTCTCCATTCCTGTGATCACGCCGTCCGCCGGCTGGTACGCCCTGACTGTTGAGGACACCGCCGGCAAACGCGCCAACACCAATCCCATCTGGATCGCTCCTCGGCGGTGACTGCCGCAGAGCGAGGCCGCGAGAACGGAAGTGTCGGAAAGCGCGATACCGCAGCCGCAGCCGACAGCCAGCCATCGCTTCGATCGGGTGGCAAGCGACCGGACATACCCGCATCTGTTCCTGGCTAGCGCATCGGTTCATCATGTTGGTACGGCTGGAGCCGCCAGTCCCTGCGCGGATCAGGTCGCTTCGCAAAGCGCTGGAAGGATGTGTTCGCCAATCAGGTGCTGACGGCACCGACCTCCGCACACAGGGCCTATCTGCCGCTTTCCAAACAGCGCCTGAACCTGTCGGACGCCGACGCCGAGATGATGCAAAACCTCCGTCCCAGGCGATCCGCCTTGCGTGAGGATCACGATCCTCGACGCCAGCAAGACGCGGGGGGCGATCATCTCCGAAGGGTTGCGCGATGCGGGGTTCGACGATCTGGTGGTGCACGAATCCGGCCGCCCCGCCTATCGCCTAGTTCCTCTCCGACCACCGCATCTTTGCAGCTTAGCCGCCTTGTCAGGATTTAACCGGCTTTTCACAGAAGGTAGCGATGTTGCGGCATGGCCGGTCCCATCCTTGCCTTGATCATCGGTGCAAGTGCGGCCGTGTCGCCGGGCGCTACGAGCACCTGCCCTTTGTCCTTTCCGCAGTTCTGGACCATGTTCATCCGCTCCGCGCGATATCAGGCCGCGCACACCGCCCCGGTGCTTGTCGACACGCGCGTGGTCGACGCGGGGGGCGGCGAGCCCACCCTGGCGCGAACGATGGTGCGCAGGGAACGGCTTGCCTTTCCCGTCGCGGTCGTGCCGAACGGGTATGTCGTCCTGACACGGCGTTTGTCATCCCACAGCCGCGAGGTGACCGTCAGCAGGGAGGATACGGACATGCAGGTCCGCTATACCTTTCACCGGCAAGGCTGCTGGACCTTGGTGCGGCGGGACGACGATTCTCTTTGAGGCCGTTCCGCATGTCTGTGGTGCCGCCAATCGGCTGACGAGCCGGTGGTGAGCGGCTTCTTACCTTTTGGTTCATTATCTTATATGTGTGTCATCGGGCAGAACGGGATGCTCGTCCCGGCGTGCAGCCTGGGTTCAGCCCGGCCGTGCGCATCGGTCGGGCAGGGTCTGGAAGGGCTGGCCGGATGAGCTGGGATAGGGGTCGATGACGGGGCTGGAGGTCGGGCAGGGGGCGGCGCGCGCGCTGCGGGTCTGCTTCTTCTTCAACGCGCAACGCCACCAATTGCTGCACGGCATCTCGACGGCGGTGGCGCTGGCCCGGCGGGAGGGGTTTGCGGTCACGGTGATGTCGCCGTCTTGCGGGCATATCGACTACGCCCGGATGCTGGTCGCGCGGTTGGGCGGTGCGCCGATCGCGTTCGTGTCCGCCGAAGCCGCGATGCTGAACGTCGCGCGGCGGGTGACGGGCAGCTGCGTGCCGCCCAAGCTGCTGACGCTGGCGGTGCTGGCGCCCGAGCTCAGCCGCTTCGATGCGATCGCTTTGCCGGAGCGGACGTCGATCATCCTGCGTACGGCGGGGCTGCGCGGCCCGTGCTTCATCCACCTGGACCATGGCGCGGGCGATCGCGCGATCGGGTTCGACCCGCGCATCCGCAAGTTCGATTTCGTGCTGATGGCGGGCGAGAAGCACCGCCGCCGCCTGCAGCGGGAAGGGCTGATCCGGGAGGGGCGCTATGCCGTGGTCGGCTATCCCAAGTTCGAGGCAGCCGATGCCGCGCGCGAGCCGGGCTGGACCCCCTTTCCCGGCGACCGTCGGCCGATCGTGCTGTACAATCCGCATTTCTCGACATTGGGATCGTGGGAACGGTGCGGCGCGGCGGTGCTGCGCGCCTTTGCCGGGCAGGATCGCTACAATCTGGTCTTGGCGCCGCACGTCCGCCTGCTGGACAGCGACCGGGCCAAGGCGCGGTGGCAGGCGACTTTGGCGCCCTATGCCGACCATCCGCGCATCTTCATCGATCCCGGCAGCGACCGGTCAATCGACATGACCTACACCGATCTGGCGGACATCTATCTGGGGGACGTCAGCAGCCAGGTCTACGAGTTCCTGCGGCGGCCGCGCCCCTGCCTGTTCCTGGATGCCAACGGGGTCGATTGGCGCGCGGACGAGAATTACGGCCACTGGCACTTCGGGCCGGTGTTGCGCGACTGCGCCGGGCTGATCGCGGCGATCGATGCCGCGGGGGCGAACCATGCGACCTTTGCCGCGCCGCAGGAGGCGGGGTTTGCCGCCACGTTCGATGCGCGCGATTCGTCCGGATCGGAGCGCGCGGCGGAAGCGATCGCGATGCATCTGTCCGCGCGGCAGCGGGTGCGGCCACGGCCGCACCGCCGTCCCGCCGACTGGATCGCCGCCCCGCGCCGGCATGTGGCGCGGGCTGCCCGGCGCGCGGCGGTGATCCTGCCGGCCGTGCTGACAGGGTGGCTGATGCACGAGGCGACGGAGCCCACGCCGACCATCGCCGCGCCGCTCACCTTCGTGGACGAGGCCGCCCGGTCGCTGGACGTGCTGCTGATCCGGGGCGAGATGCGGTCTCAGGCTGAGGCGACCGACTACGATATCGACGAGGTGCTGCGCACCACCGCCATCCGCCTACCGAAGCTGCCGGCCGGGTGGCGCGTGCTGGATATGCAGCTGTTCCCGTCACACCTGGGCACCAGCGTGCAGACGCTGATCCTGACGCCGGAGGGGGAGCGCGTCGCGCTTGTCGGCATGCGAATCGAAACCCCGGCGGGACGCAAGCCGCTGCTGGCGCACCGGCAGGACGACCGCATCGCCTATTGGGAAGACGGCGACATGGCCTATGCGCTAGTCGGCCGCACCTCCGCCCGGCGGTTGCTGCGCTTGGCCGATCGGGTGGGCTCGACCAACTGAGACCCGCGCGCGGGCAAGCGCGCCTTATTGCCGCCGTGCCGGTCCGAAGCGCAGATCCGAACCTGCGTCATCGCGCCTGACGGGACGGGAAGTCGTCAGCCGGCTGCTTGCCCTTGCCGGATCGCTGCATATGTCGCCAGGACGGTGCCGCCGTGCAAAGTATGTGGGCCGACAACAGCAGTGTCGCATTGTTACCATCTGCAACAAAGGGCAACCAATACTTAGAAAATACAAAAATTAAGCGGTCATTTACCGGATTGCACGAAATGAACAGCAACTTGATCGGCAGGTCCGGTCAGATGTTCTTCGCAGATCAGGGTAATTGAGACAATGCCGCGCAAGATCGTTTTTCTTCTGTCGACCGGTTTGCTGGCGCTGGCCGATTCCTCGGCCTTGGCGCAGACCGCCGTCGAGCGTAACCTGCCGCCGGCGCCGCAGACCGGCGTGGCCCCGGTCGAGGTGCGCGATGCCACGCCGGCGTCGGAGGATGCGACTCCGCTGGGTGCCAACCTGAAGGCGATCGTGCTGCTGGACGCGCAGGAGGCAGCGGTGGACGCGGCTGCGATCGCGCCGGGCGTGCATGCCGCGCGACTCGGCCAGCTGGATGGCGGCCGCCTGCGCCGTCGCCTCGGCCGCTTTCTGGGGCAGCCGCTCAGCCGCAGGCTGATCGCTCAGATCCAGGCGGAGGTGGCGCGCGCCGCCCGTACCGCCGGCCGCCCGTTCGTCTCCCTCTCCACCCCGGAGCAGGAGATTACCAGCGGCGTGCTCCAGCTGCGGGTGACCGAGTTTCGTGTTGGTAGCGTCAGCGTACAAGGCACGGACGGCCGCGATGCCGCCGCGCTGAAGCGGCAGGTGCGGGTTGTGCCCGGCCAGCCGGTGGACAGCCGCGTGCTGGCAGAGGATCTCGACTGGATCAACCGCAACCCGTTCCAGACCGTGGGCGCGCAATTCGCCCCCGCCACCCAGGCCGGCAATACCGACCTGACGCTGGCGGCGGAGCGGACCCGGCCGTTTCGCCTTTATGGCGGCTGGTCCAACACCGGGTCGCAATCGACCGGGATCGACCGCTTCTTTGTCGGCGGCCTGGTCAAGCTGCCGGTGCTGACCGGGGCCTATGCTTCCTACCAGCTGACGGGCAGCCGCGACTTCTGGGTGCGTGGCGGCGACATCTTTCCGCGCGATCCGCGCTATGTCGCGCAAGGCGGTCGCATCTACATTCCGACTGCGCCGCGGCAGAATATCGAGATCACGATCAGCGACGCACTGACCAACCAGGTCGTCAATGCCGACTTCACCGTGCGCCAGCGCACCACGGAAGCGACCGCCGCCTATCGCACGGCCCTGTCCAACCTGGGCCTGCCGACCGGCTATGGCGACCTGCTGATCGGCGTGGAGGGCAAGCGCCAGCACCGCACGGTATTCTTCGGCAGCCAGACCGCGCTCGATGTGTCGGCGGACATCTGGCAGGGCCTGATCGGCTGGTCCAAGGGCTGGCTGGGCAATGGCCGGCAGGCATCGGCGGCGCTCAACCTCCACGTCAGCCCGGGCGGCCTGACCGACCGCAGCAGCAGCGCGCGCCTGTCCGACATCACCAACGGTCGCAGCGCGTCCGCCAAATATGCCTATGCCACGCTGGACCTGACCGGTCAGACGCGGCTGCCGCACAATTTCGCGCTGACCAGCAGCCTGTCGGTGCAATATGCGGCCAAGGCCGTGCCGCTGTCGGCGCAGATCGGCCTGGGCGGCGACGGGCTGGTGCGCGGCTATACGTCCGACGACGGCAGCTTCGACGCGGGCGCGGTGATCCGCAACGAAGTGCGAATGCCGCCGCTCCAACTGCTCGGCCACAACCGCGACCAGCTGTCCCCCTATCTGTTCGTCGACGCCGGCTATGGCCGCGACCGCGCGCTGCACAGCGACGAGACGGTCGTCTCGGCTGGTGCCGGCACCGATTATCGGATCGGCAGCCACTTCTCGGCCGGAGTGAATGCCGGGCTGGCCCTGACCGATGGCCAGCGCACCAGGTCGGGCAATGCCCGCGTCCAGGCCCGCGCCACCATCAGCTTCTGATCGCACCCACGATCAAGGCGGATTTCTCAACCTCAACATCCCTGAAGACACCCCAAGCGAAGGACCACTCGCATGACCACGACCCAGAACAATATCGAGCTTTCCGGTTCGCAGTTCCTCTACG
>NZ_CAKTFO010000011.1 GCF_934560975.1 uncultured Sphingomonas sp. | reverse complement strand
TTCCGCTTCATTCCGTCCGTCCCTTCGAAGGGCCGGTTTCTAGTTCCAACTGGATGAATAAACGGGGGTCACGTCACTCGGCATCAACGCAGGCGCCGAATGACATTCGAGCCGCCGTGTGTATCCCGTTTATGGGCACTGGCTCGGGCGGAGCAGGTAACGCATCGGCCGGAACCTACCGCGCAATGCTTCCTTGCACCTTACATGGGTAATTGGCCGAAGCTGGACAGCCGAAAACAGCCCTGCAGGTCAGGGAACGGGTCGTCGCTGGTGTGGCGGCGCGCAGGCGGCTTACGCGTTTATCAGCTGGTCCAAAGCAGCGTCCAATGCCCGCGCCGTTGGAGCATCGACTTTCTGGATAGGCAATGGCGGCTCTTCCACGTCGAGATTCAGGCGTTCGGCAATCCCATACATGAGCCGCAGGCTGCCATGTGCTTGAAAGAGGCGCCACAAAGGCTCGAACGCGGCTTGCAAGCGCGCCGTCTCTGCGGCGGCTCCGTTCTGCGCGGCGCGGGTCATTCGCAATGCCTCGACAGGCAGGAGCCCCGCAACCACGCTGTACCAAGCCGCTCCACCCGCGAGCAGTGATGGCGCAGCACCCCAATCGCCGCTGTAGCCAATTCTGAAACCTTGAGGCACGAGCTTGCGCAGCCTTCCGATCTCGCCTGCAAAGTCGTCGCCCTCCGGCAAGGGCATCTTGATGGCGGCAATTCCGGGAACATGCGCCAGCTCACCGATCAGCGCGTCCGGAAAGGTGAAGCCGGTAGTGCCCGGATTGTTGTAGATGCAAAGCGGCAGAGCGGTCGCACCCGCCACGGCGCGGTAGTGGCCGGCAACTTCCCGCACGGTCAGCGGCGTGTACGACATGGGAGCAAGGAGCAGGCCCTGCGCTCCGGCCCGTTCGGCCTCCCTCGCCAGCTCTACCGACCAACTGGTCCGCAATGCGCCTATGCCAACGATCAGCGGCACGCGTCCGGCGACCGCCTCGACGGCTGCGTGGACGGCGTGCACGCGCTCGGCGCGATCGAGGTAGGCGTAAAGGCCGGTGCTCCCCAGAATGCCAATCGAGTCCACGCCGGCGACGCACAGGCGATCAATCAAGGCTGCAAACGCGCGCGTGTTGACCACACCGTCGCTATCCGCAGGGGTCAGCGGGAAGGCGCAAAGCCCCGTGAAGAGCGTGCCGGCCATTCTTACCCTTTCAGCGCGAGAGGATGAGGCGGGTGCCGGCGCCTGCGAAGACGATTGCGAGTGTGCCCTCGATATACCGCCGAGCACGGGCATAGCCGCGAACCAGCGGCTCGGTGGAGAACAACAACGCGTAGCTGGCGAAGATCACCAAACCGAGCATCACGCAACCGCCATATGCCGCGGCGACATGACCGGTCGCCGCCTCGGGCCCGACACCCAGCGACATGATGGCGAGCCAGGCGAGAACCGACTTCGGATTTCCCAGGTGCATCAGCACGCCGCGGCGATACAGAGCGGGGTAGCTCACGGCGGCGCCCGCCTTGGTCGAGGAGGCTTGCTGCGCCGACAGGGCCGAGCGCGCCGCCTTGAACCCCAGCCACAGGAGGTACACACCGCCCGCGATCTTGAGGATCACCAAGGCCTGCGCATACCGCGTCAGCAGTGCCGACAAGCCGGTAGCTGCGATCAGGCCCCAAGCTGCCGACATGGTGATGACGCCTGCGCCCAGCGCGAGCGCGTGGCGTCGTCCTCGCCCCATGGCCACGTTCATGATGGCCAGGTTGCTAGGGCCCGGACTACCGGCCGCAATGGAATAGGCGACGTACACCGCAAGCAGTGAATGTTCGGTCATAGATCCCTCTATGGCGATCGGCCCGTGGTATGCAAATCGGGATCGTGGATTGCCGCAACTACTTGCAACTCAATTCAGCGCAGATGAACGAATGATCGTTTGTTGAAGGCTCCCGAGCACAGCTGACAGTCCTGATCCAAGCCGCGTCCGTGACATCGTCAGGCTGGACCCGCCCACTCGCAGTCGCCCGGTCACGCGGGCGACGCTGCTTGGACATCGGCTTGCACAACTCGAATCTGGGCGGGCTTCGTGTTCTTTGGAGACGAGCGTGCTACCACAGCGCGGGATCAAACACCTGGACAAGAGGACTTGGCGAGATGCCAGCCTACGTGCTTAGAGCTAGTCGGGGACATACATGGGGGACGGGACCATGAACCGGCGGGTAGAATTGCTCGGCGCGGTGGCGCTGCTGATGGTTGCGCAGAGCGCGGAAGCAATCGGGGACGTGCATGCCGATGCGGTAGCGTTCGGCGCGCGCGAGGGCGTCGAGCAACTCAGCCTGTCACCTGACGGCAGCAAGATTGCCTTCATCGCGCCAGCCAAGGGACAGGGAGCGACGCTCTTCACTATGCCGGCGGCAGAAGGCTCGGTGCCGAAGCCTGCACTCGTGGTGCCGGGAACGCCGGACCGCCTGCGCGATTGTCGCTGGGTGTCGGAGACGCGGTTGGTATGCACGATTTGGGGGATGGTCAAAACGCCCGACGCGACCCGGCCTCTTTCCTACTCGCGCGTGCTGGCCGTCGATGAGAGCGGCGGCAACGTGCGTATGCTGACCAACAAGCAGACGAACCAGCGCCGCAACTCCTTCTATGGCGGAGGCGTCATCGACTGGCTGCCGGGCACCGACGGCCAGGTGCTGATGGTGCGAGCCTATGCACGCACCGAACAGACCGGCACCAACATCGGATCGCGCCGGGACGGTCTTGCCGTCGACCGTATCGACACACGTACTGGAGCGAAGGCGGTCGTGGAACAGCCGCGGCCGAACGCGGTAGAATATCAAACCGACGGCAGGGGCAACGTACGGCTCATCGGCTATTACGATGTGCGTGGCCAAACCAACCAGTGGAGCGGTAACATCGTCTACCGCTACCGTCCGATCGGGAAGGACTGGACCGCGCTGAGTACCTTCAACACGGTTACCAACGAGGGCTTTAATCCCTACGCCGTCGACCCGGAAAAGAACGTCGCCTTCGGGCTGCGCAAGTTGAACGGGCGGCTGGCGCTCTACACACATGCTTTGGACGGCAGCGAGCGCGAAACTCTGGTTTCCAGCCGGCCGGACGTCGATATAGACGGGCTGGTCCGGGTCGGGCGGGATCGTCGGGTCGTCGGCTACACGTACGTCACCGAAAAGCGCGTCGCGGAATATCTGGACCCGCAGGTGAACGCAATGGTGGCGTCACTGCGCAAGGCGCTGCCCAAGCTGCCGCAGGTCGATATAGTCGATGCGAGCACCGACGGAAACAAGCTGCTGGTCCACGCCTCCGCTGACACCGACCCGGGCCGCTACTTCCTCTTCGACAAGGCAGCGAAGCGGCTGCAGGTGCTGATGCTGACGCGCCCCGAGTTGGAGGGCCGCAAGCTCGCGGCCGTGCAGCCAGTGCGGATCAAGATAGGCGATGGCTCCACCATTCCAGGGTATCTGACCTTGCCGCCGGACGGACCGCGCAAAGGGCTGCCGGCGATCGTCATGCCGCATGGTGGACCGTCAGCGCGGGATGAATGGGGTTTTGACTGGCTCGCGCAATTCTACGCCGCGCGCGGCTATGCGGTGCTCCAGCCCAATTACCGCGGTTCGGCCGGCTACGGCGACGATTATCTTATGCAAAATGGTTTCCGGGCGTGGAAGACGGCAGTTGGAGACGTCAACGACGCTGGCCGCTGGCTCGTGTCGGAAGGAATTGCCGACCAGGACAAGCTGGCGGTGTTCGGCTGGTCCTACGGCGGCTATGCCGCGCTTGAGTCGGTGGTGCTCGACCCCAAGCTGTTCAGGGCGATCGTGGCGGTTGCGCCCGTGACCGAACTGTCGACGGTGGTAACCGACCGTGAGAGCTTCAGCGATTCACGCGTGCAAGCCGGCTATATCGGACAGCAGCCCGCAACGGCCTCGCCGGCCGCGAATGCCGCCTCGTTCGCCGCGCCGGTGCTGCTGGCACACGGCACGCTCGACGCAAACGTCAACTACGCTCAGTCGATGCTGATGCTCGCGCGCCTGCGGGCGGCAGGGAAGCCAGCCGAACTCATGACCTTCGAAGGGCTGGACCACTATCTTGAGGATGCCGATGCCCGGACGCAATTGTTGGAACAAAGCGACGGGTTTCTGCGCAAGGCAATGAAGATGTGACTTGCTGGGATCGCGGACGTTAAACGACGGCTTGGACCGAGGATGAGCTGGCTTCTCTTGAAGCCAAGCACCCGCTAGGTACCAGGCCTTGCCTGGCGTTCGCGCTCCTCCTCTATGGCGCGCCATGGAGCGACGACGTTCGCCTGATGACGCATGCGACAATCGCGACCGGTCGCATACAATTGGACCGGAGCAAGACGAACAACGCTGTCGACGTTCAGATCGTGACCCCGCTTCGCGACGCGCGCGAAGCTGAGCGGTCGGGCGTGGTGCTGCTCCTGAAACCGAAGAAAGGCGGCGCGTTCACCCCGCAGGGCTTCCATGGGATGATGAAGCGCGCCCGCCGCGCTGCCGATCTTCCGCACTGTTCGCCACACGGGCTTCGTAATCCGCCGCTCGCCGCCATCGCGAGGCCGGATGCGCCGATGAAGAGGGCATGGCGATCACCGGCCAAGAGCGTGCGCGAGTACCACCGCCATGCCGGCGACAATGCGCGCGGCGATCGAGCGGACGCCGCTATGACCAAGGTTATGGCAACCGGTCTGATCGGGTAGCCCGGCGCAAGAGGCAGGACGTTGAATTGCGCGATGAAAAGCGCGACGCTGGATGCCCCGTGAGGATTCGAACCTCAATTGACGGAGTCAGAGTCCGTAGTCTTACCTTTAGACGACGGGGCAACAGCGAAGGCGCGCGGATAGGCAAGCAAACCGTCGCTGTCAACGTGCGCATGGCGGTGACGGTTGCTTTCCCGCGTCAGCTTGCCGTGGCGACACGCTCCGCATAAGGTCGCGTTCAAGTACCGGGCGCCGTTTGGGCGCGCCGGAGAACATAAGAGACGGCGAAATGGCAGAGCGCGCGCGACATGCGGCGCACACGCCGGGCGGCAATCGCCGCGGGGTGGCGCCTCTGGCCCGAATCATGCGGGGCCAGCCGGCGCGCGGCACCTACGGCGCGCTGGACCTGGGCACCAACAATTGCCGCCTGCTGATCGCGCGGCCTGCGGGTGACGGCTTTATCGTGGTCGATGCCTTTTCGCGCATCGTCCGGCTGGGCGAGGGGCTGGCCGCATCCGGGCGGCTGAGCGATGCGGCGATGGATCGCGCCGTGGCCGCACTGTCCGTGTGCGCGGACAAATTGCGCCGCCGCAACGTCACGCTGGTGCGATCAGTGGCGACGGAGGCGTGCCGCCGCGCCACCAACGGCGTCGCCTTCGTGGAGCGGGTGCGGGCGGAAACCGGGATCCGGCTGGAGATCATTTCCGCCGAGCAGGAGGCGCGGCTGGCCGTGACCGGCTGCCAGGCTTTGCTGGAGCCGGGCGACGGCCCCGCCTTGGTGTTCGACATCGGCGGCGGCTCGACCGAGGTCGTGCTGCTGGACGAGCATGGCGACGATCCACTCCACATCGGCGACTGGTTTTCCGCACCCTGGGGAGTCGTTTCGCTGAGCGAGAGCGAGCCCCATGTCGGCGAGGACGAGGCAGCATTGCGGGCGGCCTATGCGCGGATGCGCGCGCGCGTGTCGGCGGCGTTCGCGCCGTTTGTGGAAACGCTGCGGGCGCGTGGCGTGCCGGGCGGGCGGCTGCTGGGAACGAGCGGCACGGTGACCACGCTTGCCAGCCTGCACCTGGATCTGCCCAATTACGACCGCAGCATCGTCGACGGGCTGATTGTGCCGGCCGAATCGATGCGCCATGTCAGCCAGCGTCTGGCCGGCATGGCGGTGCCTGCGCGCGCCAAACTGCCCTGTATCGGCCAGGAACGGGCCGATCTGGTGGTGGCGGGCTGCGCCATTCTGGAAGCTATCCTGGATCTGTGGCCGGCCGAACGGCTGAGCGTCGCGGACCGGGGCATACGTGAGGGTATTTTGCGTACATTGATGGCGCACGAGTTTCGCAAGTCATGAGCCGCGGTGGATCCGGCGGACGCCAGCGTGTGAAGACCGCGCGCGGCCGCACCGCGGCATCGACCCGCTGGCTGGAGCGGCAGCTGAACGACCCCTATGTCCGCCGCGCCAAGGCGGAGGGCTATCGCAGCCGCGCCGCCTACAAGCTGATCGAACTGGACGAACGATTCGGGATGCTGCGCGGCGTCAAGCGGGTGGTCGACCTGGGCATCGCGCCGGGCGGCTGGTCGCAGGTGGTGCGCCGCCGCAGCGAGAGCACGCATGTGGTGGGCATCGACCTGCTGCCGACCGATCCGATCGACGGTGTCACCATCATGCAGATGGACTTCATGGACAAAGAGGCGCCGGCCCGGCTGGCGGAGGCGCTGGGCGGCGCGGCGGACCTCGTCATGTCGGACATGGCGGCGAACACGGTCGGGCACCAGCAGACGGACCATCTGCGCACCATGGCGCTGGTCGAGGCGGCGGCCTACTTTGCAGGCGAGGTGCTGCGCCCTGGCGGGTCGTTCGTGGCCAAGGTGCTGGCGGGCGGGGCGGACAGCGAGCTGGTCGGCCTGCTGAAGCGCATGTTCACCACGGTGAAGCATGCCAAGCCGCCGGCCAGCCGCAAGGATTCGTCCGAATGGTACGTGATCGCCCAAGGGTTCAAGGGCGTCGCACCGTCACTCCCCGATCAGGTGTAGGGCGATGGTCCGGCGGTGCGGCGCCCGCCGGTGTTCGAACAGGTAGATACCCTGCCAGGTGCCGAGCACCAACCGGCGATCGGCCAGCGGCACGGACAGCGACACCTGTGTCAATGCGGTGCGCAGATGTGCGGGCATGTCGTCCGGCCCTTCATCGTCATGGGCGTAGGCGGTGCGGCTTTCCGGCGCGATCCGGGCGAAGAATGCAAGCAGGTCGTCCTTGACCTCCGGCGCGGCATTCTCCTGGATCAGGAGCGAGGCGGAGGTGTGCTGGCAGAACAGCGTCAGCAGCCCTTCGTCCATGCCCTGCGCATCGACCCAGCGGCGCAGCGCGTCGGTGCATTCGTAAAGGCCGGGCCCGCGGGTGGGAACCTCGATCCTGCCGCTCGCCTGACGCATGGCGTAGCTCAGGCCGCGGCGGTGATCGTCGCCCGCACCCCGGTGTGGGTGTGGTCGTAATCGATCGTGGCTTTCAGGGTGCGGGCCATC
The DNA here is from genome assembly GCF_934560975.1 of uncultured Sphingomonas sp. Taxonomy (GTDB): domain Bacteria; phylum Pseudomonadota; class Alphaproteobacteria; order Sphingomonadales; family Sphingomonadaceae; genus Sphingomonas_I. The sequence continues at coordinate 76,686 of NZ_CAKTFO010000011.1, read as the reverse complement.
GCATTGACGAGCTTGGAGCCGAGGCCGGTGCCCTTGATCTCGCCATCGTCGGGCATGCCGCAGCCGTCATCCTCAACCCGCAGCACGAAATTGTCGCCTTCGTTGCGCAATGCGATCCGCACCTCGCCGCAGGTCGCGTTGGGATAGGCATATTTGCAGGCGTTGGAGACGAGTTCGTTGACGATCACGCCCACCGCCACCGCTTTGTCGGTGCCGAGCGTGACCGGTTCGGCCGACAGCACCAGGGTGCGCGGCGAGTCCGGCGTGGACCAGGTTTCTTCCAGCTCCTGGACCATGGTGGACAGATATTCCGCCATGTCGACGGTGTTGACCGAGTCCGAGGTATAGAGCCGCTTGTGGACCTGCGCGATGGCGGCGATCCGGCGCTGCGTATCGGCGAGCGCCGCCTTGGCGCCTTCCTCCGCGACGCTGCGCGACTGCATGTGGACAAAGGCGGAGACCAGCTGCAGGCTGTTCGAGACGCGGTGGTTCACCTCATGCAGCATGGTCTGCAACCGCTGGTTGCTTTCGCGCAGCTGCGCCTCGGCCTCTTCCTTTTGCGCGCTGAGGCGGGCCTTGATCAGCGCCTGGTCGATCGCGGCGGAGAGCAGGTCGAAGAAGTCCTCGCCCACGGCCTTGACCACATAGTCGCTGGCGCCGGCCTTCAGCGCGGCAACCGCGATGCGGCTTTCCTCCGACCCCGTGACGTAGATGACCGGCGGCGGGGAGGGCAGCGTCATCAGCTGCTCCAAGGTGGCGACGCCGTCCTGGCCCGGCATGTAATGGTCGACTGCGATCAGATCATAGGATCGCGCATGCGCCATCTCCACGCCCTCCTGCCCGCTGGCGGCGAGCACGACCTCGTAGCCGCGCCGCTGCAACGCGCGCTGAACCAGACGGCGGAGGCCGTCATCGTCATCGATATAGAGGATGCTGGGGGGCGCGTCGGACGCCATCAGGCCTCGGACAGGTCCGGAACCTGGATCACCGACAGGAACAGGCCAAGCTGGCGGATCGCGTCCGCGAAGCTTTCATAATTCACCGGCTTGGTGATGTAGACGTTGCAGCCGAGATCGTAGCAACGCTGGATCTCCACCTTGTCGTCTGTCGTGGTCAGCACCACCACCGGCGTGCGCTTCAGCGGGCTGCCTTCCGCCTTGATCCGGGCGAGAATGTCCGTCCCGCTCATGTCGGGCAGGTTGAGGTCGAGCAGCATCAGGGCCGGGCCATTCTGCGCCGGGCCGCTGGGATCGTTGTAGAGATAGTCGAGCGCGCTGGTGCCATCGGTGAAGTGATGGATGGCGTTGGAAATGCCGGCGCGGCGGATATTCTTTTCGATGAGGCGCGCATGACCCTCATCGTCCTCGATCATGATGATGTTGACCGGCTGCTGGCTGTTCATGTGAGGGCCCCTTGCTCCCCTGCGTAGACCGTCGGCAGGGATACGCGAAAGGTTGCGCCCTCGCCTAGCGTCGAATCCACAGTGATCGTTCCGCCCAGGCGATACGCCAAGGCGCGCGTGTGCGCGAGTCCGATGCCCTCGCCCGGCTGGTCCTGCTGCCCCGAACGGCGGAACAGGTCGAAGATGCGCTCATGGTCGCGCGGGTCGATGCCCCGTCCGTTATCCGCGACCGAGAAGACGACGCGATTGCCCTCGCGCCGGCCCGACACCTCGATCCGGCCGGGGCGTCCGCGCTGGAGATACTTTACGGCATTCTCGACGATGTTGGACAGGATCTGCTCCACTGCCACCCGGTCGCTGACGATGGACGGCATGCCGGGCATGATCCGCATCTCGATGCCGAGTTCGTCCGTGCGGTGGCGCATCGAGTCCGCGATGGCGGCGATGGCGACATCCATGTCGAGCCGTTCGGGCGTGATCGGCCGCCGGCCCTCGCGCGACAGGCGGAGGATGGCATTGATCAGCCGGTCCATCTTCTGCGTGGAGGTGCGGATGAAGCCGATCGCCTCCGGCAGATCCTCCCGCGCGGCCAGGCGCGCATCCTGGTCGATCAGTTCCGGATGCTCCTCCTCGACCGTGTCGACCAGCTTGGACAGGCGCTTGGTGGCGGCCTCCAACTCTGCGGTGAAGCCCATCACGTTGACCAGCGGCGAACGCAGGTCGTGGCTGACGATATAAGCGAAACGCTGGATTTCCTCGTTGGCACGCTGAAGGTCCACCGTCCGCTCGCGCACCGCACCCTCCAGGTCCTGGTTGAGCGTATGCAGCGCGTTGCGCGAGGCCGTAAGGTCGCGCGTGTAGCGGAGAATGACCCAGATGGAGACCGCCGCCACCAGGAGCAGCAGCAGGCCGCAAGCCGTCACGCTGGCATAGAAACGGCGAATGCTGCGATGCTGCTCGGCATCCCGCAGCAGCAGCAGGCGATGCTCCTCCGCCACCATGCGCATCACTTCCCCCCGCACTTCCAGGACGAGGTTGACGCTGCCGCCATTGCGGAAGGTATCGATGGCGTTCAGCCGGTCTCCGCGCGCCGCCTGCCGGAACGACGCGTCGAGCACCTGCTTGTGGTGCAGCGCCACCACGCGCAGCCGCTCCAGATTGCGTTGCTGCGCGACGTTGTCGCCGACCAGGGTTCGCAGGCGTTCCAGGGCCGGCTCCACTGCCTTGTCCGCCTCAACAAAGGCGCGGGCGATCCGGGGATCGTCGTGGAGCAGGAAGCCGCGCCGTGCCGCATCGAGCCGCAGCGCTTCGCTGTAGAAGTCCGAAATCGCCTGCTGCACTTCATACGTATGGGCGATCCAGCGCGTATGTTCCTGCGTCCGTTCCGTCGCCCAGGTGGCGAACAGGGCCGCTGCCATGACCAGCGCAAAACCGCCGCCGATCGCGGTTACGATCAGGCGATTGAACCATTTTTCCGGCAGGACAAGCGTGCGGGCAGGCATTTCTGGCCCTGCGATACGTAAGTTTTCGGAAGACGCAAGCACCTGTCCATCCCGGCTGGTCGAATCGCGAACATGCGGATCTGGCCTATCGCCCCGACCTGGGCCTATGACGGCGCATGGCCGGCCCGCTTCACGACATCCGCGTCCTCGATCTCAGCCGCATCCTGGCGGGGCCGTTTGCCGGGCAGATCCTGGCCGATCTCGGCGCGGACGTCATCAAGGTGGAACGGCCAGAGGGCGGCGACGATACCCGCCATTGGGGTCCGCCTTTTCTGGACAATGGCGACGCTGCCTATTTCCTCGCCGCCAATCGCGGCAAGCGATCCATCCGGATCGACATCGCCACGGCGGAGGGGCAGGCGCTGGTGAAGGCGCTGGCGGCCCGGTCGGACGTGGTGCTGGAAAACTACAAAGCGGGCGGGCTGGCGCGCTACGGGCTGGACTATGCCGGGCTGAAGGCGGTCAGGCCGGACATCATCTATTGCTCGATCACCGGCTTCGGCCAGGATGGGCCGCGTTCGGGCCAGGCGGCCTACGACTTCATGATCCAGGCGATGGGCGGCCTGATGAGCGTCACGGGCGAGGCGGACGACCAGCCCGGCGGGGGCCCGCAAAAGGTCGGCCTGCCGGTAGTGGACATGCTGACCGGCCTGTATGCCACCACCGCGATCCTGGCGGCGCTGCACCGCCGGGCGCAGACGGGGCAGGGCGACCATGTCGATCTTGCCCTGTTCGACGTCATGGCGGCATCCCTGCTCAATCAGGGGATGAACCATCTGGTGGGCGGGCTGACGCCGCAGCGGCGCGGCAATCGCCACCCCAACATCCAACCGCAGGATGTCTTTCCGGCGGGCGACGGCCATATCGTGCTGGCAGTCGGCAATGACGGCCAGTTCGGCAAGCTCTGCGACGTCCTCGGCCGGCCGGAGTTGAGCCGCGATCCACGCTTTGCGGCCAATGCCGGGCGGGTGGCGCACTACCCCGCATTGCGGCCGCTTTTGAGCGAGGCCTTGTCGACCAGGAATGCTGCCGAGTGGGTCGTCTTGCTCGACGCGGCGGGTGTGCCGTCGGCCCCGATCAACAGCGTGCCCGAGGTTTTGGCCGATTCGCAGATCGCGCATCGCGAGATGGTGCTGACCATGCAGCACCCGGTGGCCGGTTCGCTGCGGATGCTTGCGAATCCAATTCGCTTTGCCGAAGCGCAGCTAAGCTATCGCCGTCCTCCGCCGCTGCTCGGCCAACATGATGGAGAGATACGGGCGGAGTTAAATTCTGAGAAATAGTCTGATTTGGCTTGGACCCACATAAAAGGTAAATGCGTTTAGCCTATCGTTAACCTTTAACCTTCATTACCACGTCCGTAACCAAGACGCTTCAGCGGCCGGATATGGGTGGCGCGCCGGAGCTTAGGAGACAGGGGCTCTGGCCAATGCGTGTGCTGCTAATCGAAGACGATCCGACGACGGCGCGCTCGATCGAGCTGATGCTGAGCGCGGAAGGCATCAATGTCTATACGACCGATCTGGGCGAAGAGGGCTTGGACCTCGGCAAGCTGTATGATTACGACCTGATCGCGCTCGACCTGAACCTGCCGGACATGACCGGCTATGACGTGCTCAAGAAGCTCCGCACCGCGCGCGTACAGACGCCGGTGCTGATCCTGTCGGGCACGAGCGAGATGGAGGCCAAGGTCCGCGCGCTGGGCTTCGGCGCCGACGATTACGTCACCAAGCCGTTCCACCGCGAGGAGCTGGTCGCCCGCATCCACGCGATCGTCCGCCGCTCCAAGGGGCATAGCCAGTCGGTGATCAAGACCGGCAAGCTGTCGGTCAACCTGGATGCCAAGACGGTGGAGGTCGACAGCGCGCGCGTCCACCTGACCGGCAAGGAATATGCCATGCTGGAGCTGCTGTCGCTCCGCAAGGGCACCACCCTGACCAAGGAAATGTTCCTCAACCACCTGTATGGCGGGATGGATGAGCCCGAGCTGAAGATCATCGATGTCTTCATCTGCAAGCTGCGCAAGAAATTGAGCCTGGCGTGCGGCGGGGACAATTACATCGAGACGGTGTGGGGCCGCGGCTACGTGCTGCGCGAGCCCACCGATGCGCCGGTCGAAGAGGTCGCCTGACCCTTTCGGCCGCTTCCCGATCGTGCGGCGCTGCGTGACCCTGAATGCAGCGCCGTAACGTTTTTGACGCATCATTTAAACGCCGCTGACGCATGACGCCGCCAAAAGGCCTCCGACAAATCACGAGGGGGCTTTTCCATGAGCGAGATTATCGCGTCCAACGGCTATGACGATGGTGACATCGATACCAACAGCAGTGCCAACCCGTCGCTGGAACAGCTGATCGCCAAGCGGTATTCGCGCCGGCAGACCCTGTTCGGCGGCGTGACGGCGGCCACCGTCGCCGTGATGGGCGGCATGGTGACGGCATGCGGCAACGACGATGACGACGACGCTCCGATCTCGGTCAGCGCCGGATCGAGCGGGGCGACCAGTTCGGGCAAGCTGGTCAAGCTGACCGGCAACTCCAGCGGCATCGGCAGTCCGCGCGGCACCTTCACCCAGGTCAGCGGCCCGGCTGTGACCCTGACCAAGGTCGACGAATCATCGGCCACCTTTATCGCGCCGAGTGTCAGCGCGGATACGCCGCTCGCCTTCCGCTACACCGCGCAGGGCGACAAGGGCTATTCCAGCTTCGGCGACACCAATGTGACGGTCAGCCCGGCGAAGCTCGACTTCACCGCGGTGCCCAAGAACCTCAACGACATCGTCACCGTGCCGGCGGGCTACAGCGTCACCGTGCTGTACCGGCTGGGCGACCCGATCACGAGCGGCACGTCGGCCTATGCCAATAACGGCACCGACGGCGGCTTTTCCGCGCGCGCCGGCGACCATCATGACGGCATGTCCTATTTCGGCCTCGCCGCCAGCGGCGGCACACCGGATTCGGCCAATAGCGGGCGCGGCCTGCTGGTCCTCAATCACGAAAATATCACTCAGGTCTATCTCCACCCGAACGGCCCGACCAGCATCGGCGGCGTCCGTCCGGAGGCGGAGGCGCTGAAGGAAATGGAGTGCCATGGTGTCTCGGTGATCGAGGTGACGCGCGGCGCCACGGGCTGGGGCTACGTCCAGGGTTCGTCGTTCAACCGCCGGGTCACGCCGCTGACCGCGATGGCCATCACCGGTCCGGCCGCCGGCAACGCGCAGCTGCAGACCGCCTATTCGCCGGCCGGCACGGCGGGGCGCGGCACGATCAACAATTGCGCCAACGGCTACATGCCGTGGGGCACATACCTGACCAATGAAGAGAATTGGGCGGGCTATTTCCGTCGCGATACCGGCGACGTGGCGGCACGCGGCGGGGCGACGGCCAAGGCCAATGTCGGCCTGGCGCGTTATGGCATCGGCGAAGGGCGTGCCGGCAATTACGGCTGGTCGACCGTCAACCCGGCCGACGCCAACAACACGCTCTATCGCCGCTGGAACATCACCCAGACTGTCACGGCCGATGGCCGGAGCGACTTCCGCAACGAAGCCAACCAGTTCGGCTGGGTGGTCGAGATCGATCCCTACAGCCAGGCTTCGACTCCGCGTAAGCGCACCGCGCTGGGCCGCATGAACCATGAAGGCTGCTGGGCCGGCCGGGTGTTCGCGGGCGTCCGCCCCGCCTTCTACATGGGCGACGACGCGCAGAACGAATATATCTACAAGTTCGTGTCGGCCACGCCCTGGGCGGCGGCGGACGCCACCCCGGCCGACCGCCTGGTCGCCGGCGACAAATATCTGAACGCCGGCACGCTCTATGTCGCCAGGTTCAATGCCGACGGTTCGGGCCAGTGGCTGCCGCTGGTGTTCGGCCAGGGCCCGCTGACCGGCGCCAATGCAGCTTTCCCCTTTGTCGACCAGGCCGATGTGCTGATCCACACCCGCATCGCCGCCGACCTGCTCGGCGCGACCAAGATGGACCGGCCGGAATGGACCGCCGTCAACCCGGCCACCGGCGAGATGTATTGCACGCTGACCAACAACAGCTCGCGCACGCCGGCCAATACCGACACCGCCAACCCGCGCGCCTATACCGATCCCAAGACGACCGGCGGGCAGACCAACGGCAATGCCAACGGCCACATCATCCGCCTGCGCGAAACCGGTGACACGACGGAGGCGCTAGCCTTCACCTGGGACATCTATGCCTTCGGTGCGGGCAGCGATCTGGATCCGGCCAACATCAACCTGTCGGGGTTGGACGCCACCAACGACTTCTCGTCGTGCGACGGCCTCTGGTTCGGACGGCCGAGCAATGCGTCGGGCCTGGTCAAGCCGGTCATGTGGATCGAGACGGACGACGGCGCCTATACCGACGTCACCAACTGCATGTTGCTGGCGGCGATGCCGGGCAATGTCGGCGACGGCGGCACCAGGACGATCACCAACCGGGTCGGCGCGGTGACCGGCACGCAGTCCACCCGCATCGGCAAGGCGCCGGGCGCGACGCTGCGCCGCTTCCTGGTCGGACCGAAGGAGTGCGAGATCACCGGCATCGATTCGACGCCGGACGGCCGTGCCCTGTTTGTCAACATCCAGCACCCCGGCGAGAACGGCAATCCCGCCAACCTCACCAGCAACTGGCCCAACAGCCAGACGGCGACCGCGCCGGGCAACCGCCCGCGTTCGGCAACGATCGTGATCACCAAGGACGATGGCGGGGTGGTCGGCCTGTAAGCCGACCGACCGGCATCCACGTTTTGGAAAAAGGGAGGGGCCGCCCGGCGGTTCCTCCCTTTGCGTTGCGGCGCGGTTCCGACTGATTGGTGATCGCGGTCGGGTCGCGCGGCCCCCTGCCATGCCGCCATGCGAAGTCGGCTCGGATGGGGCCTCTGCTCCGTACAGGCCCTTACGCGAAAGCTGCAACGCTGTCGCTTGAGGCTATGGGCCGTGCCGCATCATGCCAGTGTTTCGAAGTCAGCGGGACGGCTGTTGGTGCCCCGATCAGGCGTGCATGCCGGCACGCCACCCGGCTGTCGCACCAATCATGGCTCTATCCGCCTGCCGCCAGCCGTTGCCGGGCCGCTGTTCCGCACCATCAGGTTCGGCCTGACCAAGGATGCAGCGTCAGTCCACCACTACCCTGGCTCGTCCGCGCTTGATCGCGCCCGCGCGCGACTTGGCTTCGACCCGGCGGGTCTTGGCGGCCTTGCTGGGCTTGGTCTTGATCCGCCGCTCGGGGCGGAGCCGGGCTTCGGCCAGCATCTCCCCCAGACGCTGGCGCGCATCGGCGCGGTTCGCCTCGCGCGTGCGGAAGCGGCGGGCGGTGACGACGATGCCGCCGTCGCTGGTCCAGCGGCTGCCCGCCAAGACCTTCAGCCGCAGGAACATGTCGGGCGGCAGGCGGAGTGCATAGACGTCCAGGCGCAACTGCACCGCCGTCGCCACCTTGTTGACGTTCTGCCCGCCGGGGCCGGTGGCGGCGAGGAAGCGTTCCTCCAGCGCCTCCTCCGGCACCGGCGGGAGATCGGGTGCGGCCACCTCAGCGCGCCCCGCCCGAGGGGGCAGGGCACGCGCAAGCGGCCGCGCGGCAGGGCTCAACGGACGACGTAGATCGCTCCCTTCATCTTCTCCGCCGCGTCGCGCAGCACGGTGCTGCGGAAGTTATACACCGCGCCCGGCGTGGCGGGGGCGACGATCCGCACCGTCGCGCTCTGACCCGCGTCGAGGTTCACGTCGTCATGCCGCACCCAGCGAGCGTCGCGCGGGTTCACGCGGGCAATGTCGAAGAACTTCTTGGCGGAGAAATTGTGGCCCCGGTCCGACACGTTGCGGAAGCGCAAAGTATAATGCCGCCCGCTCTTCAACACGATCCGCGACGGCGTGAAGCGTTCGTTGGTGACGGTGATGTTGACCGTCTTGCCTGCATTCCAGCCCTGCGTCTGCGCTGGCGCGGACGCCGCCAGCACAAGAGCGGGAATCAGAGCGGCGGCGAGGGTGAGGGGCTTCATCGATACACTCCCAACATGATGCGTAGCGGCCGGCGGAGGGTGGCGCAGGCCATGCGGGCTGTCCCTCCGTTCGGCCTCCGCTCAACAACGTGAGCCGCGCCAAAGGGATGCCCCGCCTTCGCGCACGCACGACGAACCGTGTGGCGGCGGTAAGGGCGAGGGTCGGGCGGTTGGCGTGGGAACATGGCGTCCGGTCGGAGCGGGTGAACCGCCGGGCCGTCTCACACCATCCCCGGCGTGGCAAGCGTGCCGATGGTGGCTGGCGGCTATCAAGGGAGGAATGCCTGGCAAGGACGAATGCTGGCGAGCGTCCGGCACTGTCCGGCACATGCCCGCAGCGCTCCCGCGCAGGCGGAAGCCTGGGAGGCGGGAGGGTGTCGCTTCACCTCCTGCTCCCGTCTGCGCGAAAGCACATAGTAAGCTGCTATGGCCGGGCCAACCTCTGGTGGAGGCATCGGCAGGGGGGCGGGTTCCGTGCGGCTGCCGCCCCTCCGTTGCGCGATGCAGATGCCGGCCGATCAGGTCAGTCGAGCATGCTCGCCGGCACCTTGCCGCCATTGGCCGCCAGCTGCTGCATCACCGCCTTGTGGAGCGCGATATTCTGCTCCGCGCTGCCGTCCGCGCCGGCATGGACGTTCAGTTCCTGCGCCAGCTCCTTGCGTGCCTGGAGGCTGGAATCGAGGCCCAGCAGGGTCAGCAGGTCGACGATGGAGGTGCGCCAATTGTTGGGCTTGCCATAGGCCGCCGCCTTTTGCGTCAGGATCTGCTCCACATCCACATCCACATCCACAGGCGCCTGCGCTGCGGGCGCGGGTGCAGCGGCGGCCGGCTGCGGGTGAGGAGCTATCGGCGCGGCGGGAGCATGGGGTGCCGCCGGCGCCGGGGCCGCGCCCTTGTTCTTGTCCCACGAGCCGAGCGGACCCTTGTCGCCGAAAATGGCGTGCTTGATGCTGTCGAACAGACCCATGTGCATACTCCCGGGATTGTGGCCGTGGCCGGTTGAGCGGGGGTAACGTGCGATAGCCCGGAGGGATGCGCCACGGCCGAACGATCCGTCGCGCCGCGCCCGCTAGCGAAGGCAGGGAGCGCTTCCTATCTCGCATCTGGCCTCCCGATCAGAACGGAAGTAGAACGTAGTCCATGTCCCTGACCCACATCTCCGTCCGCGGCGCGCGCGAGCACAACCTCAAGGGCGTGGATGTCGATATCCCGCGTGAGACGCTGACGGTGATCACCGGCCTGTCGGGCTCGGGCAAGTCTTCCCTCGCCTTCGACACCATCTATGCCGAGGGGCAGCGCCGCTATGTGGAATCGCTGTCGGCTTATGCGCGCCAGTTCCTGGAGCTGATGCAGAAGCCCGACGTGGAGCATATCGAGGGCCTGAGCCCCGCAATCTCGATCGAGCAGAAGACGACATCGCGCAACCCTCGCTCCACCGTCGCGACCGTGACCGAGATCTACGATTATATGCGCCTGCTGTGGGCGCGGGTCGGCGTGCCCTATTCGCCGGTCACCGGGCTGCCCATCGCCGCGCAGACAATCAGCCAGATGGTCGACCGCGTCATGCAGCTGCCGGAGGGTACGCGCTTCTACCTGCTTGCTCCCGCCGTGCGCGGCCGCAAGGGCGAGTATCGCAAGGAGCTTGCCGAATGGCAGAAGGCCGGCTTCACCCGCGTCCGCATCGACGGCGAGTTTCACGAGATCGAGGACGCGCCCGCGCTCGACAAGAAGTACAAGCATGACATCGAGGTGGTGGTCGATCGCCTCGCCATCCGCGAGGGAATCGAGACGCGGCTGGCGCAGAGCTTCGAGACCGCGCTGAAGCTGACGGACGGGCTGGTCTATGTCGATCTGGCGGACGGCAACGTCCCTGGCGCGACCGAAAGCAAGCTCAAGGGTGCCGTTCCCGCCAATCGCATCGTCTTTTCCGAGAAATTCGCCTGCCCAATGTCCGGCTTCACCATTCCGGAAATCGAGCCGCGCCTGTTCTCCTTCAATGCGCCGCAGGGCGCCTGCCCGGCGTGCGACGGCCTGGGCGAGAAGCTGTATTTCGATCCGCAACTGGTCGTCCCCAACGAGAACCTCTCGATCGCCAAGGGCGCGGTGGTGCCGTGGGCCAAGTCCAACCCGCCCAGCCCGTATTACATGCAGGTGCTGGCCAGCCTGGCCAAGTCGGAGGGGTTCAAGCTGGAAACGGCCTGGAACGACCTGACGGCCGAACAGCAGGAGGCGATCCTGCATGGCACCAAGGGGCGCGCGGTGGCGCTGACCTTTATCGACGGCAAGAAGAGCTACACGGTCAACAAGCCGTTCGAGGGCGTGATCGGCAATCTCGAACGCCGCATGGCCTCGACCGAGAGCGCCTTCATGCGCGAGGAGCTGGCCAAATATCAGGGCACGCGCCCGTGCGAGGTGTGCGACGGCGCCCGCCTGAAGCCGGAGGCGCGGGCGGTGAAGATCGCCGGCGAGGACATCTCCATCGCCACCCGCCGTCCCGTAGGCCAGGCGCTCGCCTTCTTCCGTACCCTGGCTGACGGCCTGGGCGACCAGCAGCGCCAGATCGCGACCCCGATCCTGAAGGAGATCGTGGAGCGGCTGGGCTTCCTCGACAATGTCGGGCTGGACTATCTCAACCTCGACCGCACCAGCGGCACCCTGTCGGGCGGCGAGAGCCAGCGCATCCGCTTGGCCTCCCAGATCGGGTCGGGCCTGTCCGGCGTGCTCTACGTCCTCGACGAACCCTCGATCGGCCTGCACCAGCGCGACAATGACCGTCTGATCGTTACGCTCAAGCGGCTGCGCGACCTCGGCAATACCGTGATCGTGGTGGAGCATGACGAGGATGCGATCCGCACCGCCGATTATGTGATCGACATGGGGCCGGGCGCGGGCGTGCATGGCGGCACCGTGATCGCCGCCGGCACGCTGGACGAGGTGCTGGCCAACGAAAACAGCCTCACCGCCGATTACCTCACCGGCCGCCGCACGGTGGCGCTGCCGGCCAAGCGCCGCAAGGGATCGGGCAAGAAGCTGACGGTGAAGGGTGCGCGCGCCAACAACCTCAAGAATGTCAGCGCGTCGGTGCCGCTCGGCACCTTCACCTGCATCACCGGCGTGTCGGGGTCGGGCAAGTCGACCTTCACCATCGACACGTTGTTCGCGTCCGCCAGCCGCCAGCTCAACGGCGCGCGCATCGTGGCGGGGCATCATGAGAAGATCGAGGGGCTGAGCCACCTCGACAAGGTGATCGACATCGACCAGTCGCCGATCGGCCGCACCCCGCGCAGCAACCCCGCCACCTATACCGGCGCCTTCACCCAGATCCGCGACTGGTTCGCCGGCCTGCCGGAGGCGCAGGCGCGCGGCTACAAGCCCGGCCGCTTCAGCTTCAACGTCAAGGGCGGGCGGTGCGAGGCATGCCAGGGCGACGGCGTGCTCAAGATCGAGATGCACTTCCTGCCCGACGTCTACGTCACCTGCGACGTGTGCCACGGCAAACGCTACAATCGCGAAACGCTGGAGGTGAAGTTCCGCGACAAGTCCATTGCCGACGTGCTCGACATGACGGTCGAGGATGCGGTGGAATTCTTCAAGGCGGTGCCGCCGATCCGCGACAAGATGGCGATGCTGGCGGAGGTGGGCTTGGGCTACGTCAAGGTCGGCCAGCAGGCGACCACCCTGTCGGGCGGCGAGGCGCAGCGCGTGAAGCTCGCCAAGGAACTCAGCCGCCGCGCCACCGGCAACACCCTCTACATCCTCGACGAGCCCACCACCGGCCTCCATTTCGAGGATGTCCGCAAGCTCTTGGAGGTGCTCCATGCCCTGGTCGAACAGGGCAACACCGTGGTCGTGATCGAACATAATCTGGAGGTCATCAAGACCGCCGACTGGATCATCGACCTCGGCCCCGAAGGCGGCGACAAGGGCGGGGAGATCGTCGCGACGGGCACGCCAGAAACGGTGGTGAAGGAGGCGCGGAGCTATACGGGGCGGTATTTGGCGCCGTTGCTGGGGGTGAAGCCGGTGGCTGCGGCGGCGGAGTGAGTGGGTGCTCATTGAGCAAGACCGAGGATGCTTTGTATGACTTGACTTGTCGATCATACGATTTGTTATGTAGGCAATAGGCAATAGGCAACGCAAATCTGCCGTCAGAAGGCCAAGCCAGTGGTAAACCTGTTTAGCAAAGCTCAACCCAACGATGTGTTCACTCCCCGCTCTCGAGAAATTAACGAGCGCATGTACGTTGATCGACCAGAGCTTGAGGAGCGCCTTGAGGATGCGCTGAAAGGCGACAAGTATATCATTGTCCATGGTGAAAGCGGCAATGGAAAAACATGGTTGTACAAGCGTGTCCTTACGCATAAAAGTGTCAGGTTTGAGATTGTTAACTTGGCAAATGCGGTGCTTCATGGATCTTTGCTGAGTGCCTTTGAGGCCAAACTTGCTGAACTTGGCATTGAGACGCCAACTCAGCGCACCGAAGAGTTTGACTTCGGTGTAAGGCCCGGTGGCATTGGTGGGGGCGGAAAACAGCAAACCCAAGTAGCATTGGCTACCCAGAGCGCCTTCAGCGGACTGGTCACCTATCTTAACAATAAAGCGCACGGTAAGAGGTCTGTGCTTGTCCTCGATAATTTCGAGCAAATTGTTGATGATACTGACTACTTACGGGCCGTGGCCAGCATTATTATTTCTGCAGATGAAGAGTCGATTGCTAAGCACGGTGTGAAACTGCTGCTTGTTGGAGTTCCGCGTGATTTAAAGCAGCTGGTTGCAAAGGTGGGCAACGCATCAACCATAGCAAATCGACTCATAGAGATACCTGAGGTGGCGCGACTGACCCTTGACGAGGCTATATCGCTTATGTCGCGCGGTTTTGAAAAAGAACTTCGTTGTGAATTTACATTAGACAAAGTTTTTTTGTACAAGGAGATATGTTGGAAGACAGATCGTATCGCGCAACAGATTCACGAACTTTGTTTGAAGATTGCTTTAGAGGCTCAGCGTGACAACAACATTATATCCTTAGATGTTGTAAGTCGCGCGGAGAGGAAGTGGCTTGAAGAGTCATTTACTTCTGACCTCGCGGTTATCGAAAACTTGATGAACTCTATCGAAACTAAGGTCGGCAGAAAAAATCAAGTCATTTATAGCCTTGGAAAGGTGGACAAAGAAGACTTCAAGCATTCGGACATTGAGCGAATAGTCAGAGAAGAGTTTGATGTCGACGAGGGGATAAACCTTAATCTCCCGCAGATGTTGGCATCGTTTTCTAAGGCTGAGAATCCGCTCATAAGGCGGACACCGAAAAACAATGCTTATAGATTTGTATCTCCCAAGTTGAAAATGGCGATCAGGGCCGGATTGCAGCTTGACGCTGAACACAGAGTCGTGAAAATTGTTGAGTAGGGCATTTTTGGCTTAGCCATGTGCAGCGTACCACCTGTCCCATCGCGCTCGATCAACTCCGCGTTAACTGGTCCGAGCTGAAGGTTTCGTTCTACGGCTGGAAGGCGCCCAACTTCCTGACGGTCGATGGCATCCGCATCACCGATCCGGCGCAGGGTTCCGATAATCGCATGTTTGTGCGATGACCGTATCATGCTCCACGTTGCACTCGACCCCAAACTCGAACGGCAGCTTGCCGAGGTCGCTGCCCGCATCGGGCAGGCGCCGGATGAGATCGCGCGCAAGGCGCTGCTCGCCTACCTTGAAGAGCTTGAGGATTACGCCACCGCCGTAGAGGCGTGGAAGGAGCACGATCCCGCCGCCACAAAGTCGAGTGAAGAGATGCTGCGTGAACTCGGTCTGGAAGATTGAGTATGAGGGGCGGGCGCAGAAACAGCTGAAGAAGCTGGATCGCACCGCCGCCACCCGCCTCGTCCGCACGCTTCAGGACGATCTCGCCCGCACCAGCGATCCGCGCGCCACCGGCAAGGCGCTGATGGGCGAACTGTCCGGGTTCTGGCGATATCGTGTCGGCGATTACCGCGCCATCGCCCGGATCGAGGATCAGGTCGTCACCGTGTTCATCATCGAAGTCGCTCACCGCCGCGAGGTCTATCGCTGACCTGCCGCCGGGTCGGCGTCGCCGCCGACACTCGGCTGCTATCTGGGGTGCGCTCACGGTCGAGAGGGTGCGCTGACGATCGGCCTGCGGGCGAAGCGTCCGGCAGTTCCCTGCGCCGCCGGTACCCCTCTAAAATATTCAGGCGGAACAGGAAACGGGGCGACCTGTTCACCGGGTCGGGTGGGTTGAACAGGGAAATGACCTTTATGAATGCACGTCTTGCGATCGGCCTCGCGCTGCTGGCCGGTGTGGCCGCCCCGGCGCTGGCGCAGTCTCCGGCCTCGCTCAACGCGGCGCCGCCGCCGCAGCCGATGACCATCGCCATCATGCCGCCCGCTGCCGCACCCGACATGCAGGCGGTGCTGGACGCGCACAAGGCGCTCGGCGCCAAGCCGGTCGAGACGCTGACGCCGGTCAAGGCGCGGCTCCAGCCGACCGCCGCCGATGCGGCGCATGCGGTGATGCGCAAGCAGGGCCAGTCGACCGCGCCCGATCCGGCGGTGGTGACCAAGGAGCTGCCTTATGGCTCCGATCCGATGCAATATGCCCGCATCTACATGCCGGCGGCTGCGGCCGGTGGCGGCGGGATGCCGGTGGTGGTCTATTATCATGGCGGCGGCTGGGTGATCGCCGACATCAACGCCTATGACGCGACCCCGCGCCTGCTGTCCAAGCAGCTGAACGCGATCGTCGTCTCGGTCGAATATCGCCATGCGCCCGAATTCAAGTTCCCGGCGCAGCATGACGATGCGGCGATGGCCTATCGCTGGGTGCTGCAGAATGCCGCGTCGTGGGGCGGCGATCCCGCCAAGGTCGCGCTGGCCGGCGAAAGCGCGGGCGGCAACCTGGCGATCGCCACCGCCATCCACGCCCGCGACAACGGCCTGACCGCGCCCAGGCATATCCTGTCGGTCTATCCGATCGCCAACAGCGACATGACCTTGCCGTCCAAGGCGGATTCGGCGAATGCCAAGCCGCTCAACACGGCGATGCTGAAGTGGTTCGGTTATTATTACTCGACCACCGAGGCCGACCAGATGGATCCCAAGATCAACCTGGTGAAGGCGAACCTGCGCGGCCTGCCGCCGACCACCATCGTCAATGCGCAGATCGACCCGCTCCGTTCGGACGGCGAGACGCTGGCGACCGCGATGAAGGCGGCCGGCGACACGGTCGAGCAGCGGACCTTTCCGGGCGTGACGCACGAATTCTTCGGCATGGGCAAGGTGGTGCGCGGCGCCTACGACGCGGAGAATTACGCGATCACCCGCCTCCAGGCCGCCTTCGCCAAGTGATGCTACCAGCGGGCGGCCGCTGCGCCGCCCGCATCCTTGATTGCAGGAGATTTCCGATGAAGATGCTTCCCCTGATCGCGACCGCGCTGGTCGCGGCCGCACCGGCCATGGCGCAGGTGATGAGCCCGGCCGAGTTCGTGGCGACCGCCGGCGCGAGCGACCTCTACGAGCGCCAGTCGAGCCAGATCGTGCTGCAATCGACCACCGATCCCAAGGTGCGCGGCTTCGCGCAGATGATGATCGCGCACCACAGCAAGAGCACGGCCGACGTGAAGGCCGCCGCCGCCAAGGCGCAGGTCAAGGCGGGCGCGCCCAAGCTCAACCCGCTCCAGACCGAGCTGGTGGCGGAACTGCGCGCGGAAAGCGGCCCGGCACGCGACAAGGCCTATATCGCCCAGCAGAAGGCGTTGCATAACCAGGCGCTGGCGGTGCACAAGGCCTATGCCGCCGACGGCACCGCCGCCCCGCTCAAGGCCGCCGCCGCCAGGATCACGCCGGTGGTGGAACAGCATATCGCGATGCTGAAGACGATGTGATGTCCTGGCGGGCGGGGCCGTGTGGTCCCGCCCGCTCCACCGTCGCCCCTGCGAAGGCAGGGGCCCATGTCTCTCCTGTCGACGGACGTACCTGCCGGGCGAGCGATAGGCCCCTGCCTTCGCAGGGGCGACGGGGTAAGGGGGCACCGCAGCACTGCTGCCGTGACGGGCAAGGAGGAGAGGCGCAGCCACGCCCTTCCCCCGAACGGCGGCGCTTGCTAGGGCGCGCGGCAACCCTTGCATTGCAGCAGATACGGAGTCGCCCAGACATGACCGCCGTCGGCCACGACACGCTCAACACCCGTTCCACCCTTCAAGTCGGCGGCCGTACCATCGCCTATTACAGCATCGCCAAGGCGGCGGAGCAGCTGGGCGACGTGGCGCGCCTGCCTTTCTCCATGAAGGTGCTGCTGGAGAATCTCCTCCGGTTCGAGGACGGCGCGACGGTCACGATCGACGACCTCAAGGCGATGGTCCAGTGGTTGACCGACCGCACGTCGGAGCGCGAGATCCAGTATCGCCCGGCGCGCGTGCTGATGCAGGACTTCACCGGCGTCCCCTGCGTGGTCGATCTGGCCGCGATGCGCGACGCGATGAACACGCTGGGCGGCGACGCGCAGAAGATCAATCCGCTGGTTCCCGTCCACTTGGTCATCGACCATTCGGTGATGGTGGACGAGTTCGGCACGCCCCAGGCGTTCCAGGACAATGTGGAGATCGAATATCAGCGCAACATGGAGCGTTATGAGTTCCTGCGCTGGGGCTCCAAGGCGCTCGACAATTTCAAGGTGGTGCCGCCGGGCACGGGCATCTGCCACCAGGTGAACCTGGAGCATATCGCGCAGTCGGTGTGGGTTTCCAAGGGACCGGACGGCAGCGAGGTCGCCTATCCCGACACCTGCGTCGGCACCGACAGCCACACGACGATGGTCAACGGCCTGGGCGTGCTCGGCTGGGGCGTCGGCGGGATCGAGGCGGAGGCCGCGATGCTGGGCCAGCCCGTGTCCATGCTGATCCCGGAAGTGGTCGGCTTCAAGCTGACCGGCACGCTGGCCGAGGGCATCACCGCCACCGACCTGGTGCTGACCGTGACGCAGATGCTGCGCGCCAAGGGCGTGGTCGGCCGCTTCGTGGAATTCTACGGCCCGGGTCTCGACAGCCTTAACCTGGCCGACCGCGCGACCATCGCCAACATGGCGCCGGAATATGGTGCGACCTGCGGCTTCTTCCCGGTGGATCAGGCGACGCTGAACTATATGCGCCTGACCGGGCGTGAGGAGGACCAGATCGAGCTGGTCGAGGCTTATGCCAAGGCGCAGGGCCTGTGGCGCGACGCCAACCTGCCCGATCCGGTGTTCACCGACACGCTGGCGCTCGACATGTCCACCGTGCAGCCGAGCCTGGCCGGCCCCAAGCGCCCGCAGGACAAGGTGCTGCTGTCCAACGTCGACGACAATTTCAACAACGAGCTGGTGACCGGCTACAAGAAGACCGGCGAGGCCGATGCACGCGTGGCGGTCGAGGGTGGCGACTTCGAGGTCGGCCATGGCGACGTCGTGATCGCGGCGATCACCAGCTGCACCAACACCTCCAACCCGTCGGTGCTGGTCGCCGCCGGTCTGGTCGCCCGCAAGGCGCGCCAGCTGGGCCTGAAGCCGAAGCCGTGGGTCAAGACCAGTCTGGCGCCGGGTAGCCAGGTGGTTACGGATTACCTGACCAAGTCCAAGCTGCAGGACGACCTGGACGCAATGGGCTTCAACCTGGTCGGCTATGGCTGCACCACCTGCATCGGCAATTCGGGCCCGCTGCCCGCGCCGATCAGCAAGGCGATCAACGAGCATGACCTTGTCGCCGCGTCCGTGCTGTCGGGTAACCGCAACTTCGAAGGCCGCGTGTCGCCCGACGTGCGCGCCAACTTCCTGGCATCGCCGCCGCTGGTGGTCGCCTATGCGCTGAAGGGGACGGTGCGCGAGGACCTCACCACCGAGCCGATCGGCGAGACGGAGGACGGCAAGAAGGTGTTCCTGAAGGACATCTGGCCGACCAACCACGAAATCTCCGACATGATCACGTCGGTAATCGACAGCGAGATGTACCGTACCCGCTACGCCAACGTGTTCGAAGGCGACCGCAAGTGGCGCGGGATCACGATCGAGGGTTCGGACACCTATGGCTGGAACGATGCGTCCACCTATGTCCAGAACCCGCCTTACTTCGCCGGCATGGGCATGACCCCCAATGCGGTGGCCGACATCGTCGACGCCCGTCCGCTGGCTATCCTGGGCGATTCGATCACCACCGATCACATCAGCCCGGCGGGCTCGATCAAGGCGGACAGCCCGGCAGGCCGCTACCTGCAGGAGCATGGCGTCGCCAAGTCGGACTTCAACAGCTACGGCGCGCGCCGCGGCAACCATGAAGTGATGATGCGCGGCACCTTCGCCAACATCCGCATCCGCAACGAGATGGTGCCGGGCGTCGAGGGGGGCATGACCCGCTACGTGCCCACCGGCGACACGCTCGCCATCTATGATGCCGCGATGCAGTATAAGGATGCGGGCACGCCGCTGGTGGTGGTCGCCGGCAAGGAATATGGCACGGGCTCCTCGCGCGACTGGGCGGCGAAGGGCACCACCCTGCTCGGCGTGCGCGCCGTGATCGCGGAAAGCTTCGAGCGTATCCACCGCTCCAACCTGGTCGGCATGGGCGTGCTGCCGCTGCAATTCCCGGAAGGCGTGGATCGCAAGACGCTTAAGCTGGACGGCAGCGAAACCTTCTCGATCAGCGCCGTGGCCAGCCTCCGTCCGCGCCAGATGGTGCAGGTCACGCTGAAGCGCGCCGACGGCAGCGAGGAGACGTTCGAGGCGCGGTGCCGGATCGATACCGTCAACGAGCTGGAATATTTCCTGAACGGCGGCATCCTGCCTTACGTGCTGCGCAAGCTCGCCGCCTGATCCGGGTGCGACCGGGCGGCTGGATGCCGCCCGGATGGCACCACGCGCAGTCTGCACCGCAGCATAATGTCCCCTCGCGCACTGCTCACCCCCTGGTGGGCAGTGCGTCATTTTTGCGACAATCTCCGCCCAATGCCGGAACGGTGATAATGCCGATTGACGGCCCGTGCGCGGCTATCCACCATCCTTAATGTTGCGTTAACCAAGGCGATCGAGGCCTTGTGTGCGCCGAGGGGAAGGGGGACGATCATGGTGTCCAAGTGCAAAGCCGTCTTGATGACGGCTGCCGCCATCACGGTGGCGGGTTTTTCGGTGTCCGCAGAGGCGGCGAAGACCATTTCAGGGACGGCGCACGGCATATCCTGGACCGCGTCCAGCCGGATCGTCGGGCAGACCTCCACCGCGACCATCGTCGGGGGCGGCGATCCGGCCTATCTGGCGCAGACGCCGTTCTACCGCGGCGTCGTCGGGCTGGTGATGGAATATGACGACGGCAGCGCGTTCGTCTGCTCGGGCAGCCTGATGAACGACCGCCGCTCGATCCTGACTGCCGGCCATTGCGTCAGCGGCGGCTACGGCACCAAGGGGCCGCAGAAGGTTTCGGCCTTCTTCTATGACGGCAACGCGTCCGATCCGGTCTATTATGCCGATTATCTGGGCGGGCAGCCCGTACAGGGCATCACCCAGGTCGGCATTTCCAAGGTGATCGTGAACCCGAAATATACGGGCGAGGTGATCGACCAGAACGACATCGCCGTGCTGCGCCTCAGCCAGATGGCGCCGACCTTCGCCACCAGCTACGGCATCTATACCGGCAAGGACCTGACCGGGCTCGACTACAATGTCGCCGGCTATGGGGGACGGTCGGACGTCGGCGGCGCAGTGGGCGACAATCTCGGCACCGGGCGTCTCCGCCAGGGCGACAATCGCTACGATTACCGCCTGGGCGACAAGGATCTGAACAACTTCTTCACGGAGTATGACCCCAACGATCCCAATTGCTCGCCGGGTCAGAACGTGTTCTGCGGCACGGCGGACATCGACTATTCCTATGTTTCGGATTTCGATAATGGGTTCCTGCGGAACGACACCGGCTGCCTCGTCGCGCTGGCGGCGGCGGGTACGCGCTTCGACCCCAAATTCTGCGATCAGGGCGTCGGCAAGACCGAAGTCAGCATCGCCGGCGGCGATTCCGGCGGGCCCGGCTTCGTCGATGGCCTGGTCGCGTCGGTAAACTCCTACGGGCTCAGCTTCGGGGAATTCTATGGCGATACCGATGACGAACTGAACAGCAGCTGGGGCGAGTTCAACGGCTTCGTGCCGACCTTCATCCACAAGGACTTCATCCAGTCCGCCATGGTTCCGGAAACGGGCACCTGGACCCAGCTGGTGCTGGGCTTCGGCCTGCTCGGCGGCGCGATGCGCGGCCGGCGTCGCAAGGGCGAAGCGGCGACCGCCTGAGCCGCCTCTCCACGTCCAACAAGAAGGGCCCGCTCCATCAGGAGCGGGCCCTTTTGTCTGTCCGGGCAGATCATGACCGCCGACCCCGCATGAGGCCGGCTGCCCTGTTCGCGTCCCAAACGTATCAGGCTGCGGCGGTGGCGGTGCCGAGGGTGCGGCGACGGCCGCGCATCGAGCCGCCAACCGCGCCGAAGCCGACGATCATCATCGCCCAGCTTGCGGGCTCCGGCACGGCGGCCGGCGGCGGGGCGTCGGCCATGGCGACGGTCAGGCCGCCCAGCTTGAAGCCGTCATTGCTCTGATGCAGCGCGGCCGAAATCAGCCACACCGACGCCGACTGGGTGCCGAGGATCGAGGTCATGCTGCCGCGCGACCCGCCGGCCACGTCGGTGAACGCCGATTCCGTCAGCTTGTACTTGCCGAGGTTGATGTCGCTCTTGGACGTGACGTCGCCCAGCAGATGGTTGACGTCGGCATAGATGCTGGCGTCGCTGTCGCAGCAGGTCACCCCGCGCATCGCATAGACGTTGCGGCTGAGGCTGCTGAGCGTCACGGCCTTGTCGAACTGCAGCATGATGAAATCCGTGCCGCCGCCGACATTGTCGATCTGGTGCGTGCCGTTGGCGCTGCTGTCGTTGCCATATAGCACGCCCAGGCCGTAGCCCTGCATCGTCGCCAGCTTGGCCGTGGTGACGCTGTCCTTGCCGTTCGGCTTGTAGCTCCAGCTGTTCCAGTTCCACGCGGTATCCGGCGTGGCATGCCACGCCGAAACCTTCACGTTCAGCTTGCTACCGGTCTTGCTGTTGCCGGTGAAGACCTGGGTACCGGTCTTGTTGCCGGCATTGGTGAAATTGTAGGTGTAATTGGTAAACGTCGTGGTGGCGGCAGCGGCCGATGCAAAGGTCAGACCGGCGGCGACGGCGATGGTGGCACCAAGGGTGCGCAGCGAAGCAGGACAAGGCATAACAACTCCTCTGCCGCGACGCATGGTGCGCATCGCGAGCCCGATAATTGTGGATTGATGGAGGATGTTTTTGGTCTGTTGCCCGCCGGTACGCGCGCATGGCGCGGATCCGACGACTCTGCCTTGACCGCTGGCTATGCCGCGCCGCCCCAGGTCGCAACTTTATTGAAGGTTAACGTAGCAAATAGAGCGTTAACGCTGCTCGGCTGATATCGCGTCGAGCCAACCGGGCACGATCGGCCGGGCGGAAACGGGGCCCAACATGGTGCAGCGGGCCATCTCCTCCACCCGCAGCCGGGCAACCGCCAGCCCGAGCGCCGGGTGCCACGCCATGGCGGCCTCGCCTGGGTCGCCCGCCACGCGCAGCACCACCAGCCGGCGGCTGACTTTCTGCCGCCAGTTCATGCGCGCCGTATTTTCCTGCCCGACATAGCAGCCTTTGGTGAAGCTGACGCCGTTCAGCTCGGCCGCGTTCGCTTCCAGCCAGAGGATCTTGTCGGAGCCGAGTTCGGCAAGGCCCTCCGCAACGCCAAGCGACAGGCGGTGCGCGTGCCACCCGTCCACTGGCACAGTCGGTGGCGCGATCCAGCGGCGGCCGAGCCCGGACAGGCGCGGGTCGGCCACGCCGGCATCACCCTCTGCCGCCCAATGCACCGCCAGATCCGCGTCGCGCCCGATCGCGATCCTGCGGCGGAGCCGATAGAGGGTCAAGCGGCGCGCAAGGGCGTCCGCCTGATCCGCCTCGCAATCGATCAGCAGGTCGTCGCCATCCGCCCAGACCAGGAAATCGAACAGCGCTTTGCCCTGGGCGGTGAGCAGCCCGGTCCACACCGGCAAGGCGCCGCTCACGTCCTGCGTGACGAGGCCCTGCAGGAACCCGCGCACATCCTCGCCCGACAGGCGGAGGAGGGCGCGATCGGCGAGGGTGGTGGCGGCTGCATCGACGGACATGGCCCTTCATGTAGGCGCGCCGCCGCCGCTTGCCACTTTATCGTCGCTCCGTCGCCGGTCGCGGCTTATGGCTAACCGCGACATGACCCCCGTTTTCGCGCGGGGAACGACGGAGCATGCGATGGCGACTTACGACCTTCTCCTCAGGAACGGCATCGTGTGGACCCCCGGCGGTCCGGCCGAAACCCATGTCGGCGTGCGCGACGGCAGGATCGTGGAGATCGGGGCGCATGGTGACGCCGCCGAGACGATCGACTGCACCGGCCTGACCGTGCTGCCCGGCGTGGTCGACAGCCAGGTCCATTTCCGAGAGCCCGGGCTGGAGGCCAAGGAGGATCTGGAAAGCGGCAGCCGCGCCGCCGTGCTGGGTGGCGTCACCACCGTGTTCGAGATGCCGAACACCAAGCCCAACACCGATTCCGCGGAGGCCCTGGCCGACAAGGTCACCCGCGCGCGCGACCGCATGTGGTGCGACCATGCATTCTATGTCGGCGCGACCAACGCCAATGCCGACGCGCTGGCCGAACTGGAGCGGCTGCCGGGTGCGGCGGGCGTCAAGATCTTCATGGGATCGTCCACCGGCGACCTGCTCGTGTCGGAGGACGAGTCGCTTGCGCGGGTGCTGGCGTCCGGCCGGCGGCGCGTGGCGATCCATGCCGAGGATGAAGAGCGCATGATCGCGCGCGAGGGGGAGCGGGTGGCGGGCGATCCGTCGAGCCATCCCGTATGGCGCGACGATGAAAGCGCGCTGCTGGCGACGCGCCGCATCCTGGGGCTGGCGCGGGCGGCGCGGCGGCCGATCCACATCCTCCACATCACCACCCCGGCCGAGCTGGAGCTGATCGCGCGCAACAAGGACATCGCCACCTGCGAGGTGACGCCCCAGCACCTGACGCTGGCGGGGGAGGAGGCCTATCCGCGCCTCGGCACCCATGCCCAGATGAACCCGCCGATCCGGTCGGGCGCGCACCGCGACGGCCTGTGGCATTGGTTGAACCAGGGGGTGCCGGACGTGCTCGGCTCCGATCACGCGCCGCATACCAAGGAGGAAAAGGCCCGGGATTATCCCGCAAGCCCGAGCGGGATGCCCGGCGTGCAGACCCTGCTGCCGCTGATGCTGGACCATGTCGCGCACGGCCGGCTGACCCTGCAACGGCTGGTGGAGCTGACGTCGGCCGGGCCGCAGCGCGTGTTCGGCATGACCGGCAAGGGGCGGATCGCGGCCGGCTACGACGCCGATTTCACGCTGGTCGACCTGAAGGCCAAGTGGACGATCGAGGATAGCTGGCTGGCGTCGCGCTGCGGTTGGTCGCCCTTTGCCGGGATGGAGGTGACCGGGCGTCCGGTCGGCACGATCGTGCGCGGCCATGTGGTGATGCGCGACGGCGGACTGGCGACGCAGGCGGTCGGCCGGCCCGTCCGGTTCAACGAGGCGGCCTGGGAATAAGGGCGGCCCGGCGTCGGACGGGCCGCATGTCCTTGCGGCCTTGCCTGTGTTGAGGCGGTGACTTGGGGTGGGTTGGTGGTCTAGAGGGACCACATGACCGACGAAACCAGCAGCACCGACACCGGCACCACTGCCGCCGCGACCACCCCGCCCGATCGCCTGTCGATCGACCCGCGCAGTTCGCACTTCGATGGCGATGCCCTGCAGCGCGGCATCGGCATCATCTTCAACGGGACCGAGCGGTTCAACGTAGAAGAATATTCGATGGCCGAAGGCTGGATCCGGGTGGCCATGGCCAAGACCCGCGACCGCAAGGGCAATCCGCTCACCATGAAGCTGAACGGCACGGTGGAACCCTTCTTCCGCAGCAGCGCGCCGGAGGGGGAACAGGCCTGAGGCCCGTCCGTTACGGCTCCGCTGTGTTCCGCTCAGCAGCGTGATGTTGGAGAGTGACGATGGGTCGTGCGATCATCCTGTGGTTGTTGGGCGTTCCGCTGGGTCTGGTGATCCTGCTGTACCTGTTCTTCTTCCGTTAACGGCATGAGCGCGCCCGAAGAACTGGCTGGCACGCCGGAAACCGAAGCGGAGCTGAGCGGCGTCGATACGCGCCGCCGGCCCAAGCAGCAGATGCTGGAGGTCGGCGGCCGCCGGCTGAGCCCCGCCACCTTGATGATGGGGCACGGCTTCGATCCGGCGCTGTCCGAAGGCGCGCTGAAGCCGCCCATTTTCCTCACCTCCACCTTCGTGTTCGAGAGCGCAGCCGCCGGCAAGCGTCACTTCGAAGGGGTGACCGGCCAGCGGCCCGGCGGTGCCGAGGGACTGGTCTATTCGCGCTTCAACGGCCCCAACCAGGAGATCTTGGAGGACCGGCTCGGCATCTGGGAAGGGGCGGAGGAGGCGCTGGCCTTCTCCTCCGGCATGGCGGCGATCGCCACCGTGCTGCTCGCCCTGGTGCGGCCGGGCGACACCATCGTCCATTCGGCGCCGCTTTATGCCGCGACCGAGACGCTGATCGGCAAGATATTGGGCCGGTTCGGCGTGCAGTGGCTCGACTTTCCGGCGGGCGCCACGCGCTCGGAGATCGAGGCGGTGCTGGACAAGGCATCCGCGACCGGCCGCGTGCCGTTGATCTATCTGGAAAGCCCCGCCAACCCGACCAACGCGCTGGTCGATGTGGAGGCGGTGGCGGCCGCGCGCGACGCACGGTTCGCGGATGAGAAACCGCTGATCGTGATCGACAATACCTTTCTGGGGCCGTTGTGGCAGCAGCCGCTGACCCATGGCGCGGACATCGTGCTCTACAGCCTGACCAAATATGCGGGCGGGCATAGCGACCTGGTGGCCGGCGGCGCGGTCGGCTCCAAGGCGGCGATCGACCCGATCCGGGCGATGCGCAACACGATCGGCACCATCCTCGATCCCCATTCGGCGTGGATGCTGTTGCGGAGCCTGGAGACGCTGGAGCTGCGGATGAGCCGGGCGGGCGAGAATGCCGCCAAGGTCTGCGCCTTTCTGCGCGACCATCCCAAGGTCGAGCGGGTCGGCTATCTCGGCTTTCTGGAGGATGGATCGCGCCAGGCGGACATTTACCGCCGTCATTGCAGCGGGGCAGGGTCGACCTTCTCCCTCTATCTAAAAGGCGGCGAGCCGGAGGCGTTCCGCTTCCTCGACGCGCTCAAGATCGCCAAGCTGGCGGTGAGTCTCGGCGGGACGGAGACGTTGGCCAGCCATCCCGCGGGCATGACCCACCTGTCGGTCGCGCCCGCCCGCAAGGCGGCGCTGGACATTGGCGACAACCTCGTGCGGATCTCGATCGGCGTCGAGAATGCGGACGACCTTATCGCCGATTTCGAGCAGGCGCTGGCCGCCGTCTGAGCCCGACCAGGTCGATCGCGTCGGACTTCCACCAGCGGACCACATAACGTCCGCGGTGGAGTTCGTTGAAGAAGACGTCGCCGGGATCATAGCCCGACGCGCCCAGCCGCAGCAGCCAGATGGTGGGAACGGCGCGCGTGTCCGGCGCTTGCGCAATGGCGTGCAGCCGGGCGGGCGAGAGCGACACCACGCCCCGGCTGCCGGTCGGGTAATACGCGCCGGGGCCGGCGAAGCTAGGCACCGGACCGGGTATGGGGCGGATGGGATAGGCCAGCCCCTTGTCGCGCAGGGCAAAGGCCAGCGGCAACGCGCCTTCATTGGGATAGGCGAAGATCACGTCGCCCGGGCGGATGTAGCGCTGCAGCCAGGCGATCGTGCCGTACCAATTCTCCATCGGGCCGGCCTGCCGCACCTGCATCCCCGCGCCGAACATGGCCCCGCCCAGCATCACCGCCGCGGCGATGCCGATCCGTAACCAGCCGCCGCTCCACCCCACCGCGCCGATCGCGAGCAGCAGCATGGCGGGCGCCGCCACCGGCGTCATGGTGCGGGTGATGAATACCGGTGTGATCCACACCGAAATGCCGATCGCCGAAGCCAGCGGCAGCAGCGCCAGCACCAGCAGCATGGCGGCCAGCCGCTTGCCGTCGCCTTGGCGCGCCAGCACCGCGACCGCCATACCGGCCAGCAACGCGGCGGGCAGCACCGGCCAGCCCTGCGCCGCGTAGAGCGTCGCCACGCGGGCGAAGAAGGTCGGCGTGAAGCCGAAACGCAGCCATGTGGTTCCGATCCAGGTCGGCGCCTGTCCCGCCAGGATCAGCAGTCCCGGCAGGTAAGCCAGTGCCACGGCGACGTGCCCGATCAGTAGCCAGGCCCAGTCGCGGCGGGACAGGCCCGGATGCAGTATCCCGATCGCCAGCGCGAGGGTGAGCGCAACCGCGTAAAGCGGGTCCAGATTGTGGAGCCACAACATCGATTCCACCAGCAGCAGATAGGCGACGAGACCCCGGCCGCCGATCGGCAGCCCCGCCGCCCGCCGCCTGGCGAGGCGGATCAGCAGCGCCGTCGCCGCGGCATAGGTCAGGATCATCACCGGATAGGGCCGCACCTGCCGCGCCATCTCCACCATGGCGATCGACACGCTGCCCAGGCCGAAGGCGGCCAGCGCCAGCCAACGCGCCCGGACCGCATCCCATCGGAGGAGCCGGGCAGCTTCGTGCGCGCCCCAGGCGAGTACCGGCAAGGTGGCGAGCCCGGCGACGATCCCCAGCATCCGCAAGGCGACCAGCCCGTTGCCGAACGGCAAGGTCCAGATCCGCACCAGCGAGTAATAGACCGGCGGATGCGTTTCGTAGCGGGGCACCATCTGCCACAGAAAGGCGAAGCCGTGCTCGGCCGCATAGGCGCTGTACGCCTCGTCCAGCCACAGCGGTTCGCCGCCGATCTTCCACAGGCGCAGGCCCAGCGCGGCGACCAGGATCCCGGTGACAAGCAGCAGAACAGGCAGGCGGCGGCGCATGTCCATGGCCTTAGCCTGCGCGCGCCCCCTTGTCGCGGGGCGTGGCTGCGCCATAAGGGCGGGGAATGTTCCGCTCCGCGCCTATTATCGAAACCCCCGCAGGATGGTGGAACAGCCGCTGGTTCCTGGCCCTGCTGGTGGTGATCGCGATCATCCCGCTGATCCTGCCCACCGTGCCGCCGCTGACCGACCTGCCCGAACATATGGGGCGATACCGGATCATGCTGGCGGACGGGTCCGATCCGCTGCGGCGCGATTATTTCAGCTTCGAATGGGGCTTTATCGCGAATCTCGGCGTCGACCTGCTGGTGATCCCGCTGGCGCCGCTGTTCGGGCTGGAGCTTGCGGTGAAGCTGATCGTGATCGGCATCGCCGCACTGACGGCCAGCGGCATCCTGTGGATCGCGCATGAGGCGCATGGGCGCGTGCCGCCGACGACGATCCTGGCGCTGTCGCTCGCCTACAGTTTCCCTTTCATCTGGGGATTCGTGAACTTCTTGTTGTCCATGGCGCTGGCGCTGAACGCCTTTGCCCTGTGGCTCAGGCTGGGGCGGCAGGGGCGGTGGCGGCTGCGCATCGCCCTGTTCGTGCCGATCGGCCTGCTGCTGACGGTCGCCCACATCTTCGGCTGGGCGGTGCTGTCGCTGCTGGCATTCGCGGCGGAAACGGTGCGGATGCGCGACAGCGGCCGCACCATCGCGCAGAGCATCTGGCATGGCGGCCTCGCCTGCCTGGCGTTGGCGCCGCCGGTGCTGCTCATGGTGCTGTGGCGCACCGGTGACGCCCGGGGGGCGAATACCGGCTGGTTCGATTGGCACGCCAAATATGTCTATGCGCTTTCGGCGCTGCGCAACACATGGATGACGGTCGACCTGGGGACGGTCTACCTGCTGTTCTGCGTCATCGTCTTTGGCCTGTTCGGCCTGTGGCTGCGCATGAACCGCACGCTCGGCATCGCCACGGTGATGCTGATCACGGCCTATATCCTGCTGCCGCGCATGTTGTTCGGATCGGCTTACGCCGACATGCGGCTGGCGCCCTATCTGTTCGTGGTGGCGCTTGCGGCGCTGGCGCTGAAGAGCGGGTCTCGGCGCGAGGCGGCGATCGTGGCGGGGATCGCCACCGCCATCTTCGTCGGGCGGATCGCGCTGCTGACCAGGAGCTTTGCCGCGCAGAGCCATGCCAACGAGCAGCAATTGCAGGCCCTGGACCATGTCCGCCCCGGCAGCCGCGTGTTCGTGCAGGTGGCGCTACGCTGTACGGCCTATTGGGTGACCAGCCGGATGGACCATCTCGGCGCGATGGCGATCGTCCGGCGCGGGGCCTTCGTCAACGGCCAGTGGACCGATCCCGGCGCGCAGCTGGTGCGGATCAAATATGCGCCGGCCAAGGGCTTTGCCGAGGACCCGACCGAGATTCTGCGTCCGGCCGGATGCCGGCAACGGCATGCTAAACGCTATCCCGACGCGCTGAACACCCTGCCGCGCGACGCCTTCGACTATGCCTGGGTGGTGAACTGGCCGCGCGCGCGGTGGAACAGCTTTCCTGGGCTGGTGCCGATCTGGACCGGGGAGGGGCGCGGCATCCTCTACCGCGTAATCCCGCCTCAGGCCAATTCGGCGACCAGGCCGAGCGACACGCCGACCGGCAGCAGGCCCCGCACGGCGGCGTAGCGTTCCCACCCGAACAGGCGGCTCAACACCGCATTGACCGGCGCCGCCGGCAGCGCATCCTCGTCCCCGCCCTCGCGACGCAGCAGCTTGTTGACCAGCCGCACCCCGACGATGGCCGGCAGCAGCAGGGTGTTGAACGCGGTGTGGTGGATCACCCGAAAGCCGGCCGCGGTCACCACCGCCTCCAGCGTCCTGCGAGTATAGCGGCGCTGGTGATGGTGGGCGACGTCATGCCCGCTCCACAAGGACGGCATCGCCGGCACCGCCAGCAGCAGCCGCCCGCCCGGCGCCAGCTTGGAACGCAAGGCGGCGAGCGCGCCATGATCGTCCGGAATATGTTCCAACACGTCCAGCAGCACGATCAGGTCGTAGGCGCCGTCCTGCAGCGGCACGTCGGGCAGGTAGCCGCCCTTGATGGCGAGACCCGTGCGTCTGGCGGCAAAGGCGCGCGCATCGTCGTCGGGCTCGATCGCGTCCACCTGGCCGAAACCCTGCAGCATGGCGATGTTGGAGCCGGTGCCGCAGCCGACTTCCAGGATGCGGAGCGGCGTGGGGCGCGGCCGGAACCGTTCGATCAGCGCGGTCAGGATACTGCGGCGGCCGACGAACCACCAATGGTCGCGGTCGATCTGGGCCATGCGGTCGTAGACGTGGCGCTCCATCAGTCGCGCTCGCCCGCTTGCCCGATCCGCTCGCGAATCACGTAGATCGGCCGGCCCTTGGCTTCGATCAGGATGCGGCCGACATATTCGCCGAGGATGCCGAGCGACAGCAACTGCACGCCGCCCAGGAACAGCACCGCCACCATCATGGAGGCATAGCCCGCGACATCCACCCCGTAGAGGATGGTGCGCGCGATCAGGAACAGGGCATAGACCATCGCCAAGGCGGCGATGCCGAAGCCGATATAGGACCAGATGCGCAAGGGGGCGGTGGAGGCGGACGTCAGCCCGTCGATCGCCAGCTTCCACAGCTTGATATAGTTGAACTTGGTGCCACCGACGGTGCGCTCGGCCCGGTCATATTCCACCGCCGTCTGGCGAAAGCCGCCCCAGGCGAACAGCCCCTTCATGAAGCGGTTGCGTTCCGGCATCGCCCGGATCACCTCCACCACCCGCCGGTCGAGCAGGCGGAAGTCGCCGGCATGTTCGGGGATCTTGTCCTCGCTCATCCAGTTGTGCGCGCGGTAATACAGGTCGGCGGTCAGGCGCTTGGGCAGCGAATCGGTGCTGCGGTTGCGGCGCACGCCGTAGACGACCTCGTAGCCCTGGCGCCATTGGTCGAGCATGGCGCCGATCACCTCGGGCGGATCCTGCATGTCGACGTCGATCGGCACCACCGTCGCGCCGCGCACATTGTCCAGGCCGGCGGACAGGGCCGCTTCCTTGCCGAAATTGCGCGACAGCGACACGGCGATGATGCGCGGATCGCGCAGGTTGGCGGCCATGATCGCCGGCAGGGTAGCGTCGCTGCTGCCGTCGTCGACGAACAGGATTTCCCACGCCACGGAACTGCCGTCCGTGTCGCGCAGTGCGTCCAGCACCACCGTCATGCGCGCGACAAAGGGGGCGATCGCTTCCTCTTCGTCCTTCACGGGCACGATGACGGAGATCAGCGGATGGTCGGCGGGAGCAGCCATGGCCGGCGGTTGTGGCGCGGTTCGGGGCAGGGTGGCAAGCGTCACCGGAACACCCACAGCCGATTGATCGCGAATAGCAGGATAGGCGTCAGGGTGGAGATCGGCACCACCGGCGTCCAGCTGGGCCAGCGCAGCACATCCGTGCAGATCCAAGTCCACAATGCGTTGAAGGCATAGCTGACCAGCGAGGCAACCACGAAGCGTACCTGAGTGCCGCGATCGCGCGAGCCATGGTCGCGGAACGTGACCTTGCTGTGCAGGATATAGCCTGTGCCGACCGCCACCAGATAGCCGGCCAGGTTGGCCAGCTGCGGATGGATGCCCGCCGTCCGATTCAGAACCAGGTAGACGGCCGAATACAGGGCGGTGACCAACAGGCCGTTCACCCCATACCGAACCAGCTGCCAGAAGGTCTCCCGCTTCACCACCACGCCGTTGCCACCCTTGCTCTTTCCCCACTGCCGCCTAGAGCGCGCAGGCACATGAGGGAAGAGCGGTGATAGACTGGGTTCGCGACGATCGGCATTGGCGGCGGTGGTTTCTGCTCTTCTGGGCGGCAGGCGCGGCCTATCTGCTGTGGTATCGCTGGGGCGCGATCCACTGGTTCGCGCTGCCGGACACGGACGACAATATGCGCTTCGCCCAGGTGCGCGCATTGCTGGACGGGCAGGGCTGGTACGATCTGCGCCAATACCGGATGAACCCGCCGGAGGGTGTGTCCATCCACTGGTCGCGGCTGGTCGACCTGCCGATCGCCGGCCTGATCCTGCTGCTGCGGCCGATCGTGGGCGGGATGGAGGCGGCGCGCTGGGCCTGCGCGATCGCGCCGCTGCTCGCCTTCGGCACTGCCCTGTACGCCACCATGCTGGCCGCACGGCGGCTGGTCGATCGCTGGGCCTTTCTGCTCGCGCCCGCCATCCTGCTGTGCGCGCCGACCACGATGTTCATGTTCATGCCGCTGCGGATCGACCACCATGGCTGGCAACTCGCGACGCTGATGGTGACGATCGCCGGCATGGCCGACAGCCGGGCGGTGCGCGGCGGCATCACCGCGGGACTGGCGACGGCAGTATCCCTCACGATCGGGCTGGAATTGCTGCCCTATCTGGCGGTGGCGGGCGGTTTGCAGGCCTTGTGGTGGGTGGCGGACGCGCGCCAGGGGGTGCGGCTGCGCGGCTATGGCCTGGCGCTCGCGGCGGGTGCGGCGATCGGTTATGTGGTGTTCGGCTCGTTCGACAATGCCCGGCCGCTGTGCGACGCATTGACGCCGGTCTATCTCTCAACCCTGCTGCTGGCGGGCGGGGTGTCGGTGGCGTTGGGCAGCCTGCCGCTGGCGAATCGCGGCGCGAGGCTCGCGCTCACCGTGGCCGCGGGGGTGGTGATCTGCGGCTTCTTCGCGGCGGCCTGGCCGCAATGCCTCGGCCGGCCGGAACATATCTCGCCCGAACTGGACAAGCTCTGGTTCAGCCACATCCGCGAGGCCAAGCCGCTCTACAAACATGGCTGGCGGATCGCCTTCCCGACCTTGTCGCTGTCGATCATCGGCGTGATCGGGGCCGGCTGGGCCTGCTGGCGCGCGCGCGGGACGCCGCGGGCCATGCCGTGGCTGCTGGTGGCGTTGCTGTCGCTCTTCTCCGCCTGCCTGCTGTTCTGGCAGACGCGCGCGGGGCCGGGATCGCAGCTGGTGGGCGTGATCGGGGCGACCGCGCTCGGCTGGCCGCTGATGCGGGCGGCGCTGGACAATCGTTTCATGCTGGTGCGCGTATTCGGCAGCGTGGCCGCGTTCGTGCTGGTGTCGGGCAGCTTCGCCGGGCTGGTGGTGAAGAATGTCCCGGAAAGGAAATCGGGCTATCGCAAGCGGGTGGACCAGGCGAACCGCCGCTGCCCGACCCTGCCGGCGCTGAAGCCGATCGCGGCGCTGCCGGCGACCACCATCATGACCTTCAACGACCTGGGCCCGCGACTGATGGCGGTTACGCATCACAGCGTGATTTCCGGCCCGTACCACCGGGCAGGTGCTGCGATCCTGGACACGCAGCATGCCTTCCGCGCGACCGACCCGGAGGTGGCGCATGGCGTGATGCGCAGGCATGGCGCGACGTTGCTGCTGCTCTGCCCCGGCACGTCGGAATCCACCGTCTATTCCAGCGAAGCCCCCGGCGGCTTCTACGTCCAGCTCGCCAGGGGGCAGGTGCCGGCATGGCTTGCGCCGGTGGCGCTGCCGAAGGGGTCGCCGTTCAGGCTGTGGCGCCGGCGAGACTGAAGCTCGCCTTCACCCCGTCGATCACGAACTGGGCCGCCAAGGCGGCGAGCAGGACGCCCAGCACGCGGGTGATCATCGCCTCCAACTTGTCGCCCAGCACGCGCATGATCGCGCCCGCCGCGAGCAGGGCGGCCAGGCTGAGCAGCAGCACCGCCAGCATCGCCGCCATCACCACGATCAGGTTCGAGCCGTCATTGTGCGCCGTCATCAGCATGACGGTGGCGATGGAGCCCGGCCCGGCGATCATCGGAATCGCCATCGGGAAGACCGAAATGTCCTCCGGCTCGACCCGATGTTCCTCCGCATGGCGGCGGTTGATCTCCTCCGCCCGCTCCTCGCGGCGATGGGTGCGCTTCTCGAACACCATTTCCAGCGCGATCAGGAACAGCATGATGCCGCCGGCGATGCGGAAGGCGTCGAGGCCGATACCGAGCGCGTGAAGCAGGGGCTCACCCACGAAGGCGAACACCATCAGGATCGACGCCGCGATCAGCACCGAGCGGATTGCCATGGCACGGCGCCAGGCCGCGCTGCCGTCGCGGGTCAGGCTGGCGAAGATCGGCGCGCAGCCGGGCGGGTCGATCACCACGAAGAAGGTGACGAAGGCGGACAGGAACAGCGCCATCATCGGCTCAGCGATCGCCTCCGCGCTGCCCGGCGATCATATCGCGTCGCGGTCGAGCGGAATACCGGCATTGCGGTGCGCCGCCACCAACGTGTTGCGCAGCAGGACCGCGATGGTCATCGGGCCGACCCCGCCCGGCACCGGCGTGATGCCGCCGGCCACCCGGGCCACTTCGTCGAACGTCACGTCACCGACCAGCCGGCCCTTGCCGTCACCTGCATCGACGCGGTTGATGCCCACGTCGATCACGGTGGCGCCGGGCTTGATCCAGTCCGCCTTCACCATTTCCGGCCGGCCCACCGCCGCCACCACGATGTCTGCGCGGCGCACCAGAGCGGGCAGGTCGCGGGTGCGGGAGTGGGCGATCGTCACCGTGCAGCTTTCCGCCAGCAGCAATTGCGCCATCGGCTTGCCGACGATGTTGGAGCGGCCGATCACCACCGCATCCTTGCCGGACAGGTCGCCCAGTCGGTCCTTGAGCAGCATCACGCAGCCGAGCGGGGTACACGGCACGAACCCGTCCAGCCCGGATGCCAGTCGTCCGGCATTGACCGGGTGAAAACCGTCCACATCCTTGTTCGGATCGATGGTGGCGATAACCGCATTCTCGTCGATCTGTTGCGGCAGGGGCAGCTGGACCAGGATCCCGTCCACCATCGGATCGGCGTTCAGGCGGCGCACCAAGGAAAGCAGAATGTCCTGGCTGGTGTCGGCGGGCAGGCGATGGGTGAAGCTCGCCATGCCGGCGGCCTCGGTCGCCCTGCCCTTGGAGCGGACATAGACGCCGCTCGCCGGATCCTCGCCTACCAGCACCACCGCCAGGCCCGGCTGGCGGCCGGCGTCGGCGACGAAATCCTGGACCTTGTCCGCGACGCGCGCGCGCAGGGTTTCGGCAAAGCCCTTGCCGTCGATGATCGCGGCGCTCATGCGGTAAAGGCCGCCTGCGCAATGGCCGGGATCACGATCGACCGCAGGATCTGGATCACCAGCAGCACGACCAAAGGCGAGAAATCGAGCGCGCCGAAATCGGGCATGATCCGCCGGATCGGCCGATACAATGGCTCGGTCATGCGACTGAGCGCATACAGCACCTGGCGCACGAAATCGTTGTGCGTGTTCACGACGTTGAACGCCACCAGCCAGGACAGAATGGCCTGGATGATGATGATCCACATCACCACCGAGAGCAGCAGATCGACGATCTGGAGAAGCGGAATAAGCATGATAGGCCCATGTCTAACGAAGTGACGCATCTGGCGCCACCCCAAGGGCGCGGTGCGCTCCTTCGCGGGCGCGGTGTGCTCCGTCGCGGGCACAACATGCTCCGTCATGGGCGCGGGAGTGGATCCGGTCAGCTACGCTAACCGCACTTTAACCAGCCCTGTGGATATGTTGCCGCGATCGAGGATCAAGCACATGAAATCACAGCCGAACGTCATCAAGGCAGCCAAATTGTCGGGCGATCTCTGCCTCAGGACGCTCGACCTGCAGGCGGACATCTCCGAACTGTCCGACCGCGTCACCGATCAGGCCAACACGATCGAGTCGGTGCGCGCGGAAACGGGCAGCCTGGCCGATGCGGGCGAGACCGTGGCGGCGGCAGCCGACGATGCGCGGCACATCGCCATGACGGCCGGCGCGGTGATCGACGATTCGACGCGGCAACTGGCCGGCGCCACCGCCGACGTCCTCGAACTGATCGATCAGGTGACGCACATCCATGGCGGGCTGGCGGCGTTCAACAATGCGCTGCAGACGGTGGGTCACGTCACCGGCGTGATCCGCGACATCGCCAGCCAGACCAACCTGCTCGCGCTCAACGCCACGATCGAGGCGGCGCGCGCGGGCGATGCCGGGCGCGGCTTTGCGGTGGTGGCGAGCGAGGTGAAGAAGCTGGCGCAGGAAACCGCCACCGCCACCCAGACCATCGAACGGTCGATCTGTGCCTTGCACGGCGAGGCCGGCGGCATGCTCGACCGGATCACGCAGGGTGCCGCCAAGGCCAAGTCGGCCCACCAGGGCACGCGCGACATCGAGACGCTCGTCGGGCGGCTGGAAACCCTGATGCGCGGCCTGTCGGAGATCAGCACGTCGGTGGCCGATCGGATCGGCGCCATCGTCGGCTCAGTCGATACCGTGCGTACCGGGCTGGATGCGCTGGCGACCACGTCGACCGACAATGCCAGCGGGCTTCAGCGCCTGTCGGGGCGGCTGACCACGGTCAGCGACGACACCAACACGCTGCTCCAGCATTTTGCGGAAAGCGGCGTGGAACTCCCCGACACCCCGTATATAAACTTTGCCTTGTCGGTCGCGGCGGCGGTTTCGGGGACGCTGGAACAGGCGCTGGATGCCGGGCGCATTACCG
The DNA here is from genome assembly GCF_934560975.1 of uncultured Sphingomonas sp. Classification (GTDB taxonomy): domain Bacteria; phylum Pseudomonadota; class Alphaproteobacteria; order Sphingomonadales; family Sphingomonadaceae; genus Sphingomonas_I. The sequence continues at coordinate 40,133 of NZ_CAKTFO010000011.1, read as the reverse complement.
AAGGAGCGTTCTTTTCCAGTATCTATACGCCGGTTCCGGGCAGCGACCCCATGCTCCACGCCCACCCCGCGCAGGCGGTGCTGACTGCCGCCGCCCGCCCGCACCAGGAAGCGGCGCGTGCCTTTCGCGGGTTTTTCGGGATGAGCTTCAGCGATCGCAATGCCTATGGCGCGGTGGCCATGCCGGAGCGGTCGCTGCCGCAACGGCCGGGCGATCGCGACTGGAACATGGAATATTCGCGCGCCGGCACGATTTACGAGTTCGCCGACACCAAGGCGCAGTGCAAGACCACCGAGCCGTTCTGCATCAAGGCCTATCGCCGGCCGGTGGCGGGCGGCGACGTGATCCTGCTGAAGCAGGTGATCGCGTCGATCCATGTCCGCGGACGCCACTGGGGCATCCTGCAATTCGCCTATGAGGACCAGCGCTGAGGCGAACGCCTCAGCCCCGGCGCACCAATGTGCCCGCGCCGGCCTTGGTGAAGATCTCGATCAGCATGGCGTGCGGCACCCGCCCGTCCAGGATCACCGCCGCGTCCACGCCGCCCTGGACCGCATCGATGCAGGTCTGGAGCTTGGGGATCATGCCGCCATAGATGGTGCCGTCGCGCTTCAGATCCGCGATCTTGGGCGGGGTCAGGTCGCTCAGCAGGCGTTTGTCCTTGTCGAGCACACCCGGCACGTCCGTCAGCAGGAACAGGCGCTCGGCACCGGTCGCGATGGCGATGGCGCCCGCCATCGTGTCGGCGTTGATGTTGTAGGTCTGCCCGTCCGCGCCGACGCCCACCGGCGCCACCACCGGGATCATGCCGGCCGTGGACAGGGTATCGAGCAGGCGCGTGTCGACATCGTCGGGCTCGCCCACGAAGCCCAGATCATGCTCGCTCCGCACCTTGGTGGCGGTGACCAGGTGGCCGTCCTTGCCGGAAATACCGACGGCGCGCCCGCCCTCGGCCGCGATCCAGGAGACGATCTCCTTGTTGATCTGGCCGGACAGGACCATCTCGGCCACCTTCATCGTGGCGGCGTCGGTAACGCGCAGCCCGTCGACGAAGCGGCTTTCGATTCCCTGCGCCTTCAGCGCCGCGCCGATCTGCGGCCCGCCGCCATGCACCACGATCGGGTTGATCCCGACCGCCTTCAGCAGCACCACGTCTTCGGCGAAATCCTCCGCCGCATCGGCATCGCCCATGGCGTGCCCGCCATATTTCACGACAAAGGTCGCGCCGGCATAACGCTGGAGGTAGGGCAGCGCCTCCACCAATGTCTCGGCACGGGCGAGCAGGGCGGGATCGGGGGCGTAATCGGTCATCGCGGCGCGCCTTAGGCGTGAGGGGTGGTCCCGTCCAGCTTCCGCCCGAAACCGACGAACAGATAGATGAGCGGCGGCACCAGCACCGCCGACAGCGTGACCTTTGCCAGCATCTGGCCCACCAGCAATTCGCCGATCGGGAACACCCCCCAGAAGGCGATGGTGACGAACAGCAATGTGTCGATCACCTGCGACGTTGCGCTGGCGACGGCTGCGCGCAGCCACAGCAGGCGGCTGCCCTCGTGTCCTTTCAGCCGGCTGAAGATGAACACGTTCAGCGTCTGCGATACGCCATATGCGACGATGCCGCCCAGCCAGATGCGGGGCGTGGCACCCATCATCAGGGTGAAGGCGCCGATCCGCGCCGGCTCCATGCTCGCGGAGGCGGGCAGGGCCAGTACCAGCAGGGAGAGCAGCAGCGACACGATCAGCGGCACGAACCCGATCTGCACCAGCCGCGTGGCGATGGCGCGGCCGTGCAGCTCCGCCACCGCACTGGACGTCACCACCAGCAGCAGAAAGGCGAAGATGCCCGCTTCCACCGCCAGCGGCCCCAACGCCACCTGCTTGTTGCCGAGCACGCCGGCGATGCACACCATGCCCCCGTAGAAGATTGCAAAGGCAAACAGCGACTTGGGCAGACCGGGTGCAGGCTTATCCATGCGGGCTGTGCCTAGCGGGATCGATGCCGCCTGTCCTTTCAAAAAAATACCGGCCGGAAAGCGCAGGCCGGAAAGCAGGGAAGTGGCGCCCTCAGCGCGTCGGCACCGGCTCCGCACCGGAATAATCGTAGAAGCCGCGCCTGGTCTTGCGGCCCAACCAGCCGGCTTCGACATATTTGACCAGTAGCGGCGCAGGGCGGAACTTGGGATCGCCCGTGCCCTCATGCAGCACGCGCGCAATTTCCAGGCAGGTGTCGAGGCCGATGAAGTCGGCCAAAGTCAGCGGACCCATCGGATGGTTGAGACCCAGGCTGACCGCCGCGTCGATGTCGCGCACGGTGGCGACGCCTTCGCCCAGCGCAAAGATCGCCTCGTTCAGCATCGGCAGCAGCACGCGATTGACGATGAAGCCCGGCGCATCGTTGGCGTGGACCACCGTCTTGCCCAGGCTTTGCGCGAACGCCTCCACCCGCGCGACCGTGTCGTCGGCGGTGGCAAGGCCGCGGATCAGTTCGATCGGCTTCATCACCGGCACGGGGTTGAAGAAGTGGACGCCCATGAAGCGCGCCGGATCGGGTGCCGCCTGCGCCAGCCGCGTGATCGGGATGGAGGACGTGTTGGTGGCGAGGATGGCCTGGGCGGACAGCACCTTGCCGAGGCTGGCGAAGATGGCGCGCTTGATCTCCTCCCGCTCGGTTGCGGCTTCGATGGCGATGGTGGCCTGGCCAAAGGCGGCATGGTCGCCCTGCGGCTCGATCCGGGCAAGCGCGGCGTCGGCATCGGCCTGCTCGATCTGCGCCTTTTCGACGGCCCGGGCGAGGCGCTTGGCGATGCCGGCCTTGCCCTTTTCCGCGACGTCCAGGCTCACGTCGCCCAGCAGCACGCGATAGCCGGATTGCGCCGCGACCTGGGCGATGCCTGCCCCCATTTGGCCTGCGCCGATGACGCCGATCGTGTTCATGCCTGCCCTTTCATGCGCGACTTTGCGGTGGGGGAACGCTAGCGAGGATATGCGTCGGAGGTCAAAGGGTCAGGGGGCGCTCGGCTCCGGCCGCGCCTCCGCCAGGATCAGCGAGAACATGCCATCCGCGTCCGACCATTCGCGCAGTGGGGTCCAGCCGCCTGCCGCGAGCAACTGGCGGGCGCTGCGCGGGCTGTATTTATGGCTGTTCTCGGTGTGGATCGTCTCCCCGGCAGCCAACGCGAACGAACGGCCGGCGATCGTGAACGACAAGGCCCGGTTCGCCACCAGATGCATCTCGATCCGCGACCAGGTTTCGTTCCACACCGCGCGATGCGAGAAGCCTTCGACCGGAATGTCCGCCCCAAGCTCGCGATTGATGCGGTGGAGCAGGTTGAGGTTGAACGCCGCCGTGACGCCGGCCGCATCGTCATAGGCGCGGATCAGGACGTCAGGATCCTTGACCCGGTCCATCCCGATCAGCAGGGTCGATCCGATGCCCAGCGTCGCGATCATGTCGCGCAGCAGGTTCACGCCCGATCGCGGCACGAGATTGCCGATGGTGGAGCCCGGAAAGAAACCCAGCTTCGGCAGCGTCTTGACCGCCAAGGGCAGCGTGACGGGCTGCATGAAGTTCGCCTCCACCGGCAACACGGCCAAACCGGGGAACTTTTCGGCCAGGCCGGCGGCGGAGTCGCGAAGGAAATCGCCCGAAATGTCGATCGGCACATATGCGGCGGCCGACACGCAGGACAGCAAACGCGGCGTCTTGAGCGAGGAGCCGGAGCCGAACTCCACCACCGCGCGCCCCGCGCCGACGATCCGGCCGACCTCCTCGCACCGTTCGGAGAGCAACGCCGTCTCCACCCGGGTGGGGTAGTATTCGGGCAGGCGGGTAATGTCCTCGAACAGCTCCGACCCGCGCCGGTCGTAGAACCAGCGTGCGGGAATGGCTTTGCGCTCCTGGGCAAGGCCGGCGAGCACATCGACCAGAAAGGCGGGGTCTGCACCCTCCGCAACGCCCGCTCCGGCATCCTCCAGGCGCAGCATCACAGATCCCTTGCCAGGCGTACGCCGGTAAATTGCCAGCGTTGCCAGGGGTAGAAGAAGTTGCGGTAGCTGGCCCGCGAATGGCCGCGCGGGGTGGCGCAGCTGGCACCCTTCAGCACCGCCTGCCCGCTCATGAACTTGCCATTATATTCGCCGACCGCGCCCTCCGCCGGGCGAAAGCCGGGATAGGGCAGGTAGGCGCTGCCGGTCCATTCCCACACGTCCCCGAACATCTGCCCGGGCGAGGTCGAGCGCGATACGGCGCGTGGGCGGACCGGGCCAGCCGTGTCGAGCTGTGTGCCGGCGGCAGGGTCCAGCGCCTCGGCGGCATGTTCCCATTCCGCCTCGGTCGGCAGGCGCGCGCCCGCCCAGCGGGCATAGGCATCCGCCTCGTAGAAGGAGATATGGGTGACGGGGGCGGCGGGATGGAGCGGGTGGAGCCCGTCCAGCGCGAAGGCACGCCATGCGCCGTCCGCGCCCGCGCGCCAGTAGAGCGGCGCCGCCACCGCCTCACGCTTGACCCACGCCCAGCCGTCGGACAGCCACAATTCGGGTCGACGATAGCCGTCGTCGGCCATGAAGGCCTGCCATTCGGCATTCGTGACGCAGCGATCCGCCAGCGCATGGGGGTGGAGCAAGGTGCGATGGCGCGGTTCTTCGCAATCGAAGGCGAATTCCGCGCCGCCATGACCGATCTCGACAAGGCCGGCGCGACCCTCCGTCCACCCGATCGGCGTGATCGCGGCCGGCATGTCGCGTGGGTGATCCCAGATGGCGGGGTCGAGCGGATTGGCGGCCATCGCCGCCAGCATGTCGGTCAGCATCAATTCCTGATGCTGCTGCTCGTGATGGATGCCGAGGGTGACCAGATCCTGCGCGGCGGACGACAGGCCGGGCAGCGCGTGCGCCACCTGTTCGTCCACCGCCGTGCGCCAGGCGCGGATTTCCTCCAGGCTCGGCCGCGACAGCATGCCGCGCCGGTCGCGGGCGTGTCGCGCACCTTCCGCATCGTAATAGCTGTTGAACAGAAAGGCGTAGCGCGCGTCATGCGGGTGGTGGCCCGGCACATGATCGCGCAGCACGAAAGTCTCGAAGAACCATGTGGTATGCGCCAGATGCCACTTGGCGGGCGAGGCGTCGGGATGCGGCTGGATCGTGGCGTCGGCGTCGGACAAAGGCGCGGCAAGGGCCACCGACAGGTCGCGCGTGCGGCGATACGCTTCGACCAGGGCGGACGGACCCTGCATTTGTTCCGCGCGCGCGGCCATGTTGAAATCCCCCTTTGCCCGCCGCTTCCAACCTGTGTGCCGCAGGAAAGTTCCGCCTACGTTCCTATTCGCGGGTCGCGCCGGGGCGCCACAGCACGTCGCCGCCGGCGGTGGCATTCGCCAGCCGCGCAAGCACGAACAGATGGTCCGACAGGCGGTTGACGTAGGCCAAAGCCTGCGGATTGACGGGCATGGCTGCCGCCGCCGCGACCATGCTCCGTTCGGCCCGGCGGGCGATGGCACGGGCAAGGTGGAGGTGCGCGGCCGCCGCCAGCCCGCCCGGCAGGATGAAGGAAGAAAGGGGGGCGAGTCCCTCGTTCATGCGGTCGATCTCCTGCTCCAGCCGGGTCACCTGCGAGGCGGTGATGCGGAGCACGGAGAGGGAGGGCGTGAAGTCGTCGCCGGGCGTGGCGATATCAGCGCCGAGATCGAACAATTCGTTCTGGATGCGGGCGAGCATCTCCTGCTCCGGCCCTTGTTCCAGCGCGGCGATGGCCACGCCGAGCGCGCTGTTGGTTTCGTCCACGTCGCCGATCGCGGCGATGCGCGCATCCGCCTTGCCGATGCGGGAGCCGTCGGCCAAACCGGTGTCGCCCTGGTCGCCCGTGCGGGTGTAGATGCGGGTCAGCTTGACCATCAGTGCGTCCCTCCACGCGAGAGCAGGAGCAGGATGATGACGAACACCACCGCCGCGCCTTGAAATTGGATGCGGCGCCACATCATGCGATTCTGGCGCAGGCCGGACCGGCTGACCCCGCTTCCGGTCAGATCCTCGCGGCTGGTGCGCGCCATGATGATCACGCCGCGCACGACCGAGACCAGCGCGCCGATCGCCGCCAGGATGATCAGGACGAACAGAAAGGTCTGCATGGGCCTGTTCTAGACCTCCGCCGTGCCGACGCCAACGGGAAGTTGCCCCGCCCGCAACGCCGCCAGCAGGGCAGCCGGATCCGCTCCCTCCGCCCGCAGATCGGCCAGCGGGCGTGCCCCGTTGCGCTTGGCGAGGCGCTTGCCATCCGCGCCGGTCAGCAGGCCGTGATGGTGGTAAAGCGGCGTGGGGAGGCCGAGCAAGGCCTGGAGCAGGCGGTGGATGTGCGTCGCCTCGAACAGGTCGGTGCCGCGCACCACGTCCGTCACGCCCTGCGCGGCATCGTCCACCGTCACCGACAGGTGGTAGGATGTGGGCGTCTCCTTGCGCGCCAGCACCACGTCGCCCTGGGCCAGTGGTTCGGCCCGGATCCATCCTTTCTGGTCGTCATGCCAGGTGAGCGGCCCGGTCCGCGCCACGGCCCTCGCCACGTCCAGTCGCCAGCAATGCGGTTCGGCCAGACGGGTCGCTCGCGCTTCGTCCGGCAGGGCGCGGCATGTGCCGGGATACAATGACCCCTCCGGTCCGTGTGGCGCGCTGGCGCTGGCGGCGGCGATCTCCGCCCGGGTACAGAAGCAGGGATAGACCAGGCCCATCGCCTTCAACTGACCGAGTGCCGCGGCATAGGTGATCATGCGGCGCGACTGACGCATCACCGGCCCGTCCCAGTGCAGGCCGAGCCAGCGCAGGTCCTCCTCAATCCCGGCCACGAACGCCTCCCGGCTGCGCGTGCCGTCAATATCCTCGATCCGCAGCAGGAAGCGCCCGCCGGCGTCCCGCGCCAGGTCGTGCGCGCGCACCGCCGAAAAGGCATGGCCCAGGTGCAATCGACCGGTCGGACTGGGGGCGAAACGCGACACGATCTCCATTCCGCGACTGCCTTTCGTTCGATCATTAATAACGGCTATTGACCGCGAGTCGTCGTAATGGTGTCATGCTCCCGTCACGCCGCTCTGGCACGCGGCAGGACGACGGAGACGCGGCGGCCAGGCCTCGCGCTCCCGAGTGCGACGGGACCGAGGCGACCCCCAGGCCGGGGCGCTCCGCTTTGCGGAGGGGCTTGGTCGTCCATGTATCATCCCGATCTTATTCGCCACCCGGACAATTGTCCGGCGCTGGTGCTGAATGCCGATTACACACCTTTGTCCTATTACCCGCTGTCGATCTGGCCATGGCAGACCGCGATCAAGGCGGTGTTCCTGGAACGGGTCGACATCGTCTCCCATTACGAGCGCGAGGTGCACAGCCCGACGCAGAGCCTGAAGCTGCCGTCGGTGATCGCGCTGCGCCAATATGTGCGGCCCTCGGCCTATCCGGCGTTCACCCGTTTCAACCTGTTCCTGCGCGACCGTTTCTGCTGCCAATATTGCGGCTGCACCAGCGAGCTGACCTTCGACCATGTCATCCCGCGCGCCCAAGGGGGGCGCACGACGTGGGAGAATGTGTCCACCGCCTGCGCACCCTGCAACCTGCGCAAGGGCGGCCGCACGCCCCGCCAGGCCAGCATGGCGCTGGCGGAGGCGCCCTATCGCCCGACCAGCTGGCAGTTGCAGGAACATGGCCGCAGCTTCCCGCCCAACCATCTTCACGACAGCTGGCGCGACTGGCTCTATTGGGACATCGAGCTGGAAGCTTGAGCGATAGTCGCCTTGTGACTACATGTGGTCACAAGGGAGATCGGCCATGGAATTGTCGGTGCGCGAAGCGAAAGCCCGCTTCTCGGAGGCCGCGGAAGCGGCGCTGCGGGGCGAGCGTGTAGTCGTGACGCGCCATGGCGCACCGTTTGTGGAGCTGGTTCGCCCCCAAACGTCCGGCGGTTTCGACTTCGCGCGGGCACACCGCGTCAGCGCAGAAATGGGCCTCACCGGGCAGAGCGCCGAGGATCTTTGGCCGCCCGAGTTTGATGATCCGGCGTTCAGCCGCAAGGTGCTTGGCCTCGAATGAGGCTGTTGCTGGACACCCATTTCCTCGTCTGGCTTGCCGGCGGAGGAGCAACGTTGCTGTCCCGCCGGGAGCAGGCGGCCATTGAAGATGCCGAAGCGATCGCGGTTTCGGCCGTGTCCTTGTGGGAGTTGCGGATCAAGTGGGACCGACGCACGGCGACGGGCGCGCGCAAGGGGCCGATGGACCCACAACTGATACTGGCGTGGTTGAACAATAACGACCTGTCGATCATCGATCTCACGGCAGAGCTCGCCGTCGCCACGCTCGATCCGCCGCTTGCCCATAGCGACCCGTTCGACGAACTGCTGCTTACCCAGGCGCAGCAAGCCGGCTATCACCTGTTGACCCGCGACGCGAAGCTGGCGTCGCATCCTTTTGCGGTGGTGGCCGAATGACGACTTTCCAATGGGACGATCCGGTGCTGCTGGAGGACCAGCTGAGCGACGAGGAAAGGATGATCCGCGACACCGCGCGCGGTTATGCGCAGGAGCGGCTCGCGCCCCGCATCCGCGAGGCCTATGCGCGCGAGCAGACCGATCGCGCGATCTTCGACGAAATGGGCGAACTCGGCCTGCTCGGCCTGACCCTGCCGGAGGAGCATGGCGGGGCGGGCGCTTCCTATGTCGGCTACGGCTTGGTCGCGCGCGAGATCGAGCGGGTCGATTCCGGCTATCGCTCGATGATGAGCGTGCAGTCCAGCTTGGTGATGTTCCCGATCCACGCTTACGGCTCGGATGCGCAGCGGACACGCTGGCTGCCGGCGCTGGCATGCGGCGAAAAGGTCGGCTGTTTCGGCCTGACCGAGCCGGAGGCGGGGTCGGACCCCGGCGGGATGCGCACCCGTGCCGAGAAGATCGACGGTGGCTATCGCCTGACCGGCGAGAAGACTTGGATCACCAATTCACCGATCGCCGACATCTTCGTCGTCTGGGCCAAGTCCGACGCGCATGACGGCAAGATCTGCGGCTTCGTGCTGGAAAAGGGCATGAAGGGCCTGTCCGCGCCCAAGATCGAGGGCAAATTGTCGCTCCGCGCTTCCGTAACCGGCGGGATCGTGATGCAGGGGGTGGAGGTGTCCGACGATCACCTGCTGCCCGATGCGCAGGGTCTGTCAGGTCCGTTCGGCTGCCTCAATCGCGCGCGCTACGGCATCGCCTGGGGCGTGATGGGCGCGGCGGAGGATTGCTGGCACCGGGCGCGCGCCTACACGCTCGACCGCCGCCAGTTCGGACGCCCGCTTGCGCAGACGCAGCTCGTCCAGAAGAAGCTGGCGGACATGCAGACGGAGATCACGCTTGGCCTGCAGGCGGCGCTCCGCGTCGGGCGGCTGTTTGACGAAGGCCGGGTCGCGCCGGAGATGATCAGCCTGATCAAGCGCAACAATTGCGGCAAGGCGCTCGACATCGCCCGCGTCGCGCGCGACATGCACGGCGGCAACGGCATCACCGAGGAATATCACGTCATTCGCCACGCGCAGAACCTCGAAACGGTGAACACCTACGAGGGCACGCACGACATCCACGCGCTGATCCTCGGCCGCGCACAGACGGGATTGCAGGCTTTCCAATGACCGAAGACCCCATCGCCCTGTTCGACGCCTGGCTGACGGAAGCCGAGGCGTCCGAACCGAATGATCCCAATGCGATGGCGCTTGCGACCGTGGCCGCGGACGGGCAGCCTTCGGTGCGCATGGTGCTGCTGAAGGGGCATGATGAACGGGGCTTCGTGTTCTACACCAACCTCAACAGCCGCAAGGCGCGCGAGGTGATCGACGGGCACAAGGCCGGGCTGCTGTTCCATTGGAAGACGCTGCGCCGCCAGGTGCGGGTCGAAGGCGATGTGCAGGGCGTGTCGCTGGACGAGGCCGACGCCTATTTCGCCAGCCGCGCGCGGGATTCGCAGCTGGGCGCATGGGCATCCGACCAGTCGCAACCGCTGGCCGCGCGCGAGATCTTCGAGGGCCGCTTTGACGAAATGAAGGCCCGCTTCGACGGAGGCGACGTGCCGCGTCCGCCGCACTGGTCCGGCTTTCGCGTGGTGCCCGAGCGGATCGAGTTCTGGCGCGACCGCGCGCATCGCCTGCACGAGCGGCGATTGTTCACGCGCACCGATGGCGGCTGGACCGAAGGATTGCTCTACCCATGACGCGCCTGCCCTTCTTCCAGGTCGATGCCTTTGCCGACCGGCCGTTCACCGGCAATCCCGCGGCGGTGATGCCGCTCGGCGCATGGCTGCCCGACGACGTGTTGCAGGCGATCGCGGCGGAGAACAACCTGTCCGAAACTGCCTTCACCGTGCCGGCCGAGGGCGATGCGGATTATGAACTGCGCTGGTTCACGCCGGTCAACGAAGCGGTGATGTGCGGCCATGCGACGCTGGCGAGCGGCCATGCCTTGCTGAAGGCCGGCGATCACCGCATCCGTTTCCGCACCCGCCGCGCGGGCGTGCTGGAGGTGGCGCGGGATGGGGAAGGCTATGCCCTGTCGCTGCCCGCCTGGGCACCGCACCCGCGTCCCTTGCCGCATATCGTCGCCGCGCTGGGGATCGATCCGGGCGATGTGGTCGAGACGCTGTGGCACCAGCATGATTATGGCGTGGTGGTGCTGAGCGACGAAGCGGCGGTGCGCGCCTGCCGTCCGGACTTCGCGCAACTGGCGACGGCTGGCGACTGGCTGACGATCGTGACGGCGCAGGGCGAGACGGCCGAGATCGTCAGCCGCGCCTTCGCGCCGGGCGCGGGCATCGACGAGGATCCGGTGACGGGTTCCGCCCATGCCGTGATCGGGCCTTATTGGGCGGAGAAGCTCGGCCGAACCCGGTTCGAAGCTTACCAGGCCTCGGCGCGCGGTGGGCACCTGACCTGTTCGGTCGAGGGCGATCGCGTCGTGCTGCGCGGATCGTGCGTGACCGTGATCGAAGGCATATTCATCCCGCAGGGCTGACCATTGCGGCGGGGGATGGATAGCGTCCGGCCGGTTGCGGTCGGCTCCGCTTCGTGGCCTTAGGCCGCCTCCAACTCCGCCGCGACCGTCTGTTCGATCCAGCCGCCGCCCAGCATCCGGTCGCCGTCGTACAGCACCGCCGCCTGGCCGGGCGCGACGCCATATTCGGGCGTGAGGAAGCGGACGCTCTCCCCGTCGAAGCGCGCCGGCACGGGCTTGGCCAGCGAGCGGACCTTTACCGTCAGCGGGTGGTCCTGCGCCTCGCCCAGCCAGTTGACGTCGTCCAGCCGCGCCGCCTGCACCGCCAGCGCGGCGCGGGGGCCGACCACCAGCCGCCGCTCGGCCGCGTCGATCCGCACCACGTAGAGCGGCTCGGGCGCGCCGCCGATCTCGATCCCGCGCCGCTGGCCGACGGTGAAGCCGGTGATCCCGCGATGCTGGCCGATCACGCGCCCTGACAGGTCGACGATGTCGCCGGGGGCAGCCGCATCCGGCCGCAACTTGCGGACCAGCCCGGCATAATCGCCGTCGGGCACGAAGCAGATGTCCTGGCTGTCGGGCTTGGCGGCCACCACCAGGCCCTGCTCCGCCGCGATCCGCCGCACCCGCTCCTTGGGCATGCCGCCCAGCGGGAAACGGAGGAAATCGAGCTGGTCGCGGGTGGTGGCGAACAGGAAATAGCTCTGGTCGCGCGCCGGATCGTGCGCCCGGTGCAGTTCCGCTCCGTGCGGTCCCACCACTCGCCGCACATAATGGCCGGTGGCCAGGCAGTCCGCGCCCAGATCGCGTGCCAGCCGGAACAGGTCGGTGAACTTCACCCCCTGGTTGCAACGGACGCAGGGGATCGGCGTGCGGCCGGCGACGTAATCGTCGGCGAAGCGGTCGATCACGCTTTCCCGGAACGCGCTTTCATAATCGAATACATAATGGGCGATGCCCAGCCGGTCGGCCACCGCGCGCGCATCGGCGATGTCCTTGCCCGCGCAGCAGCTGCCGGCACGGCCCACCGCCGCGCCATGGTCGTAGAGCTGGAGCGTGACGCCGATCGTCTCCGCCCCGCTGGCGGCGGCAAGCGCGGCGACGACCGAACTGTCCACGCCCCCCGACATGGCGACGACGATGCGGCGACCGGCAAGGTCGCCCAACTGGAACAGGTCTGCGGTCATGCCCGCACCTTAGCCGATCGTGGCGCGGTCCTAAAGATCATGCGGTTGCGCTCGTGAACGGGATGGTAACCGAAACGAACGTAGTGGCGGCCTCGTGAAGATCGACTTGAACTGGCGCGGGGAGGATCCCGCCAAATCGGACTATGCCATGCTGCGCGCGAGCATCGCGGCGGCGCAGGCCAGCACGCCCACCGCGTCCGCCAGCGAACGCGCCAAGGGCCGCTCCGAAGCATCGGAAGCACTGACCTGCCTGTTCGGCGATGCCGATCTGGTGGACCAGGCCCGGCTGCATGGCAGCTTCAACCCGGCGCAGGCGCATGATGCGGACGGGGATGCGTGAAAGTGACCAGCATCTTTACCTTGGCATTTGAGGCTTCCTTCAATGCCACCCTCTATCCCGGCGCAATGAGGGGGACCGGTGCCCGCTATGGGCGAGCGCGAGGATGAGAATGATCGAAAACCAGAAGATTCGGCCGGCGCAAGTCGTTGGGCCGCTTGGGGAACCATTGACGCTGGACTCGCTGCCGCCGCCGGGTACGACCCGCTGGGTCGTGCGGCGCAAGGCGGAGGTGGTTGCGGCAGTGGCCGGGGGGCTGCTGACCTTTGACGAGGTGTGCGAACGCTACAGCATCAGCCTGGAGGAGTTCGCCTGCTGGAAGCGCGCGGTGGAACGATCGGGCATGCCCGGTCTGCGCGTCACCCGCATCCAGCATTACAAGTCGCTGTACGAACGCCAGCAGAAGTATTGAGCCGGTGCGCCCCTGTTGCGCGCCGACCGGAACAACATCGTTGTCGGTGCGTATCAACGTCCGATCGCCGCTATGCAGACAGCGGTGTAACAGGAGGACGGAAATGGGACTCATTCTCTGGCTGATTATCGGCGGCGTCGTGGGCTGGCTGGCCAGCATCATCATGCGCACCGACGCGCAGCAGGGCATTCTTCTGAATGTCGTGGTGGGCATCATCGGCGCGTTCATCGGCGGCCTGATCTTCTCGGGCGGCACGATCAACAATTCGGGCCTGTCGGTTTACACGTTCCTGACGTCGCTGGTGGGTGCGATCATCCTGCTCGCGATCGTCAATCTCTTCCGTCGCGGCAGCGTCCGCTAAGACGGACGGGTTCGTCACGCAGAAAGGGCCGTCCCGGCTTTCCGGGGCGGCCCTTTTCGCATGGGGTTCAGCCGAGTTCGAACGTGACGTTCAGCGTGACGGACAATTCCTGCTCGCCCGCCTCGATCGGTGTCGCTTCCGCCTTGCGCATCGCGCTCATCGCCAGCGGCCGAACGGGCGGCCCTGCCTGCTCGCTTTCGGCAATGCGCACGATCCGCCGCACGGACAGGCCGGCGCCCTTTGCATACAGCTCCGCCCGCGCCCGCGCCGTAGCCAGCGCCTTGCCGCACGCCTCGTCCAGCGCGGTTTCCGGCTTGTCGATCGTCAGGTTGGGCCCGTCGATCTGGTTGGCGCCGGCCGCCACCAGAGCATCGATCACCGCACCGGTGCGAGCGACGTCGCGCAGCGTCACCGACACCCGATTGCTCGCCTGATAGCCGGTCAGCACCGGCGGCTGGTTCTCGCCATAGCGATATTGCGGCTGCAGGCTGATCGACTGAGTCTGGATGTCGCGCGCGGGGATGCCCGCCGCCTTCAGCGCGGCGACCGTCGCGGTCATGCGCTGGGCGTTGGCGGACAGCGCCGCATCGGCCTTGCCCGCCTGCGTCACCACGCCCGCGCCGACCACGGCCATGTCGGGCACGCGGGTGGCGGTGCCTTCCGCCGATAGCTCCAGCAGGGTGCCGGCAATCGGCGTGGTGTTGATCTCGGCCGCATAAGCAGGAGCGGCAACGGCAATCAGGGCAATGGGCAGCAGCGATTTCATGAAGTACCTCCTGTTTGATAGACGGAGACATCGGCGAAATGCCCTGCATCGCCGCTGAACGTCAGGGTCGAGCACCGTTCACAATCGCCTGCCAGCCCGCTTCGTCGATCACCTCGACCCCCAACTCGCGCGCTTTCTTCTCCTTGGAGCCGGCGCCCGGACCGGCCACCACCAGGTTGGTCTTGGCGGAGACGGAGCCCGAGACGCGCGCACCCAATGCCTCCGCCTGTGCCTTGGCCTCGTCGCGGCTCATCGTTTCCAGCGTGCCGGTGAACACCACGATCTTGCCGCTGACCTGCGACGCGCGGGTTTCGTGGATCACGGCGGCGGGACGGACGCCGGCGTCGAACAAAGCGCGCACCACATCCTGATTGTGCGGTTCGGCAAAGAAGTCGACCAGCGCCAGCGCGACTTCGGGACCGATGCCGGGCGTTTCCACCGCCGCCGCCAGTTCCTTCGCCTGGCGCGCGACGAACTTCTCCTCGCTTTCGCCGAGCGCCGGCTGGAGGCCGGACCGAACCACCAGCGCGCGGTCGATCATCGCCCGGAAGGCGTCCCAGGTGGAATAACGCCGGGCGAGATCGCGCGCGGTGATCTCCCCCACATGGCGGATGCCGAGCGCGAACAGGAATCGGTCGAGCGGCGGCGCGCGCCGCGCATCGATCGCGGCGATCAGGTTGGTGGCGGATGCGTCGGCCCAGCGTTCTCGCCCGAGCAGGTCGTCCCTGGTCATGCGGAAGATGTCGGCCGGCTGGGCGATCAGGCCGTCACGGAAGAAGCTCTCGATATGGACCAGGCCCAGGCCTTCGATGTCGAGGGCGTGACGCGAGACGAAGTGGCGCAGCCGCTCGACCCGCTGCGCCGGGCAGATCAGCCCGCCGGTGCAGCGATAATCGACCTCGCCCGGCCCGCGTTCCACGGCCGATCCGCAGCCGCCGGCCTCGGGCGGGCAGATGGTGGGAAAGGTCCAGGCGTCGCGCGGTTCGTCGGGCGTCAGGTTTTCCACGATCTGCGGGATCACGTCGCCCGCCCGCTGCAGCAGCACGCGGTCGCCCGGGCGCAGGCCGAGACGCTCGATCTCGTCGGCATTGTGCAGGGTGGCGTTGGTCACCACCACGCCGCCCACCGTCACCGGCTCCAGCCGCGCGACGGGGGTGAGCTTGCCGGTACGCCCGACCTGAATGTCGATAGCGCGCAAGGTAGTCTGTGCGCGCTGCGCCGGGAATTTGTGCGCGATCGCCCAGCGCGGCGCGCGACCGACCTGGCCCAGCCGCTCCTGCCAGTCGAGCCGGTCGAGCTTATACACCACCCCGTCAATGTCGTAGGGCAGGTCCGCACGTTGCGCCTCGATCGCGCGATACTGGCCCAGCGCCGTGGCGGCGTCGCCCGCCATCCGCAAGCCCGAACCCGGAAAGCCCCAAGCTTCCAGCGCGTCCATCACCCGGGTCTGGGTGGTGCCGGGCAAAGCCGTCGTCTCGCCCCAGCCATGGACCAGGAAGCGCAACGGGCGCGTGGCGGTGACCGCGGCGTCCTTCTGACGCAGTGATCCGGCGGCGGCGTTGCGCGGATTGGCGAACTGGCGCGCCTTGGCAGGATCGCCGGACTCGTCCAGCAGGCGCTGGTTCAGCGCGGCGAAGTCGGCCTTGGTCATGTAAACCTCGCCACGCACCTCGAAGATGTCGGGCGCGTCGGCGGCCAAGGTCTGGGGTATGCCCACCACATGCGCGACGTTGGGTGTCACATCCTCGCCGATCGCCCCGTCGCCGCGCGTCGCCGCCTGCACCAGCCGACCGCCCTGGTAGCGGAGCGAGCAGGACAGGCCGTCAATCTTGGGCTCGGCCGTCAGCACCACCGGCTCGTCCGCATCCAGGCGCAGGAAGCGGCGGACCCGCTCCACGAATTCCACCACCTCCTCGTCGGAAAAGGCATTGTCGAGGCTCAGCATCGGCCGCGCGTGGCGCACCTTGGCCAGCGGACCCGTCGGCGTGGCACCGACCTTGGCGGATGGGCTGTCCGCCTGCACCATATGCGGGAACAGCGCCTCCATCTCGGCATTGCGGCGGACCAGCGCATCATAGTCCGCGTCCGCAATCTCCGGCGCGTCCCGATCGTGATACAGGCGATTATGGTAAGCGATCTCGGCCGCAAGGCGGGCGAGTTCGGCGGCGGCATCCGCTTCGGTCAGTTCGGCCATGGTCCGCGCTTTCTCCCCGCCTGCTTCCCGGGTCAACTCTCCAAAGCCCAGGGCGCCCTGGCGAACCGCTTGGCGAGATAATCGATCAGCACCCGCACGCGCGCCGGCCGCAACGCGGTAGGCGGCGTGATCAGGTTGAGCGCGATCGGGCTGGGCGACCAATCCGGCAGCACCTGCTCCAGTCGCCCGGCGGCAAGGTCGCGCCATACGAAGAAGTCGGGCAGCATGGCGATGCCGTGGCCGGCACAGACGGAGGCCAGGAACACCTCCCCGTTGTTGCTGCGGATACGGCCGCGCAGGGGAACCGCATATTCGCCCTCCTCCGCATGGTGCAGGCGCCACAGATCGGGGTTGGACACGCCGGTATAGACCATGGTCTTGTGTGCCGCGAGGTCGCGCGGATGGCGTGGCCGGCCATGGCGATCCAGATAGGATGGCGCGGCCACCATCGGCACGCGGATCGACACCAGCCGCCGCGCCCGCAGGCTGGAATCGGACAAGGCCGAGATGCGGAGCGCCATGTCGAACCCGTCCCCGATCAGGTCGACCAGGCTGTCGGACAGCTGGAGGTCCAGGTCCACTTCGGGGTACAGCGCCAGGAAGTCGGGCAGGGCCGGCGCGAGATGGTCGACCCCGAACGACATGGGCGCGGCGATGCGGACCAGCCCGCGCGGATGATCGGCCTGGTCGCACGCCTCCGCCTCCGCCGCTTCCCCCTCCGCCAGGATGCGGCTGGCGCGGGCGAGCGCGGCCTTGCCGGTTTCGGTCAAGGACAGCCGGCGCGAGGTGCGGTGGAGCAGGGGCGCGCCCAGCCGCTGCTCCAGGCGCGTCACCGCCTTGGACACGGTCGGCTTGGACAGGCGCAGTTCGGACGCCGCCCGCGCGAAGGAGCCGGTCTGCGCGATCTTGGCGAAGATCGCCCATGCGTCGAAATCAGGCAGCGGCATCGTGCACATCCTGTCACCGGTGTCTTGCCATCAATTCTATTTTCTGGGCCGTCAGGTCAATTATCTTCCACTTGGGCGCCGGGCTTCTGACCACGGCGCGGAGATACGAGATGATCGAGGTTCGTCCGTTTGAAACCCTGGGTGCGGCCGATCATGGCTGGCTCGACGCGCACCATCATTTCTCCTTTGCGGGCTACCATGATCCGGCGCGGGTGAACTGGGGCAGCCTGCGCGTCTGGAACGACGATGCGATCGCGCCCAAGAGCGGCTTTCCGCCGCACCCTCATTCGGACATGGAGATCATTACCTATGTCCGCGAAGGCGCGATCACGCACCAGGACAATCTGGGCAACAAGGGCCGGACCGAGGCAGGCGACGTGCAGGTCATGTCGGCCGGCAGCGGCATCGCCCATGCCGAATATAATCTGGAGGATGTGACCACCCGCATCTTCCAGATCTGGATCATGCCAACCGAACGCGGCGGCCGACCGAGCTGGGGTGCCCGGCCGTTCCCCAAGAACGACCGGTCCGGGCGGTTCGTGACCCTCGCCTCCGGCTTTGCCGAGGATTGGGATGCGCTGCCGATCCGCACGCCGGCCCGCGTGCTCGGCGCGACGCTGAAGAAGGGCGAAACGACCGAATATGCGCTGGGGCAGGATCGCCATGCCTATCTGGTTCCGGCAACCGGCCGGATCGAGATCAACGGAACGGCCGCCAACGCCCGTGACGGCATCGCCATCAGCAACGCGGAAATCCTGTCGGTCACCGCGCTGGATGATAGCGAACTGGTGATGGTCGACGCCGCCTGAACATATCCACTGGGAGACTGACGATGAGCAAGGTTCTGGTCCTCTATTATTCCTCCTACGGCCACGTCGAGCAGCTGGCGGAGGCCGTGGCCGAAGGCGTGCGCGAAGCCGGCGCGGAGGCGACGATCAAGCGCGTGCCCGAAACCGCGCCGGAGGAGGTGGCCAAGGCCGCGCATTTCAAGCTCGACCAGGCGGCGCCGGTTGCCACGCCCAATGAGCTGGCCGACTATGACGCCATCATCCTCGGCGTTCCCACCCGCTACGGTCGCCTGCCCAGCCAGATGTCGGCCTTCCTGGACCAGACCGGCGGGCTGTGGGCCAAGGGTGCGCTGAACGGCAAGGTCGGCGCCGCCTTTACCTCCACCGCCAGCCAGCATGGCGGGCAGGAAACGACCTTGTTCTCCGCCATCACCAACCTGCTGCACTTCGGCATGGTGGTGGTAGGCCTGCCTTACAGCTTCCAGGGGCAGATGGGCGTGGACGAGGTCAAGGGCGGCAGCCCGTATGGCGCGACCACCATCGCCGACGGCGACGGCAGTCGCCAGCCGAGCGCGGTCGAACTCGCCGGCGCGCGTTTCCAGGGCAAGCATGTGGCGGAAATCGCGAACAAGCTGTTCGGCTGATCCAGCCCTTTCGGCCGGACGCCCCCTCTAGGTCCGGCCGTTTCGCATCCCTCGCCGGCGCTACACCGACGAGGGATGTTTTCTCTTGGCGCGCTTTGCGGCATGTCGGTGGGCATGAGCATCGAGCCCAAACCCTTTCCCGTCCTCGTCACCGGCGGTGCCGGCTATATCGGCAGCCATGCCGTGCTCGCCCTGCTGGATGCGGGCTGGCCGGTGGTGGTGGTCGACAATCTGGTCACCGGCTTCCGCTGGGCGGTTCCGGACGCCGCCACTTTCGTCGAGGCGGACGTGGGCCAGACGGAGACGATGACCGCCATCATCGCCAAGCACAAAGTCGGCGCGATCATGCACTTTGCGGGATCGGTCGTGGTGCCGGAAAGCGTGACCGATCCGCTCAAATATTATCGCAACAATACGGTCGCCAGCCGTGCCCTGATCGAGGCGGCGGTGGCGGGCGGCGTGCGCCACTTCATCTTTTCCTCGACGGCCGCGACCTATGGCATCCCCGATCAGGTGCCAATTTCGGAGGATGCGGCGAAGCAGCCGATCAATCCCTACGGCATGTCCAAGCTGATGACCGAAATCATGCTGAAGGACGTGGCCGCCGCCCACCCCCTCAACGTCTGCGCGCTCCGCTACTTCAACGTGGCGGGCGCCGATCCGCAGGGCCGCGCGGGCCAGTCCACGACCGGCGCCACGCACCTGATCAAGGTCGCGGTCGAGGCGGCGACCGGCCGGCGGGAGAGCGTTGCCGTCTACGGCACCGATTATGCCACCGCCGACGGCACCGGGGTGCGCGATTACATCCACGTCAGCGACCTGGCGGAGGCGCATGTCCACGCTTTGGACTATCTGGTGGCGCATCCCGACGAGAGCCTGACCATGAATTGCGGCTATGGACGCGGCTTTTCGGTGCTGGAGGTGCTGGATGCGGTGGATCGCGTCACCAACCAGGCGGTGACGCGCACGATGGAGGCGCGGCGGGCCGGCGATCCCGACCAGCTGGTGGCGGACAATCAGCGGATTCTGGCGACCTTGCCCTGGCGGGCCCGGCGCGACGATCTGGCGGTGATCGTGGAGGATGCGCTGGCGTGGGAAAGGAAGCTGCACGACCTGCGCGAAAGCGGCGCAACCAGCGGGTAAGTGGACCGCAGGTAAGCCGATCCCCCGCTTTCAGGCAGGCGTGCACCATGCGCGACACCCATTGCGCCGGATCGGGTCGCATATCGGTCAGCCGATCCGTGGCGACAGGAAAAAGGGGGGTGCCCCTCGGGTTGGCTTGAACCCGAGGGGAGCGGCCCCGACGCCGGCGGGGGACCGGCAAGAGCGGCCACTGGGACACGCGGCAAGCACAGGAACGAACGCTACGCTACGGTACATGCCCTCCTCTGGCAGCGGCGCGGTGGTTGATCCAATAAGGGTTCGCCATGACAATGATTGACTGGATCGTTCAATCACGGTGCGTCCTTGCCTGCACCTTGCTGGCGGCAGCTCTGCCGGTTCGGGCGCAAACGGTCACGCGGCAGGCGCCTGGCGCCGCCATCGACCGGACCATGCGGCCGCTGCCGGTGCATGTCGGCGGCCGGGTCGAGATCGTGCCGGCCGGGCCTGCCAGGCAGGCCTATCGCTATCGCTGGCCCGGCATCTATTTCGAGGCGGCGTTTCGCGGCGACCGGCTGGCGTTTCGGCTGGAAGATGCGGAGGTGGATTACCGGCTGCTGATCGACGCCGCGCCGGCAATCGGGCTTGCCGCCGGGCCAGCCGCCGACATCGTCATTTCCGGGCTGCCAACGGCCACGCATCATGTGCGGCTGGAGAAAGTGAGCGAGAGCGACCGCGCGGTCGGTCGTTTCGACGGCTTCTTCGTGCCGCGCGATGCCCGTCCGCTGCCGGCCAAGCGGCGTGCACGGCAGATCGAGTTCATCGGCGATTCCAGCATGACCGGCTACGGCATGCGGTCCGACACCATATCTTGCGTCGGCTCCCAGGCGTATCGCCGCGCGGACACGCCGGCCGCCTATCCGGCGCTGACTGCCGCGTATTTCGGCGCCGATTATCAGGTCAATGCGCGATCTGGGCGCGGTCTGGTCCGCAATTATGCGGGAAGCCTGCCCGGTCAGGCGATGACCGCAATCTATCCGACGCTGCATGCCGGAGTGGGGCCGGCCTACCATGATGCCTGATGGCGGCCGCAGCTGTATGTGGTGTCGCTGATCGCGGACTTCGTGTCGCCATTGCGGCCGGCCGAGCCATGGTCCAGCATCGAGGCGCTGGGGACGGACTATCTCCGCGCCTTTTTCGCGCTGACGGTGGACCTGCGGCAACGCGCGCCGCGGTCGCGCCTGGCCATCGTTCTGCCCGATGCCGCCGGCAACACGCCCGGCACACAGGCGCTGCTGGCGGCATTGCGCCGTGGGACCGAGGATGCGGCAAGAGCGGCGGGCTTTGCGCAGCCGATCGCGCTCGTCATCCCCAATCTACGCCTGGAACGGCGCGGGTGCGACCGTCACTATACCGCGGCGGACGAAGCCCGGATCGCGGCCGTCATCATCCGCCAGCTGGAGGCGCAACGCCCCTTCGGCAAAGAGGGCAAAAGCGGCTCATAGCCGGCCTGCCATCTCGGCCAGCTTGGCGACACTGTTGATGTTGCGCGCGGTTCCATGCGCGGCGGCGGGGATCACCAGCCGCGATCTGGCCATGCCCGCGCCATAGAAGACGTAGATCACGCCCGGACCGAGCCGGAGTTGCTCGTCGACCACGTTTCTCGCCGCGGCGAGATCGGCGGCGGCAAGCGGTCGATCCACGAACAGGGCGATGGTGCGGTCGGCCGGCTGGCCGGCAAAGGGGTTTGCGTCGCGCACCTCGGCCATGTCAGCCGCCGTGCGCACCAGCACGTCGACCGGCTTGCCGGCATAGGCCGTCAGGCGTTCGGCCAAGGAGGCTTGCACTGCCGCAGGCGCAAGATCGCTCGTGAACACGACATTGCCGCTGGCGATATAGGTCTCTACCCGCGCGAAGCCGGCGGCTTCCGCCATCGCCCGAAGCTCCGCCATCGGCAACTTGCCGGTGCCGCCCACATTCACCGCGCGGAGCAGGGCGACATAGGCGGTCATGGCCGGACCTCAGTCCGGTTTGTGGGCGGCGAGTTCGTTGCCGTCGGGATCGCGAAAGTGGAAACGCTGCCCGCCCGGAAAGGCGAAGATGGGCCGGGTGATCGTCCCGCCCGCAGCCTCCACCGCCGCCGACGCCGCATCCAGATCGTCCACCCGGACCACGATCAGCGGCGCCTGCGTCCGCTCCGCCGGATCGGCCTGCAGGCCGAGATCGACGTCACCCGTCAGCGTGCAGGCATAGGTGAGACCGAAGCCGGTCATCCCCCATCCGAACACCTGCCCGTAAAAGGCCCGGGCGGTGGCGACGTCCGCAACCGGCAGCTCCAGAAAGTCGGCGCGGGGCAGCGGCGTTGTCATTGGTAGCGCCGCAGCAGGCCGGCGAGCTTGCCTTGGATGCGGACCTGCCCGGGGCGGTAACGCTGGGGATCGTAGGCGCGGTTGGCAGGATCCAGCCGGATCATCTGGCCTTCGTGGCGAAGATACTTCAGCGTCGCCTCATTCTCATCCACCAGCGCCACGACGATGTCGCCGTCGCGGGCCGTCTCGGCCTTGCGGATCAGTGCATAGTCGCCATCGAGGATGCCGGCCTCAACCATCGAGTCGCCGGCCACCTCCAGCGCATAATGCTCGCCCGGGCCGAGCAAGGCCGCGGGCACCGACAGGCTGCTCTGCCCCTCCAGCGCCTCGATCGGCAGACCGGCGGCGATGCGGCCGTGCAGCGGCACGTCAAGCACGTCATTGGCAACCTCGATCACCTTGCGCGGCTCGACCGGCACGACATTGTCCTTGGCGGCCTTGGCCGGCGCGGCACTCTTCACCGCATCGGGCAGGCGCAGGATTTCCAGCGCACGGGCGCGATTGGCGAGCCGCTTGATGAAGCCGCGTTCCTCCAAGGCGGAGATCAGGCGATGGACGCCGGATTTGCTCTTGAGGTCCAATGCCTCCTTCATCTCCTCGAACGAGGGCGATACGCCGGTCTCACCCAGGCGATCGTTGATGAAGCAAAGCAGGTCATGTTGCTTGCGCGTCAGCATGGTCTTTCCCGCATCCAGGAACGGATGGGGAACGTGTAGGAAACGTTACGGAGCCTGTCAAGCGATCCCGAGGATTTCCACACTTTCATCCACAAGGGTCGGCGGTGCGCCGGCCGGGCGGATGATCAGGGCATCCGCCTTTGCCAGGCCGAACAAGGCGGCACTGTCGTCCGGCCCCACCGGTCGTACTCCGATATCGTCACGCACGGCGCGGAGATAATCGTCGCGTGCGCCGACTGCGGGCAGCGCCACCCGGCAGCGCGCACGCTCGGTCCGCGGCAGCGGCGCGACCGCTCCGGCGAGATGGCGCAGCAGCGGCAGCAGGAACAGGTGCGATCCGACAAAGGCCGCCACCGGATTGCCGGGCAGGCCCAGCATCACCGCCTCGCTCAGCTGCCCCGTCAGCATGGGCTTGCCCGGCCGCATCGCGATGCGCCAGAAATCGAGCGTGGCGCCGGCGGCCGCGAGAGCGGGCCGGATCAGGTCATGGTCGCCGACCGAGGCGCCGCCGGTCGTCACCACCACGTCGGCAATCGCCGCTGCGTCTTGGAATGCGGTGGTGAGCCGGGCCAGATCGTCGGGGATGATACCCATGTCGATCACGTCGGCATGCGGGCCGATCAGCGCCTGCAGCATGATGCCGTTCGAGGCAGGCAACATCGCACCCGCCGTCTCCATGCCGGGCGACACCAGTTCGTCACCGGTGGAGATCAGCGCCACGCGCGGCCGGGTGCGGACGGGCAGCGCGCCATGCCCGCCCATTGCCGCCAGCGCGATCCGCGCCGGGGTGAGCAGGTTGCCGGCGCGAGCCAGCAGCGCGCCCTCCGCAAAGTCGTAGCCGCGTTGCCGGACATGTGCACCCAACCGAGGCGGCCCTTCGCCCGCGAGCATGAGGTTGTCGCCGTCCCGCGCGGCCTCTTCCTGGATCAGGATCGTGTCCGCGCCGCGGGGTACGGGTGCGCCGGTGAAGATGCGCGCCGCCTCTCGGGGGCCGACCGGTCCGTCAAAGGCCCGCCCGGCCGCGCTTTCCCCGACAACCCGCCAAGGTCCCGGCAGGTCGGCGAAGCGGATGGCATAGCCGTCCATTGCCGTCAGGTCGCTTGCCGGCTGGGTGCGTTTCGCCACGATGTCGGCCGCCGCATAACGCCCGAAGGCGGCGGAAAGCGGCACCATTTCCACCCGGCGCGGCGCCGCCAGGGCGAACAGACGCGCCTGTGCCTCCGCGACGGGCAGCAGCGCCACCGGTCAGCCCTCCGCCCGCCAGTCCCCCGAACGCCCGCCAGACTTGGCGAGCAGACGGAGCGGGCCGATCACCATGCCGCGATCCAGCGCCTTGGCCATGTCGTACAGGGTCAGCAGCGCGGCGGACGCTGCGGTCAGCGCCTCCATCTCCACGCCCGTAGTGCCGGTGGTGGCGACGGTGGCGGCGCAGTCCACGCCGGTATCGGTCAGGGTCAGTTCGACGCGGACGGCGGACAGCGGCAGCGGGTGGCACAGCGGGATGATGTCCGGCGTGCGCTTGGCCGCCATGATCCCGGCGACACGGGCGACCGCCAGCGCATCGCCCTTCTTGAGCGACCCGGCGCGGATCGCCGCCAGCGCCTCGGCCGACATCGCGATTGATCCGGCGGCAGTGGCCTCGCGCCGGGTGACGGCCTTGCCGGACACGTCGACCATGTGGGCCGCGCCGGCTTCGTCGAGATGGGTCAGCCCGTTCATGCGCCCAGCAATGCCCGCGTGGCGGCCTCAACATCGGCCTGGCGCATCAAACTTTCCCCGACCAGAAAGGCGCGCACGCCATGTTCGGCCATGCGTTGCAGGTCGGCATGAACCGACAGCCCGCTTTCCGCCACGAACAGGCACTCGGCGGGGGCACGCTCCACCAGTTCATAGGTGCGGGCGAAATCGACCGAAAAGTCGCGCAGGTCGCGATTATTGGCCCCGATCAGCCGCGATCGCAGCCGCAGCGCCCGCTCAAGCTCGGCAGCGTCGTGGACCTCGACCAGCACATCCATGCCGCGTTCGATCGCGGCGGCCTCGATCTCCGCCATCTGCATGTCCTCCAGCGCGGCGACGATGATCAGGATGGCGTCGGCGCCCAGTGCGCGTGCTTCCGCTACCTGCCATGGGTCGATCATGAAATCCTTGCGCAGGCAGGGCAGGGCGCAGGCGGCGCGGGCGGCGACCAGATAGGCGTCCGCGCCCTGGAAATAGGGTTCGTCGGTCAGCACGGACAGGCAGGCTGCACCGCCCGCCTGATAGGCACGCGCATGCACCGGCGGATCGAAATCCGCACGGATCAGCCCCTTGGAGGGCGAGGCCTTCTTGATCTCGGCAATCAGCGCGAAGCCGTGTTCGGCCTTGCTTTCCAGGGCGGCGCGGAACCCGCGCGGAGGGCTTTGGGCCGCGGCAGCGGCGTCCAGGTCCGCACACGAATGCTGCGCCTTGCAGGCATCCACATGCGCGCGCTTGGAGTCCAGGATTTGGGTCAGGCGGTTGGCCATCAAAAGGCGATCCAGCAATTGAGGAGGGCATGGGCAAGCCCCTTGTCGATGGTTTCGGCGGCCTCCTCGACGCCGTCCGCCAGCGTGTCCGCCGTGCCCGCGACGACCAGCGCCGCGCCGGCGTTCAGCAGCACCGCGTCGCGATAGGCGCCGGGCTCTCCCTGCAACAGGGCGCGCAAGGCGGCGGCATTATAGGCCGCGTCCCCGCCCCGGATCGCCTCCAGCCCATGGCGCGGCAGGCCGACATCCTCCGGCGCGATCCGCCCCGGTACCGAACACAGGCCGACCGCGACGGCGCGGCTGGACCCCGCGATCGACAATTCGTCCAGGCTTTCCTCGCCCGCGACCACCAGAGCGGCTTCGCTGCCGAGCAGCTCCAGCGCCTGTGCGACCGTAGGCAGGTAGTCGACCCGCGCCACCCCCAGCAGCTGGCGCCGGACCCGGGCGGGGTTGGCGAGCGGCCCGATCAGGTTGAAGATGGTGCGTCGGCCGATCGCGCGCCGGATCGGGGCCAGCCGCCCGAGCGCGGGATGGTGCCGCTGCGCGAACAGGAAGCCGATGCCGAGGTCGGCCAGGCTTTCCTCCGCCCGCGCGGCCGCCCGGTCGAGATCCAGGCCCAGCGCCTCCAGCGTGTCGGCCGCCCCCGCCTTGGACGATGCGGCGCGATTGCCATGCTTGGCGACCGGCACGCCCGCCGCCGCCACAACGATCGCGACCGCGGTGGAAATGTTCAGGCTGTGCGCCCCGTCGCCGCCGGTGCCGCATACGTCGATGGCGTTGGCGGGTGCCGTCACCTCGATCATGCGGGCGCGCAACGCGCGGGCGGCGGCGGCGATCTCCACGCTGGTTTCGTCGCGCACGGTCATGCCGGTCAGGAACTCGACGATCGCCTGCTCCGCCACCTTGCCGTCGAGAATGTCGGCAAAGGCCTGCTCGGCGGTTTCGTGGTCCAGCGGCTCCGTCGGATCGGGCAGCAGTGCGATGGTGGTCATGCGCGCGGCGCCATCGGGATGCCGGCCGCCGTCAGGAAATTGGCGAGCATGTCGTGGCCATATTCGGTGGCGATGCTTTCCGGGTGAAACTGCACGCCGTGGATCGGCAGGGTGGCGTGGCGGAAACCCATCACCGTGCCATCGGCCGTGCGGGCGTTGGCAACCAGCACGTCGGGCGCATCCTCCACCACCAGCGAATGGTAGCGGGTCGCGGTGAAGGGCGAGGGCAGGCCCGCGAACACGCCGCTGCCGTCGTGCAGCACGGGCGATGTCTTGCCATGCATCAGCGTGCCGGCGCGGGTCACGGTGCCGCCGAAATGCTGCCCGATCGCCTGATGGCCCAGGCATACGCCCAGTAGCGGCCGGCCCTGATCGGCGGCGGCCTCCACCAGTTCCAGGCTGATGCCCGCCTCGTTGGGGGTGCAGGGGCCGGGCGAGATCAGGAACGCCTCCGCGCCCGAAGACAGCGCCTGGCCGACGCCGATCGCGTCGTTGCGCACCACCTCCACCTCGGCCCCCAGCTCCTGGAGGTAATGGACCAGGTTCCAGGTGAAGCTGTCATAATTGTCGATGACCAGGATCATGGATGCGACCTAGGCATCCGCATCGCCCAAGGCAATCGCGCACGGCCAAGCAGGGGCAGGCATCCGCCACTGTTTTGTCGGCGAACGCCGAGATCATCTCGCCCCAGCCGTCGTCCTCGCCCGGTCAGCCGATCAGTTTTTCCGCCTGGTCGAGTATGTCGCTGAAGGTCGCGACCAGGGTCCGGTATGGCGTCGGCGTCGCCATATCGAGGCCGACCTTTTTCAGGATCCCATACCCGTAATCCGATCCGCCGGCCTTCAGCACGGCCAGGTAATTGTCGCGGTCCTTGGCCCCGCCCGTCAGCACCCGATCGACCAGGTAGTTGGAGGCCGTGATCGAGGTGGCATATTGGAACACGTAGAAGCCGAAATAATAATGCTGAATATAGGCCCACTCGACCCCGTAGGCGGGATCCATCCTGAAATCGGGGCCGTGATACCGCTTCAGCAGATCCAGGTTGAGGGCGCTCATCCGTTGGCCCGACAGGCCCTCACCCTTTTGCGCCAGGTCGTAGATCGCCAGCTGGAACTCGGCAAACATCGCCTGGCGGAAGAAGGTGCCGCGAAACGTCTCCATCATCTGGCCGAGGTAGAACAGCTTCTCCTCGCGCGTCCGCGCACGCGCCAGCATCATCCGCGCCAGGAACAGCTCGTGGCCGGTGGAGGCGATCTCGGCGGTAAAGGTCGGATAGTTGGACAGCTCGAACGGCTGGGCCTTGTTGGCCAGCAGCGAGTGCATGGCATGGCCCCATTCATGGGCGTAGGTCGACAACCCTTCATATTCGTCGCTGAGGTTCAGCAGCAGGTAGGGGTGCACGTCATAGGCGCCCGGTTGCATATAGGCGCCGGATTGCTTGCCGGGGCGCGGACGCGGGTCCATCCACTTGCGGGCGCTGACGTCCCCGAACAGGCGGACATAATCGGGGCCGAGCGGCTTCACCGCATCCATGGTGAGCGTCCGCATTTCCGCCAGCGGGAACTTGCGGTCGAGCGACACGAGCGGCGGATAGATGTCGTGATAGGCGATGTCGGGCAGATTCAGCATTCGCCGGCGCAGATCGAAATAGCGATGCAGCACCGGCAGGCCGGCATTGGTTTCCGCGATCAGCGTGCGATACACGCCTTCGGGCAGGTTCGGGCCGGCCAGCGCCGCCTCCAGCGCGCTGCCATAATGCCGCGCCTTGGCCTGGAACATGTCGCCCTTGACCTTGGCGACCAGCGCCGAGCCGAGCGAGTTCTGGAACGCGCCATAGCTCTTCCAGAATTGATCAAAGACCAGCTTGCGGTCGGCGCGGTCTGGTGCCGCGCGATGGAGCGTGTAGCCCTGATCGTCCAGCCGCGCGGTCTGCCCGGTGGAGAGCGTCACGGTCGGGCGCGGCATGTCGGATGCCACGATCTGGTCGCGTATGTCCTGCGGGCCGGACAAGGGCGCGGACGTGGCGGCCAGCAGCGCCTCCTCCTCCGGCGAGAGCGTGTGCGCCGCCTGGCGCAGCACGTCCTCCACCGGGAACCGGAACCTGGCAAGCGCCGGGTCGGCCGCGAGGAACCGCTCTACCTTCGCCTTGTCGACCGCCAGCAATTCGGGGTTGATCCACGACCCCGCCTCACCGTACGCGGCGTACAGGTCCTGCGCCTGCTGACGGCGTTCCTGATTGGCGGCGACGCGCAGATCCTCGTCCGCCTTCAGGCTGGCATAGGTATAGAGCCGCGACACGCGCAGCGCGAGATCGGACTGGAGCTGCAACGCCCCCTTGAAGCCCGCCGCATCGCCCAGCTTGCCCTTGTAGGCGGCGAGCGCGGGCAGGCGTGCCGCCACCGCCTGACGCTCGGCCGCCCATGCGGCATCGTTGGAGTAGAGGTCGGACAAGTCCCACGCCGCCCCGGTCGCATCTGCCGTCGCGGCAGCCACGGACGGCGCGAGCGTCAATGCTCCCAAGAACGCGGCGGAGGCGAGGGCGTCACGGCGGGTCAGCTCGGTCATCGATGTTCCTGGATTGGTCGCCGCAGACACGGCGCGGATCGCCCATACAGCGTGAAATGGTAACAGATACCAGCCAAGATGTTATTGCACCTGCGAACGGGCGCACCATATTGTACCAAACGGTAGAAATGTGTGGGGGCCACATGAAGACCAATGCGATCATCGCGGCGCTGGGACTGGCCGCATTGCTGACCCTGGCGAGCGGGTGCGGATCGCGCGCGACAGCCGGCGAGGCGGTGGCGGCCGCGCCGACCGAGGGGCCGGGCAAGCTGATCCTTCTACCCGACAGCGCGATCGCGGTGCACTCGGGCTCCGTGGAGGAGGCGCTGGCGCTTTATCTCGCGTCCGATGCGCCCGCGCCGCGCCGCTTCCGCTTCGCAGACGCCGAGTTCCAGCCGTGGCAGGCCAGGCCCAATCCGGCGACGCTCCGCACCGTCTATGCCGTGCAGCAGATCCTGCGCGCCTATCCCAGGGTGAAGGTGACGGTGGTCGGCCATACCGATACGGACGGTGACGCCGCGCGCAACCTGGCCTTGTCGCGCGCTCGTGCCGGGCGGGTGGCGACCTTGCTGGAGCAGGGCGGCATCGCGCGCCGCCGGATCACCGCCGTCGGCCGGGGTATGGCCGAGCCGATCGCGGACAATGCCGCGCCCGATGGCCGCGCCCGCAACCGCCGGATCGAGCTGATCGTAACGGCCAAGTAGCAGGCCCCGGCATCGAGTCGGTGTGGGCTGCCGTGCAATGCAGCACATCCTGCCTGATCCGAGCGCAGGACGGCCTCTTCCTGCCGCTTTTCCGGGCAGCGTTCGGGAAAACAAGCGGCGCGTGTCCCCCACGCTTGCACCCCGTCACCCGGCACGCTTATTGGACGGGCGAGCGGTCGGGGAGGCGATGCGTGAAGAAGATCGAAGCCATCATCAAGCCGTTCAAGCTGGATGAGGTCAAGGAGGCGCTGCACGAAGTCGGCGTCAGCGGCATCACCGTGCTGGAGGCGCGCGGGTTCGGGCGGCAGAAGGGCCACACCGAATTGTATCGCGGCGCGGAATATGTGGTCGACTTCCTGCCCAAGGTGAAGCTGGAAGTGGTGGTCGACGACAGCCTGGCGGAACGCGTGGTGGAAGCCATTCAGAACGCTGCCCAGACCGGCCGCATCGGCGACGGCAAGATCTTTGTCACCACCATCGACACGGCGGTGCGCATCCGCACCGGGGAACGGGATTCCGACGCGGTCTGATCCGCGCGCGGTGAGCATGGGCATGCGGGGCCATGCGCCGCGCGGCCCGAAGGATTCTAGCGGGAAGGGCTGTTTACATGGCTAACAAGGCGTCCGACGTTCTCAAGCTGATCAAGGACAAGGAGATCGAGTGGGTCGATCTTCGCTTCACCGATCCCAAGGGCAAGTGGCAGCATCTGTCCATGGTTGCCGGCGTGGTCGGCGAGGATGAGCTGAACGACGGCTTCATGTTCGACGGCTCCTCCATCGAGGGATGGAAGGCGATCAACGAGAGCGACATGATCCTGAAGCCGGATCTGGACGCGGTGTGGATCGATCCGTTCTCGGCCACGCCGATGCTGATCCTGGTGTGCGACATCGTCGAGCCGTCGAGCGGCGAGCTTTATACCCGAGATCCGCGCTCCACCGCCAAGCGCGCGGAGGCCTATCTCAAGACGCTGGGGATCGGCGACACGGTCTATGTCGGGCCCGAAGCCGAATTCTTCATGTTCGACAGCGTGCAGTTCGACACCAACTACGCCGGATCCTACTACAAGATCGACGACATCGAACTGCCGACCAACACCGGCCGCGCTTACGAGGAGGGCAACCTTGCCCACCGTCCGCGCGCCAAGGGCGGTTATTTCCCGGTCGCGCCGGTCGACAGCGCGGTCGACATCCGTGGCGAGATGGTGTCCACCATGCTCGAAATGGGCCTGCCCTGCGACAAGCACCACCATGAGGTGGCGGCCGCGCAGCACGAACTGGGCCTGACCTTCGGCACCCTGGTCCAGACCGCCGACCGGATGCAGATCTACAAATATGTCGTGTGGCAGGTGGCCCAGGCCTACGGCAAGACCGCGACCTTCATGCCCAAGCCGATCGCCACGGATAATGGCTCGGGCATGCACACCCACATCTCGATCTGGGACAAGGGCAATCCGCTGTTCGCCGGCAACGGCTATGCCGGCCTGTCCGACACCTGCCTGTATTTCATCGGCGGCGTGATCAAGCATGCCAAGGCGCTGAACGCCTTCACCAACCCTACCACCAACAGCTACAAGCGGCTGGTGCCGGGTTACGAGGCGCCGGTGCTGCTGGCCTATTCCGCGCGCAACCGCTCGGCCTCGTGCCGCATCCCCTATGGCGCGGGCGCGAAGGCGAAGCGGGTCGAGTTCCGCTTCCCCGACGCGATGGCCAATCCGTACCTCTGCTATGCGGCGCTGCTGATGGCCGGCCTCGACGGCATCGAGAACAAGATCCATCCCGGCGAGGCGATGGACAAGAACCTCTACGACCTGCCGGCCGAGGAGCTGAAGGAGATCCCGACCGTCTGCGCCTCGCTCCGCGAAGCATTGGACAGCCTGGCGGCCGACCACGCCTTCCTCACCAAGGGAGGCGTGTTCACCGAGGATCAGATCGAGGCGTATCTCGAACTCAAGTGGCCGGAAGTCGCCCGCTGGGAAATGACGCCGAGCCCGGTCGAGTTCGACATGTACTACTCGAACTGATCGACCGCGATCCTGTAAGAAAAAGGGGCGTCCGGCCGGTCCGGACGCCCCTTTTTCATGGGCGGATGATCGGCGGCGACGCGGGCCAGCGCGGCGCGTGGTTACGCGGTCCGCGTGACCTGCTGTCGGTGGACGGCATGGGGGAGGGGGCGTCCCGCTTCCGCATCCGCGATGCTCGACAGGGTGGTTTCGGCGATGCTGGTCAGGGCTTCCTCGGTCAGGAAAGCCTGATGGCCGGTGACCAGCACGTTGGGAAAGGTCAGCAGGCGCTGGAAATCGTCGTCCTGGACGATCTCGTTGGACAAATCCTCGAAGAACAGGTCGGCTTCCTGCTCGTAGACGTCGAGCGCCACGCCGCCGATCCTGCGCGACTTCAACCCCTCGATCAAAGCCGGCGTGTCGATCAGCGCGCCGCGACTGGTGTTGACGATCATCAGGCCAGGCCGTGCCGCCGCGATCGCGCGGGCGTCGATCAGGTGGTGGGTTTCCGGCGTCAGCGGGCAGTGGAGCGTCACCACGTCGCTTTCCGCCAGCAAGGTGGCCGGATCGGTATAGCGCACGCCCGCCGCCTCCAGTTCGGGATCGCGGTGGACATCGCTCGCCAGCACATGGCAGCCGAAGCCCAGGCGGAGCGACCGTGCCACCAGCGCGCCGATCCGGCCGGTGCCGACCACGCCCATGGTGCGCCCGTGAAGGTTGCGGCCGATCAGCCCGTCCAGCGCGAAATTATTCTCCCGCACCCGCGCCCAGGCACGGTGGATGTTGCGGTCGAGCGCCAGCAGCAGGCCGATCGTGAACTCCGCCACGGCGTGCGGCGAGTAAGCCGGCACGCGCACCACCGTGACGCCCAGCGTCCCGGCGGCTTGCAGGTCGACATTGTTGTAGCCGGCGCAGCGCATCGCCACCAAACGGATGCCGAGCTCCGCCAGTCGGCCGAGCACGGCTGCGTCCAGCCGGTCGTTGACGAAGGCGCACACCGCCTGGTGTCCCGCCGCCAGCGACGCGGTGGTCGCGTCCAGCCGCGCCTCCAGAAAGGTCAAGTGGTGGCCGGTGCGGCGATTGGCCTCCACCAGGAAGCGGCGATCATAGGGCTTGGTGGCGAAAACGGCGACTCGCATGGATCACTGATCGACCGTGCGGCCGGCGGACGCAATCGACAAAGATCGTGCGATATGTTCCGCCAATGCGGTGGTTCTCACCCGCGGACACCCACCGCGCCAACCTTGGTTATTACCGTTGAAGCAATGGGGTGGCATGTCGGGTTATCCATGGCACATGGCGGTCGGCGCCGACGGAGACGGGGGTATTATCGCGGTGAGGAACGGGTGCGCATAGGCTGGCCATGGTTCCGCGGCTGCGCGGGTGTGGGCCTGTGCGCGGTGGCGGGGGCGCTGGCGCTGCCGGGATGCACGTCCGTCAGCATCCTCAACCCCGCCGGGCCGATCGCGGCGGCGAACCGCACCATCCTGTTCGATGCACTGGCGATCATGCTGGCGATCGTCGTGCCGACCATGATCGCGACGTTGGCCTTTGCGTGGTGGTTCCGCGCCGGCAATACCCGCGCGCGCTACCGACCCAAGTTCGCTTATTCGGGACGGATCGAACTGATCGTTTGGTCGATCCCCTTGCTGGTGGTGCTGTTCCTCAGCGGCGTGATCTGGATCGGCAGCCATGATCTGGACCCCGCCAGGCCGATCGCCTCCCGCACGCCGCCGCTGGAGGTGCAGGTGGTATCGCTCGACTGGAAATGGCTGTTCATCTATCCCGGCCAGGGTGTCGCCAGCGTCAACGAAATGGTCGTCCCGGCCGGCGTGCCGCTGCGGTTCCGGCTGACCTCGGCCAGCGTCATGAACAGCTTTTTCGTGCCACGGCTGGGGAGCATGATCTACACCATGAACGGCATGGCGACGACGCTGAACCTGCGCGCGGATCGGCCGGGCGACTATTACGGCCAGTCCGCCCATTTCAGCGGCGACGGCTTTTCCGACATGCATTTCCGGATGCGCGCCGTGCCGGCGGGCGACTTCACGCGCTGGGCCGCCGGCGTGCGCGGGCGCGGGCCCGCGCTCGACGGGCGGAGCTATGCCGCGCTGGCGCGCCAGAGCCGCCACGTCGCGCCGTTCACCTATGGGGCGGTGGCGCCGGACCTGTTCCAGGCCGTGGTGACGCAGAGGCTGGCGCCGGGCCCGGGACCGGACTCTGGCCGGGGCGGTCCGCAATTGTCCCCCAAGACGCCGAGCTGACGATGCTGGGAAAACTCGACTGGTCCGCCATTCCGTTCGACCAACCGATCCCGCTGTTCGCGGCGGGCGGCGTGGTACTGGCCTTTCTGGCCGTGTTCGGCTGGATCACGGCCAAGGGTTACTGGCCCTATCTCTGGTCCGAATGGATCACCTCGGTCGACCACAAGCGGGTCGGCGTGATGTATGCCATGCTGGGCATGGTGATGCTGATCCGCGGCTTCATCGACGCGATCATGATGCGCACGCACCAGGCGGCGGCGATCGGCAGCTCGCAGGGCTATCTGCCGCCCGAACATTATGACCAGATCTTTTCCGCGCACGGCACCATCATGGTGTTCTTTGGCGCGATGCCGTTCATCATCGGCCTGATGAACTTCGTGGTGCCGCTGCAGCTCGGCGTGCGCGACGTGGCGTTTCCGACGCTCAACTCGACCAGCTTCTGGCTGACTGCGGCGGGCGCGTTGCTGGTCAATCTGAGCCTCGTCATCGGCGAGTTCGCGCGCACCGGCTGGCTGCCTTATGCCCCGCTCAGCGAGACCGGCTACTCGCCCGGCGTGGGCGTCGATTACTATCTGTGGGCGATCCAGATTTCGGGCGTGGGCACGCTGATGTCCGGCATCAACCTGGTCACCACCATCCTGAAGATGCGCGCGCCGGGCCTGGGTTACTTGCGCATGCCGATGTTCTGCTGGACCGCGCTTGGCGCCAACATGCTGATCGTGGCGGCCTTTCCGATCCTGACCGCCACGCTCGCGATGCTGACGCTGGACCGGTATCTCGGCTTCCACTTCTTCACGAACGAAGCCGGCGGCAACATGATGATGTTCGTGAACTTGATCTGGGCGTGGGGCCATCCGGAGGTCTACATCCTGGTGCTGCCCGGCTTCGGCATCTTTTCGGAAATCTTCTCGACCTTTTCGTCCAAGCCGCTGTTCGGCTACCGCTCGATGGTTCTGGCGACCCTGTTCATCGTGGTCGTGTCCTTCACCGTGTGGCTGCACCACTTCTTCACCATGGGCGCGGGGGGCGACGTGAATGCGGCGTTCGGCATCGCCACAAGCATCATCGCGGTGGGCACGGGCGTGAAGGTCTACAACTGGCTGTTCACCATGTATGGCGGGCGCGTGCGGTTCGCCACGCCGATGCTGTGGGCGCTGGGTTTCATGGTGACGTTCGTGGTGGGGGGCATGACCGGCGTGCTGCTGGCGGTGCCGCCGGCCGACTTCATGCTCCACAACAGCATGTTCCTGGTGGCGCATTTCCACAATGTGATCATCGCCGGCGTCGTGTTCGGCGCACTCGCTGGCTACACCTTCTGGTTTCCCAAGGCGTTCGGGTTCAGGCTGGACGAAAGGTGGGGCAAGATCGCCTTCTGGTTTTCGCTCGCCGGGTTCGTGATCGTGTTCGGCGCGCTGTACGTGCTGGGGCTGGAGGGGATGACCCGCCGCCTGCAGCATGTGGCGGTGACCGAATGGGCGCCGTGGCTCTACATCTCGCTGGCCGGCGTCGGCTTCATGATCCTGGGGGTCGCGGCGCAGGTGACCCAGCTGGTGGTCAGCATCCGCCGCCGCGAGAGCCTGCGCGACGAAACCGGGGATCCGTGGAACGGGCGTTCGCTGGAATGGTCCACGCCTTCGCCGGCGCCGTCCTTCAACTTCGCCGTGCTGCCGCAGGTGGAGGGGGAGGAGCCCTATTGGGGCATCAAGCAGCGCGCGATCGAGGCGCAACAGCTTCGCCCCGAACCGGACTATGAGGCGATCGAAATGCCGCGCAACAGCCCGACCGGCATCATCAGCGCGTTCTTCGTGACCCTGATCGGCTTTGCCCTGATCTGGCATATCTGGTGGCTGGCGGCGCTTGGCTTCGTCGGCGCTTACGCCACCTTCGTCCTGTTCGCGTGGCGCGACGTCGGCGACTATCAGGTGCCGGCGGAGAAGGTGGCGGAGATCGATCGCGCCGGGCGGGCGGCGCGGCTCGCCTGGATCGAACGGCAGGAGCGCGAAGCGTGAGCCGCGCCCCCGCCAAGTCTGGCGATCAGGCAGGCCGCGATCAGGCGACCGACCCTTATGTGCTAGGGCGCCAGACCGGATCGGGCGGCAAGCAAGGCGGCGGCAAGCCGAGCGGGCGTGGCGAAGGCGGGCCGGCGTCCAAGCGGACGGTAGTGGGCTACGGCTTCTGGATCTACCTGCTCAGCGATATCGTGATGTTCTCGGCCTTTTTCGCCGCTTATGCGGTGCTGTCGGGCGAACATGCCGGGGGCCCGACGCAACGTGAGCTTTTCGGGCAGAAACGGGTCGCGATGGAGACGGTGGCGCTGCTGCTGTCCAGCTTCACGTGCGGGCTCAGCAGCGTCGCGGCCGAACGCCGCCACATGGTGTGGACGCAGATCTGGCTGCTCGTCACCGGCCTGCTGGGCGCAGTGTTCCTGGGATTGGAGATCCAGGAGTTCGTCGACATGATCGCCCATGGCGCGGGGCCGCAGCGGAGCGCGTTCCTGTCGGCCTTTTTCGCGGTGGTCGGGCTGCACGGCCTGCATATCGGGGTCGGGCTGCTATGGCTCGGCACCATGATGGCGCAATTGCGGGTCAAGGGGTTGCGGCCCGACATCCAGCGGCGGCTGATGTGCTTCAACCTGTTCTGGCATGCCCTCGACATCGTCTGGGTGGGCCTGTTCACGATCGTCTACCTGATGGGGATCGCAGCATGACCGACCAATCAGTGAAACCGGGCGAGCGCGATCCGGAGGATGCCGCGCCCGGCGACCAGGCGATCAGCGCGGGCGATTTCGCCGGTGGGGTCCGCAGCTACGTCACCGGCCTCGGCCTGGCCCTGCTGCTGACGGCGGCATCGTTCGTGGTCGTCAACACGCATCTGGTGTGGGCGCCGGCCGTGCCGATGGCGCTGGTGGTGCTGGCGGTGGCGCAGATGGGCGTCCACTTGGTCTTCTTCCTGCACATCACCACCGGTCCGGACAACACCAACAACGTCCTGGCGCTGGCATTCGGAGTGTTGGTGGTGCTGCTGGTGATCTTCGGTTCGGTGTGGATCCTGGGGCACCTCAACCATGCCATGATGCCGGTGGGCGAGATGATGCAGCACATGCGGTAGCAGGTGCTGCGCATTGCCCTTCATGGCGGTCCGGCTGCCCCCTCCGCTCGCGCCGGTGCGGCCGTCAGGCTTTCCGTCGCGGCAACCAGTTCCATCCGCTGGGCGACGGTGCCGAGATCGATGCCATGCCCCCGGAAATCCCGCAGCAACGCCATCAGCACGTTGCTGCGCGCGGAATAGGCGGCGCGCGGCGTGGCGACATGGGCGAAGCAGTTGAACTGGGTACGTCCGTCCACGATCGAATCGACGAACGCGGATGGCGCGGGTGTTTCCAGCACAGCGGGCTCTGCCGCAAAAGCATCCAGCACGATTCCGCGTACCTGATCGGCATCGCTGTCGATCGGCACGGAGAACTGGATCTGGATGCGCCCGAGCGGCCCCGCCAGCGTCTTGTTGAGGACGGATTTGGTGATCAGTTCCGAATTGGGCACGATCAGCGTGGAATGGTCCGCCAGCTCGATTTCGGTCGATCGCACGCTGATCCGCTTCACGTCGCCTTCGTCCGTGCCGACGCGCACCAGGTCTCCGATCTTGATGGGGCGTTCGGCCAGCAGGATCAGGCCCGACACGAAGTTCTGGGTGATCGCCTGCAGGCCGAAGCCGATGCCGACCGACAGCGCCGACAGCAGCAGCGCGATCCGCTCTACCCCAATACCGAGCGAGGCAAGCGCCCAGATGCCGGCCAGGGCGATGCCGACATAGCGCGCTACCAGGCTGATCGAATTGCGGCCGCTGCCGTCCAGGTCGGTGGTCGGCAGGTAACGCTGGTCGAGCCAGCGCATGAACAAGCGCACCAGCGTGAGCCCGAGCGCCAGGACGACCATGAAGCGCAGGATCGCGCCCGGCGAGATGGCGATCCCACCGACCTCGATCCCCTGGCCCAGCGCGCCCAGCCGTTCAAAGAGGGAGCCGATGCCCGACCCGAACGGGCTCAACATCATGCCGAGCGCAAGCAGGGCCAGCGCCAGCCGCAATGCACCGGACAGCAGCACCCCGAACTGGTCGATCGCACTGCCGCGCAGCCCCAGCCCCTTGGACAGGGTCTGCCCCACCCGGCTGTCGCGCACGAAGATGCTGGTGGCGACGTCGTCCCCCGCCGTCATCAGCAGATACAGGCTGGCGGAGAGCAGCAGGATCCAGGCGATCATCTGCCCGATCAGCAGGCTGAAGCCGACATAGCCGATCAGCAGCGCGGCGGCGGCCACCGCAACCAGCAGCCATAGGCCCACGGTTAACGCGGCAATGCCGGCCCGGACCGCGGCCACGTCGTCCTGCTCGTCGGCGCGGCGCGATCGCAGATAGCCGATCCGCAGCAATGCGCTGCCGATCAGCAGCAGGTGCAGCACGGCCTTGATCGCCTGACCGGCGCCGAGTGCCACGCTGCTCGCCCCCGCTGCCCGGCTCACCGCGTCCAGCAGGATGCTGAACAGGGCGAGGCCGGCCAGCATCCACGTGAGCGGCCGCAATTGCTGCGCGGCCTCGTCGGTGATCGGCGTGATCCGCCATGACGACTGGTTGCGCATCAGCAGCGCCCCGCCGACCGCACCGATGAAGCCCCCGATTCCCGCACCCAGCACCAGTGCGTCGGCCACTCCCTCCCACGCCGGCGCGATCAGGTCCGACCAGCGCAGCCCCTGCACAAAAGCCAGCGCAGCCAGCAGGGGGGCGGCCGTACCCGTCAGCAGCCGCCACAGCGCGTAAGCGGAGCGGCGCAAGCGATGGCCCGGCGCGCCCTCGATCAGGAAACGCTGGCCGGCACGGCGCAGCACCAGCCGGGCGGGAAACAGCAGCGTCAAAGCGAGGACGGCTCCGATCAGTGCCGCCCATGGTGGTCCCGCGCGCAGGCCGGCATCGACCTGCCGTGTTTCGGCACGGACGAAGTGCGACGCCCGGCGCATGTCGCGCGGCAGCGACCGGACCAGCTCGCCCCAGAAAACGGGCGAGAGCGGGGACGCAGTGCGGGTCGCGATCTGTTCGCTGATCTGCTGGGCCTGGCTCTGGTCGATCTCCGTCGAGAGCTGCTCAGCTTCCACCACCATCAGCCGACCGCGCTTTGCCGCCGAGTCGAGTGCCGCCCGCTCGCGTGCCAGCTGCGCCCGCTGGGTCCGAATATCCGCCGCTTCCTGAACGCCGGGCGTGACGGGGCCCAATCCCGTGATCCGGGCATCGACCAGGGCCAGCTGCGCCGTCAGGGCAGCCACGGCATCGGACGCGGCGCTCTGTGCGGCCAGGGCCTTGCTGCGCAAAGCGGGAAGGTCGTCGCGCTGCACCCGCCCGTCCAGCGCGCCGTCCACCGCGTCCAGGTCGCTTTCCGCCTGGCCGAGCTGGCGCGAAAGCGCGGGCACGGCGTCCTGCGCGGACGCGATGGCCGTCAGCGGCGGCAGCGTGAGGAGAAGCAGGGCCATTGCCCAGCGACGCAATTCCGGTAAGCGCATGAGAATAAGGTCAGTCCACGTATGCAAGGCAATGGACCCGGACGTGGCCGGTCTATCCGGCGCGGGTCAAGGGTGCGACCCGCACTGGATGATCGCGACTCAGCCGGTGCCGCCATCGTCGGTCGGCGGCGATTCGACCAGTTCCGCCAGCTGTTCCGGGGTGAGGCCTGCCGGGATGGCGCCCTGCAACGTCCCGTCTCCAGCGGCCGCATGGGCCGCGTCAGTCGGCGCACCTTCGGCCGTGTGCGCCGGTTCCGTCGGCATGGAGGTTGGCGCCTTGTCGCGGGTCATCGGATGTCTCCTTGGTGTCACCGCTGAACGCCACGGCGCCACGCAGGTTCAGGCGCGGCCACGAAACGGTCACGCGACGTGGCGAGATGAGGACGTCGGATTCGCCGCGCACCACTGCATCTTGGGGATTTCGACACCAGCCAATTTAGGTTAAATAGCGGTAACTCAAACGCTTAACTGACAGTCGGGACGGCCGTGACAGATCTCAGAGATATTTTGAGGCGCAGTTATCCGCAGGTGAGCAACGCCTCTGCATCCTTCAACCCGAATGTGGAGGCGGAAATGAGCCAGTTGCTCAGCAGTGCCGAAACCGCTCTCAACGGATTGGAGCCGCCAGCGTCGGAGCGGCATCTGCCGGCGGGTTTGTCGTCCGATGGGGAGCGATCAGTGTCATTTTGGCGGCTGGCGTAACGTTTTGGCACGGGCATCCCGTTGATTCGCGCTGTGATTCGCTTCGTTATGGTTTTGGAATTGGCGGTTTTCGGGGGTTTGCAACAAAAGTG
>NZ_CAKTFO010000010.1 GCF_934560975.1 uncultured Sphingomonas sp. | reverse complement strand
GCCTACCCCGTGCCCAGATGGCGGAATTGGTAGACGCACCAGCTTCAGGTGCTGGCGATCGCAAGGTCGTGGAGGTTCGAGTCCTCTTCTGGGCACCATTTCCGGTCAAAAATGGGCACCATGCCCATGATGGCCGGTTCCGTTCTCCCGATCGCTCGTTCGAGCAATTGGGACGAGCCGGAAATCCGGATAGCTCCCTGATCGACTGCCACTTCGGAGACGAAGAGGGCCACATAGGCCTTGCGGAGCGCGGGATCGTCCCCGCTGAGGCGGTCGCGCACGAGGGCACCGAACGCATCCACCATCTCGGGCGTCACGCGCTTCGTGGTCTTGCCGATCTGCCGTTCGAGCGTTTCGATCGTGGCGGTCGCTGAGGCGATGCGGCTATTCGTCTCGGCCAACAAGCCGGTGAACGTCTGGTCCTTAAGCGAGGCGTGGCCGTCCGCTAGCGCCTCGTAGAGGTTGCGCAGGCGCGTTTCGGCCTGGGTTTTGTTGAGACGAGCCTGGGTGAGGTCGCGGGCACGACGCTCGTCCGCCTCCGCCGAGGCTTCCAGCATTTCGGACAGCAGCATACGCAGCCGCTCGGGCGCGAAGATCTGGCGCTCGAGTGCACCGAGCACAACCCCGTCGAGACGCTCTTCGCGCACATGGGGACAGGTGCAGCGCGCCGCGCCGGCGCTGACCTTGCCGTTGCAGGAATAATAGGAATAGCGGCCGCCCTTGCCGGTGCGGATCGTCAAGCCCTCGCCGCAGATGCCGCACTTCGCGACCTTGGTGAGCAAGGTCGGGCCGTTGACGACGCGCGGTGGCGTGACGGTCGGCCGACGCACGGCGCGTAGAGCGGCGACCGCATCCATCATCTCCTCCGGGATGATCTGCGGGCATTCGACACGGACCCAAGTGTCCTCGGGAGCCGTCCCGCCATGTTCGTCGCGGGTCATGTCAAAATAGTATCCGCGATAGTGGCAACGGCTCAGAATGCCGGCCACGTTGGAGTTGTTGAACCTGTTGCCGCTGGACAGCGTGTACCCGCGCTCGTTGAGCCATTCGGCGATCGCGCGGGCGCCCATCGGACCGTTGCCTCGCCCCACGGTGGCGAGGTCGAACATTAGCCGGACCGTCCGGGCGTCATGCTCATGGATGAAGAGGTTCTTCTTCGCCTTGGTCCCGCGCATTTCGACCGTGCGGCTTTCGTAGCCGAACGGCACTGGGCCTCCGTTGAAAAAACCCTCTTCGGCGTTCCGCCGCATCGTGCGGCGCGTATGCTTGGCCGTTTCAAGCGCAAAATATTCGTCAAACGAAGCGATGACGTTGCGCATCATGGCGCCCATCGGATCGTCGGAGAAATTCTGTGTCAGCGAAAGCAAGCGAACCTTGGCGCGCTTGAGCCGCGCAAATGTCGGGATTTGGGTTTCCATGCTGCGGGCAAGGCGCGACAACGAGATGATCTTGATCTCCCGGATGCCGTTGGCGGGATCCTCGACGAAATCGAGCAGGCGGTTGAACTCGGGTCGGCGAGCATCCTGCCCGCTCTCGCCCGCCTCCACGAAGATGCGGACGACGATCTGGCCTTTCGCCTCGGCGTCCGCCCGGATCTGTGCATCCTGGCTGTCGAGCGAGGTGCGGTGATCGGCCTGATCGTCGGTCGAGACGCGGACATAGCCAACGATCCTTTCGGCTTCAGGCTTGATACGCATGCTTACGCTCCTTCGATCAGATCCGTGAACGCCTGCCCCAGCAGGTGGAGCAGTATAGCAGATTCCCCCTCCAGCGGCGGCACAAAGTCGGGTGCCGGCGCCGAAATGCGGACCAGCCGCGTGACCGTTCCGGAATGAGTCGGTTCACGCGGCTGGCGTGGCGCTGAAGGTGGCGTCGGCGTGTCCATGCGCCGGTGGTGGCGATGGCGATCCCGGAGAGGTTCCCGTGGAAAACCCACAGAGAACTGCGGTTTTCAGGTTCTGAATATCGTGCTGAACTGCGGATCACTGCTGAAGGCCGAATAGCCCTGGCTCATCCGCGCCATGATTCGCGCGGTCAGGCCGTCCGGCCGGCTTTTCACGTAAAGCGGCAGATAGGCGTCGAGCGCCCTTTTCGCTTCGAGCATGATCTGTCGCCAGCGCGAGGGCGGAGCGTTGGCTGGCGTCGGACGTCGTCCCTGACGGCCAGGCAGTGTTTCCCGCTCCGTAGGCGGGGGAACAAAGGTGGAGCCGAAGGCACCATACAGCTTCGTACCCTTCTGAAGTCGGTCCCAGAAAGCGACATCGCGATCCCGGTCGAACCATAAACTGTAGTCAAAGAACGCGCCGACAGGCCGATCATAGTCATGGTCGCTGAAACGGCGGGCGAGATCGGTGGCTCTGTTTCGAAGCCCCTTGCAGGTGGCATGACGGGCTTTCAGCGACGACGTCATTTCCAGCCGCGCGGCCATCGCTGGCGCGACCCAGGACAGAATGCGGTGCACAGTGCGGCCAAAGGCAATCCACCAGTCATCGCCGCTGACCCCGCGCATGATGAGCCGGTCGAGGATCTGTCGCAGAGCGAGGATGATCGTATCCTCAATGCCAAGGCCATAGAACAGGACGAGATCGTGTCGCTTAGTGCCCCGCTGGGTCGGCTTGTCCAGTTCGGAGCGGCGGATGAAATCATGGGTAGACGCGTCGGTGGCGGCAGCCGGGAGATCGCAGAAGCGCGATCCTAGGGCATAGGCATGGTGTGTGTAATCCCGGACAGTGCCGCCCATCCGGCGGCTCTTTTCGCGCATGAAGCTCGTCGTGACCGCGCGGTGGTAGACGCCGAGATCGAGATATCGTCCGGCCGCCGCCTGATGACGAAGGGCAGAGCCGGTCGAAGCGGCGTTGGCTAGGACGGGACGCAGGGCAACACTATCGAGGACTGCCCCATCGGCCAGCCTCTGCCGGTCCGCCATCGTGCGGATGATGGCCGCGAGCCGTTCGCATTCGGCAAAGAGCGCATGGGCGCCAATGTAGCCATAGTTCAGCCGGAAGATAGGATGCGGCGCGGCGAGCCAGGGGTAGCGGGTCAGCGCGACATCGAGCCGTCTCGCCATGAGCAGGACGTACACGTCGTGCCCATCGACCGCCGCCACATCGTCTAGCATCGCCTGAATTGCTATTTTGACAGCCTCGTTGCGGGCTGCGAGGCGATCAGGGAGGCGCTTGGGATCGCGATCATATTCGAGTGGGATATCCTGAACCGTCCCACGTGTCAGGAACAGATGCACCGCGTCGGCTGCACTCGCGGCTAACCGCACGGCCGAGGTGACGCTCTTGGTCGAACGGACCCGGCGAAAGGCTTCGACTTTGTTCGCCAGAAGCATGGCAATGCGATGTGTGCCAGCCCGGATGTCGTCGTCGGCGAGCAGCCTATCCGCAGCGATCCGCGCGACGCCCGCCAGCGCCGTCTCTACGGCAGCGGCTGCAACGCTCAGTGCGGTTCGTTCCCGCCCGGTTGCTTCGGTCTTGGTCCATTTCTTCTCGTACTTCGCGCACGCCGCAGCCAGTATCGACGTCGCGACGAAAAGCCGGGTCTCCGCGCGATTTTGCCTCAGTACGTCGGTAACCCAGGCATGGTCGGCGATGCTGAAACCGAGCAGCCGTTCGATCAGGTCGTCACCGGTCGCGTCATCGAGACGGTCGACGCCAAGGTGGGTCTGCTCGCGGATGAACCGCTGAATGCCCGCCGCGTGCTCCGGCAGGCGATGCGGTGCGGGCGGTCCACCCGTCCGGACGCCGTCGCTCCAGAGCGCACGGATCGCCGGGTTGAACGCAACCCGGCCGACACGACGGCCGACCGGGTCATCCAGTAGTCCGTCAGCGCTGCCCCAGGGGAAGTCGACGCCTGGCAACATCGCCCGCAACTGGCGTTGCGCCTGCTTCGATGACGCATCCGCGCTCGACACCATATCCGACGCATCGTCGCGCACGACGGCATCGCGAAAGGCGATGGCGGCGATATGGCGCTGGACGGGATCGACGAGGTCAATCATCGACGCACTCCAGCGTTTTCGGATCGCTGAAAAACGCCACCAACGCGGTGATGTTGGCGTCCGCGTGCCGGGTCCTTTCGCGCTCGAATGCGTCGAAGATCTGCTTGATCTCGGCCAGCCGCACCGCGATGGCGACCAGCGTGCCATGCTGTCTGTAGAGCGATGCCGGCGTCCCGTCATAGGCGGTTAGAATGTCGCGTGCGCGCCGAAGCAGCCGCTTACGCTCGTCGATCCAGCGCTGGACGTCGTTGACCTGAAACGTCTCCCCCTTGTCGGTGACCCTGACGATCATCGGTATCAGCGCGGAGGATTTTCCGCTCTCGTCTGCCATTAGCGCTGCTCCTC
Organism: uncultured Sphingomonas sp.; assembly: GCF_934560975.1. GTDB lineage: Bacteria > Pseudomonadota > Alphaproteobacteria > Sphingomonadales > Sphingomonadaceae > Sphingomonas_I. Next base: position 86,114 of record NZ_CAKTFO010000010.1, on the reverse strand, counting down.
GGTGGACGGCTGGAAGCGCGGATTGCCGCCCGCATCGGCAATCCATTCGGAGCTATCTCCGCGGCTACCGATCTCGATCATCGGCAGGCCGCGAGCCGCTTCGATTCGCTGCATCATGTGACGCTGGCCCTTGGTCGGCGCCCGGTCACGCCACGGGCCTTGCTCGCGATAGGCCTCTGGTACGGACGACCAGGAAGCCTGTCGCTGCGCGTCACGTCGCGCGGCACGCGCATGCAACTCTCGCTCGCCGAGCGGGGCGAGAAGCGCAGCGTAGGTCTTAACCGTGGCGGTCAGTGCGTCGCCGAGCGCCGTGTCCCTATCGACGCTAGCCGTGCCATCGACGAGCTGGGAAAGGCCTCCGCGATAGGCGAAGGCGCCGACCCATGCGATTCGGTCGCGGTGGTTGAAGCCGAAGCGGTGCCAGACCAGGCCGATTCCCAGCATCGGCTTGTGCGCGAACTTGTCAGCAACCGCTTCGCCACGCTCGGTCAGCGCCGTCGCGCCTTCCTCGGCGAGAACACCGCCACCAGATTCGAGGACCGACGGGAAGGTCTTGAGCAAATAGTCCAGCTTGTGCTCGAGCTTGGCGACCTCCAGCTTCACCAGAGACAAGCGCCACGGTCGCGCCAGCAGGCCAGCCAGCGCGAGGCGATGCCCCGGCTGAAGGCCCGCATAGTGACAGTCGCCGCCAGCGGTTTGGCCGTGCGCATGCGGGTGCGGCTCGATCGCCGCTATGTCTGCCTCGGCCTTCTCGGCCTCTGCTTCCGCTGCCACCATGTCGGCGCGTGCCGCGGCGATCAGCGATGTCAGGCGATCGAGGGGGTACCGAGGGTTGCCCCTCGCCAATGGCATTGCGGGATTTTTCACGGTGATCTCCTTGAAAAAGAAGATCACCGTGCCGGTTGCCTTCGCCCGGAAGTTCCCGCCGAAAACGCCGGGATTTCTGCCGAAAAAGCATTCCGACGGGAGCGTTGCCGCACGAATCATTCGGAGGCTCCATCGGGTTCGTGGAACGGCATAGCCTGCTGCGTATGTTTGGCGACATCCACGACGTCGCCGTGCGGCGGAGCGCCGGCCCCGGCCACCGCAGCGATCTCACCCGGTGCGGTGATCGCGCCAGACTTCAGGGCATCGGCCTCACGCTGGCCAAGCCGCCCGTGCAGCACGTCCTCACGGCGCTGCGCCTGTGCCAGGGCGTCCTCCAGCGCACCGATCTTGGCGGTCGCGACCGCAAGTTCGACCTCTGCTTTCTGGCAAAGGTCCAGCACTTCGGCCGTTTCGCTTTCCGCCTCGACACGGCGACGCTCGGCATCGGCGACGCGCATCGCCGCCGCACGATCGAGGTCGCCGCCGACCATGCGCACCGTACGGACGAAATGGTCGATTGCCTGCGCGGTCAGCTGCTCGAGCATCGCCCGGAATCCAGCTTCCGCGCCAGCCGGCACGTCGATCGGCGCCAGCCCCGTCGCGTCCTGCCAGCGCCGGCGCCAGTCGCGCACCTTTGCATACAGCGCGCCATTGGGCTCACAAGCCATATGCCTGGCCACCTGATACGGCGTGACCTCGGCCGGCGTGCATCCACGGGCCGCGACGACCTCGTCGGCGGCCTTGTCCACATCGGCTGGCGGACCCATTCATGACTGTCTTTCACGATCGTTCTCGCATCTTGCGAGACGACAATCCTGCGATACCCGCGATATCGCAGGTGTCGCGCCTATCGCAGGAGCGATCGTCCACGCATTGTCATCGACGCGCGACCGCTAAAGGCGGCGCGCAACTAAAGCCGACAATGGGGTTTAGGGTGCCGCCCAGCCTGCCGGGGGATGGCTGAGATGCCGCCGGGCTTCGCACACAGCGTGGACGAAGCGACGGCCCGCGATGCTGGCGCGCTGACGCACGCGGATGACGATGGCGAACGTCAGAAATGCCGCGAGGACAGATGCCAGCCGACGGTACAGCCCAGGTCCACCGAGACGGCGAATAGCGTCGCCATCAAGTATTTGCGCGACGGCGGCCAGCAGTTCGCCGATCGCCTTGATCACCGACACGTCCATCACCGACGCCAACGTGCTGTCGTCTTTCGGGGAAGGATGGATCGGCGAACTCATGCGGCCTTTATAGGAGATTTTCCGTCATCGGCCAACTATGCCGGCTGGCCGATGACCTACGTCAGGCATCTCCATGCAGCGCCGATGGAAAAGCCGCTTTGACGGCAAATCCTGTGATCGGGAAGGTTGGAGGAAAAGCCTCGCATCCGCTCGGTCGACTAGATCAGGAGATATCGACCATGACGCACATCAACAGCGCCGCCTCAGCCGAGCCGGCGCTTTCTCCCTGCGCGGGTGACGCGGACATCAGGATCCTGCGCCGCGTGTCGTCGCTCAACGACTTTCCGCTCGCCGAGCCTGGCGATGGACCGATCCGCACGGTGGCGGTCATCGATACCGAAACCACCGGCACCGACCCGGATCGCGATGAGATCATTGACATCGCCGTCGTCATCGTCGCCGTGGGCGCTGCCGGGCAGATCGTGCGCATCGACCGCGCCGGGCAGGCGTTGCGTGACCCCGGCATGCCGATCCCTGCCGCGATCACCAGGCTGACCGGCATCACCGAAGCGCATGTGCGCGACAAGGTCATCGATCTCGATGCGCTGGAGGCACTGATCGCCAGCGCCGACGTACGGATCGCCCATAACGCGGCGTTCGATGCGGCTTTCATCGAACGGCTGCTCCCCGGCCTCGCGGGGGCCGCCTGGGCTTGCTCCGCCCGGGACTTCGACTGGGTCGATCGCGGCTTCGACGGCGCCAAGCTCGGCCATCTGTTGATGCAGATCGGGCACTTCAACACCGGCCACCGCGCGATGGCGGACGTCATCAGCCTGATTCACCTTCTCGCGCATCGTCTGGCCGACGGATCGACCGTCATCGGCGCGATCCTCGCCAATGCGGAGCGACCGACCGTCCGCATCGAGGCGGCCGGCGCGCCGTTCGACAAGCGCTCGATCCTCAAGGGCCGGGGCTATCGGTGGGATCCTGCTGCCAAGGTTTGGTGGATCGAGATCCTGGACGAGGACCTCGAAAGCGAGGCGCTGTGGCTCCAGCGCGAGGTGACGCCGTGGGGACCGGCGCCACGCACCCGGCCACTCACGTGGCACGAGCGGCACCGCTGAAGGAAGAGGCGCGCCACCGGGCGCGCCGATCTCTCATCCAGAAACAAGAAAAATGAGCACCGCAAAGGAGCGGAAAAAATGCTCCGGCCGACCGGCCGTCACAGAAGGAATGACCCAAATGGAAATGATCCTGCACCACCAGAATATCATGCTCGCCGTACGCGAAGAGATGGGGTGGCCGAGCTTCAAGCCGGCCAATGACTGCATCTCCTGGGCATCGGGACAGGAAATGTGCTTCGAGGTCGGGAACGAGCTCGCCCGCGTCGCGCAGATGGCGGGCAGGGATGTGATCTATACCGGTTGGGCCAGTTCCCGGGCCAAGGATCCGACCAGCTTCGCCATCGCCTATCGCGAGATGCTGACCATCGACATCATCGACCGCCTCGTGCCGTTTGCCGCCAGCGATCGCTCGCCGATCATTCTGGTGAGCACCTCGGCGGACGAATTCTTCGCCATCGATCGCCGAGGCTCGCTCGCGCGGGTCCAAGGAAAGCCGAAGGGCATCGGGAAAGGTAAGACGCTGGCGATGAAGCGCATCAACGCCGCGGCCAGCACGATGGCCGACGAACTGCTCGCCAATAACCGCTTCGTTCCGCCCGGTGCGGACTGGCTCGAACCGGAGACGGCGAACGGAGCGATCGTTCGGTTCGGCTGACGGCGGTCGGGCGGGTCTCGACAGTCGAGGCCCGCCAATTCTCTTCCCCTATTGCCGGTCGCGTCCCGGCGGAGATTCCTTATGTACATCGACATCAAATCCGAACCCCGCAACCGCAGCTGGATCATCTTCGACATCGAAAGCGCGGTGATCGACGAGACCGGGCACCGCCGCTACCAGCAGATGGAGCGATATGTGCCCCGCGACGATGGTGACGAACAGCCCGGCCGTCGCGGTTACAAGCGCGCCGAAGACCCGCTCAAGACCCCGCGCTGGATCTTTCAGTCGATCACGACGGCCTGCGCGATGGTGCTGACCGAGCATTCGGACGGCAACGCCGATGTGTCGCGGTTCGTCACCATGTCGGCGCCGGATCACACCGAGAAGGAGATCGTCGCGGGGCTTCTGCAGGTGCTGGCCGACGCGCCAGCCGATACGGATCTCGTCAGCTGGGCGGGGTCGTTCCACGATCTGCCGATGCTGGTCTGCGCGGCCATGCGCTACGGCTTAACCTTGCCGAACAACTGGAAGTGGCTCGCCTTTGGCGGGGATGGGCGGCAGCGCCATGTCGACTTCGCCCGAGTCGCCACCGCCAACATGAAGATGAAGCCGATCCACGAGTCCGAGTTGCTGGCGGCCTTCGACATCCCGTCGAAGCTGTCGGCTCCGGCCTTCGCTGTCGCCCGGCTGATCGAAAGCGGCCAATGGGATGTGGTGCAGGAGCAGTGCGAAGGCGATGTGATCGCGACCGCCCTGCTCTTGTGCCGTTGGCGTAGGCTGCACGATCCGCGCGTCGAAGCCGATCTGGCCGAAGACCGCATCCTTCGACGCGTATGCGACCTGCGCGCCGGACGCGGCTACATCGCCGCGTTGGAGGCACGCCGGGCCGCCCGGTTCGCCGGCCAATATGATAAGGCTGCGAATGACGCTGCTCGGCTGGCCCCCTGGCTGGACCAGAACGCGGCCTGATCATCCGAAGGCCGCGATGGCTTCACCTTCGCGGCCTTCAATCTTGCGCAGTGTTCGACCTTGCCAATCGCCGAATATCCATCGAACCGTACGACAGATCTGGACGTGGGGTTGGTGGTGTGGACAGCGTCGGCAATCAATTTCGGGATATGTACCACCGCCGTGCTTGCCGAGGGGTTTAAACGAAGAAGGTGAAATGCGGAGCCTGGGCTGCTCGTGCGGCGACCTTGAGCTAGGTATAACGGGGGGAAGTGTGAAGGAAGCAGAATTCAAGGCGTGGCTCGAGGCCGAGGGCTATTCGAAGGGCACCGTCAGCACGCAAATGGCTGACGTCCGCCGCGTCGATCGCGCCTATGGCGATCTCGACAACCTGCCGCCTGGTCAGTCGATCGCCAGCATCAGGCAATCGTTGGTCTATTCCAAAGCGGATCAACGGGCGGGGCGGCCGAACCCGGCCAAGTTTCCGATCGACGGCAGCCTCTACGACAGCCTTGCCAGCTACCGGGCGGCGCTGAATTTCTATCAGCGGTTTCTGGATGCCGGGGCTGTCGCTCGAGGCGGTTCGACGTTCGATCTGACCGCGCAGGACATCCTCGACGCCATCGATCGGTGCGATGCCGCCGGGTCGGTGGAGGCCTTCATCGCCAGCCAGGATGGACTGGGGGCGCCAGCGAAGTTCTGGCTGCTGCACCGGGGCAGGCGCTATCCCAGCAAGGCGATCGTCCGCAATGCGCTCGAGCATACCGGCAGCGGGTCGCTGCCCGGCGGCGCGCAATGCAAGGCCGCGCTGGATGCGCTGGGCTTCGTCGTGATCGATTGGCCAGCGTTCCGGTCGCTCCGCGAAACCTTCCTGGCGCGGATGAAGGGATTTGAGAATTTTCGTCGGCAGGACGGAGATTACTGTGCGATCGAGCGCCGCTACAAGGACCAGACGATCGACAAGGTTCGCGGGCTCGCCGCGTCGGATGCCGACGACCGCACGGTCGGCGAGCAGATCTATCGCGCGCTCAGCGTCGACACGCAGGGGCTGCCGCTCAGCTGGCGCACGCTCGACGAGGTGCAGAAGGCTGACGCCCCACTGCGCGACCGCTTCTTTGAGATCGTCGCACGGCTGGCGCGCAGCGAGGATGACCCGCTGGCCACGATTACCGATGGTGCGCGTGCGCTGGAACAGCTGAAGGCGGACGGTATCGCCGGCCTTCGGCGCGGCGAGGTGCTCGCGATCACCATCAGCGTCGTCGGCACGATGCATCCAGAGGCGGCAAGCTGGTTCAAGGTCAGCCGAGTCGAAACGATGGGCAAGACCCTCTTCGGCCGTAAGCTGTTCGCCCACCCGCAGTTCGAGCCGACCGATCTGGACGAATATCTACAGCTGCTGCGGGCGCTGTTCGCATTGTTCGGGGAGGAACTGGGCTGGGAACCGCTCGACCTGTTCGACGTGCAGGGCTTCGTGTGGGTAGCGCTGGAAGATAAATGGGACGGCGAGGAGGCGGCACCTCTGGCCGCGCCAGTCGAGACGACCGAGACGGAAGTGTTGCAGGACGGCCCCTACTGGTTCGTCGGTGCATCCTACGGCCGCCGAGACGATCAGGTCGAACGGTTCCTGGCCGAGGGTATCTGGGACATCGACAGCCCCACCGATCGCAACCGCGAGCAGGTGCTGCGGATGCAGCCGGGCGAGCGGATCGCGATCAAGGCGACCTATGTCCGCAAGAACGGCCTGCCGTTCGACGGACGCGGGCGATCGGTGTCGGTCATGTCGATCAAGGCGATCGGCACGATTACGGCCAATGCCGGTGACGGCGAGTGCGTGTCCGTCGACTGGCAGGCCGGGTACAGCCCACGCGAATGGTATCACTACACCTATCAGCCGACGATCTGGGAGGTGTATCCCACCAACGAGATGGCGCAGCGGCTGATCCGCTTCGCCTTCATGGACGAGCCGCAGGATTACGACTGGTTCCTGCGCAACATGTCGCACTGGGGCGGGTTGCCCGCCGAAGAAGCGCCCGCGCCGGACCCGGTGAAGCGCTCGCCGCTCAACCTGATCCTCTACGGGCCGCCTGGCACGGGCAAGACCTATCGCACGATGGCCGAGGCGGTGCAGCTGTGCCGGGGGCTGGCCGGGAACGACCCGTTGCTTACCGATGTCGAGCGTCGGCAGGAATTGCGCCAGGTCTATGAGGAACTGAAGGGTCAGGGGCAGATCGGCTTCGTCACCTTCCACCAGAATTACGCCTATGAGGATTTCGTCGAGGGCCTGCGGCCACAACCGCTGGCGGACGGCGTCGGCTTCACGCTCAAGGCCAAGCCCGGCATCCTGCGGCAGATGGCCGAAGCGGCCGAGGCAAGCGCCGAGGAACACGTCCTCGTCATCGACGAAATCAACCGCGCCAACATCTCCAAGGTGTTCGGCGAGCTCATCACGCTTATCGAGCCGGACAAAAGGCTCGGGATGGATGAGGGGATGCGGCTAACCTTGCCCTATAGCGAGGCGCGGTTCGGCGTGCCCGCGAACCTGCACATCATCGGGACCATGAACACGGCCGACCGCTCGATCGCGCTGCTCGACACGGCGCTGCGCCGTCGGTTCGAGTTTCGCGAATTGATGCCGGATGCCAGCCTGCTCAAGCCGGTCGACGGTATCGACCTCGCCGGCTTGCTCGCCACGGTCAACGAGCGGATCGAATATCTGTTCGACCGCGAGCATCAGATCGGCCACGCCTATTTCATCCGTTGCACCACCCGCGCGGATGTCGACGAGGTCATGCGCCACAAGGTCATCCCGCTGCTCGCCGAATATTTCTACGAAGACTGGGCCAAGGTGGCGGCGGTGCTCGGCGATGGTGACGACAGCGAAAGTGATCGTGAAGGTCGCTTCATCGACCGGCGTCGACTTAAAGCCCCCAAGGGTCTGGGCGGGGATGAGGATGCCGCGCCGCGCTATCGTTGGCACGTGCGCGATGCCTTCTCCTACGACGGCTTCGCCACGGCGTGATCCACCGCACGATCCTCGAATGGGAGACCATCCGCTACGGCGAGGCGGCCGACGAAATGCCCGTGGTCGCTGCTGATCGGATCGCGGTCGTCGCGGCAGCCTCGCCCCTCGCCGGCCGCGGTGGTGGCGGCGTCCTGGAGCATGGTCGCAAGGGGCTGCGCGCACGTGGCGTCGTCGGCGTCATCGCGGCGCAGGGCTGTGCGCTGGAAATCCTGCCCAAGATCGACGTGGCCGGTGGAAGCGATGCCGAGACGACGGGCAACATCCGCCAGCGGCTGGTCCACATGCTGGCGGTCGCGCTCGACCTGAAGATCGACGCGGGCCAGGTCACGGCGCTCGACTGGCAGCGCGAGACGCTGCTTGAGATCCTGATCCGCCTCTTCTCGGAAAAGCTCGTCGATGCGGTGCGGCAGGGAATGCCGCGCCGCTACGTCGAACATGCCGACGACCTGCCGACACTTCGTGGTCGGCTGAACGTGACGCGCCAGTTCACGACGCTGGCGGTCGAGCCGTCGCGGCTGGCGTGCCGCTTCGACGCGCTGACTCCGGACATCGCGCTGAACCAAATCATGAAGGCGGCGGTCACCCGCCTGTCGCGGATCGCGCGCACGACCGACAACCAGCGGCGGCTGCGCGAGTTGGCGTTCGCCTATGCCGATATCGCTGACGTGCCGGTCTCGGCGTTGCGGTGGGACGATGTGGTGCTGGATCGCACCAATCAGCGCTGGCGTGAACTGCTGAACCTCGCACGCTTGTTGCTGGGCGAACGCTTCCAGACCACCTCAGCTGGCGGCAGCGACGGCTTCTCGCTGCTGTTCGAGATGAACACGCTGTTCGAGGAATATGTTGCCCGCATGCTGAAGCGCGCGCTCGCCGACACCGACCTTCGCGTCGTCAGCCAGGGCGGGCGGCTCTATTGCCTCGAAACCGATGACCGTCGGCAGGTTTTCCAGACCCGGCCGGACATCCTCATCAAGCGAGGCGACATCGTCCTGCAGGTGATCGATACCAAGTGGAAGCGGACCGCCGCGCGGATCGACGATCCCAAGCGCGGCGTGTCACAGGCCGACGTCTATCAGATGATGGCCTATGGCCGGCTCTATCAATGCGGCAGGTTGACCCTGCTCTATCCGCACCATCGTGACGCGAGGTGTGACGAAGGGCTGATCGGCAATTATGCCGTCAATTCCAGCTCGGACCGTATGGAGCTGTTCTCGGTCGACCTCGCGCATAGCGACCGGATCAAGGCTCGCCTTGCCGCCATCTGCTCGCAGGGCAAGGCCGAGCCCGATATCGTCATCGCCGAAGCATAGCGCGTTCCAGGCATCCTATTTTTGCCCGACGCATGGAAAATCGATGGGCAGAGAACGGCGGGAACCTCCCCAGAAACCGCATCCGTAAGAGGAGGCAGGTTCAGTTAGGGTGGGGTGGCGCAAGAAATGAATTCTCCGAATTCGTCGCATCGGCCGAAGGCCTCGCGTGCGCACCCCACCCCCTCTTTTCTCATCATTCTGGACGACGGAACCAGGCACCGCGTCAGCGATCGCGAGCTTGCCATGCAGATGCGCCAAGAGCGCACCGCGACGTTGAAGCGTCTGCGTCAGTCCCGAGCCAACGCCCTGGCAGCCGTGGCCGATAAGATAGAAAACGAGCGCATCCGTCGCGACTTCGAGGCCGCCGAACGTAAGTTCGACGCCGCTCTCCGGCGCTTCCATAAGCGAGTACGGGTTCAACCCGAGCCGCGCCGTCGCGCGCCTGCAGCGCGGAAGAGGAACTCGACCGTTGCCGGCACCGGCCACAGTGGGCTGGTGTTAAAGGTCCGCAATCAGGCGCCCAGCGCACTGGCGCGACGGGACCGCGCGGGGTGCGAGGGCATAATGCTCCGTATCCGCTACGTCCGTGCCGGCGGACAGCACGCCAAGATCGGCTGCGTCGTGCGCCACTGGCGCTATATCGCGCGCGAAGCCGCCGTCACACTGGACGCGGACGGCGAACCGATCCTCTTGGGTAATCTCGGCGATGCCGCCGCGGGGCTCGACGCCTTTATCGAGCAGGTCGCCGATGGCCTCGCGGTGCAGGAGAAGGTGCTGAGGGCGATGCGCAAGAATGCCAAGCTCAGCTTCCGGATGGTCGGCGCCTTCCCTTATGGCTTGCCGGTCGAGGCCCGGCGCGAGGTGCTGCAGCGCATCGGCGATGAGGTGTTCGGTGCGCGCGGGCTAGGCTGGTCGGCAGCCGCACACGATACCGATCCGAGTGCCGATGTCGACAACGACCACTTCCATCTCGACTACACCTTGCTCCCGATGGAGCGGCAGGCGGATGGCAGCTATATCGTCTCAAACGAACTGCGCACCGATCTCGACGGGCAGGAGGGGCTGCGCTTCATCCGTCATCAGGTCGCCCGTGTGCTGACTGAGGTTGCCCGTGAGCACAGGCTGGATCGCACCTTCACCGCGCTTTCCTATCGCGAGCGCGGTATGGATCGTGAGGGCGGCGAGCATGTCGGCCAGCAGGGCACCGCTGCGCAACGCCAGGGCCACCATGTCGCGGCGGTTGCCCGTAATGAGGCTCGGCGTCGGCGAGACGATGCCCGCGAACGGGCGAGAGCCGCGCGCGAGCGTCTCACCGCGCTCGAAGAGCTGAAACAGGCGATCGAGCGGGAAGCCGCGCGGGTGCCGTCATTGCCCGCGCTGCCTGACATTGTGGCGACAGACGCGACGCCGCTGCCGGTTGTCAGCGCTATGCCCGATCTGACGGTCGCGACTGACGTCGATCCGGTTCCGCCCGTTGCGGTGCCGGAGGACGTCCCGGTATTCCCGCTATCGCCCGAAGTCCCGCATATCCCTGCGGTGCCGCAGACCGCTTTCGATTTGCGACCGGTATCGGTTCCATCGATCCCGCCGGCTTCATCGCTGACGGCTGTGCCGACCGCCGTCTCACCCGGGGCACCCATGCCGATACTGTCGCGGATCAGCATCGCCGTGGCCGCGATGCGAGAGCCGCCGACGCTGTCTGGTATCGGAAAGGCGCCACCGATCCTGCTCCGAATTCGCGCGCTGCACGACATCGGATCACCCGCTCCGACTTTCGAGGTATCGCCTGGGCTGACGTACCTCGCGGAGAATGCGCCCATGATACCTGCGGTCCCCGGCGTCTATCACATCGGCACGGCCGTGCCGAACATGCCGAGCCCCCGCTTCGAGCTAAGGAATCTGGGGACGGATATCGCCCGCGACGCCGAGGATGAAGCGATCGGAAAGGATCTGCGGGCGGCGGTCGAGCGCGAGACGATACGGCGACGGGAGGTGGCATCGGACAAACCGCTCGATCCGTTCAGCGGCGTGCCAGATTCCAAGCCTCATCCGGAATTCGAGGAACTGCTGGCGCTCCTCGAAAAGCAGCCGGAGCTACTCACAGTGCATGAGGGGCAGATGTTCCCGGGCGACGCTCTCCCGGCGCGCTTGCGGAAGGCCCTGCAAGAATATGCCCTTCATCCCCGCGCACGCGCGATGATGGTGGCGACGCTCGCGCGCGATCATGAGTTCAGCTTCCTCGACCATGCGCTCAAGAGCGGCGACAGTCTCGTGGGATTGTCACGCGCGCAGATCGAGGGGGCGAGCTGGGAGACGAATGCACCGCCGAACTTGTGGCGGTTACGCGTGTCGCAAGACGTGGATCGCGTGCTCGCGCACCGCGAGGCGATCCGAAACGCCCCGGATGAAGTCGCGCTGGCGATGCAGGAGGCCCAGCATGCACAAGTCGAGCGAGGGCTGGAGAATGTCCGGCTAATCGGCGATGCGGTGATTGCCAGCTTCTTCGCGGAAGCCAAACCGAAGCCCCGCCGTCAGGCGCTGGCGGATGTGGCGCTCGCGGCGGGCGGCGCGGCTTGGGACCGGTTGCGCAATCGCGCGATCGGGCTGGAGGGTGGCTCGCATCCCGTACGTCCGTTCCATTGGGAGATCGAGTTCCCAGAGGTCTTCTCACGCGACAATCCAGGCTTCGATGCGATCATCGGCAACCCGCCGTTCCTGGGCGGCACATGGATTAGCGGAAATTTCGGCGTGGCTTACGCCGAATGGCTCAGCATGATGGCCGAGGGGTGCGGAGGCCGCGCCGATTTAAGCGCATATTTCTTTCGTAGAACGTTCGGCCTGTTGCGCCAAAGCGGCGCGATGGGTCTAATTGCAACGAATACAATTAGGCAGGGCGATACTCGGGAGGGCGGTCTTCAAAAAATACTCGCGAACGGCGGCCGCATTGTTCAGGCAATAAGGAGAATGCAATGGCCAGGTGAGGCGGCCGTGGTAATAAGCACAATTACCATATCTAAGACGGATTGTAATCGCAGCGCTGTTTTGGATGGCTCAATTGTAAGCAGCATTAATAGTTTCTTGGTTGAAGGTGAGGATAAGCTAGGAATTCCTTTTCATATCTTCAGTAACGCTCAGGCGTTCAAGGGATACGACCTCTACGGCATGGGGTTTGTCTTCAGCGACAAGCCCAAAGGTGAGGAGAATCCTCTGTCGGTGTCCGGAGGCTTCTCAACGGCCGAGAGCGAAAGGCTTAAAGTTTTAATTGGTGGAGAGGACATCAATCAAAGCCCGGTGCATGATAGTATCCGGTTTGCAGTAAACGTGAATGGTCTCACCCGAGATGAACTACAGGACCGTTACCCTAATATATATTCGGCACTGCGATGCAGCCAAGAACCCTACCGACAGCGCCTTGCGCCAGGCGGACGCAATGATCGACTTAGAGACAAATGGTGGGTGTATAATGAGACTAGGCCAGGGCTGACCGAGGCCCTGCTAAAACATGATCGAGTTCTCTGTTGCTCGCAGGTCAGTCCTCACCTTGCCATCGCGGCGCGATCGTCATCCGCGATATTCCTTAACACGGTTATTGTTTTTACCTTCGCCACTGATGCTGCCTTGGCAGCTCTTCAATCTCGAACCCACGAGCTGTGGGTTCGGTTCTTCGCTTCATCCATGAAGGACGATCTGCGTTACACCCCTTCCGACTGTTTCGAGACCTTCCCCCTGCCGCCCGGTTTCGAGGACGCGCCCGCGCTCGAAACGGCAGGGCAAGCCTATCACGATCACCGCGCCCAGCTGATGATCACCCGCAATCAAGGGATGACGCCAACCTACAACCGCTTTCACGACGCCCAAGACCACGCCGAGGACATCGTTCGCCTGCGCGAGCTGCATGCCGCCATGGATTGCGCCGTGCTCGCCGCCTATGGCTGGGACGACCTCGCCGCGCGTGCCGCGCCGGAATTTCTCACTGAGGAGACCGAGAACGATCACACCTATCAGAGCCGCCTGTTTTGGCCCGCGCCTTTTCGGGACGAACTCCTAGCTCGCCTGCTCCGACTGAACGAGGAGTTCGCAGAGGAAGAGCGCCTCCAAGCATCCTAACAGGACGGCAACCTCACCCAGATAGATCTTGCAAAGTCGAATTTGCAAGATTATGTGGGTTGCAGGAGTTCCCGTCATGTCCACCCAAATCATCGGCCCACGCCTTAAGGCGCTTCGCGACGCGCGCGGCCTCGATCAGGAGGCGGTGCGCGCCATGCTTGGCGTCGGCAGCCGCCAGATCGTCTCGCAGATCGAAACCGGCGAACGCAGCATCAAGGCCGAGGAGCTTTCGCGTCTGATCGAAGGCCTGGAGGTCGATCTCGACTATTTCACCGATCCCTATCGATTGGTGGGAGAGGCCGGCTTCTGTTGGCGACAGAGCGGCCGCACACTCGCCGATCTCAAGGATTATGAGCGAACCGCGAGTTCGTGGATCGCGCTCTATCGTCACGAGGCGCCTCGTGTCGGTCGCCCGGCGCGGCTGACCCGTCCGAAGCTGCCGTTGACCCGGCAATCGAGCTTTGAGGATGCCGCGCAGGAAGGCGAGCGCGTGGCCGAGACGCTCGGTCTGATGAGCGAAAACATGGTTCCCGCTTTGGGCCTTGCCGACGCGATGGAGCGCGAGTGGGGCATCTTGGTTTTGATGGTCGATGCCATCGATGGCGTGTCGGGTGCGGCTTGTCGCCTGCCCGATCTAGACGCGGTACTGGTGAACCGGCGTGAAGTCGCTGGGCGTCGCAATTTCGACCTTGCGCACGAACTGTTCCACCTGATGACGTGGGAGCAGATGCCACCGGACTATGTCGAGGATCCCGGTGCCGGCGTGAAGCGCAACCGCGTCGAGCAGCTTGCCGACAACTTCGCTTCCGCGCTGCTGATGCCGGCCAAGGTGATCGCGCGCTTCGGTAGTTGGAAGATGGGTGCGGACGAGCTGGTCGATCGGCTGAACGAGGTGGCTGAGATTCTGCAGGTGACTGCACAGGCGCTCAAGTGGCGGCTGAAGGGGTTGGGTCAGCTAAGCCAAGCTGTCGTGCGTGAGTTGGCGGATGATTTGCTCCGCAATAATGGCCGCCAGGGTGACGCAGGCAGCGCATTGCCGGCTTTGTTCTCGCGTGGCTTCATGGAGGTGTTGGGGGCTGCGCTCGAGATGGGCAATCTCTCGGTACGGCGGGCGGCGCGTACGCTCGATATGGCCTTGGACGATCTGGATGCGCTGTTCGTCGAGCATGACGTGCCGTCGGCCGTGCATGTCTGAGGAACGGCAATCTCATGGCGCGTCCCGGTCCCGTACTGATCGATAACAATGCACTGTCCGAGGCGCTCCGGGTCGGCGCCTGGAATGCTCTGTCGAACGGGCTGATGCTGGAGACGGTCGAGGAGGTCGCTGGTGAGGCGCTCACTGGCCATCTTCGACGCGAGGTTATCGATCCGATCGAATTGCGGGCTCGGGTCGCCGTCCAACCTGTCGAGGACGCTGCGCGCGTTGCGCTGGCAGTCAGGACGGCGGTTTATCTCGATCCGGGAGAACGTGATCTATGGGCGCATGCCTTGACCCGGATCGATGGGTGGATCCTGTGCGGTCCCGATCGATCCAGCGTTAGGGCAGCGGTGGAACTGGGGCTGCAGGATCGCCTGATCTCGCTGGAAGCCCTTCTCGATAGCGTCGGATTCCGGCCGAAATCCGCCTTGCGAGCAGCATATTCAAAAGCCTGGCTGGCACAGGCGATCAATGAGCATCGCGCAGGAGGGCGCCTGTGATGAACGCAATCGAAGTTCGCGAAGAACTGGTCCACCGGCTGCGGCGCAATCTCGTCGGGCCGAGCGAATTCCCGCATGACGACGACCTCTCGACCGAGCGGCTGCCAGCAGGCGAGAGCCCCTCGCGCTGGTATCTGTCCGGCTATATTGCGCCAACCGGGGACGACGTCGCTCTGGCCCACGAGGATTCGGAGGAAGAAGGAGAACTTACGCAGCTCGAGCCCGCCGGTTACGGCGCGGGCGGTGCTGCGGGCGATGACGATGCTCCCGAACCGCCTGTGGCTCGTCGGCGCTTTCTCCCTTCGTCGATCGGGCTCACAACGATGCTCGATCCCGCCGTAGGCGAGATCGAGGTCGAGGTGCGCTGGGGCGATTACGTGCCCGAACCGCCGCTTCCTCCCGAGGTTCTCGAAGGCGACACGGCTCCTGGGCCGGTCGAGTGGCGACGGGTGCCTCGAAGCGAGCGGGTGATGCTAGCGATCCCAGGCCGGAATGAAGGCCTTGTGACCCGCACGGTCCCGCATAGCGGTGCCACAGCGCGAAAGGGCGGCGGCCTCGAACTCGGCATCCGAGCGCGTCCGTTCACGATGACGCTGGCGGATGGGATGTGGCGCACGGTGAATGTCGTCACAGTCTTTCTCGTCAACAAGCGCGATACAGGCACCGGGCGGCGGTACCAGGATCTAACCTACGCCTATCAGGTGCGGCTGGATCTCCACTGCTCTTCAGGCTTCGTGGCGCAATACGATCTGTCTCGCGTTTCGCGCGATGATTGGGACGACCGCTTGGCCGACCTCCATTATCGCGATGCTGCCGCTTTCGCTGTTGGTCTCGGTTGCGCGACCGGCTTTGAACGCGACGATGACGGGGCTGTCTGTCGCGTTCATACGACGGCGCTGCCACGCGCGAGTGTCGAACGTACGATTCCCTCGAACGAAGTGGGGAACATCGAGCTCGGGATAGACGCGCTTGCCGATCTGGCCGCGACAGGCGGAACCGCACTTGCCGCCCGGCTCCGGCCTTTGGTCAACGCCTATGCAGAATGGACCGTCGCTCAGGAGGCCTCCGCACAAGATCCGGCGATGCAGAAAGCGCCGCAACGGCGCGTGACGGCCGCAGCCTTGATTCAGGCGCAGGCAGAAGTCCGCGCGCGGATTGCGTCAGGTATCGATGAGCTCCAAACCAACGACGAGTCCCGCCTCGCGTTCGAGATCGCTAACCGCGCGATCGCCGACGCGGCCCGTGCCCGACGGCCAGAGGACCAGCGCCCGGCCTGGCGCCCCTTTCAGCTCGCCTTCATTCTGCTCAATCTCGCTGGACAGGCAGACAAGCACCATCCCGACCGGGAAACAGTCGATTTGCTCTTCTTCCCTACCGGCGGTGGCAAGACGGAGGCCTATCTTGGCCTAGCGGCGTTTTCGATCGCACTCAGGCGATTGACGGCCCCCGGGCTGCTCGGGGCCGGCGTTTCGGTCATCATGCGCTACACGTTGCGTCTGCTGACGCTCGACCAACTCGGCCGCGCTGCCGGTTTGATCTGCGCGATGGAATTGCTGCGCACAGGCGATCGGTATGTCCGAAATGACCGAAAGCTGCTTGGCGACTGGCCAATAGAGATCGGTCTGTGGGTGGGCTCCGACGCCTCTCCAAATAAACTTGGAGGCAAGGGCAATACCGGCGATGACACCGCCGTCACCCGCGTTCGCCGCTATCTAAAGGGTCAAGATTCTCGCGCGCCGGCACCGATCAAGAATTGTCCCTGGTGCGGCCATGCCTTTGCACCGAGCAGCTTCCGTTGCGTTCCCAATATGGATGCGCCGGTTAATCTCGAACTGCGTTGCGTCAATCTCGACTGCGCTTTCACGGGTGACCGCCCGCTACCGATCGTTACTGTGGACGATGCCATCTATCGGCGCCTTCCCGCTTTCATGATCGCGACGGTCGATAAGTTCGCGGCCCTTCCCTGGCGGGGCAAGGCAGGCGCGTTCTTCGGGCATGTCGACAGATACGACACCAATGGTTTTTACGGCGCGGCCGAACCGCGCAGGGGCCAGTCCCTCGATAACGGGCACCGCCTCGACCCGCCCGATCTCATTATTCAGGATGAGCTTCACCTGATCTCCGGTCCACTAGGTACAGTTGCTGGCCTCTACGAGGCTGCAATCGATCGGCTTTCTAGCCGGGGCGATGGGTCGGCGCGTGTTCGGCCGAAGATTGTAGCGTCGACCGCAACGGTCCGTCGGGCAAGTGATCAGATCCAGGCCCTGTTCGACCGCGCCGAGACCCGCATCTTTCCGGCGCCGGGTATCAGCCGCCAGGATAGTTTCTTTGCGCGCGTCGTGCCGGAAAGCGATAGCCCCGCACGTTGGTATCTTGGCCTCGCGGCCGCTGGCCGTGGCCCTAAGCTAGTCTTCCTGCAGGCCTTGGTGACGTTGCTGTCCGGCGCCCAGGGGCTCGCCGGCGAAGGTGGGCAGGCAGATCCTTATCTGACGGCGCTTTGCTATTTCAACGCTCTACGTGAATTGGGGGGTGCGCGCAGGATCGTGGAGGACGAAGTCACAATCCGCGTTGCGAATTATGGCACTGAGCGGCGTCGTTCGGATCCAAAAGACTCGCCATTCGGCGATCGAACATTGAGCGAGCCGATCGAGCTTACGTCGCGCGTCTCCACCGACCAGGTGGCTGCCGCGAAGGGGAGACTGGAAACGCTGTTTAGCCATCCCTCCGGTGAACCGGTGGATGTCGCCTTGGCGACGAACATGATCTCGGTGGGGCTGGATATCACCAGGCTTGGCCTAATGCTCGTTCAGGGGCAGCCCAAGACTGCGGCCGAATACATCCAAGCTACCAGCCGGGTCGGACGCGATCATCGCCGTCCAGGCCTCGTCGTTGCGATCCTGAATGTTCATAAACCGCGCGACAGAATGCATTTCGAGCAATTCTGTCATTTCCACACCACCTTCTACAGGGCGGTTGAGGCAACGAGCGTGACACCGTGGTCTGCACGCGCCCTTGATCGGGCGCTCGCCGCCGTCGTGGTCGCCGTGGCGCGCCACCTTGACGCTGATTTGACCCCGTCCGGCGCCGTCACCGCGCTCGCCGAGCGAACAGATGTGCGTTCTGCCGTCGTCACTCATCTTGTGTCTCGCGCTCCCGAAAATATCGTGGGAGGCAAGGTAGCTCTTAAAGCTCTGATCGAGGGCCTGCTTGACGATTGGGTCGAGATCGCGCGCGAACAGGTCGCCACCGGCGGCAGCTTCACTTACGAGAACAATCCGCAACGTCTGCTCCACGCTCCGCTCGATCCTGTTATCGAGAATCTGGATGAACAACAAAGGCGGTTCCAAGCTGGCTGGAGCATGCGTGATGTGGAGCCAGGCGTGCTGGTCAAGCCGCGCGATCCATATGGCCAGCCGATAACGGGAGCGGCGGATCTCTAATGCCTAGTTCAAAGCGCGTGCACCTTCGAGCGTCGCAGCTTATCATGACATTTGGCCCTGGGGCGATGGTGGATCTCCCGACCCGCTCAGTGATCATAGGGGGGCTCGACTCTTGGCACATGCGCGAAAAAGGGAGCTGGCACACCATAGAGGAGCCCCGCGCTGTCGCCGTTTTGGAAAAGCTACTTGGCGATGACGGTCGTTTGAGGCCGGCCACGCGCTTGAGCCTTCGCTCGCCGCCGGTCGATGCCGGCGGTCGGACGTGGGCCGAGCCACCCGGCGTAGAGGCAAAAATCTTTCCGGCTTGGTTTGTTACGCGCGATGCCACTGACGCACCGGGCGGCGCGCGCCGCCGCCGCCTCATCCGCTGGCGTGATCTAAATCCCAAGGGCGGACGCGCCGATTTCACTGGCGATGATGGCAGGAAGACGCCTGTCACTCCTATCCGCTTCGTGGCGGCGTGCCAGAAAGGGCACATTCAGGACATCGATTGGAACTACGCCGTCCATAGCGGCACCAAATGTGCGCAGGCGCTTTGGCTTGAGGAGAGGGGTACCTCGGGCGATCCGCGGTCTACCCGGGTGGTATGCGGATGTGGCGCGTCGCTTTCGCTCTATGATGCCCAACGCCCGGGACGGTTCGGATCGTGTCGAGGCGCCCGTCCATGGCTTGATGATCGGGAAGGTGAAGGATGCGATGAACAGCTCCGCTTTCTGACTCGGACAGCGACTAATGCTTACTTTCCGCAGGTCCTGACGGTCATTTCGCTGCCGGCTGCGGAGGATGAGCTTACTCGCCTCATCGAAGCTCACCTTGGCGTCCTCTCGCGCGCGAAAGATCCAAATGGGATCGCGGCGGCTCGTGAGTTCAATGATGCGATCCGCGCTGCCTTGGAGGGATACAACGACGAGGAAGTTTTTTCTCGCGTGCAGCAGCTAGAAACGGCGCAGCGACAAAACCTCGAGAAGGCGCCAAAGGTTGCCGAATTTGAGTTACTCGCTTCGGGAGCCAGCGAAATCGGCGCCAACACACCAAGCTCCAAACTGTACGCCCAGACGTTGAACCGTGATGCGTGGGGTGGTGATAATCCGGCGCTCGCACCGATCGCTTCGGTCGTGGCAGTTCACCGCCTGCGCGAAGTCGCCTGCCTCTATGGATTCACCCGGTTCGAAGCGGCTCCGACATCAATCGACGGCGACCTTGAGGAACTATATCTCGCGGTGAAGGGGGCGTCGCTTGCCGTTGAGACTGAGTGGCTTCCGGCTGTCGAACAACTCGGCGAAGGAATCTTTATCCGCTTCGACGAAAAAATTATTGCCGAATGGATGAAAAGGCCGGCGGTGGCGAGACGCGTGTCCGAACTCGAGGTGGGGTACGAAAGCTGGCGTTCACAACAGGTGCATCCCGACCGCCTCCATTTTCCCGGCGGGCTCTATTACGCTATTCACTCCTTAAGCCATGCCCTCATGAACGAGATTGCGTTGGAATGCGGGTATCCGTCGACTTCTCTCAAAGAGAGGGTTTACCCTCTGTACGCCGAGGGTGGGGGGCGGTTTGGGCTTTTGATATACACCGCGACTGCTGGCGCGCAGGGTACTCTTGGTGGACTTCTGGCCGTGCTGCCGACGCTGGGCAGGATCATCACGACTGCCCTTGAGAAGCTCGCACTGTGTTCGAGTGATCCGATCTGCGCCGAGCATCGGCCGTCTGCTCACAAAGACGAGCGCAGCTTAGCAGGTGCGGCTTGCCACAGTTGCTTGCTTGTTGCGGAGACCAGCTGTGAGCAGCGCAACTTGTATCTGGACCGAGCGCTTGTGACTGCGACCTTGTCAGAGGACGGAGCGCCACTTTTTTGAGCTTCCCGGCATTTGTTGAATATGTCGTTTACCGGCTAGACGATCCTCTAGCGGTAGCGAAATTCGCCAATGATTTGAGTGCCCAGCTTTAGAGGCTTCTGGGCACCACTTTTCCTGGTCAAAGATGGGCGTCGCGCCCTCTTTGACGGGAATGCCGCAAATACGCCGCTCGGCGGAGATGACGCCGGCCGGCAACCGCGTCGCGATCATTCTTATACGCGTCCCACGTCCTACGCGCCGCTCCATGGTGAGCATTGTGTCGGATCGCTTATGCGCCTGTGCTTCGCGCCGTTCGACAGGCTACACCACGATCGCCTGCCCGACTGCCCTCAGCGCAGACTTTGTTCAGCCGAGATTGACGCCATGCTCTCCCGCCGACGAGGGCACGGACGTGATACCATGCCGGCAGGACGGACCGTCGTTGCACCGCGCCTGGTTGCACTTCCGCCCTGCCCCGAACGGAAATGATCCGGACAGGGCACCGACCGAATCCCAAGCCGGTGCCGGCATGTCGCACCGAAGCAGCCGATCGTGCCGGCTCCTGCCGTCGAGCCGGGCCGGGCCCGCTGCCGCATGGCCCGCCCCCGCTCGCAACATCCGTCGGAGCCCCGTCTTTCGCGGCCGGCACAGGCCGACCGCTGGCAGGCACAAGGCTTGCCGCTAGGCCGAGCGGGCGGAGTAGCGGAAGTTGCGCAGTCGCACCTGACCCTTGCCCGCGGCATAGATGCCCAGGCGCAGGCTCAAGAAGCCGCCGAACACATTGTGGTGGATGCCCGACACCTCCATCCTGGTGTCGTGCCGGGTCCAGGTCCGCCCGTCGTCCAGCGAATAGGATTGGGTGACCACATTTTCGTCATTGTGCAGGCGCAAGCGCAACGTTCGGGTCTTTAGCGGCCGCCGCGCCCACGCCAGTTCCTCCGAATATTCAAAGATCTTGAGCGTTTCGGGGGTGAAGCCCATCCCCACATAAGCCTTATGGTTGTAGAACAGCAGCAGCCCCGCCTCCGCATCGCCGATCAGGTCGAGCGACACCTCCGACTGGTATGAACGGTCGCCCACGATGCAGGTGAGCGGCGACGAATCGGCTGGCGACGTGCCCCGCCCCTGAACAAGGAGGCTGCCACCTTCGTAGCGGGCGCGGTTCGCGTCACCGGCGGCGGGCTCGTGAAAACTCCACTGCACGCCCATCCTGTCACGCGTAAAATCGTCGCTCAGCGCCGGTGCGGACGGGCTGGACCGGCCCTTGGCAGGCTTGCGCATCGGCTGCGACAGGTCGCCGCCCTTGGCGCGGAACCAGCCGTCCGACGTCCATTCGATCGGCTCCAGCAGGGTCTGGCGGCCGAGCGTGCGGAGGCCGTTCTCGTAACCGTGATAGACCATCCACCAGTCCCCGGCCGGCCCTTCCACCAGGGTGGCATGGCCGCGCGACCACCAGGGTTCGTCGACGGATGTCGTCCGCACCAGCGGATTGTGGGGGCAATGCTCCCACGGGCCATGGACCGAGCGGGAGCGGGCGGCGATCACCATGTGGCCGGTCGCCGGGCCGGCGGTGCCGCCCACCGCCGTGACCAGGTAGAACCAGCCGTTGCGGCGCAGCAGCTTGGGCCCTTCCGGCGCGAAATTCTCCACCACCCAGTCGTCGGGATAGCGCCAGGGCGAATAGGCCTGCTCCAGCACGCCGTCGGTCGCCAGCCCGTCGTCGGTCAGGCGGATCTTCTTGATGCCGTTGGTGAACAGGTAACGCCTGCCGTCCTCGCCCACCACATGGCCGGGATCGATCTGGCCCTTGATCTTCAGGTCGACCGGATCGCTCCACGGCCCGCGAATGTCGTCGGCCCAGATCGCGAAGATCGACCAGCCCTCACCCTTGGGATCGGCGGGGATGTAGATGAAGTAGCGGCCTTCATGTTTCACCAGATCGACGGCCCAGATGACGCCGAGATTCTTGTGCAAGGCCGGCCCGATCGGCGCCCAGTTCACCAGATCGGTGGAATGCCAGATGACCAGCCCCGGATAGGACAGGAAGGAGGAGAAGGTCATGTAGTAATCGTCGCCATCCTTGAGGATGGTCGGATCGGGGTGATCCCCCGCGACGATCGGATTGCGGAACAGGCCATTGCCCAGGTCCGCCTTGCGCTGACCATCCGCGCCGGTGCCCCAGCGAGGCGCCGTCGGGCGCGCGGAGGCGGGCGTCGGTGCCGGTGCGCGTGCCGACGTCGTGGCAGCCAGGATCGGTGCCGCAGGCGTCAGCGAACCCGCGAGGACGGCCTTCAGCAGATTGCGTCGGGGAAGGGACAGGGCAGGTCTCCGTAACAAGCGCGAGAGGGACGATGCGGTGTTGACGCATCGCAACAGGCCGGGCGACCATATCGACCTCCCCGTGATTTCAGAACCCCCACACGTCCGATAGCGATCGATCACGGCCTGCAGCTTGCGGGCGATAAGCCGATCGTCGGCCAGCGAGGGATGAGAGTTGCACGCCCCGAACGACAAACCCTCGATCGGCAGAAAGGCGATGCGGGCGTCGCCGGATGCGCGCAATCGTGCCGTCACTCGGGCGGTTTCCGCCGCAACCTCCCCGTCCGCCTTGTCGGTTGCCCACAGCACGATCAGCGCGCGGGGGTGGCGGGTTCGCAAATCCCGGACGAACGCCACATAATCGACTTCGTAAGCGGCGTGCAGCGCGTCACGGGTCTGCCACGGCTCGCCCGCATGGAGCGGGGTGGAGAAGTCGTTGGTGCCGAGCGCGATCACGATCACCTGCGGATGCCAGCCCGGCGCATCCGCGCGCACCTTGTTGTCGAACAGGCGATAGGGGTAGGCCTTGGGCAGCGTGTCGGCCGCAAAGCCGTTATAGTTGCGCACCACGCCGCGGCCGGAAATCGCATTCACCTGGTAAGCGGCGGCGTAATGCTTCGCCAACAGCGAGCCAAAGCTTCTGGATGTGTCGGTCGTGGCCCAAACCTCGTCTTCCGTACACTGCTGTTTGGCGGAGCTGTTGGCATAGCCCACGGTGTGGGAATCCCCGATGAACTCGATCTGCCGACGCAGGTTCGCGAGCGGCGCGGCGCGCGTGCCCTTGCCAGGGTGGAAGCCGCCGAACCGGGTAGGGCCGGCCTGGCTTTCCGACGCCACCTCCACCCGCAGCCGGTGAAGACCGGGGGCGAGCCCGGTCACGCGGTAAGAGCCGGCTTTCGGCTTGACCAGGGTTGTGACCGGGCGGCCGTCCAGCAGCACATGCAGGATGACCTCGCCTGTCCCGACCCGGAACACGGCATCGCGGCCGTAAAATGCGGTCTCGAAATAGGTGCCGGGCCACTGCCGGACATAGGTGTGTCGACGGCTGCCCGATTGCACCACCCTGCCGCCGACCAGCACCGGCAGGGCGGTCAGCCGCATATCCGCACGTGCCGGTGCAATGCCGACCTTTGCCGATGCACCGCCGGGCACCAGCAAGGCCGCCATGCACCCGATCAGCAACCCGGCGCCACGGCCGGCGCGAAAGAGGCCGCGCCGCTGCCGCGTCGACGAATGC
Source organism: uncultured Sphingomonas sp. (assembly GCF_934560975.1). Taxonomy (GTDB): domain Bacteria; phylum Pseudomonadota; class Alphaproteobacteria; order Sphingomonadales; family Sphingomonadaceae; genus Sphingomonas_I. The sequence continues at coordinate 62,371 of NZ_CAKTFO010000010.1, read as the reverse complement.
GCGGGGGCGGCAGGATCGGGGTCGGGGTTCGTCATGCATCCACCTCAGCGATGCCGCGTGATCGGCGAAGCGCGGCCGGACATGCTTGTGCCCGACCCTCGGCGCCCCGGCTACTCCCCTGCCCGCCTGCTCCGGTCAGGGAATCAGGCGGTCGGCCCGCAGCAGCGCGAACAAGGCGAAGAATGCGTCGTCGGTCGGCTGATATGCGGTGAAACCCAGCCGACGGCTCTTGGACATGTCGGTCACTACCTCGATCGGGCGGCCAAGGTCCGCATCGGTGTGCCAGGGCGAGGCGAGCCGGTCGAGATCGAGCTCGGCCAGTCCCTCGCGCTCGGCAATCTGCCGCCACAAGGCCGCATCATCCGCCATCTGCTGCTCCAACGGGCGCACCGTGCCATCGAACGACGCGGCCTCCAGTCCGAACCAGTCGGCGATGCGCTCCCACATCCATTGCCAGCGGAAGACGTCGCCATTGACCACGTTGAACGCCTGATCATGCGCCGCTTCCGTCTCTGTCGCCCAAAGCAGGTGCCGCGCGAGTTGCCCGGCATCGGTCATGTCGGTCAGCCCGCTCCATTGCGCCGCCGATCCCGGAAAGGTGAAGGGGCGGCCCGTCTCGCGACAGAGGGTGGCATAGACCGCCAGCGTGGTGCCCATGTTCATGGCATTGCCCACCGCCTTGCCGATCACCGTGTGCGGGCGATGCACGCTCCAGGTGAAGCCGTCCCGCGCCGCCGCGGCGAACAGCTCGTCCTCCTGCGCATAATAGAAATTCTCGACGTCGAGCCTGCCCTGCTCCTCCCGAAACGGCGTTTGCGGCAGCGTGCCTTTGCCATAGGCTTCGAACGGCCCGAGATAATGTTTAAGGCCGGTGACAAGCGCGACATGCCGCGGCCGGTTCGGCTTGGGCAGTCCATCCAGGAGGTTGCGGACCATGGCCGAGTTGACCCGGATATTCTCCGCCTCGCTGTCCTGCCGCAACCAGGTGGTGATGAACACCGCATCGGGATCGATCCCCCGCAACGCGGCGGCGGTGGCCGACGCATCCTGAAGGTCGGCGGCAACCGGCGTCACGCCGTCCTGTTCCACTGGCCGGCGGGCGAGGCCATGGACCGTCCAGCCCTGTTCGATCAGCAGCGCCGCCGTCGCGCTGCCGACGATTCCGCTCACGCCGACCACCAATGCCGTCCTGGCCATGTTCCCGCTCCCGTGGTTGAAAAGGGAAGCTAGGCAGCAGGCCACCAGCTTTCTAGACGGCACCAAACAGGAACCTAGGCACCGAGGGGTAACCAGAGATGCGGCCGGGATCGGGCGAGGAGGAGTGGCGGGAGGATTGCGCGCCGCGGCGCGTGCTGGCGCTGTTCGCGACCAAGTGGACCAGCATGCTGCTGCACACCCTGCATGCCCGTCATGGCGGCGCGGCGCGCACCGGCGTGCTCCAGCGCAGCCTGCCCGGCATTTCCAAGAAGATGCTGACCCAGACATTGCGCGAGATGGAGGAAACGGGCCTGATCACGCGCCATGTGCACAGCGCGGTGCCCCCGGCGGTGGAATATCGGCTGACGGTGCTCGGCCGGCGCTTCGTGGAGCCGGTGGAGATGCTTTATGCATGGGGCCGCGACAATGCCGACGCACTGGATCAGCTCGGCAACCGCCCTACCGCGCGGCGAACATGATGTTTTCCGCCGGGCGCCTGCGCCGCCTTGGCATCGTTGTCGGATCGCCGCGCCCGGCGATGCGTTGGCGGATCATGCAGACCTTCCTGTTCCGCGTGTCGTGCTTGTCCATATGCCTGGCGCTTCCTGCTTATGCGCAAACGGCTGGCGGTAATGCGACGGGCGGTTCCGGTGGCGGCGGCGCCACGCCTGGATTTACCATTACGCCGCCCCCCTCCATCCAGCCGGCAACCGGATCGAGCCAGGTGCGTCAGGCTCCGGCCAACTCGGCCATGCGACGCGGCAGTGGCGGAGGCACCGGCTCCAGCATGGCGGCCAATCCGATGGGCATGGCCGGCATGAGCGGCGCGGGCGCGACCGGCACCAATGCGCTGACCCTCGGCAGCGGCATGTCGGGACAAAGCAGCATGGGCCAAGGATCAGCTTCGGGCACCGCATCGGGGCAGCAGGGTGGCGGAAGCCGGGCCGAGAGCGGCGGCACGGGCGCGTCCCGCGGCCAGCAGGGCGGCACCGTCCGGATCACCGACACGGGCGTTACTCAGCGCACGCCGAATTCTCCCTCGCGACCGCGCTGAGCGGCACCGCTTACCTCGCGGTTTCAGTATAGGCCGCGGCGTCGGCACTCGGCTTGGGGAAGTCGAGCCGCAGATCCTCCCAGCCGCCGCCCAGTGCCTTGTGCAGCGACAGCAGGTCGCGGCGCAGCGCCCCTTCGCTCTGCGCCAGCTGGTCCTCGCTTTGAAACACCGCCTGGCGCGCCAGCAGCACATCGCCAAAGTCGATCAGGCCGCTCCGCCAGCGCGACTCCACCGCCGCCACCGCCCGGCATGAATCCGCCAATCCGCGCGCGATCGCCTCGCGCCGTTCCTGCTCTGTGCGGATGCGGACGAGCGCATCCTCCACGTCGCGGAGAGCCGTCAGTACCGTCTGGCGATAGGTCTGGTAGGCCTCGTCCGCCGCCGCGCGCCGTTGCGCCACCGCGCCGGAGCGACGGCCGAAATCCAGCACGGGAAAGGTCGCGGCGGCATTGCCCGTCAGTTGCAGGCTGTTTGTCGAGAACAGGTTGGACAGCGAGGTCGAGATCAGCTGCGCCATGCCCGTCAGCGAAAAGCGCGGGTACAGGTCAGCGATCGCCACGCCGATGTCGGCGGTGGCCGCCGCCAGGTTGCGCTCCGCCGCACGCACGTCGGGCCGGCGGCGCAGCATGTCCGACGGGAGGCCCGGCGGCACCGCCGGCGGCGGCGGGAGTTGCGGGCGGGGCACCGCAAGTTCGCCGATCAGCGTGTCGGGGGTCTGCCCGGTCAGCACTGCGATGGCGTGCATCTCCGCCTTGCCCTCCGCCACGATCGGGCCCACCGCGGCCTCCGCGCCGGCAAGCTCGGCCCGCTGGCGCACGAAGTCTCCTTCGGCGATCAGGCCGGATCGCGCGGTGTTTTGGGCAATGGCCAGGTTGCGCTGCTGACGGTCGACCTCGTGACGTGCGACCAGTTCGCGGGCCTGCAAGGTGCGTAGCTGGAAATAGGCGTCGGCGATTTCGGCGACCAGCGACAGCTGTGCATCGCGGGCGTTCCACTCCGCCGCCTGGGTCCGGGCCCGCGCCCCTTCCACCTGCCGGCGGGCGCCGCCAAAGATGTCGATCTCCCAACTGGCGTCGAAGCCGGCGGAATAGGTCTGGATGGAGTTGCCGGGTGCGGCAACGCCCCCGCCCGATCCGCTTCCGCCCGCTCCCCCTCCGGCGCCACCGCCCCCGGCTGAACCGCCGCCCGCGCCGCCGCCGAACAGGCTGGTGAGCGAACTCAGCCCGGCATTCTTGCTGAACTTCTGATAGTTGAAGGCGCCGTTAGCATCCACCTGCGGCAACAGGCTGGCACGCGCTACCCGCTCCGCGGCGCGGGCCTGAGCGATGCGGGCGGCGGCGATGCGGATGTCGGGTCCATCGTTCAGCGCCAGCGCGATCAGCCGCTCCAGCTCCGCATCATGGTAAGCGTGCCACCAGCCGGTGAGGGAAGGCGCAGGCCGGTCCATCTCGGCGCTGGCCGCTTCCGCGAAGCGGTCAGACGTGGCGACGGCAGTAGTGGGCGCCCGGTAATTGGGTCCGGCCGTGCAGGCGCCCAGCGCCAGCGCGAGGGATACGGCCCAGCCGACACGCATCGTCATGCCGCGGCCGCCTCTCCGTTGCGTCCCTGGCGCAGGAAGAAACCGAACGGGATGATGCATATCACGAAGATCATCGTGCCCCAGAATACGTCGATATAGGACAGCATTCGCGCCTGCTGCTGCACCTGCTGATACAGGACGGCAAGCTGCGCCATGTCCTGCCCGCTGCCGGTCAGCGTCTGCCCCAGTCGATCCAGCCCCTCCACATAGGAGGGATTGAGCGGGTTCAGCCCCTCTACCAGTCGATCCTGGTGATATTGGCCGCGCTCGATCAACGCCGCCTGGCTGAGCCCAATGCCGAAGCTGCCGCCGAGGTTGCGCGCCACGTTGAGGAGGGAGGAGACTTCGTTGGTCTTGCCCGGATCGACGCCGACATAAGCGGCGGTGGAGATGGGGATGAACAGGAACGGCAGGCCCAGTGCCGAGATCAGCCGGCCGAACGAGGCATCGCCATAGCTGATCTGCGTGTTCCAGCCGGACATGTACCACAAGGCCACGACCTGCAGGATCAAGGCCGGGATCAGCAGCAGCCGCGTGTCCACCCGTCCCGCCAACTGCCCGACCACCGGCATGGCGAGCAAGGTTGCGATGCCCCCCGTGGTCAGCGCCAGGCCGGCATTGGTGGCATCATAGTCGAACACCTCCTGCAACATCTGCGGGATCAATGTGGTGGTGCCGAACAGCACCGCGCCGGTGGTGGTCATGAAGGCCATGGTGATGGCGAAGTTGCGATTGCCGAGCAGGCGCAAGTCGACGATCGGGTCGCGCCGCGCCAGTTCCCACCAGACCAGGAGGGCCAGCGACAGGATCGAGATCAACGTCATCGCGACGATGAAGCCGCTGTGGAACCAGTCCTCCCGCTCGCCGCGCTCCAGCAGCACTTCCAGACAGCCGAGGCCCAGCGCCACCAGCGCAAAGCCGACATAATCCACGCGCAGGCCATGGCGCAGGCGTTCGCGCCGTTCCTTCTCCAACACCTCCGGCTCGTTCACGAAGCTGCCGACCAGCAGCAAAGACGCGATGCCGATCGGCACGTTGATCAGGAAGATCCAGTGCCACGACAGATTGTCGGTGATGATGCCTCCCAATGTCGGCCCCAGTACCGGTCCGACCACCACCACCACGCCATAGGCGGCAAAGGCCTGCCCGCGCTTTTCCGGCGGGAAGGTGTCGGCCAGGAAGGATTGCTCAGACGGGGCGAGACCGCCGCCTCCCACCCCTTGCAGCACGCGAGCCAGGATCAGCAGCGGCAGATTGGGGGCGAGGGCGCAGGCGAAGGACGATGCGGTGAACAACGCCACCGAGATCATGTAATAACGCTTGCGGCCGATCACGTCGGATAGCCAGCCAGAGATGGGGATGATGATGGCGTTGGCCACCAGGTAACTGGTCAGCACCCAGGTCGCCTGGTCGCGGCTGGCCGACAGCCCGCCCGCGATATGATCGAGCGAGACGTTGGCGATGGAGGTGTCCAGCACCTCCATGAAGGTGGCCAGGCTGATCACGCCGACGATCAGCCACGGATTGCGGTCACCCGCAGCCGAGCGCGCCGGCGTCCACTTGGCGGCTCCCGCCATCAGCGGATCTTGACGCGCGGCACGACCGACATGCCCGGCCCGATCGCATATTTGCGCCATTTGTCGTCGTCGAACAGGATACGCACGGGCACGCGCTGCACCACTTTCACGTAATTGCCCGTGGCATTCTGCGGCGGCAGCAGTTGGAACGCCTGCCCCGCGCCACGCTGGATCGAATCCACATGGCCGGCAAAGTCCACGCCGGGAAAGGCGTCCACCTTGATGCGGACCGGCTGGCCGGGACGCATCAGGGCCAGCTGCGTTTCCTTGAAATTGGCGGTGATCCACACCCGGTCGGGCACGATTGCCATCAATTGCTGACCGGGCGCCACATAGCTGCCGACGTTCACCTGGCGGTTCACAAGCTGGCCGTCGACCGGCGCCCGGATGCGGAGATACGACACGGTGACGCTCGCCTGGCGCAGCCGTGCGACCGCCGCGCCCCGTTGCGCCCGCGCGGCATCGACCTGGCGACGCGCGGCGAGGATCGACGCATCGGCCGTCCCGACCTGGCGCTGTGCCGCCGCAGCCTGCGCCGAGGCACTTTCGGCCTGCGCACGCGCCTGGTCGAGCTGGGTCGCGGCGGCGGCCAGCGGATCGCGAGCGCGCAGATCGACGTAGCGTGCATAATCCCGCGCCGCCCGTGCCGCTTCGGCCAGGGGCACCTGCGCATTGGCGACAGCCTGGCGCCGGCTCGCCCGGGCGGAGATCACCTGCGCCTCGGCCTGGCGGATCTGCGCATCGGCCTGGGCGATACCGGCTTGTGCTTCCTCCTGCGTCGCCTCGTTGGCGCCGGGCTCGATCACGGCGAGCAGCTTGCCGTGCGGAACATGGCGATTGTCGACCTCCGCGACCTGGGTCAGCCGCCCGCTCGTCTCCGCGGCGATGCGGACGATGTGCGCGTCGATAAAGGCATCGTCGGTGGACTCATAGTTGCGCGCGTGCAGCCACCACAGCAATCCCCCGACAAGCAGCACCAGCGCGATACCGCCCGCCACGATCCAGAAGATCGGACGCTTATAGAGCGGCGGCCCCTGATCCCTCTTGTCCTCGTCGCCGCCCTTCTCGTCGCCGCCTTTGCCGTCCTGCCTACCGGAGCCGTCGCCGGATCCATCGTGCGCCCCGTCGTCATCGTCCTGACCATCCTGCTTTGCGGACCCTTTGGACTTACGCGTGTCGTCGCCCTGCGCCGCGTCCCCCTTGTCGCGGCGCGGCGTCTCGTCCGATGTCTTTTCAGCCATGCGAAGCGATCGTCACAAGGCACGCAGCCATTGATGGACGACACAAGGCCCGATCCCGATCGGTCCTGACAGGTGCTGCCGTCAGCGACATGCCCCGCTTTTCGTATTCCGTTACGCCCCGGCAACAACCGGGCGGAACCGATGCTATTCCAACGGGGTGACATCCACCGATCATGCACACACCCCAAGGCTCCGGACAATCACCTTCCTCTGGCGGAGGATGCGGATCGCTTCACTAACCCACATTGTCGCAGAAGCCGTTTCAGCGGTACGGACATGTGCGCCGCTGACCCGGAGGCTCAGCTCTCGACCAGTTCGACCACTTCGAAGTCATAGCTTTCCCAACCGCGTTGGCGCGCCGCGTCCCCGGTCGCGATCTGCTTGCCGGTTGCCTCGCGCAGCGACTTGGTGTGCCCCCAGAACACCTCTGTCCGGCCGCCGCCGACATGGGCGACGATGCGCCAGTAATGCGTGAATGGGGCCGCGGTCGGTCCGATCGTCTTCACATAGCCGTCGGCGAGCGTCGCGGTCAGCATCCGCTTCCTTTTCGCCATCGCGACGATCGCCTAGCCGTCCGCCGGCAGGACCGCGCCGGCCCGCAGCGCGCGTGCATGGCCTTTGTGGATCAGTTCACGGACGTAGGAGGCCAAAGCCTCCATCGCGAACGGCTTGGTCATCACGTGCATGCCGGGGTCGAGCTGGCCGTTGCCCACCACCGCATTTTCGGCATAACTCGTGACGAACAGCACTTCGAGGTCCGGGCGATGCTCGCGCGCCAGGTCCGCCATCTGCCGGCCGTTCATGCCGCCGGGCAAGCCGACATCGGTCACCAGCAGGTCGATGCGGGTATCGGATTGCAGGATCTTGAGGCCGGCGGCGCCGTCGCCCGCCTCCAGCGCAGCATAGCCCAGCTCGTCCAGCACTTCCATCACCAGCATGCGCACGGTCGGCTCGTCGTCCACCACCAGCACGGTTTCGCCCGCAATCGCGCGGGGCACGTCGGACAGCGCGGCCTCCTCCTCCATTTCGTTCGCCTCGGCATGATGACGGGGCAGGTAGATGCACACGGTGGTGCCCTCCCCCTCCTCCGAATAGATGCGCACCTGCCCACCGGACTGGCGCGCGAAGCCGTAGACCATGGACAGGCCCAGGCCCGTCCCCGCCCCCAGCGGCTTGGTGGTGAAGAAGGGATCGAACGCCTTTTCGATGACTTCCTTGGTCATGCCCGCCCCGCTGTCGGACACGCACAAGGAGATGTAGTGCCCGGGATCGAGGTCGCGCTCCTTGGCGGCACGGCGATCCATCCAGCGATTGCCGGTTTCGATCGTCAGGCGGCCGCCCCCCTGCATCGCGTCGCGCGCATTGATGCAGAGGTTGAGCATGGCGTTTTCGAGCTGGTTGGGATCGACCAGGGTCGGCCACAGCCCCGCCGCGCCGACCACCTCCAGGTCGATCTCCGGCCCCACCGTGCGCCGCACCAGATCCTCCATGCCGTCGATCAGGCGGTTGACGTCGGTCGGCTTGGGGTCGAGCGTCTGGCGGCGCGAAAAGGCCAGCAGGCGATGGGTGAGCGAGGCCGCGCGCTTGGCCGCTCCACGCGCGGCGACCACATATTTGTCGACGTCGGCGAAGCGTCCCTGCGCGATCCGGATTTCCAGCAATTCCAGGCTGCCGGTAATGCCGGTCAGCAGATTGTTGAAGTCGTGGGCGATGCCGCCGGTCAGCTGCCCCACCGCCTCCATCTTCTGCGACTGGCGCAGCGCCGCTTCGGCGTCGGCAAGCGCGGCTGCGCCCTCCAGTTCGCCGGTGATGTCGCGACCGAAGCCATAGAAGATGCCGTTTTCGGGCACAGTGGTCCATTGCACCACGCGCCGGTCGCCCGCCTTGGTGGTCAGCGTGGTCGTGTAGTTCAGCAGCGGCTTGCCGGACGACAAGGTTCTTACGCGATCTTGGAAGGCGATTTCGTCGTCCACCATGAAGTCGGTGCTGCGGCGCCCCACCGTCTCCTCGCGCGCCCAGCCCAGCGTGTGCGTCCAGGACGGGTTTACGTCGGTGATGACGCCCTCCGGATCGGTCACCACCTTCATCACCGGTGACAGACGCCAGATGCGTTCGCGCTCGCGGACGAGCCGGCGTTCGTCCGTGATGTCCCGGCCGACGCCGTGAATGCGCCCCTGCTCCGGCACCGCCGTCCAGGCGAGCAAGCGATAGTCGCCCGCCTTGGTGCGATAGCGGTTCTCAAACGCGAGCGTGGTTATGCCGCGGGCCAGCAGCTCCATTTCCGCCGCCGTGCCTGACAGATCCTCGGGGTGGAGGAAGGCGGAGATGGGCTGGCCGACCATCTCCTGTTCGCTCCAGCCGAGCATGCGCGCGGCCGATGGGTTCACCGCCGTGATCTCGCCCTCGACGGTGCAGACCAGCATCAGGTCCTGCGACATCGACCAGAGCCGGTCACGGTCGGCGGTGCTGGCGACCTCCGTGCGTTTCTGGTCGTCGATGTCGGTGTTGGTCCCGACCCAGCCGGTGATGGCCGCCGTGTCGTCGCGAACCGGCTCCCCCCGGGTCAGGAACCAGCGGTACGCGCCGTCCGCGCGCTTGAGCCGGTATTCATGCTCGTAATTGTCGCCGCTGGCGCGCGCCGCCTGCCACGCCGCCAGCGTGGTCGGGACGTCGTCCGGATGCACGAACCGCTGCCACCCGTCGGGGGCGAGCAGTTCGTCCAGCGGCAGGCCCGAATAGGCCACCAACTGATCGTTGAACCAGTAGATGGTGCCGTCCGGACGCGCCGCCCAAATCTGGTTGGGCATGGCCTGCGCGAAGGTGCGGAACTGCTGCTCGCTGGCCTGCAATGCCGCGTTCACCCGCGCATTTTCCTGTTGCGCCTGCAACAAGGCCTGGCGCGCCTCATGTTCGACGGTGCGGTCCCGCAGGATCTTCACATAGCCGACATGCTCGCCCGCGGCATCGCGCAGCAGCATCATCTTGCCCGAAGCCCAGAAACGCTTGTTGTCGGCGCGCAGGTGCCATCGCTCATCCTCCGCCCGCCCCTGATTGCGGGTCACCTGCATTTCATGCTCGGGCCTTTGCGCGGCGCGATCCTCCGGCGTGAAGAAGTATTCGGCCGATCGGCCGATCATCTCTTCGACAGGCCAGAGCAGGATCTCCTCCGCGCCGGTGTTCCAGTCGGTAACCACGCCGTCCAAGTTCGTGACGATGATCGCGAAGTCGGTGCTGCTGTCCAGAACCGCGCGGTCGCGGGCGGCGGCCTTGCGCAATGCCTGATTCTCGCGCTCCAGCGCGGCCAAGCGCGGATCGACGTCCTGTCCGGGTGCCGACATCAGCCGTGCAGGCCCCCGCAACCATGCGCTTGACGTGCGGCCGCGCGCCGGCGGTTTCCACGCCTGCCGATCGTCGCCACATCCCCGGCACGGCACGGCATGGTGGGTTCCGCCGCGAACGGCAGGACGATCGGCAATCTGCGGGTCATCATCACGGAACGCTCTACATCAACCTTCGACACATCCGGCCGATGTTGGGCCCATAAAGCTTCCGGTCACGCCTGCAAACGGTCGTGGCCAGGACGGGCGTGACGCTGTGGTACCGGACGGCAGGCGGCGGCGGTGACGATGCTGTCGACCGCCTCGGGACGGCCGATCAGGAAGCCCTGCACCTGGTCGCAGCCCCATTCGCGTAGCTGAGCGAGCTGATCCTCCGTCTCGACGCCCTCGGCCACGATCGGGATTCGCAGGCTTTCGCCCAGCGCGATGATGGTCCGCACGATGGAGGCGGACGGCGCGTGGGTCAGCAGCGACAGCACGAAGCCGCGATCGATCTTCAATTTGTCGAACGGGAAATCGCGCAGGTTGCCGAGCGACGAATGGCCCGTGCCGAAATCGTCCATTACGATCCGCGCCCCCCGGCTCTTGAGGTGGCGCAGCGTCGCCAGCACCTCCTCGCGGTGGCTGCCGAGCAGCGTGGCGCTTTCCGTCACCTCGATCTCCAGCCGGCTCGGGCTCATGCCATGCACCCCGCACAAGGCGAGCAGGTCGTTGCCGAGGTCGCCCTTGCGGAACTGGATGGGTGACAGATTGAGCGCCAGCGAGATGCCGGGGTGCCAGTGGGTCGCCACCGCCATCGCCTGATCGGCCACCCACAGCCCGAGTTCGTAGATCAGGCCGGTGGACTCGGCCAGCGGGATGAACATGTCGGGCGCGATGCGGCCAAGTTCCGGATGGACCCAGCGCAGCAGCGCCTCGTAGCCGGTAATGTCCAGCGTCCGTGCCTGAGCCAGCGGTTGAAATGCGACGTGCAGCTCGCCCCGCGCGGCGGCCGCCTCCAAGTCGGCGGTCAGCCGCCAGCGCAGGCGCACCTCGTCCTTCAGCCCGGTGTCGAAGAAGCGCGCGGTGTTGCGCCCGTCCGACTTGGCCCGGTACATCGCCATGTCGGCCAGGTTGTGCAGTTCCTCCATATCCTGTTCCGGATCGGAGATGACGACGCCCACGCTCATCCGGATCGCGGAGCCGCCCTCCATGGCGTCACCCATGATCGCGAACAGGCGGGACACCAGCGCCTCCGCCGCACGGGGTTGATCGGGCGTGACCTGGATGATCGCGAACTCGTCGCCGCCCAGCCGCGCGACCAGATCGTCCGGCCGCACCGATCCCTGCAGGATTTCCGCCGCCTGCTGGAGCACGCGATCGCCGCCGGCATGGCCATGGCGATCATTCACCGCCTTGAAATTGTCGAGGTCGATGGCGAACACGGCAAGCCGTTCGCCTGTGCGGCGGCTGCGGGCCAGCTCATGCGCGAGACGATGGTCGAACAACAGGCGATTGGGCAGTCCGGTCAGCACGTCGTGATGCGCCAGAAAGTCCGCGCGCTGTTCCGCCGAGCGCCGTTTTTGCACCGCAAGGCAATATTGCGACAGTCCCCGTGCGAGATCGCCCAGTTCGTCCCGCCGATGCATGCCGGGCACCGCCAGGTCGCCCATGTCCGTGCTGCTGAAATGGCGCAGCCGATCGGCGATCAACTCAATCGGCCGGATCACGCGGCGGCGCAGCCACGCGGTCAACAGGCACATGATCATCAGGCACGCCGCACCGCCGGCCAGAACCTGCAACATGCTGCGGTACAATTCGCCGGAGGTGCGGGACACTGCGGCATCGATGCTGCCAGCCAGACCGGAGCGGAAGTCGGCGCGTGCCGTCTCCCGTCCACGCAGGGAGGACAGGAACAGGCCCATCACCGCTCTGATGGACCCGGACTGGCTTTGGGCCGTGCGGATCAGGATTTCCGACTGGGTCGAGAAGGTCGTGGATGCCGCGCATCGATCGGCCAGCATGTGGCGAAGGTGCTGCGGCAACCTGTCGCCGGAAGCCGCGCAGTCCGCCGACATCCTGGTGAATTGGTCGGCGTGGCGGACCAATCGACGCCACTCGGATGCGGGCACCGCATTCCCGCGCTCGGCCATCCGCGTGATCTCACCAATTTCCAGCCGAAGCTCCTGCTGGTGACGCTCCTGCCGGTCTTCTGACTGTAGCAGCCCGCTCAATCGTGCGATGTCGAGATTGGAATCCCTGACTTGTTGCGCCACCATCAAACCGGTGGCGAGCAGCAGGATCGACAGGAAAAGCAGCGCCCCGAACGCGACATAGACGCGATTGGAAATAGACCAGGGCGACATCCATCCCTCCAGCGCGCCAAGCCAAACAAAGCCACGTCGAGGGGCGATTATAAAGAGTAATCCAGATTACACCAGTCGCAAGCGAACGGTGCTACCGTGCCATTCTTGACCGAAACACACACCGTAATTGCCTCTATCTGTCAGATAAATCGGCCGCAATCCGATGCGTTGGGCGCTTTACATGACAATGAACAACGTCATTGTTGCTCCGCCATTGTATACTGCAAAACAAGCAGGCTTATTACGGCACAATCGTTTTTGTCATGCAAGATTTAGCCTATTCCGGTCCACTTGCGGCAGAGTGACATCGCCTTGAGCGCATCACGAGAAGCACGAACGTGCGTGCCGCAGCCAAGCCGCCGCGGCTCAGCTATCAACTATGTTACATAAGCCATTTAGGTCCGCACCGGACCTTGTCGTGACACAATGCGCCATTATCCAGTGAAAAGGCTGGGTCGACTTGGTCGAAGGCCGCGCCTCGTCAACAGGGAGCGCCGGCTGATCGGATGGAATCGATCGCGGTCGCCAACTGTTCGGTGCGCACCTCCAGCAAGGCGCGGTCGGCATCCAGCGCCGCCGTTTGCGCGGTGACGACCTCCAGATAATCGGCCGTGCTGTCGCGGTAGCGGATCAGGGTCAGGTCGCGCGCATGTTCCGCCGCCGTGGTAGCCGTCCGCTGATTACCCCCTGCGTGGCGAGCAGGTGGGACGCCGCCAGATTGTCCTCCACCTCACGAAAGGCAGTCAGCACGGGCTGGCGGTAATCGGCCACGGCCTCATCATATTCGGCACGCGCGATCCGCACGCCGGCGCGACGCCGCCCGCCGTCGAAGATCGACAGCACCGCCGCCGCCGGACCGAGCGCCCAGAAACCATTGCTGGCGCTGAGCGGATTGCCGCCGCTCGCCTCGAACCCGCCGGATGCACCCAGCGTCACCGCCGGGAACAGGGCGGCACGGGCAACGCCGATGCGGGCATTGGCCTCCGCCATGCGCCGTTCGGCAGCGGCGATCTCGGAACGGCGTTCCAGCAAGGTCGAGGGCAAACCGGCCGGCAGCGCCGGGGGCACGATCGGCCTGCGGCGCACCGCGATCGAAAAAGTGGCCGGCGCCTGCCCGACCAGCACGGCGATGGCATGCTCGGTGCGCTGGCGATCGCGCCCCACAGCGGACAGTTCGGCCTGCGCTGAACAACTGGTTCTGCGCCCGGCTTACGTCGACGCCGGAGGCAATGCTCCCTTGATCCACGGCGAAGCACGCCCCACGGGTTTTACCGAGGAGTTGCTGGCGCTGCTGCAGGCGAACGGCATCACAGCGGTGATCGCGCAGACCGTGCAGGAAATCTCCACCCTGTTCGGGCTGACCGCCGCCGGCCTGGACGTCAGCGTGCTGGCGGATTCGCTGCGGGCTTTGCGGTCCGCGAACCTGGTTCACCGTCCCCTGCTGGACGACAGCGCGATCACGGGCATGTGGCTGATCTGCCGCCACGACAATATGGCCCTGCCCTGTCGCAACTTCATCCGCATGATCGACGAGCGGATCTGATCCGGCCACCCGCCCCGCCTGATGGTCAGACGGCCTTGCTGAAACGATGGTCGGCCGGAGCACGGTAGAGGTCGAACGCCGCCGCGATCAGGCGGGCATAGGGCAGGGCTCCCTCGGCCAGCGTCAGGCGCCAGCCGTCCAGCACCACCAATTGCCGCGCGGCCAGTTCCTGCAATGCGTCCCATGCGCCGATCAGCACCTCCGGCATGTGGCCATGCGCCTGCGCCACGGCCGCGACGTCAACCGTCCCGTTGCACAGAAACTGCTCGATCACCGCCCCGCGCAGTTGATCCTCGGCCGACCGAGCAACGCCCCGCGCCGCCGCCATTCCACCGTTGCCGGCCCGCATCCGATAGCGTCCGACATGTTTCTCATTCTGCACCAGCAGTCCGTCGAACTGACTGATCGACGATGCGCCGAGGCCGACAATGGCCGCGCCGCCTTCATCGCTGAAACCCTGGAAGTTGCGCCGCAGCCGCCCCTCCTCCGCCGCGATCGCCAGGCTGTCCGAAGGCGTGGCGAAATGGTCGAACCCGATCGCGCGATAGCCCGCCTGCACCAGCATGTGGTGCGCCAGGTCGCTTTGGGCGAAGCGCGCCGCCGCGTCGGGCAGCGCGCTGTCGTCGATCATCCGCTGGCGCGGCAGCAGACGCGGCATGTGGGCATAGCCGAACATGGCGACACGATCGGGATAGAGGCGCAGCGCCGCCGCGATCGTGTCGGCTACATCGTCGGCGGTCTGGCCGGGCAATCCGTACATCAGGTCGAAGTTGATGTGCGTGATCCCCGCATAACGCAGGTTGCGCACCGCCTCCGCAATCGTCCGATAGGGCTGCACGCGGTTGATCCGCTTCTGCACATGGGCGGCGAAGGTCTGCACGCCCAGGCTCACGCGCGAGACGCCGACCTCGGCCAACATTTCCGCATAGTCCGCGTCGAACCCGCGCGGATCCAGTTCGACCGCGATCTCGGCATCCGCCGCCACCTTGAAATGACTGCGCAGCGACGCGACCACCCGGCGGAAATCGTCGGTGGAGAGGGCATTGGGGCTGCCGCCGCCGAAGTGGATGCCGGTCACGCGACCGCGCAGGCGGGATGCGACCGCCGCCATCTCCTGTTCCAGCGCGGCGACATAGGCGTCCAGCCGCTGCGACCGTCCCACCGCGCCCGTGTTGCAGCCGCAATACCAGCAGATCTGGTGGCAGTAAGGGACATGCACGTAGAGCGACACGGCGCTGTCCGGATCGATCGCCGCCAGTGCGGTCGCCTGATCCTCCACACCGACGCGTTCGTTGAATTCGGCTGCGGTGGGATAGCTGGTGTAGCGCGGCACGGACCGCGTCGCGAGCTCTGATATATAGCGGTGCATGGCGATGCTGATGCCGAAAGCCTGCTCGGCCATCCTTGACCGTGGTCAATGTCAGGCCCGCCCGCCGCTCCTAGCCGCCCCTCATCTCAAACGAGGGAGGCAGTATCATGAAGCTTCACATTGCACTGGGCGCCGCGATGATCGTGGCGGCGGCCGCGCCGGCTTATGCGGACCAGGGGGACCTGCTGGTGCGCGGACGCGCGATCCTGGTCGCGCCGACCGAGAAATCGGGCACGGTGCAGCCCAGCTTCCCCGGCGCGCATGTGGCGGTGGACAACAGCATCGCGCCGGAACTGGACTTCACCTACATGCTGACCAACAGGATCGGGGCGGAGCTGATCCTCGGCACCACCAAGCATCATGTGTCGGGGCGCGACGGGCTGGACAGCCTGGGCAGGATCGCCGGCACCTGGGTGCTGCCGCCGACGCTGACGCTGCAATATCATTTCGCGCCGCTGGCGAAGGTCCGGCCCTATGCCGGCGTCGGCTTCAACTACACCTTCTTCTACAACGACAAGGCCAGCGACGCGCTCAACAACGCCATCGGCAAGACGGCGGTCCGGCTGAAGGACAGTGCGGGTTATGCCGTGCAGGCGGGCCTGGACTTCGACCTGACGCCCCGGATCTTCGCCAATATCGACGTCAAGTATATCGACATCGACACCACCGCCCGGCTAACCACCGGCAATGCGGTGAACCGCGTGCGGGTCAGCCTCGATCCGATCGTGGTCGGCGTGGGCATCGGCACCCGCTTCTGACTGTCCACGCGCGGCTTTGACCCCGGTCAAGGCCGCGCCCACCCTTTTCCACGATCCTGCGCCCAGGATGAGGAGTGGCGTATGGCGGTTCGGGAAGACTATCGGAGCATGGTGCCGTTCGCGCGGCGCTGGCACGTGATCGCCGAGATCGACCTGATGCGCATCGTGGCGGAACATGCCGCGATCGAGCATCTGTGCAAGCGGCTGGAGAGCATTGCCGACACCCTGCCCGAACGGCCAAGCCCCGGCGCGGTCGTGATCGTCACGGAGGAGCTGGAAGAGCTGCTGGGGGCGCACAACTCGCACGAGGATCAGGTGCTCGAAGCCATGTTCGCGCGCGACCTGCCGCGTTTGCTGACCCACAGCCTGCTCGACCATATCCACGCGCGCCATATCTCCTGCGCGGTGCAGGCGCAGGACCTCTCCGCCGCCCTCATGGCGGGCGCGGAGGGTGAACATGCCGTCCCCGCGGAAACCCTCGGCTACATGCTGCGCTGCTTTTTTGAAGGGTGCCGCGACGCCATGGCGTTCGAGCAGCTGGCGATCCTGGCGCTGGCGGGCAATCGCCTGACGGACGGCGCGAGAGCCCTGATGACCGAGCGGATGGCGCAAACATGCCGGACGGTGTGAGGCGGCGCTGAGGCTCTTCCAAGCGATCCCCTACCCCCTTCGCTATCAATCACCGATCGCGCGCTGTCCTGGTGCAGAGCGGGTGCTTGCCGCCCCTCAGGCCGCAGGACATAATCGCCCCTGATCGATGGGGGGAGAAGATCATGCGCGTAGGATTTGTCGCATTTGGTTCGGCGTTGGCCGGCCTGTTGGCCGTTCCTGCTTATGCAGCAACGGACAATTACGCGGACGCGCTCCGCACGATGCTGACGCAAGCGGTGGCCGGAAATTGCTCCGCCGAGCTGATGGCTGCTCCCTTGCTGACCGCCTGCCGCGAACAGATCGGGGCGATGGCGACCGACCTCAAGGCGGCCGGCCCGGTCACCACCTTGACCCTGGAGAAAGCGGAGGGCGAGGCAGCCCAGCGCGTCGAAACCTACAAGGTCACCTTCGCCAAGGGCGAGAGCAGCACCTGGCATATCGGCCACATGACCGACGGCAAGTTCCAGACGGTCTATTCCCTCGGCAATTGAGGCGCGGGACAATCGCCCCTGCTTTCTCCCGCACAGGAACGGGCGGCGGGACTAGGCCGGCTCCGCCCGCGCGCCCAGGGCCTCGCGGTCGCGGATGGTGACCGCACGCGCGCCCGGCAGCGCGATGATGCCGGCCGTCTTCAGCTTGGTGAGTTGGCGGCTGACCGTCTCGATCGTGAGGCCCAGCACGTCCGCGATCTGGCCGCGCGTCAACGGCAGGTCGAACGTCACCGGCCCATCCGCCGCGCCGCGACAGCCGGTCTTTTCGGTGCGTGTCGCCATGTCCAGCAGGAAACCGGCGATCCGTTCCTCGGCGGACTGGCGGGCCAGCATCAGCATCCGGCTCCGCGCCTCCGTCAACGCGGCGAAGGTCCGCTGGAGCAGCAGCCGCTCCATCCGCACATGATCCTCCAGCACCCGCTCGAACGGCTTGCGCGGAAATACGCAGAGTTCCGCATCGGTCAGCGCGGTGATCGTGAAGGCGGCGCTGTCGACATAAGGCTGGCCCAC
The DNA here is from genome assembly GCF_934560975.1 of uncultured Sphingomonas sp. Classification (GTDB taxonomy): domain Bacteria; phylum Pseudomonadota; class Alphaproteobacteria; order Sphingomonadales; family Sphingomonadaceae; genus Sphingomonas_I. The sequence goes on along the minus strand of NZ_CAKTFO010000010.1, from coordinate 44,718 downwards.
GAAATCGGCGGGATAGAGCAGGCCTACGATCTGTTCACGCCCATCGGCGGTAGAGGCGCTGAGCTTCAGCACGCCCGCCAGCAGGTTGCCGCACACGATGCTGTCGTCGCCCGCCCAGACGAACGTGTCGCCGCGCGCGATCGTCTGCCGCCGCCCAAGTTGGTTCAGCGCGGTCAGTTCCTCATCGCTGAGGCTGCCGCACAAGGCCTGGTCACGCACCGCGCAGTCGGCGCAAATCTCACTTGCTGCCATGGCGCCGCATATAGGACCGCCATTCCCGGGTGTCGCCCCTTTTGCGTCCGTTCCTAGCCACGACGTCGTAACGCTTTGGCGCGGGGAACAAAAAAGGCCGGGTGGCAATGTCGCCGCCCGGCCTGTTCTTGGCCTGAATGCCCCGCCTTACTGGTTGGCGGGCGCTTCGCTGTCATCCTCTATCGGCAGGTGGAATTCGTGCCAGATGCCGTTCAGGACACCGAAGCCGATCGCCAGGCCCAGGCCCAGCACCCACGTGAAATACCACATCGTCATACCCTCCCGGATCAATAGAAATCGACGTTGGTGTGGACGTCGTGCGACGTCACCCGGCCGAACATCACCTTGTACGCCCAGGCGGTGTAGGCGAGCACGATCGGCAGGAAGACCACCGTCACGAACACCATGATCCCCAGCGTGTGTGCGCTCGACGAGGCGTTCCAGACCGTCAGGCTGGAATGCGGATCAATCCGCGACGGCAGCAGGAACGGGAACATCGACAGGCCGACCGTGGCGATGATGCCCGCCGCCGACGCTGACGATCCGGTAAACGCCGCCACCTCGTTGCCGCGCCGAATGCCGAACAAAGCCAGCAAAGCGCCCGCAAAGCCCAGCACCGGGGCGATCACCATCCACGGATACAGGCTGTAATTGGTCAGCCAGCCGCCGGTCACCGCCTCGCTGGTGGTGCGCAGCGGATTGGACGGGCCCAGCGGATCGACCGGGCTGGTGATGCGGAAGCCCACGTCGCCATAGGCCACGAACGCCCAGCCGGCCGCGAACAGCAGGATCGAGGCGATGCCCGCCACCGTGCCGATCGCGCGCGCCTTGTCATGCACCGGGCCACGCTCGACCTTCAGCGCGATCCACGCCGAACCGTGCAGCAGCAGCATCGCCACCGACAGCAGGCCGCAGACCAAGGTGAACGGCGTGAACAGGCCGAGCAGGGTGCCTTCGTAGAAGGCCCGCATGTCGCTATCCAGGCGGAAGGGCGCGCCGAGCAGGACATTGCCGACCGCGACACCGAACACCAGGGCCGGCACCAGCCCGCCCACGAAAAGGGCCCAGTCCCAGCGGGTCCGCCAGGCAGCGTCCGGCCGCTTGGAGCGATATTTGAACCCCACCGGCCGCAGGATCAGCGCCGACAGCACCAGGAACATGGCCAGGTAGAAGCCGGAAAAGCTGACCGCGTAGACGAACGGCCAGGCGGCAAAGATGGCGCCGCCGCCAAGGATGAACCACACCTGGTTGCCTTCCCAGGTCGGGCCGACCGTGTTGATCACCATCCGCCGTTCGACGTCGGTCTTGGCGACCCAGGGCAGCAAGGCCGCCACCCCCAGGTCATAGCCGTCGGTCAGTGCGAAGCCGATCAGGAGGACGCCCAACAGCGCCCACCAGATCAGTCGCAACACTTCATAGTCGAAGAATGCCATTGTCTTGATCCTTGCTTCTGGCCGTCAGCCGACGACCGGGGTGGCCGGCAGCGGGCCGGGTGCGGGCTGCGGATCCTCGGAATGATCGTGCGGACCCTTTTTGATGGACGCGATCATCAGCCGGACCTCGATCACGGCCAGCACGCCGTAGAGCAAAGTGAAGCCGACGATGGTGGTCCACAGCGCGCCCCGCGACAGCGACGACGGCGCCAGAAAGGTCGGCAGCACCCCTTCGATCGCCCACGGCTGGCGCCCCAGTTCCGCCACGATCCAGCCCAGTTCGATCGCGACCCATGGCAGCGGGATCGACAGCACCGCCAGCTTCAGGAACCACCGGGTCTGGAGGTGCAGCCGGAGCGAGCAGAGCACGAAGGCGATCGCGAACAATGCGATCAGGTAGAAGCCGATCACGGCCATGACGCGGAACGCCCAGAACATCACCGGCACGTTGGGCACCGTGTCCCATGCCGCCAGGCTGATCTGCTGCGGCGTCGCCATGCGCGGATCGGCCATCTGGCGCTTCAGCAGCAAGGCATAGCCGAGGTCGCGGCCGTGCATCGCGAACTGCTCCCGCGCGGCGATGTCGTTCGGATTGACCTTCAGCTTCTCGACCGCGTCATAGGCGGTGATCCCTGACGCAATCCGCTCCTGCGCCTTCAGCACCAGTTCGGACATGCCCGTCACCTCCTTGTCGAGGCTGCGGGTGGCGATCACGCCCAGAACCCACGGCACTTCCACCGAATAGCGGGTGCTGCGGGCAACCGTGTCGGGCATCCCGAACAGGGTCAGGCCGGCGGGCGCGGGCGTGGTGTGCCAGGCCGCCTCGATCGCGGCCAGCTTCATCTGCTGGTTGTCGGTCAGCGCATAGCCGCTCTCGTCGCCCAGGACGACGACCGACAGCGAGGAGGCGAGGCCGAAGGCGGCCGCGACCGTCATGGAACGCTTGGCGACGCGGGTCCACTTGCCCTTCAGCAGGTAATAAGACGAGATGCCGAGCACGAACACCGATGCGAGCACATAGCCCGCGCTGACGGTGTGGACGAACTTGGCCTGCGCGATCGGATTAAACAGCACCTGACCGAAATCCGTCACCTCCATCCGCATCGTCTCGGGATTGAACTTCGCCCCGACCGGATTCTGCATCCAGCCATTGGCGATCAAGATCCAGGTCGCCGACAGGTTCGTGCCCAACGCCACCAGGAAGGTGACGATCAGGTGTCCGAGCTTCGACAGCCGGTTCCAGCCGAAGAACATCACGCCGACCATGGTCGCTTCGAGGAAGAATGCCATCAGTCCCTCGATCGCCAGCGGAGCGCCGAAGATGTCGCCGACATAGTGTGAGAAATAGGACCAGTTGGTTCCGAACTGGAACTCCATCGTCAGTCCGGTGGCGACGCCCAGCACGAAGTTGATGCCGAACAACTTGCCCCAGAAGCGAGTGATCTCCCGCCAGATGGGACGGTTGGTCATCACGTAAACGGCTTCCATGATGACCAGCATGAAGCTGAGGCCGAGCGTAAGCGGCACGAATAGAAAGTGGTATAAAGCGGTCAGCGCGAACTGCAGTCGCGACAGGTCTACGACCCCGACGTCCATCGATTGTCTCCCCAGGGACCGAGAACGGCCTCCTCGGACAGTGCGGTAGGAGCCTCGCACGCCAGCAACATTGACTCCGGTCAAAGACCCGGACGCCGCGCCGCGGCACGATCGGGCCATGGTTGCGATGACGATCGACAGGCAGGCCGCGCGGGCGCGCCGCCGCTATCTGAAGGGCGTGGTGGCGGATGGCGGGCGGGCCCGCGCCTCCACCACCCTGCTGCTGGGCGACACGCTGGCGGCGGTGGGGTTCGCCGCCGGGCTGGCGCTGGCGATCGTGGCGGTGCCGCATGGAGTAGCGGCAATGCTGCCGTGGGCGTTGCTCGCGCTCGGCTCCGGCATGGTGCGCGGCCTGTGCGCGATGCTCGCCGCGCGGGTGGGGGCCGATGGGGCGCGGACGGCCAAGCTCAACCTGCGCCGCCGGATCGTCGCCGCCGCCCTGCGCAGCCCGCCCGGAGGTTCCGCCACCGCCGGCACGCTGATGAGCGCGGCGGTGGACGAGGTGGACGCCATGGACGGCTATGTCGCCCGCTTCCTGCCGGCGCGAATGGCGGGCGGCATCGCGCCCCTCCTGGTCATGGCCGCGACCGCGGTTGCCAGCCCGATCGCCGCCGGCATCCTGCTGGCGACCCTGCTGCCATTCGTCCTGGCGATGGCGCTGGCGGGCGGCGCGGCGGCGGACGAAAGCCGCAAGCAGTTCACGGCACTGGCCCGCCTGTCCGGCCTGTTCGCCGATCGGGTGCGCGCCCTGCCGGTCGTGCTGGCATTCGGTGCGGCCGAAGGGGAGGCAGAGCGGCTGGGCCATGCGGCCGACGATCTGGCCCGGCGCACCATGCGGGTGCTGCGTGTCGCATTCCTGTCGTCGGGCGCGCTGGAATTCTTCGCGGCGCTCTCCGTGGCGCTGGTCGCGGTCTATGCGGGCTTCAACCTGCTGGGGCTCCTGCCCTTTCCCGTGCCGGAGAAGCTGGACCTGACCCGCGCCTTCTTCATCCTGGCGCTGGCGCCGGAATTCTACGCGCCGATGCGCCGGCTGGCCGCCGCATACCATGACAAGCAGGCGGCGGAGACGGCGGCCGAACGGCTCGACGCGGTGGAGGCTGTCGCGGTTACGTCCGGCCATGCGGCGGCACGGCGCCTTACGGCGGCGCCCGACCTGCGGTTCCGCAACGTGGCGATCCGCTATGCCGGGGACAAGACGGCGGCCGTGTCCGGCTTCTCGCTCGACGTGCCCGCCGGCGGCATCGTGGCGCTGGTCGGCCCGTCCGGCAGCGGCAAGAGCAGCCTGCTCCACCTGCTGCTCGGCCTTGCACCCTTGAGCGGGGGCGAGGTGCTGGTGGATGGCCTGCCGCTCACCGAAACCGGTGGCGTGGCCGCATCGGCGGCATGGGCCGGACAGATGCCGCTGATCGTGGCGGGCACGGTGCGCGACAACATCCTGCTCGCGCGGCCCGATGCTGGCCAGCAGGAAGTTGCGGCGGCGATCCGCGCGGCCGGGCTCGGCCCCGCTCTGCTGGCGCGCCGCTGCGGCCTGGATGCGCGGATCGATGCGCGCGGCGGCGGCCTGTCCGGCGGCGAAAGGCGGCGCATCGCCCTGGCGCGGGCGCTGTTGAAACAGGCGCCCTTGCTGCTGCTGGACGAACCGACCGCCCATCTCGACGATGCGTCGGAGGAGGCTCTGGTCGCGGTGATCGCGCGGGCCGCACGCGACCGCACCACCCTTATCGCAACCCATAGCAAGCAGCTGGCGGCCATCGCCGACCGCATCGTGCACCTGGGAGTGGAGTCATGACCGAGCGGCTGGAAAGCTTGATTGCCGGCGAACGGCATCGTCAGCACCGGTTGCTGCGCAGGGCCGCCCTGTTCGCCATGCTGGTGGCGACATCTTCGGTGCTGCTGCTGGGCCTGTCCGGCTGGTTCATCACCGCCGCCGCCGGCGCGGGGCTGGCGGGCGTCGCGGCGGCGCAGGCGTTCAACTACATGCTGCCCAGCGCCGGCATCCGCCTGCTCGCGATCGTGCGCACCGGAGCGCGCTATGGCGAGCGACTGGCTAGCCACGAAGCGGCCTTCAGCGCGCTCGCCCGGATCCGCCCGGCCTTGTTCCGGGCGCTGGCTGCGGCGCCGGGTGGCCGTGCCCTTGCCGTCACCACGGGCGAGGCGACGGCCCGGCTGGTGCAGGACGTGGACGCCATCGAGGCCCGCTTCGTGCGCCTGCCCGCGCCGTGGAGCGTGGCGGCGGCGTTGGCATCCGGCGTCGCGCTGACCGCCCTGGGCGGATGGTGGGCAGCCTTGTCCACCGCCCTCTGCCTGGCCATGCTGCTGATCGCCACACATCTGCTGACGCGCCGCCTGGCCGCGCCCGGCCGACAGGTTCAGCAGGCCGCCGGCGCGTTGAAGGAGGAAATCGCCGGTCTGTGCGAGGCCGCGCCCGAACTGCGCTGCTACGCCTTGGAGGCGTGGGCGGCCGACCGCGCGCAGGTGCGAAGCCGGTCGCTGGCGGATGCGCAACATGCCCAGGCCCGGATGCTGGGCTGGCTAGAACTGTTCCAGGCGACCGCCATCGCACTCGCCGCGATCCTTGCCGCCTTGCTCTCGCACGCGGCGGGTGGGCCGATCGCAGCGCTGGCCGCGCTCGCCGCCGCGATGACGGTGGACGGCGCATCGCCTTTGCTCCGCAGCTTCGCCCAACGCAGCGCGGTCGAGGAAGCGACGGCACGGATCGATGCGATCTTGCAAGGTGCCACGCCGCGCCGTCCCGAGCAGGAGATGGCGGTTGCGCCAACGATCGACCTGATCCTGCACAGGCCTCATCGCCTGCATCCGGGCGAGCGGGTGTTGATCGGCGGCCGTTCGGGTTCAGGCAAGACCACCCTGATCGAAGGTATGCTCGGCCTGCGCCTGCTGGAGAGCGAGCGGGTCCGGATCGCCGGCAAGGACGCTGCCGCAATCCCCGATGCCGTGCGCCGCCGCTGCTTCGGCTGGTCGCCGCAGGACGCCGCCTTGCTGTCGGGCACGGTCCGCGACAATCTGCTGCTGGCCCGGCCGGACGCCGACGAGGCCGCCTTGTGGGCGGCGCTGCACGATGCCGCGCTGGACCAACGGGTGCGCGCCTTGCCGCAGGGCCTCGATAGCTGGGTGGGTGAAAACGGTGCCCGTTTGTCCGGGGGCGAACGCCGCCGGCTGTCACTGGCCCGCGCCTATCTGGCGGACGCGCCCTGGCTGCTGCTGGACGAGCCCAGCGAAGGGCTGGATGCCGCGACCGAGGCGCTGGTGCGCAGCCGGCTGGCAAACAGGCTGGCACGGACCGGACAGGGCCTGATCCTGACCAGCCACAGCCCGGCGCTGGCGGCCCTGGCCGATCGGGTGATCCCCATCGAACCGCCGGCGCCGTGCTCCCTGCCCGGCCACGATGCCCTGCCGCTGGCATCCTGAGCACCGTCCCGGCGAAACCATGTGCCGCGCCAAATATTGCCGCTCCGGATTGGCATACTCGGCGCGCGCCCTCCCCGCCGTCGCCCCTGCGGAGGCAGGGGCCCATGTCTCTCCGTCGCATACCGCCATTCCGGGCAATCTCTCTGCCAGTATCTAGGCGAAAGAGAGATCGGACCCTGCCTCCGCAGGGGCGACGGTGAGTAGCCGACTGCTCCGCTCTTAGTTCGGGGTGGAAGGCGTCGGCGCAGCGCCCGCGACCGATCCCGGCTGCGGCGGCGTCGGCTGGCGCGCGACGTCCACGGCGTGGTCGTACCACGCCGCCAGGTCGCGCTTCATGGCGTGCAGAGCATCCGGATTCAGATACGCCATGTGGCCCGCCGGATAATATGTGAAGCGCAGATTGCCCTGCTGCGACCGCTCCAGCATCATGTGCGACAGGTCATTCTCCGTCCCGAAGAACGGCGTGGCCATGTCGTACCAGCCGTTCATGGACAGCACCTGCAGATAGGGGTTGGCCCGCATCGCCGCGCCAAGGTCGACGGCGGTGTTGGGGTTGTTCTGCTGCCCCATGCGGTTGGGCGCGTCATGCTTCCAGTTCCAGGTCCAGCCCGCCGCGTCGCGCGCCGACAGGCGATACGGCATGTCGGTGTTGTAGCCGAGCGTGTGCGTCACATAATCGTGGAAGGTGGCGATGAACGCGCCGGAGATGGCGTCGGACGACGCATCGGTTTCCGGCCGGTCGCCCGCCGCATCGACATCGACACCGGTGTAGCGCGCGTCGAACCGGCCGATCGTCTGGCGGGTGCCGCGCAGCAATTCCTTCTGGAATCGCGGCAGGTCGATGCGCAGATTGGCGCGCTTGATGTAATCGGGGTTGATGCCGATCAGCTGGCTCATCTGCTCGGCCACCTGATCGCGCTCCGCATCGGAAATCGCCTGCCCCTTGGCGAGCGCGGTCATGTACGGGCCGGTGGCGAAGGCGCGCGCCTGGGCGACGATCGTGGCGACATCCGCCGGCCGGTTCGGGATGCGGTTATGATACCAGGCCGTCGCCGCATAGCTGGGCAGATAATTGAGGTAGACCTGATCGAGCCCCGGCTGGCGATAGCCGTAGTTCATGATGCTCGACAGCAGCACCACGCCGTTCAGCGCCATGCCGCGATCCTGCAACTGATACGCCAGCGCACCCGAACGTAACGTGCCGTAGCTTTCGCCGAACAGGAATTTGGGGCTGTTCCAGCGGCCATATTTGGTGGCGTAGCGCAAAATCGCCTTGGCGAACGCGTCCGCATCCTCATCCACGCCATAGAAGGCGCCCGGCTTCATGTCGCCGAGCGGGCGGGAATAGCCGGCGCCGATCGCGTCCAGGAAGACCATGTCGGTCTTGTCCAGCAACGTGTCCGGGTTGGGGCCGAAATCATAGGGTGCCGGGCGAATGAATTCGGGATTGCCGGTCTTCAGCCGCATCGGCGCGAACGATCCCATGTGCAGCCAGAAGGTGGGGCTGCCCGGACCGCCATTGTAGAAGAATGTGATCGGCCGTTTGGTGCCCGGCTTGCTCCCGTCAAGCGTATAGGCCGTGTAGAACATCGACGCGGTCGGCTTGCCTTCGATGTCGCGGATCGTCAGCGTGCCGGCGGTGGCGATGTAGGGCAGGATCTTGCTGCCCACCGTAACCTTGCCGCGCGATGTTTCCGCACGCTCCTCGATCGGTGCATTGGCATATGCCGCCTCGACCGCGTCCTTCTCCACTTCGGCATTGGCCTTGCCGGCGGGCTTGGCCGCGGCGCCGCCGCTTTTCCCTGGCCCGTCCTGCGCGGCCAGAGCGGGGGAAGCGGCAAGAAGCAGGGCAGCGGCAAGGCCAAGGCGCATGATCGTTCCTTTTCGATGACGATCGGCGTCTAATCACCGCCGCCCCGGCCACGCAAGCGGCTCGCCAATGCGTTCCATCAACAATATCCCGGCAATTCATTCGGATGCGGCGTCCACCAAGCGTGCGGGCGGCTCCAAGACCCGGTTCCACCCGCATCATCCGCCTGCCCTGTCGTGGCGGTTTACTTCCGCGCCATCCATGCTATTGCGAGTTACACGCATTAGCCGGAGAATACGGACATGCTCACATCGCCGACATTCCAGCCGAACGGTTCGATCCGACGGGGGGTGTCCGTCACCTGGCCCGTTGCCACTGACGGGGCGGCGAAGCGGACGGCCGGCACGCCCAGGATCGGCAGCAGGGCGGCAGTCGGCACGGCGGATCGGATCGCCGTCGGCCTCCGCATCCTGGCGGCGACGTTGGGCAATTACGCGGTGACCTCGCTCGCCATCGCCCTGCTCGCGCGGCTGCTGCCGATGCAGCGGGCCGAGGCGACGATGACCGCGACGCTGGCATCCTTTGCGATCTTCGCCGTGATCGCCATGGCGTCGTTCGGCGTGCGATCCATCGGGCGGTGCTGGGCATGGCTCGCGGGCAGCGGCGCCCTGCTGACGCTGGCCCTGTGGCTGTCGCTGGTAATGGCGGGGCGGGTGTGAAGGAGGGATTCCGCCAGTGCATGGCGTGGCTTCACACCTGGACGGGCCTGGTGCTCGGCTGGCTGTTGTTCGCCATGTTCACGACGGGAACCACCGCCTATTTCCAGGACGAAATCACCCGCTGGATGCAGCCTGAACAGACCGAGCGCGTCTCGCCGGCCCGGGCGGCCGAGGGGGCGGTGCGCTGGCTTACGCAAAATGCGCCCGGCGCGGCCAGCTGGTACATCACCCTGCCCAATGCGCGCGGGGTCGGCACCACCGTCTACTGGCAGCCGGGTGAAAAGCCCGCCGCCGCCCCGGCCGACAAGCAGGCGAATGGCAAGGCCAAGGGGCGTTCACACCGCGCGGAGACGCAGGCGACCCTGGACGGCCAGGGCAACACGGTGGAGACGCGCGACACGCGCGGCGGCTTCTTCCTCTACCGCTTCCATTTCGACCTCCACTACATGCCCGTTATGTGGGCCCGTTATCTGGTGGGGGTGGCCGCCATGTCCATGCTGGTCGCGATCCTGTCGGGCATCGTCACCCACAAGAAGATCTTTGCGGACTTCTTCATGCTCCGGTTCGGGCGGGGACAGCGCAGCTGGCTGGATGCGCACAATGTCACGGCGGTTACGGCCCTGCCGTTCCACCTGATGATCACCTATACGGGACTGGTGACGCTGGCGACGATGTACATGCCGTGGAGCGTTGCCGCCAATTACGCGTCGCCCATGAGCTATTATCAGGAAATGCGTGGGGATTTGCCCCCGGTCGCGCCCTCCGGACGGGTGGCCGCGCTCGTGCCGATCGGCCCGATCCTGGCGGAGGCGAGCCGCCGCTGGGACGGCGCGGATGCCGGCGTGGTGATCGTCTCCAATCCCGGCGATGCGACCGCGAACATCACGGTGACGCGTGCCTGGGGTGCCGGCATGGGCACGCGTGGACCGTCCTTGACCTTTTCCGGCGTTTCCGGACGGATGCTTTCCGCCAGCCCGGCCCAGGGCAGAGCCACCGCCACCGAAAGCGTGATGGTGGGCCTGCACGCCGGCCGTTTCGCCAATCTTGCGTTGCGCTGGCTCTATTTCCTGGCGGGGGTCGGCGGAACGATCATGGTCGCCAGCGGGCTGGTGCTGTGGACGGTGAAGCGGCGCGCCAAGCTGCCCGATCCCGCCCGCCCGCACGTCGGCTTCCGACTGGTGGAAAAGCTGAACGTCGCCACCATCGCCGGGTTGATGGTAGGGCTGGCATGCTATTTTCATGCCAATCGGCTGCTGCCACTCCACCTCGCCGATCGCGCGGAGTGGGAGATCAACAGCCTGTTCATCGCCTGGGGCGCCTGCCTGGTGTGGTCGATCGTACGGCCGGCACGGCGGGCGTGGGTCGAGGTGCTGGGCGTGGGCGCGGTTTTGTTTGCCGCCATCCCGCTCGTCAATGCGCTCACCACCGCGCACAATCCGCTTGCCAGCCTGCTTGAGGGCGACTGGCTGTTCCCGACCTTTGACGTGGTGATGCTGGTCACCGCCTGGGTGCTCGCCCTTGCCGCCCTGAAAGTGCAACGCCGCCGTGCGCCAGCGGGCCGCCGCGCACCGCCCAAGGAGCTTGCCGCGGCATGATCCACCTGCTCGTCCTGCTGGTCGCGATCGCAGGCTTTGCCGGGCTGCTCTACGGCACGCCGCGGCACCAGCTTTGCCTGGTGGGACGCACCTTGCCGTCGCGGATCGGTACACGCGTGCGATGGGCCGGCTGGGTACTGCTGGTGGTCAGCTATGCAATGGCGGTGCTGTTGCTGGGCGGCGGCTATGGAACGGTGGAATGGGCGGCGCTGCTGACCGTCGCCGCCCTGCTTTCCATCGTCTATCTGACGTTGCGCACGATCGCTTACGAGGCGCGCCGCTAAGGCCTGGCCCGACGCGGCCCGCCCCTGTCATCACGCGGTCAGCGCGGCGCCAGCAGGCGGTCGAGCCCGCCATCGCCCTTTCCGACCTTTTCCAGTTTCGGGTAACGCGGCCCGCCATGATAATCGATCGTGAGCGTGCGGAAACGCGCGCCGTTCTTTACGATCAAGCGGATGGGATCCTTGCCGTCCTTGGCGGTCAGGATGGCCGCCTTGACCGCCTCGCCCGAATAAGCCTCGTCATTCACCGCCTGGATCTGCGTACCGACATCGATCCCGGCCTTGAAGGCGGGCGAGTCCCAGATGGTCGCGCTCACAATTCCGTCATTGCCGACGACCACACCTAGCGAATAGCTGAGGTCGACATTCTTCTTGGTCGCCTCGCCTTCCTTCAGGAAGCGCGACTGCTCCGGCCCATAGACCAGGCGGTAGCCGTTCATGGCGAAACCCTGCGTCGGCGCGGGCTGGCCGGTTTCGGTCAGCCGCTTGTTCAGGAACCCCGCCCAATCATAGGGCATGAGTCCGTTGAGCGTGGCGACCACGTCCTCGAACCGGTAGGTCACCTCGCCCCAATCGCCGTCACGGATGCCGAAAAAGGCGCGCGCGAAATCGTCCAGCGATTTGCCGCCGCCGGATTTCTGGCGGAGCATCGCGTCCACCTCCATCCACACCATCAGCCCCTCGTTGTAATAATCCTCCGACCGCTGCCAGCTGGTCCAGCCCTTCGGTCGTCGTTGCGAGATGACGGGATCGTTGGTGGTGTCGATCAGCGGCCGCCACTGCCGCGCGGGCGCGGTGTCGTAGATGCCCAGGATCGAGGCATAGGCGTCCAGCGTGTCCTGCTTGGACACCAGCCCCGACCGCGCCTGCAGCACATAGCCCCAGAATTGCGTCTGGCCTTCATAGACCCACAGCGACTGGTCGTGCATCGGCTGGCGGAAATCCGGCGTCCACAACTCCGCCCCGCGCCGGAACTTGCCGTCCCAGCTATGGGTGAATTCGTGCGGCAGCAGGTTGCGCGCGGCGACATTCTGGTCCCACTCGGTAAAGTAACCGGTGCGCGACCCGTTTTCGGAACTGCGATGATGCTCCAGCCCGATCCCGCCCAGCTGATCGGACAAGGACAGCAGGAATTCGTAATGGTCGTAATGCTGCGCGCCGAAGGTCTTCACCGCCTGGTCGACCAGCTTGCGATGCGCCTCGATCTGCTCGGGTTTGGCCGCCAGCATGTCGGGTTTGTCGGCAAAGACATTCAGCCTGACACGCGGGCTGAGCGGCCAGACCTTGCCGTAGCGCCCGGCCAAGATCGGTGAGTCGACCAGAATTTCATAATTGGTCGCATCATAGACGTAGGTGGATCCGCTCGCCTTGCTCGGGATCGCGCCGGCCGCGGTGAAGCCGTCCGGGAAACGGGCGGTCATCCGCACCGGGATCTGGCGGGTGAAGTAACCGGCGGGATAGAGGCTGACCGAGTTCGGCTGCAGGCTGACCAGATTGGGCGTCATCACCACCCGGCCCTGGTCGGCCTTGGTCGCCGACACGAATTGAAAACGCACGTCCAGCGTGGTCGCCCCCTGCGGCACGTCGATGTGGAAGGCGTATACGTCTGTCCGATCGCGCGTCCACGGTACGGTCTGGCCGTTGGCGGTGATGACCAACCCCGCCAATTTCTCGATCTGCCCCGTGGGCGAATGGTTGCCGGGCAGCCATTTGGGATAAAGCAGCACCATGTGCCCGCCGTCGCGCACGGGGATCGTTTCCGTCACCCGAAAGATGCCGCGCTCGGTATCGGTCGCGTCCACATCCAGCAGGATCGTGCCGCCCGGGAACGGCGTGTCGCGCGCCGTCGGGATCGTGTCGACCACGGCCAGCGGCTGGGGCGCGGAATTGCCCGGGGGCACTTGCGCCAGCGCGGGCAGCGCGGAGGAAAGCAGGAACGCAGTGACAGCCGATCGGATCATGAAGCGCCGCATCTCTCAAGCAAAGGAAGATGCGCTCGTTATCAGGTCAGCGCCGGATTGCGACATGGCATTGAAAAAACATGCGATCCGCCGCGTTCCACGGGCGGATCAGGCGATTGCCGCGATGGGTGGGGATCAGCCTTCCAGTTGGCGCATCAGCAGGCGGACGTCGCCGTCGATCTCGGCATCCTTGACGCGCAGCGCCTCGATCGTGCGGACGGCGTGGATCACCGTCGTGTGATCGCGCCCGCCGAAACGCCGGCCGATCTCCGGCAGCGACCGCTGGGTCAGCTGCTTGGCCAGGTACATGGCGATCTGGCGCGGGCGGGCGACTTCGCGGGCACGGCGGGCAGAGCCCATCTCCGCCTGGCGGATGCGATAATGCTCGCACACGCGGCGCTGGATCTCGTCGATGGTCACGCGGCGCTGGCTGGCGCGCAGCTGTTCCGCCAGGGCGTTTTCCGCGAACGCCACGTCGATCTGGCTGTTGCTGACATTGGCCAGCGCCACCACCCGGTTGAGCGCGCCTTCCAGTTCACGAACGGAGGCGCTGATCCGCTTGGCAAGGAACATCGCCACTTCGTTCGACATGGTGCCCGCCGGCATCGCCTCAAGCTTCTTGAGGATGATGTTGTAGCGCAGCTCGAAATCGGCGGGGTTGAGGTCCGCCACCAGGCCCCACGACAGGCGCGACTGGATGCGGCTCTCGATGCCGTCCAGGTTCTGCGGGCTGCGATCGGCGCTGATCACCAGGCGGCGCCCGGCCGAGATCAGCTCGTTCATGGTGTGGAAGAACTCGTCCTGGGTCGAATCCTTGCCGGCGATGAACTGCACGTCGTCGATCATCAGCACGTCGGCGCTGCGCAGCCGCAGCTTGAAGCTGTGCACGTCCTTGGCGCGGAGCGCGGCCACGAACTCGAACATGAACTTCTCGGCCGACATGTAGACGACCTTGGCATTGGGGAAGCGCGCGCGATATTCCTTGCCGATCGCGTGCATCAGGTGCGTCTTGCCGAGGCCGACGCCGCCATGCAGGAACAAGGGATTGAAGGCGAGCTTGCCGCCCTCCGCCAGCGTGCGCGCCGCATTGTAGGCAAGCTCATTGGCCTTGCCGACCACGAAATTGTCGAAGCTGAAGCGCGACGCCAGCACGCTGCCCGGCTGATGCTCGGCCTCGGCCGGCGCGGCGTCATCCTGCGGCTCGGGCGTGGGCTCCGGCGCGGGCGCGTCCACCGCCACCCGGCCCGGCGCGTCCATCGCGGCCTCGATCGCGATATGGCGGACCTGCGGCAGCATGGCGCGCCACGCGGCCGAAATCTGTTCGGCGAAGTGATTCTGGATCCAGGTGGCCATGAATGCGGACGGCGCCTCCAGCCGCACCTCGCCCGCGTCCAGGTCGCACTCGCCCAGCTGCAGCTGCTTCAGCCAGCCGTCGAAGATGCGCTCGCCGCAGCTGCGACGCAGGCTGGAACGGATCGCGTCCCATGCTGCCTCGACTGGAAGCAGTCCGTCTTCATGCATCTTCAGGCCTGCCTTCACTTCATGCTCCCACCCATGCCGCACCCGTTGCCGAAAGCACCTCGCGGCACACCGGTTCGATCAGGGCGGACAAGACTCAACGCTCGCGCAACGAGCCCCCGTGCGCGCCGACGATTACATTCCATCGGTTGGCCCGAACCGGAGAATCACCGAACGGGCAAGCGGACCTTAGGTACATCGCGAGGCCCCTTTCAAGCGCAGGAACCGTCACCGACTTGAAATAAAGGGGCTTGACGGCGGAAGTCCGCCAAATTTGCCGGAAGCACCATCCATGTGACTGATATGTATGGGTTTTCTTGTTTTGATCGCTTGCCCGGGGACAAAGAATCAAGCGATTTCGGACCATTGCCGGAGGCCGGACGGCGAACAGCAAAAAGCCCGCCGGCGGGTGCCGGCGGGCTCCTTGAAAGCCGATCGGAAAGCGCGGCTTCAGCCCAGCGCCGCAACCCGCTTGGTCAGGCGCGCAAACTTGCGGCTGGCCGTGTTCTTGTGCAGCACGCCCTTGGACACGCCACGCTGAAGCTCCGGCTGGGCCGCGGCCAGCGCGGTCGCCGCCGCATCCTTGTTGCCTTCCAGCAGCGCGCTCTCGACCTTCTTGATGAAGGTGCGGATGCGGCTGACGCGCGCGCCGTTGACTTCGGCGCGGCGATCGTTGCGGCGGATGCGCTTCTTGGCTTGCGGCGTGTTCGCCATACTTTTCGTGACCTCAAGATTCAAAAGGAATGGCGGCGCCGGGCAGGCCCGCACCGTGAAGCGCTGGCTGTACCGAAACCCGCCGCGTTCGTCAACGCTGACACTTCGGACACCACCAGGTCGAACGTCCGCCGTCCACCTGCCGCAGGATGGTGCCGCCGTCGAACGGGCAAGGCTGCTCTTCGCGCCCGTAGACACGAAATTGCTTGGAGAAATAGCCGAGCTCGCCATCGGGCCGGGCATAATCGCGCAGGGTGGAGCCGCCCGCTTCGATCGCCGCCTCCAGCACCTGCGGGATCGCCGCCACCAGCCGGGCGAGCGCGGGCCGCGACACCGCCCCGCCGGGCTTGCGCGGGTTGATCCGCGACAGGTTCAGCGCCTCACACACATAGATGTTACCGAGTCCCGCCACGACTCGCTGGTCCAGCAGCAGCAGCTTGATGGGTGCGATTCGACCGTCCAGCCGCCGCGCCAGATAGTCTGCCGTCATCTCCGGGCCGAGCGGCTCCGGCCCCAGGGCGCGAAAGGCGGGGAAATCCTCCACCGCGTCGGTCGGCAGTAGGTCCAGCGATCCGAATCGGCGGGGATCGTTGAGCGCCAGCCGCCGCCCCTCCTCCGTCTCGATCAGCAGATGGTCGTGGGTGCCTATCTCCTCCGGATCGACCCGCCAGCGCCCCGACATGCCGAGGTGGAAGACCAACGTATCGCCGCGATCCGTGTCGATCAGGCCATATTTGGCGCGGCGGCGCAGCCCCACCACCCGCGCGCCCGTCATCCGCTGGCGAAGGTCCGCCGGGATGGCGCGGCGCAGGTCGGCGCGGCGGGGCTCCACCCGCACCAGGCGGCGCCCTTGCAGCACCGGGCGCAGGCCGCGCACGGTTGTTTCGACTTCGGGCAGTTCGGGCATGGCGACCGCCTAGCCGATCCCGCATCGCCCCGCTATGGCCGCTCGCATGACCGAGACCGTCTCGTTCGGCTATGCCGAAGTCACCCCCGCCGAAAAGACCGCCAAGGTCGGCGAAGTGTTCGCCCGCGTGGCGCGCCGCTACGACATCATGAACGATGCCATGTCGGGCGGCATGCACCGCCTGTGGAAGGATCGCTTCGTGGCGCGGGTGAAGCCGCGCGCCGGCGAACGCATCCTCGACATGGCGGGCGGCACGGGCGACATCGCCTTCCGCATGCGCGCGCGCGGCGCCGACGTCACCGTGTCCGACATCAACCCCGCCATGCTGGATGTAGGCCGGCAGCGCGCGGCCAAGAAGGGCATCGCCGGTCTCGACTGGTCGGTGCAGAATGCGGAAACGCTGAGCTTCGGGGATGCCGGCTTCGACGCCTACACCATCGCCTTCGGCATCCGGAACGTCACCCATATCGACCGCGCGCTGGCGGAGGCGCATCGTGTGCTGAAGCGCGGCGGGCGCTTCTTCTGCCTCGAATTCTCGACCACCCTCTGGCCCGGCTTTGCCGACGTGTACGACTTCTACTCGCACCGGATCGTGCCCAAGCTGGGCAAGATGATCGCGGATGACGAGGAGAGTTACCGCTACCTGATCGAATCGATCCGACGTTTTCCGGACATGGAGCGGTTCAAGGGCATGATCGCCGACGCCGGCTTCGTCCAGGCCAAGGCGGAGCCGATCCTAGGCGGGCTGGTCGCGATCCATTCCGGCTGGAAAATCTGACCGGCGGATGACCCAGCCGATCACGCATATCTGGCGCCTGCTGCGGTGGGGACGGACGCTGGCGCGCCATGGCGCGCTGCGCGGGGTGGAGCGCGACCCCAATACCCCGGCGGCGGTGCGGCGACTGATCAAGCTCGCCCATATCGGCCTGCGCGTGCCGCGGACGCCGCGTTATGCCGACGCCTTCCAGGCGATCGGCCCGGCGGCGATCAAGCTGGGCCAGGCGCTCGCCACCCGCCCCGATCTGGTCGGCGAAGAGGCGGCGCACGATCTGACGCGCTTGCAGGATTCGGTGCCGCCGGTCTCCTTCGACCTGATCCGCCACGCGATCGAAAGCAGCCTGGAGCGGCCGCTGGAGGCCCTGTTCGCCTCCTTCGATCCGGAGCCGATCGGCGCGGCCTCCGTCGCGCAGGTTCACCGCGCGGTCACCACCGACGGGCGGCAGGTGGCGGTCAAGGTACTGCGTCCCGGCATCGAGGACGAGCTGCATCGCGCGATCGAGACCTATGAATGGGCCGCCGCGCAGGCCGAGGCGATGGGCGGCGAACTCGCGCGCCTGCGCCCGCGCCTGACCATCGCCACCTTCCGCCAATGGACGTTGCGCGAACTCGACCTGCGGCGCGAGGCGGCGTCCGCCTCCGAACTGTCCGAGCATATGGCGGCCGAACCCGGCTTCGTCGTGCCCGCGATCGATTGGTCGCGCACCACCCGCCGCGTGCTGACGCTGGAGTGGATCAACGGCGTCAAGCTGTCCAAGCGGGCGGAACTGGTCGCCGCCGGGCATGACATGCGCGCGCTCGCCGCCCTGCTGGTCCGCGCCTTTCTGCGCCAGGCGATCAGCGACGGCTTCTTCCACGCCGATCTGCACCAGGGCAATCTCTTCGCCTTGCCGGATGGGCGCATCGCCGCGATCGATTTCGGCATCATGGGCCGGGTCGACCGGCGCGCGCGGCTGTGGCTGGCCGAGATCCTGCATGGCCTGATCACCGGCAATTACGAGCGCGTGGCTGAAATCCACTTCGAGGCGGGCTATGTCCCGCCGCACCACAATCTGGCCGAGTTCACCACCGCGCTGCGTGCGGTGGGCGAGCCAATCCGGGGTCTCCCGGTCAAGGACATCTCCATCGGGCAGATGCTGGACGGCCTGTTCGCGATCACCCGCGATTTCGACATGGCGACCCAGCCGCACCTGCTGCTTTTGCAGAAGACGATGGTGATGGTGGAGGGCGTCGCCACCGGCCTCGATCCCGACATCAACATGTGGGAGGTGTCCGGCCCGTTCGTACGCGAATGGCTGCGCGACGAACTGGGACCGGAGGCGTGGTTGGCCGACCGCCTGCGCCGCGATTTCGGCACCTTGCTCGCTCTCCCCGATCTGCTCCGCCGGATCGAGGCGCGCTATCCCGCGCCCGGCGCCGCCCCGCCACCCCCGCCGCTGGCGGAGGTGCAGGTCGTCCGCATCGGTGGCGGCTGGCGCTATGGCGTGGTCGCGCTGCTGGCGGGGGGGCTGGGTGCCGCCGCCGCCTGGCTGCTGTAAAGTCCGTTCCACATCCGCAACGGGCGGAACTTGCCCCTGCCTCCGACGCTTTCCCCTCATCCCGCGCCAACATAGGTTGATGCGGACGGTGTATGAGTAGCATTGCGTATCGGCCGGGCGCTGGAATTGGATAGCCGCGCTCGGCTAAGACGGGGCCATGTCGCAGCTCCCCTCCCCTATCCAGATCCGCCTCAAGCGCCTGCCCCACGGCGACGGGCTACCCTTACCCCGCTACGCCACCGATCAGGCCGCCGGGCTGGACATCGTGGCGGCGGAAACCGTCACCGTGCAGCCGGGTGCGCGGATGGCGATCGCCACCGGTTGGGCCATAGCCATCCCGGACGGCTATGAGGTGCAGGTGCGGCCCCGTTCGGGCCTGGCGCTGAAGCATGGCGTCACCTGCCTCAACACGCCCGGCACGATCGACGCCGATTATCGCGGCGAGGTGAAGGTGATCCTCGCCAATCTCGGGCAGGAGCCGTTCCATGTGGCGCGCGGCGAACGGATCGCGCAACTTGTGCCCGCCCCGGTCCAGCGGGCCGCCTTTGCCGAGGTCGACGTGCTCGACGAAACCGCGCGAGGCGAAGGCGGATTCGGCTCGACCGGGCGGTGACCATGCTGTCCGACGCCCAGTTCGACCGTTATGCCCGTCACATCATCCTCAAGGAGATTGGCGGCGCGGGGCAGATGCGCCTGCTCGACGCGCATGTCGCCTTGATCGGCGCGGGCGGGATCGGCGCGCCGGCCATCCAGTATCTCGCCGCTGCCGGTGTCGGGCACCTTACCCTGATCGACGATGACGCGGTCGCCCTTTCCAACCTCCAGCGCCAGGTACTGTATGGCACCGATCAGGTCGGCACGCTTAAGGTGGAGGCCGCCCGCGCCGCCGTGGCCCGCCTCAATCCTGACGTGCGCGTGACCGGCTGGGCCGAACGCATCACCTCCGTCAACGCAGCCGCTCTGCTCGACAGTGCGGACGTGGTGGTGGACGGCTCGGACAATTTCGCGACCCGTCTGGCCGTGTCGGACGCCTGCACCCAGGCCCGCATCCCACTCGTCTCCGCCGCTGTCGGGCAGTTTGATGGGCAGCTCGGCGTGTTCCGAGGCTGGGAAGCAGACCGCCCCTGCTATCGCTGCCTGGTCGGGTCCGACCCGGACCGGCCGGATGTATCGTGTGCGGATCAGGGTGTGCTCGGGGCCTTGACCGGCATGCTCGGCAGCCTGGCCGCGATCGAGGCGATTCGCGCGATCGTTCCGTTCGGCGCCGATCCTGCCGGAACCCTGCTGCTGGCCGACCTGCTCGACCTCCGTTTTCGCACCATCGCCTTGCCCAAGGATCCGGGCTGCCGGTGCGGCGCGGGGTGACGCCGCTCGCTGTCCTCGTTTCCAGCGACGATCCCGCGCGGCTCCGCACCGCACTCGGCCTGGCGGCGGCGCAGGCGGCGCTGGGCGGGCGCGCTTCGCTGTTCTTTGACGCGCTGGCGGTTCCCGTCCTCGGCCGGTGCGAGCAGGTCAGGTCCGATGATCTGCCGAGTCTGGCCGCGCTTCTCGACACCTGCCTCGACATGAATGTCGCCGTCACCGTGTGCCAGACCGGACTGGCCGCGGCCGGATTGCGCGCGGAGGATCTCGATCCCCGCCTGACGTTCGGCGGCATGATCGGCCTTCTCTCCGTCCTGCCCGACGCGCGGCTGGTGATCGCCTGAACGCCCCTGTGGCGGCGACACCACAGCGTGACCGCAAAGATGTAGTTAACGCACGTGAGCCGATGACAAGCTATGAACCCAGGATTACCAAGCTCTCACGAACGGTGCCATGTGGCCAAGGGTTCGGGGAGGCTGAGGCCCCGCTCGTCAACGAACGAAGCGCGCGGGCCAAGCCACCGAAGAAGGGGGCTGACGAGCGATCGTCACGCAGGCGCCCGAGCTGGCAACGGCTCGGGCGTTTGCTTTTCCGGCGACGCGGGCACGATATTCCTCCGCCGGCGTTGAGTTCTCGGAAGAGGAGACACGCCATGGCCAGCCAGCCCCCGAGCCCCGAAATCCCGACCGACCTGCCGATCGACGACCCGGTCCCCAGCCCGACCGACCCGATCCCGCCTCAGCCGAGCGATCCCGTCACCAGCTGATGGAAGGCGATGGTGCCGGATCGGGGCCGTCTGCACACGCGGAGACTGCGCCTCGATCTGGCATTGCGCCCTCGCCCCGTTCGACTCGCGGGTTCACCCCCGCTCTGAGCAGGTCTCGTCCGCGGCCAGTCCACCGGCGCCATGGACTGCGCCGACTGCCTGGCACTGACCGTCGCTTTACCGCTTCGCAACCGTGGTGGCGTAAAGTCGGGCCATGATCCCGATGCGTCATGTATTCCGCAGCCGCTGGGCCGCGCTCGCCTGGGCGGTCGGCATCTGCTGGACCGCCATCAGCTTCGCCGGCGGCGAGCACGCCACCGTCAACGCCGCCAACAGCGCGGACGACACCACCGCCTCGGTCAAGGCGCTCCTGGCCGAAGATCCGGACTGACCCGGCGCGGGTTCCGCGCCGGCAAGATCGGCGGCCCCGCACCGACCGGTGCAACCTCGCTTTAAGCGTTTAGCGGCAAGAAGCGGACATGACCGCACACTCAAAGCCGCTTCGTTTCGGGCATCATGCCCTCGCTATATTGGGCGCGGCGATGCTGGGGGCGACGATCTCCGCGCTGCTCTGGGCCGCCACGGTGTTGATCACCGCTCAGGGCCGATTGCCCGGATGGGGGTGGCTGGCGACGGTGACCATCCTGTTCTGGCTTGTCATGTTCTGCCTGGCGCTGCCGGCAGCGGGGCTCGTGCTGTCGCTGCTGTTTCCGATACTCCGCCGCAGAACTGCCGCGGCAAACGGCATCTGCCTTCTCGCCGGCGCGACGACGGGGTTGATTCTGGCACCCCTGGCGAGTGCAAAGCTGCACGGCGGCACGATCCCGCAACTCTGCCTGTTCGCGCTGATCGGAGCGACCGTTTCCGGGCTCTACCTGCTGCTATGCGGGCGGCTCGCACGAGATGTGCGGGCAACTGCGCATCCCCGTGCGGCGCAGACTGCCTGACAAAGGCCAGCCGCACGAGACACAAGCCCGGCGGGGATACGCACAACGTGCGTCCCCCCGTCCTCATGCCTGCCGTCGCAGCGCGCTTCGTCTAGACCAGCCGGCTCTGCTTGACCGCCGCTTCGATGAAGCTGGCGAACAGGGGATGCGGGTCGAACGGTTTGGACTTCAGTTCGGGGTGGAACTGCACGCCGATGAACCAGGGGTGGTCGGGCCGCTCCACGATCTCGGGCAGCGCGCCGTCCGGCGACATGCCGGAGAAGACCAGCCCGCCCTGCTCCAGCGCGTCCTTGTAATGGACGTTCACCTCGTAGCGGTGACGATGGCGCTCGTGGATCTCGTTCGCGCCGTAGACGCTCGCGACATGGCTGTTGCCCGCCAGCGCCGCCTGATAGGCGCCAAGCCGCATCGTCCCGCCCAGGTCGCCGCCGGCTTCGCGCTTCTGCAGGCCTTCCGCCGTCATCCATTCGGTGATCAGACCCACCACCGGCTCATCCGTGGGACCGAACTCGGTTGTGGAGGCCTTGGCGATGCCCGCCGTGTTCCGCGCGCCTTCGATGCAGGCCATCTGCATGCCGAGGCAGATGCCGAGATACGGCACCTTGCGTTCGCGCGCGAAGGTGACGCTGGCGATCTTGCCTTCGGATCCCCGCTCGCCGAAGCCGCCGGGGACGAGGATGGCGTTCATCGGCTCCAGCTTGGCCGCGATCTCGTCCGCGTCGGATTCGAACAGTTCGGCGTCGATCCAGCGGACGTTCACCTTCACCCGGTTGGCGATCCCGCCATGGACCAGAGCCTCGTTGAGCGACTTGTACGCATCCGCCAGGCCGACATATTTGCCGACCACGCCGACCGTGACCTCGCCTTCCGACTTCTGCTGCGCGTCGACGATGTCGTGCCAGCGGCGCAGGTCCGGTGCCGTGCCCGGATCAATCGCGAAAGCGCGCAGGACCGCGGTATCGAGCCCGGCGGCGCTGTACTGGATCGGCACGGCATAGATGCTGGACGCGTCCAGCGCCGGAATCACCGCATCCTTCGGCACGTTGCAGAACAACGCGATCTTGGCGCGGTCGCTTTCCGGCAATTCACGCTCGCAGCGGCAGACCAGCACGTCGGGCTGGATGCCGGCGCTGGTCAGGTCGCGCACGCTATGCTGGGTCGGCTTGGTCTTCAGCTCGCCCGCCGCCGCGATGTAGGGCACCAGGGTCAGGTGGACGAAGCAGGTGCGTTCGCGCCCCAGGTCGTTCCGCATCTGGCGGATCGCCTCGATGAACGGCAGGCTTTCGATGTCGCCCACCGTGCCGCCAATCTCGCACAGCACGAAATCGAGCCCGTCCGTATCGGCCTGCGCGAATTCCTTGATGGCGTCCGTGACGTGCGGGATCACCTGCACCGTCGCGCCGAGGTAATCGCCGCGCCGCTCCTTCTGGATGATCGTCTGATAGATCCGGCCGGAGGTGATATTGTCCGACTGGCGCGACGGCACGCCGGTGAAGCGTTCGTAATGGCCGAGGTCGAGATCGGTCTCGGCCCCGTCATCGGTGACGTACACCTCGCCATGCTGATACGGGCTCATCGTGCCCGGATCGACGTTGAGATAGGGATCGAACTTGCGGATGCGGACCCTGTAGCCACGCGCCTGAAGCAACGCCGCGAGCGACGCCGCCATCAGACCCTTGCCAAGCGAGGAGACCACGCCGCCGGTTATGAATATATACCGGGTCATGGGAGGATGGGGTTAGCCGTCCGAATCCATGCGGCGCAAGGGGCTTGTGATCCCCGCGCCGCCAGGACCGTCAGCGCGCCAGCGGAACCGTGCCGTTGTCCGCCGGGGCGGGCGCGGGCGTGGCGGGGTTGGCAGGCGCGGCGGCGGGCGCCTCCACCGGCTGGGCACGCTTCAGCGACGTATCGATCCGTGCCGGCGCCGCCGTCATGGTCGCCAGCGCCGCCAGGCCGATCGAAAGGATGATGAAGATCGCCGCCAGCACCGACGTGGTGCGCGTCAGGAAATCGGCCGCGCCGCGCGCGCTCATCAGCCCGGCCGGGCTGCCGCCGGACGCCAGGCCGCCGCCTTCCGAACGCTGCATCAGGATGACGGCGACAAGGGCAGCTGCGACCAGCGCATGAACGACGAGCAGAAAGGTAAGCATGGGACCGGTCCGATACAGGAAGCGGCATCGCGGAGCAACCGGACCCCTTTGCTTGCGACACCGGCATTTGCGTCTTTAGATGGCGCCATGACAAGGATCGCCCGTTTCGGGGCTGTCGCGCTGCTGCTTGCGACCGCCGTTTTCGCGCAATCGACGCCGGCCGACGAATATGGCGACCTGTTCCGCGCCGTGCAGACCGCCCGCATCTTCGCGGACGGCAAGACCTTCGCCGATGCGGAGCCCAGGCGGTCCGTGGCCGCGATCATGGCGGACTATCGGGCGCAGGCTCCATCGGACCCGATCGCGCTCAAGCGGTTCGTGCTCGCCAACTTCGTCGTGCGGGGGGAGCCGGGAACGGCCGCGCCCGACGTGCGGGCTCATGTGCGCGCGTTGTGGCCGCAGCTGGTGCGCATGCCCGCGCAAAAGGTGGCCGGCGGTTCCGCCGTGCCGCTGCCCCGCCCCTATGTCGTGCCGGGAGGACGCTTCCAGGAAATCTATTACTGGGACAGCTATTTCACGATGCTGGGCCTGAAGGCGGACGGCCGTTCCGATCTGGTCGAGGCCATGATCGACGATTTCACCAGCCTGATCGAGCGCTACGGCCATATCCCGAACGGCACGCGCACTTATTATCTCAGCCGGTCGCAGCCGCCCTTCTACGCCCTGATGCTCGACCTATCGGACAATATGGATCCGGCGGTGGCACGCAGCCGGCTGGCCGCGCTGCGGGCCGAGCATGATTTCTGGATGAAGGGGCGGATTTGCGTCGATCGCGCCCGCCTCGCCTGTCTGCGGGTGGTGCGTATGCCCGACGGCACCCTGCTCAATCGCTACTTCGACGATCGCGACACGCCGCGCGACGAATCCTATGCGGAGGACGCCGCCACCGCGCGGGAGGCCGCGCCGCGCCCCGCCGCCGACACCCAGCGCGACCTGCGCGCGGGCGCGGAAAGCGGATGGGATTTCAGCAGCCGCTGGCTCCGCGACCCCCGATCGCTCGCCTCCATCCGCACCACCGAAATCGTGCCGGTCGACCTCAACAGCCTGTTATGGGCCATGGAACGGCGCATCGCCCAACGCTGCGGCGACATAGGCGACACGGCCTGCGTGCACAGCTTCGCCACCATGGCGCGGCGGCGCAAGGCGGCGATCGGCCGCTATCTCTGGCAACCCCGGCTGGGGCGCTACGCCGACTGGAGCCTGCGCGACCATCGACCCACGCCGGTCCTCTCCGCCGCGACGCTGTATCCGCTCTTCGTCGGTCTATCCGCGCCAGGCCAAGTCCGGCAGGTAGCGGATACCGTGCGCGGCCAACTGCTCGCCTCCGGCGGCCTGCGCACCACGACCCTGCGCACCGGGCAGCAATGGGATGCGCCGAACGGCTGGGCGCCGCTCCAGTGGATCGCCGTGGAGGGGCTGCGGCGCCACGGCCAATTTCCTCTGGCGAAGGAGATCGCCGCCCGCTGGCTGACCACCGTAACCGACACCTATCGCGAAACCGGCAAAATGCTGGAAAAGTACGATGTCGAGGAAAACAAGCCCGGCGGTGGCGGCGAATATCCGCTGCAGGACGGTTTCGGCTGGACCAACGGCGTGACCAGCGCGCTGCTGGACCGCTACCCCGACCTCAGCCGGCCGATTTCTCCAGCAGGTCATGCCGGCGCAGGGCATGACGCAACTGATCGTAACTGAGTTTCAGCGCGGTGGCGGTCGCCCGCTGGTTGAAGCGGCACCGCGCCAGCGCCACCTCCAACAGCTGCCGCTCAAAAGCATGGCAGGACGCGCGCAGGTCGTCGCAGTCCAGGCTCGGCACGCCGGCCGCGGGCGATACCCTGGCGGGCTCCTCCGCAGCCGCCCCGGCCGCGTCCGGCTTCAGCGCGGCCATCCGCCAGGGAGAGGCGAAGGGATCGAACTGGATCGCATCCACCGGCCGCCCCTCATCCTCCCAGCGATAGACCGCACGCTCCACCGCGTTGCGCAGCTCGCGGACATTGCCGGGCCAATCGTGCCGTTCCAGCGTGGCAGCGGCCGTGGCGGAAAAGCCCGGCCAGCGCGTCCACCCCAGTTCCGACGCCATGCGCCGCCCGAAATGGTCGGCCAGCACCGCGATGTCGCCCTCCCGCGCGCGCAACGGGGGCAGGGTGATGACCTCGAACGACAGGCGATCGAGCAGGTCGGCGCGAAAGCGGCCTTGCTCCACCAGGTCGGGCAGATGTTCGTTGGTTGCCGCCACGATCCGCACGTCCACCCGCAGCGGGCGTGACGCGCCGATCCGCGTCACCTCGCCATACTCAGTCGCGCGCAGCAATCGCTCCTGCGCGCCCTGGCTGAGCGTCGCCAGTTCGTCGAGAAACAACGTCCCGCCGTCCGCCTCCTCGAACCGCCCGGCCCGCGCCTTGGTCGCGCCGGTGAAGGCACCGGCTTCGTGCCCGAACAATTCGGCCTCGATCAATGTCTCCGGCAGGGCAGCGCAGTTCATGGTCACCAGCGGCCCGGCCCAGCGCGGGGACAGGCGATGAAGGCGCTCCGCCACCAATTCCTTGCCGGTGCCGCGCTCGCCGATCACCAGCACGGGGCGGTTCAGCGCGGCGGCCCGGCTGGCGCGCTCCACCGCATCCAGGAACGGCCCGGACTGTCCGATGAATTGCGCATCTCGCTCCATGGCCTCAACTTGGCGGATTTTCCTACTATTTAGCAAGTGGCAAGAATGCAGCTGCCAAGTCCCGGGCAGCTAAGTCGATGTATTGTCGCGAAAACTTCATTTGGCACAGCTCCTGCAATGCCTTGGTCGACACCGGACGGACCGGTGCAGGTGAAGACACCAAGGTTCTCGGGAGACAGTCCATGTTCAACGTCAACAAGACCGATCTGCAACGCTTTGCACTTTCCTCGATCGGCGCGCTGGCCCTATCCGGCGCGTGCATCCTCGCCGCCGTGGGTCCGGTAAAGGCCGCGACGTCGCCGCTGACCGCCGCCGCCTGGGAAGACAAGGTTGCGGGCAAGATCCGGAACCTGCGTGAATCGGACACGGCCTACACGCCCACCACGGCCGCCAGGTCGGTGGTTGCGGCGCATTTCGGCGCGGACGGCGAGTTTGCCGGCGCGACCCTGCTGCGCTCGTCCGGCGACAAAAGGCTCGACCGGCGCGCGGTGAAGGTCGCCCGCAGCATCCTCTATCCCGCCCTGCCCGCCGGCTATCGCGGTACGCGGCAGGCCGTCCGCATGAACCTCTATTTCGGCACTGCCGGCAGCGAGGCCCAAATTGCCGAGATGCAGCGCCGCGACGCCCATGCCGTGCAGTTCGCCGGCCGCGACGAAACCCCCACCACCCGGATCGCCGCCCGGTGAACGGCGCTGCCGGGGCGGGCACCCCCTTGACCCGCCCCGACTTTCATCATTGCCTTTGTTCAAGGCCGAACGCGTAAAAGGAGCATCACGAATGGGAATCTTCTCCCGCACCCGCGACATCATCGCCGCCAACATGACCGATCTGCTCGATCGGGCCGAAGACCCGGCGAAGATGATCCGCATGATCATCCTGGAGATGGAGGAGACCCTGGTGGAGGTGCGCGCATCCGCCGCCCGCCACATCGCCGACCAGAAGGAAATGCGTCGCCAGATCGCCAAGCTGGACCAGGTCCAGGACGGCTGGTTGGAGAAAGCCGAACTGGCCCTGTCGCGCCAGCGTGAGGACCTCGCCAAGGCCGCCCTGGTCGAGCGCCAGAAGGCCGCCGACCTGGCCGAGCAGCTGAAGGACGAGATCGGCGTGATCGACGAGGCATTGTCCGCGTGCGAGGCGGACATCGCCAAGCTCCAGAACAAGCTGCGTGAGGCGCGCGCGCGCCAGAATTCGGTCACAACCCGGCTAGAAAGCGCCGAAAACCGCACCCGCCTGCGCGAAATGTATGCCGGGCAGAAGGTGGAGGACGCGTTCTCCCGCTTTGAACTGCTGGAACGGCGGGCGGACATGGCCGAGGGCCGCGCCGATGCCGCCGGCCTGGGCGTCCAGAAGAGCCTGGAGGAGGAAATTGCCGAGCTGCGCTCCGCCGACAAGGTCGATGCCGAACTCGCCGCGCTGAAGGCGCGGGTGTCGGGCGGGCCGTCGGGACAGGAGGGCTGAGGCGATGGAGGACGTCCTAATCCCCATCTTCGCGGTCGGCATCCTGTTCCTGGGACTGCCCTGGCTGCTCTTCCACTATGTCACCCAGTGGAAGAAGACCGGCACGCTCAGCCTGGAGGACGAGAATCTGCTGGACGAGCTCCACGATCTCGCCCGCCGGCTGGACGACCGCATGACCACCATCGAACGCATCGTCGCGGCCGACAGTCCCGACTTCCGCCTCCGCGTAGCGGCGCGTGACGAGGAGGAGCGGGACGGCCGCTCCGCCTTCCACCGCCCGCTGGACCGCGACCCTCAACCACGCAGCCCCCGCAGCCTGTGAGCGCGACCGGCCACCCAACGCATCGAAAGGGATACAGACGATGACACCCCGCCGCACCAGTTTCTATCTCGACAAGCGCCACGGCAAGTTCATGGGCGTCTGCGCCGGCATCACCGATTATACCGGCATCGACGTCACCTTTGTCCGGGTCGGCGTGCTGCTGCTGACGGTGTTCGCCACGGGCGGGCTGGGCCTGGTCGCCTATCTCGCGCTCGGCCTGATCGCCCACGACAAGCCGCGCGAGCTGGATTATGCCGATCGCGAGGATCGCAAATTCTGGCAAAAGGTCCGTGCGCGCCCCGCCAATTCGATCCGCGACGTCCGCGCCAGCTTCCGCGACATCGACCGCCGCCTGGCAGACATAGAACTGCACGTCACCAGCCACAATCGTCGCCTCGCCGACGAGATCGAGGCGCTGCGCTGAGCCGCGCATCCCCAACAAGGAGCCCCGACCATGAACCCCCTCCTCATCCCCATCCTCGGCATCAGCTGCGGCCTGCTGGCCATCTTCGGCGGCGTCTTCGTCCGCCCCTGGATCCGCTACAAGCACCGCCAGCTTGAACTGCTCAGCGAACATACTGCGGAAAAGGCAGCGCAATACGCCGCCCGCACCGAACGGCTGGAACAGCGCGTCGCCGTGCTGGAACGGATCCTGACCGATCGCTCCACCATGCTGGGTGAAGAGATCGAGCGGCTGCGCGACGCGCCCGTCAACTGACACAGGGAACGAAACAGGGAGTGCAGGCATGAACCCGTTCGAAATGGTGGTGCTGATCGTCGCGATCGTCGGCATCTCCAGCGTCCTCAAGGCCCGCTATGGCGTGGTCCGCCACAAGGGCGAGGACGTCTTTGTCGGGTCGCCCCGTGACGACGCGGCCGATCAGCGACTGCGTAGCGAGATGCAGCAGCTGAAGGACCGCATCCAGGTGCTGGAGCGGATCGTCACGGACGGCGACCGCAACCGCGCCATCGAACTGGAGCGCGAGATTGAGGCGCTCCGCATCGAAAAGGAAACACGGCGATGACCGAACCCTTTGCCTGGACCGCGATCACGCTGGCGAGCCTCGCCGCACTGGTGATCGTGACGGCCGCCGCCCTCAAGGGCTGGCACGAGTGGATCGAGCTGCAACGCCTCTCGCTGCAGGGGCGTGGCGGAGCCGAGGGTTCGCCCTTGCCGGCCGCCCGCATCGAACTGGCCGACCTCAGGGAGCGCGTCCGCAAGCTGGAGGCAATCGCGACCGGCGTCGACCTGTAAAGGGCTCGGCATGGCTGCCGCATTGCGGTAGCCGGGCGGCCATGACCGCTTCTCCGCCCGAACGCCGGTTGCAGGGCATCCTGCTCCGCAGCGCCTCCGCCACCGCCTTTGCCGGCATGGCGGCGCTCCTCAAGGCGGCGAGCGATCGGGGCGTCGCCACGCCGGAAATGATCTTCTACCGCAACGGCTGGGCGCTGCTGGTGGTCAGCGCGTGGATCGGCGCCGGGCCCGGCTGGTCGGCGGTCAGGACCGCCAAGCCGCTGGCCCACATCACCCGCTCCACCATCGGTCTCGTTTCCATGCTGCTGACCTTCGGCGCGCTGGCGCTGCTGCCGCTGGGCGAGGCGACCACCCTCACCTACGCCGCGCCGTTGATCGCCACCATCCTGTCGGGACTGGTGCTGGGGGAGGCGATCGGCCCGCGCCGCTGGGCGGCGGTGGCGGTGGGCTTCGTCGGCGTGGCCCTGGTGGCGCAGCCGGGCGGGAGCGCCGTGCCGCTGCTGGGCGTCGCGGTCGCAATCGCCGCCGCCTTCGGCCAGTCGGCGGTGATGATCACCGTGCGCCAAATCAGCCGGACCGAGGGGACGGCGGCGATCGTCTTCTGGTTCAGCACCTTCACCGCGCTCGCCGGGGCGGCGATGCTGCCGGTCTTCGGCCGTTGGCACGATCCACTCACCATGGCGATGCTGGCGGGTGCCGGGTTGCTCGGCGGCTTCGCGCAGATCGCCATGACCGGATCGCTCCGCTTCGCGCCCGTATCGGTGGTGGTGCCGTTCGACTATCTCCAGATCATCCTAGCGACCGCGATCGGCTGGGCGGTGTTCGGCTCGGCCCCGACGCCGCTGATGCTGGCGGGCGCGGCCCTGATCGCCGGCAGCGGCCTCTACACCGCCTACCGCGAGCGGGTGCGCGGGCGCGAACCGGTGGAGGCGCGCTCCATGCCCGAGGGCTGACCGGCCGTCAGCCGGCCAGTATCGCCTGCGCCGCCGCGCTGTCGCAGCCCATCTGCCGGATCAGCGCATCCATGCTGTCGAACCGTGCCTCGCCGCGCAGGAAGGCGATCAGCGCCACTTCGATCACCTGACCATAGAGGTCGCCGGAAAAATCGAAGAAGTACGGCTCCAGCAATTCCTTCGGCGGATCGAAGCTGGGGCGGATGCCGAGGTTGGCGACACCGCCCACCACGCGCCCGTCCGCCAGATGGCCGCGCACCGCATAGATGCCGTAGCGCGGGCGGACATAATCACCGAGTTCCAGGTTCGCGGTGGGATAGCCGAGTTCGCGCCCGCGCTTGTCGCCATGCACCACCGCGCCTTGGATGGCGAAGGGGCGGCTCAGCAAGCGGGCGGCCGTCGCGCAATCGCCATCGCGCAGGGCCTGGCGGATGCGGCTGGACGACACCACGCCTTCCGCGCTTGCGACCGGCGCCACCGTGTCCGCCGCCAGCCCCCGCTCCGCACCGAGTGCCGCCAGCAAGGCCGCGGTGCCTGCCCGCGCCCGGCCGAAGGTGAAGTCCTCACCCGTCACCACCCCCGCCGCGCCGAAGCGGCCGACCAGTTGGTCGTGCACGAACTGCTCGGGCGATAGGCCCGCCAGCGCCCCGTCGAACCCAAGCACCAGCGTCGCATCCGCCCCCGCCTGCGCGAACAGGCGCGCCCGCTGGGCGATGGTGGTCAGGCGAAAGTGCGGCGCATCCGGCCGGAAATGCCGCGCGGGGTGCGGATCGAACGTGGCCACGATCGCCGGCCGCCCCTGCTCCCGCGCGCGGGCGACCGCGCGGCCGACCACCGCTTGGTGGCCAAGATGGAAGCCGTCGAAATTGCCGAGTGCGATCACCCCGCCCCGTAGCGCCTCGGGCAGCGGCGCGTCGTTCGCGATGATGGTCATGGTGCCGCGCCTATAAGACGGGCGGAGCCGGGACGCTAGCGGCGGACGAAGGTTACGAAACTCAACGCCGGCGTGTCGCCCTCCGCCGGCTGCTCGCTCCGCGCCGCCTCGCGCCACTCCGCGCCCGGGGGGGGCAGGATCGTGTCGCCGTGGGGGCGGGCATGGACCTCGGTCAGCTCGATCCGGGTCAGGCATGGGGCGAGGGCCGCCAATATCTCCGCCCCGCCGATCACCGCGACCGTCCCGCCCGCCAGCGCCAATGCCGCATCCACGTCGCCCGCCCTCTCCACCCCTGGTGCGGACCAGCCGGCGTCGCGGGTCAGCACGATGTGGCGCCTGCCGGGAAGCAGGCCGGGCAGGCTGTCGAACGTCCGCCGCCCCATGATCATCGGCAGGCCGGCGGTGATCCGCTTGAAGTGCCGCAGGTCCGCCGGAATGTGCCAGGGCAGCCTGCCTTCGCGCCCGATCACGCCATTGTCGGCGCGCGCCACCACCGCGATGATCTCCTGATCCTGCATGGCCGAGCCGCTAGCAGCCCCCCGCCTTCGCCGCCAGCGCGTCCTCCGCCTGGCGAGGGAGGGTCCATGCCTGCTTCCCTCAAGGACGTTGTTGCGTTGGCGCGTGCGCCCGCGTTAGCGTCGGGGCATGACGCCGCTCGATCCGGATCTGCTGCTGCGGGCCTATTCGGTCGGCGTGTTCCCGATGGCCAATGCCCGCGACGCGCCCGACATCTTCTGGGTGGAGCCCAGGAAGCGCGGCATCCTGCCGCTGGACGGCTTTCACCTCTCCCGCTCGCTGGCGAAGACGATCAGGTCCGACAGGTACCGCGTCACGGCGGATCAGGCGTTCGAGCAGGTGGTGGCGCTCTGCGCGCAATCCACCACCGACCGGCCGGACACGTGGATCAATCCCGTGATCGAGCAGGCCTATGCCGAACTGCATCGGCGTGGCTACGCCCATTCGGTGGAGGCATGGCAGGACGACCGGCTGGTCGGCGGCCTCTATGGCGTGCGCCTCGGCGGGGCGTTCTTTGGCGAAAGCATGTTCAGCCGCGCGCGCGACGCGTCCAAGGTCGCGCTGGCGCATCTGGTCGCGCGGTTGAAGGCTGGCGGCTTCCGCCTGCTCGACTGCCAGTTCCTGACCGAGCATCTCGCCTCACTCGGCACGATCGAGGTCGGGCGCAACGCCTATGTCGCGTTGCTGGACTCGGCGCTGGGGCTCGGCTCCTCGGCCGCAGGCGACGGTAATCCGGCCGACTTCTTCGCGCTGGAGCGCACGGCCGGCGGGCCCGATGCCGCCACCGTATCCGGTCCCATGTCCGGGTGTCGCATCGTGCAGCTCTTGGGCCAGACGTCGTAAAGCGGATCTTCCACCACGTTCAGCGACGGGCTTTCCTTGTAGAGCCAGCCGGAGAAGATCCGGTGCCACGTCCCGTCGGCACTCTTCTTGTCAGCCTGGACGAAGGCGCCGGTCAGTTGCTCCGGTTCCCAGTCCGCCGTGGTTTCGCACGCGCGCAGGCGGACGATCAGGTCTCCGAACCGCGCCGCCTGCCCCATCCGCAGCGTTGCGTCGCGTGACAGGCCGTTACGCTTGTTGAGCAGGCCCAGCACCGCCACCCGCTCGCCCATCGGCGTCTCGGTGGTGGTCGGCTTGGGTGCGGGGCTCGCGCGGCGGCCGGTCGGCGCCGGCTCCGCCATGCTGTTAGCGAGTGCGGTGTCCGGCGTCAGTTCCGCCGCCGCATCGGGGCGCTCACCTTGGTTCTGCGATCCCGCGCTCCAGGCGATCGCCCCCAGAGCGACAAGGCAGATGGCGATGCCGCCCGCGCGGCGCAGGATCATGGAGTAGACGTGGGCGCGGCCGCGTTGTCCGCGCCGCCGGCATCACCGCCGCCCGCCGGACGGTTGATGAACTGGCCGATCAGGGCCATCAGGTCCATCGACCCTTGCGTATCGGTGATCGTGTCGCCGCTCTTCAGTACCGCCGTGCTGCCGCCCGGCGTGAAGGCGATAAAGGTCGAGCCGAGCAGCCCTTCCGACGTGATCGCCGCGCTGCTGTCCGCCGGCAGCTTGACCGTGGGGTCAAGCGCGACGTTCACTTTCACCTGATAGCTTTGCGGATCGAGCGACAGCGCCGACACGCTGCCGACCTTCAGGCCAGCCACCCGCACGTCCGTGCCGACATTTACGCCGCTGGCATTGGGGAAGATCGCCGCAATCTCCATCGCGCCTGCCTTGCGGCCGCCGCCGGTCCGATCCCAGGCGAACAGCACGAACCAGATGGCCAGCAGCACCACGGCCAGCCCGACCAGCGCCTCGCCGATATTTTCCCGCAATAAGGACCGCATCAATTAGGGCTCCACGCCTCATAGTCGCCGGTGGCGGCGGCGCGATTGCCGCCACGCTCCAGCGCGCCTTGCGGGCGATATGCCTCGCCCGTGCCGGTTAGGTTCGGCACCGCCGGCTTCACCCAGGCGCGCGGCGCCGGCAGATCGGTGGGAACCACGTCGGTCTGGTGATGCAGCCAGCCGAACCATTCGGGCGGAACCCGGCTGGCATCGTTGGAGCCCTTGTAGATCACCCACCGGCGCATCCGGCCGCTGATCGGCTTCTTCGATTCGTAATACAGGTTGCCGAGCGCGTCGCGCCCGGTTTCACGACCGTTGCGACGGGTAAACAGCGACGTGGTGAGCGTAGCGCCATTCCACCAAGTGAAGATGCGAGCAAGGACGGACATGGAATGGCGCTTAGCCTGCCTGGGGGCGGTCGCGCAACGACGAACCCTGCCAGTTCACCCGATCACCGGGCTTGATGCCGCGCCGCGCGGCCTCCCCGCCCTTCAACTCCAGCACCGCCGCCACCGGCTCGATCGATTCGATCGGCGCCAGCGACAAGGGCGTGGCGTTGGGCGAGATGGACGAAATCGTGCCGTCCGCCCGTACGAACAGCAGGTCCAGCGACGCCAGCGTGTTCTTCATCCAGAAGCTCGCCATGCGCGGCGGCTGCAGGGGAAAGATCATGCCATGATCGGCGGGGATCACCTCGCGGAACATCAGGCCGATCGCCTGCTGCTGCTGGCTGCGCGCCACTTCCACCTGGAAACGATGGCTGGTGCGGTCACCCGTAATGGTGAGCGGCTGGGCGGGAAGATGCTGCGCCCGGTCGAACGCCTCCGCCACGACCGGCTGGAGCGGGACGGCGGCACCCAGCAACGCCGCGAACAACAGGGCCTTCACGCATTCCCCTCCACCATCACCACCAGCGGACCCTTGCGCCCGTCCGCGATTCGCGCGCGGAGCGGCTGTTCGGGGTCCAGCACCGAAAAGCCGGCGCGGCGTACCGTCTCCATATGGATGAAAATATCCTCGCCGCCACCCTCGCGGACGACAAAGCCATAGCCTTTCAGCTGGTTGAACCATTTGACGCGCACCGCTTCATAGGGCCCGGCCTCCTCGGCCAGCCCCAGCGGATCGACGCGGTCGGCATTGCGCTTGGCGAGCAGGTCGGCGTCCGGGCCGGTGGCGGTGGACAGGTCGAAGCTGATGACCCGGCGCGCCTGCAAGCCGCGATCGCGCCGCATCGTCTCGCACACCACGCGGGTGCCTTCGGGCAGGGTGCGCCGGCCATGGTCGCGCAACAGGGAGAAATGCAGCAGGATGTCGCCCTCGCCACCATCACCCACCACGAAGCCGAAGCCGCGCGTGGCATCGAACCACTTGACCGACCCGCTCACCACGGGCGCCGGGGCGCCATCCGCACCGTCCATGGCCGCCGCGACGAACGCCTCTCCCTCAATGCCCTCCTTCGCGGCGAGCATCACCGCTTCGGCATTCTTCATCGTCGTTGCACCCTGAAAACGAGGGCGACGGCTTAGCATTCCTGCAACAATCTTAAAGGAAAATATCCATGTTCGCCTTAATGGTTCAGCTTTCCGTCAGGGTCTCGCCGGGCTCGGCCGCGATGATTCGGCGCGACACATCCATGGCGTGGCCGGCGCGCAGCATGGCGCCCAACTGCCGCCGCGCCTGGTCACGATCGGCGCGCTCGGCCGCATAGGGGCCGATCCGCCGGCGCTGGGCGAAGCGCAACGCGGCCGCCAGCGCCTCCTCCCGCGCGGCGGTGACCACCGGCTCGGTATCTTGGGCCTCCACCCCTGCGGCGCGCAGCACCTGCGACACACGCCCAGCGCCATAACCCTGGCGCAGACAGGCCTGTCCACGCGCCTGCGCAAAGCCCGCATCGTCGACATAGCCCAGTTGCGCACAGCGGCTCACCACCGCCTCCACCGGCGGGGCACCATCATCCTCCCACCCCCTTTCGCCCAGCTTGCGCTGCAGGTAGAGGCGCAACTTGGCGCGCGTGGTGGCGTATCGCCCGACGTAATGGAGCGCGAGCGCCTGGAGCGACGCCGCATCCAGCGGCGGGCGGGGCTTGCCGCTATTTTTGTGAGAAAAAGGGCGCATGCGCCACGTTTGTGCCATAGTCGGATGGGAATTTGAACGTTCGACCGCATTTAGTTTACAAGCAGCGTTCCGCCTGTTTCGCGGAGAGGAGACCTTCGAGAGTGCAGACGGCCGGTGTGCAGGACCTCATAACGCCGACCCCCAGCGACGACGCGGTGCCACGGCGTTATGCCGACTTCCCGACGCTGTGCGACGCGCTGGACTATGCGGCGGGCGGCGAGCGCGGACTGAACTTCCACGATCCGCGCGGCACTTTGCTGCGCCCGTATCGGTTCGCGGAGCTGCGTGGCGATGCGCTGGATGCGGCGCAGCGGCTGGCGGGACGCGGGATCGCGCCGGGCGCGCGCGTGGCCTTGCTGGCCGAAACCGGCGCGGATTTTGCGGCGGCGTTCTTTGGCGCCATCTATGCCGGCATCTGGCCGGTGCCGCTGCCTTTGCCGACCAGCTTCGGCGGCAAGGACGCCTATATCGATCAGCTGGCGGTGCAGCTCGCCAGCTCCGATCCCGTCCTCCTGCTCTACCCGCGCGAGCTGGAGACCATGGCGCAGGCGGCCGCCCGCGCACGCGGCATCGCGGCGGTCAGCTATGAGGGATTGGCCGAGGAGGCGGTCGGCAACCACATCCTGCCCACGCCCGATCCCGACGCGATCGCCTATCTGCAATATTCCAGCGGCTCGACCCGGTTTCCGCATGGCGTGGCGATCACCCATCGCGCGCTGATGTCCAACCTGGCGGCGCATTCCATCGGCATGGAGGTGCGCGACGGCGACCGCTGCGTGTCGTGGCTGCCCTGGTATCACGACATGGGGCTGGTCGGCTGCCTGCTGTCGCCGGTCGCCAACCAGGTCTCGACCGATTATCTGAAGACCGAGGATTTCGCCCGCCGCCCGCTGGCGTGGCTCGACCTTATCAGCCGCAATGCCGGCACCACTTTGTCCTACTCGCCTACCTTCGGCTACGACATCTGCGCGCGCCGCATGTCGAGCCAGACCAAGGCGTCCGACCGCTTCGACCTCAGCCGCTGGCGGGTCGCGGGGAATGGCGCCGACATGATCCGCCCGGACGTGATGCAGGCGTTTGTCGATGCCTTTGCCGATGCCGGCTTCGACGCCACCGCCTTTCTTCCCTCCTACGGCCTGGCCGAGGCGACGCTGGCCGTGTCGATCATGCCGCCCGGTGAAGGGATCGTGGTCGAACTGGTCGAGGAGACGGAGCTGTCCGGCGGCGGCTTCGCCAATGTGGAACGGCCGCAGCGTTATCGCGCCGTCGTCAATTGCGGCGTGCCCGCGCGCGAAATGGAGATCCAGATCCGCGACGAGGACGGCAATCCCCTGCCCGATCGCGCGATCGGCAAGGTGTGGTGCCGGGGCCCATCGGTAATGGAGGGCTATTTCCGCGATTGCGAGGCGACGGAGGCCTGCCTGGTCGACGGATGGCTCGACACCGGCGACATGGGCTACATGTCCGGCGGCTACATCTACATCGTCGGCCGCGCCAAGGACATGATCATCATCAACGGCCGCAACCACTGGCCGCAGGACATCGAGTGGGCGGTGGAGCAGCTGCCGGGCTTCAAGGCGGGCGACATCGCCGCCTTCGCCATCACCACGCCCGGCGGCGAGGAAACGCCCGCCGTGCTGGTTCAGTGCCGCACCACCGACCCGCACGAACGCGCCCGCCTGCGCGACGACATCCGCGAGAAAGTGCGCGCGATCACCGGCATGAACTGCGTGGTGGAACTGGTGCCGCCCAAGACGCTGCCCCGCACCAGCTCCGGCAAACTCAGCCGCTCCAAGGCCCGCAACCTCTACCTCGCGGGCGAGATGGAGCTGTACGAACAGGCGGCATAAGGGCAGGCGGCTGCCGGGTCGCCCTCGCTCTCCGCCCCCCCCTGGATCAATACTTGCCGATGCACCCAGCAAGCTGGCGGCATCACGGCTTACCACGCTTAGCAGAAGCTGCTTTCACGAACGGTAAAGCAAAAGCAGCCTACGTGCCAATTTCAAGCAGGGATGGTGTCATCCAGCTCGCGCAGTCGGGTCTCTATGTGCGGCATCAACTGGTAAATGCCGGTGAGTTCCGTCACCAAATGCTTCGTTTCTTCTTTGCCTACAAACGTGCCGAAATAACGCGTTGTCGGCGAGTTGAACCACATCCGCGCTATGGTTTTCCGGTTATTGTCATCGAGAAGGATCGCGCAGTACGACTTGCTGTCGCGGATCACGACCCGCTTTGGATCAACGAAGCGGGAGGCAATTGCCTGGACAATATGATAACCACTAAGCTCCTCTTGCGTGGTGATTATTGCCTCGCCCGGAGCGGCAGGATCGATATCATCCGGCTCCACAATTGCGGGAGTCGTCGCGTTTAGAGCTGAGGACAGGCGCTCGCTGACTTTGTCGCGGATGATTGCAGCAATTGTGCTCGGAACCATGCGGGCGATGGTCTCCTTTACCGCAGGTGTCAATCGGCCCTCGACCACTCGCGCGGCAAACATCCGCACAAAATCATCCGTAGGTTCGGCAAATTCCTGCTCAATGGCTTTACGAAGAAGTGACTGGAGCTTTAAATGCCCCGCCTCTTCAATAATTTTCTGGATATCAAAGTTAACTTTTCCGAACTTTTCCAGAGTACGAATGTCCGAGGGCTTGATCGCTTCCATGCTAAACGTGAAGAATGGACGTTCGTCCATCTTGTTTGGCTTCTCCACGTCGGAAAAGAATTGGTAGCTGACACCGTTTGTGAGAATGGCCAGCCGCGCATCGGTAGCGCTGAAATAGCGGAACAGCTGGGAAGCATGCGCAACGTTCAGTTCAGCCGCAGCGGGCTTACACTCGATTAGGATATTAATCCTTCCATCTTCACAAATTGCATAATCAACCTTCTCGCCCTTCTTGATACCAACATCGGCGGTGAATTCGGGTACCACTTCCTTGGGATTGAAAACGTCGTAACCGAGCGATTGAAGAAACGGCATGACAAGCGCTGTCTTTGCCGCTTCTTCGGTAAGCAACACCTCACGATGTTCCACGGTACGCTTTTGAAGCTCTGCGAGGCGAGTAGCAAAATCCATTTTGGTGGTCCCCCTTGTTCCCCGCGCGCAGATTGGCCGGGGATTGCGGATCGGGCAAGCACTGTGGTGCGCTGATCGATTACGACCATCTCCATGGTGACGGTTTTGCCAGAGCCCCCGGCCACGCTGCGGCGGCAAAAGGTTTTTTCAAGCGAAACTGGCGCCATCAATCGCGTTGTTCCCGCTCCATCCGCTTGCGCTCTTCCTTTTGGCGCTTGCGGTCTTCGCGGGCCTGGCGTTGTTCTTGCTTGCGGATCTTGCGGCCGCGGTTGCGATCGGATTCGTCCTGGCTGGTGGTGGCCCAGTCGATGCCCTGGCTGGCCGCGCGGACGGGCAAGGTGACGACATTGGCCACCGTGCGGACGCAGCCGGTCAGGCTCAGGATCAACAAAGCGGCGGCAAGTCGGGGCATGGCTCTCTCCTCGGCGGGCCTTGCATAGCACGCCCGCATGGACGGTCGCTGTACAGCAACGATCCGCAGGGCTGCCAGCCTGCATCCCGCGGCGCTCCCCCGGTCCCGCTCGCATGCGACCGGCCCACAGGATCCACGCCCCGACCCAGGTCCACTTTCCGTCGGATGCGGACATCGCCCTCCGCCCGGCATGGTCACTGCCGAACACAAAAAGGCCGCCGCCTGGTTCCCCAGACGGCGGCCCTTGTTCCGACCTCAATGGACCGGGGCGATTACTTGTTCAGGTAATCGCCCGCATCCGCGTCGGTGCCGTGCGTGGTGGCGACCACCTCGCCCAGCGGATCGCTGCCGGTGCCGGCCGAGTCCCGCGGCGAACGCGCCAGTTCGGCGGCATGCTCCTCCGCCGCACTCTGCGGGGCGACGATCGCCGCCGCCACCGTGCGCTGCGACGCGCGCAGCGCCGCATCGCGCGAGGAAGCCGTGACGCGCAGCCGGTTCATGCCCGCGCCGGTGCCGGCGGGGATGAGACGACCGACGATCACATTCTCCTTCAGGCCGTTCAGGCTGTCCACCTTGCCCTGCACCGAAGCCTCGGTGAGCACGCGGGTGGTTTCCTGGAACGACGCGGCCGAGATGAACGACCGGGTCTGGAGCGACGCTTTGGTGATGCCGAGCAGGATCGGCTTGCCCTGCGCGGGCTGCTGACCCTTCTCCAGCTTGGCGTTGACCTCGTCCATCTCCTCGCGATCCACCTGCTCGCCGGGAAGCAGGGTGGTGTCGCCGGCGAACGTGATCTCGACCTTCTGCAGCATCTGACGAACGATCGTCTCGATGTGCTTGTCGTTGATCTTCACGCCCTGCAGTCGATAGACTTCCTGGATTTCCGACACGAGATATTCTGCAAGCGGCTCGATGCCGAGCACTTCTAGAATGTCGTGCGGATCCGGGCTGCCGCCGATCAGGTTGTCGCCGCGCTTGACGTAATCGCCTTCCTGCGCGTCGATCGTCTTGGACTTCGGGATCAGATACTCGACCGGCTCGGATCCATCGTCCGGACGGATGATGATCTTGCGCTTGGCCTTGTAATCCTTGCCGAACTCGACCCGGCCGGAGATCTTGGCGATGATCGCATTCTCCTTCGGCTTGCGGGCCTCGAACAGCTCGGCGACGCGCGGCAGACCGCCGGTGATGTCGCGGGTACGCGCCGCTTCACGCGGAACGCGCGCCAGCACCTCGCCGGCCTCGACCATCTGGCCGTCCTCGACCGCGACCACCGCGCCGACGATCAGGCGCGACACGCCCGCCTCGCCCGAACCTTCGTCCAGCAGGGTGATGCGGGGGCGCAGGTCTTCCTTCTTGGAACGGCCCACATCCTCGATCACCACGCGCTGGGTGAGGCCGGTCGTTTCGTCCGACTCCTCGCGCACCGTGCGGTTCTCGATCAGGTCCTGGAAGCGGACCATGCCCTTCTTGTCGGTGATCACCGGCATGAAGGCCGGGTCCCACTGCGCGATGCGATCACCCTTGCTGACCAACGTCCCTTCGTCGACCATCAGCTGCGCGCCGTACGGCAGGCGATGGGTCGAACGCTCGCGCCCGTCCATGTCGACGATCGCGATTTCGCCCGAGCGGCTGAGCGCGATGCGCTGGCCACGCGGATTGACGATGGTCGGCAGCCCGCGCAGCTCGACTTTGCCGTCGGCGACGGCTTCCAGGTTGGACTGCTCGTTCAACTGCGCCGCGCCACCGATGTGGAACGTCCGCATCGTCAGCTGCGTGCCCGGCTCACCGATCGACTGGGCCGCGATTACGCCGACCGCCTCGCCGATATTCACCGGCGTACCGCGGGCCAGGTCGCGGCCGTAGCAGGCCGCGCACACGCCGCCCTTGGATTCGCACACCAGCGGCGAGCGGATCTTGACGGCCTGGGGCGAGACTTCCTCGATCTTGGCGACCAGCGCCTCGTCGAGCAACGTCCCCTCCGGCGCGACCACCTCGCCCGACTTGCTGTCGACGATGTCCTCGGCCGTGGTGCGGCCCAGGATACGCTCGCCCAGCGACGCGATGGTGGAACCGCCCTGCACGATCGCGCGCATTTCCAGCGCCCGCTCGGTCCCGCAATCCGTTTCGACGACGACGCAATCCTGCGACACGTCGACCAGACGGCGGGTCAGGTAGCCCGAGTTCGCGGTCTTCAACGCCGTATCCGCCAGCCCCTTGCGGGCGCCGTGGGTGGAGTTGAAGTACTCAAGGACGGTCAGGCCTTCCTTGAAGTTCGAGATGATCGGCGTTTCGATGATCTCGCCCGACGGCTTGGCCATCAGGCCGCGCATACCGGCCAGCTGCTTGATCTGCGCCGCCGAGCCACGCGCACCGGAATGCGCCATCATGTAGATGGCGTTGATGTCCTTTTCCCGGCCGTTGTCGAGCTTCTTGACGGCCTGGATTTCCTTCATCATCTCGCCCGCCACGCGGTCGCCGCAGCGCGACCAGGCGTCGATCACCTTGTTGTACTTTTCCTGCTGGGTGATCAGGCCGTCCTGATATTGCTGCTCGTAATCCTTCACCAGCGCGCGCGTCTCCTCGACCAGCGGCTCCTTGGCGGCGGGGATGACCATGTCGTCCTTGCCGAAGGAGATGCCGGCCTTGAAGGCATGACGGAAGCCGAGCGCCATGATGCCGTCCGCGAACAGCACCGTCTCCTTCTGGCCGGTGTGGCGATAGACGGTGTCGATGACGTCGCCGATCTCCTTCTTGGTCAGCAGGCGGTTGATCGTCTCGAACGGAACCTTGTGGCTCTTGGGCAGCGTTTCGCCCAGCAGCATGCGGCCCGGGGTCGTCTCGAAACGCTTCATGTAGGTCTTGCCGGCCTCGTCCGTCTGCGGGACGCGGCTGATGATCTTGGTGTGCAGCGTCACCGCGCCGGCGTTCAGCGCCTGGTGCACCTCCGTCATGTCGCCGAGCAGCGAGCCTTCGCCGGGCTCACCCTCCTTCATCATGGAGAGGTAATAGATGCCCAGCACCATGTCCTGCGACGGCACGATAATCGGCTTGCCGTTGGCGGGGCTGAGGATGTTGTTGGTCGACATCATCAGCACGCGCGCTTCCAGCTGCGCCTCAAGGCTCAGCGGAACGTGCACGGCCATCTGGTCGCCGTCGAAGTCGGCGTTGAACGCGGAGCAGACCAGCGGGTGCAGCTGGATCGCCTTGCCCTCGATCAGCACCGGCTCGAACGCCTGGATGCCCAGACGGTGGAGCGTCGGCGCGCGGTTCAGCAGGACCGGATGCTCGCGGATCACCTCGTCCAGGATGTCCCAGACTTCCTTGCGCTCCTTCTCCACCCACTTCTTGGCCTGCTTCAGGGTCATGGACAGACCCTTGGCGTCCAGGCGGGCGTAGATGAACGGCTTGAACAGCTCGAGCGCCATCTTCTTCGGCAGGCCGCACTGGTGCAGCTTCAGCTCGGGACCGGTCACGATCACCGAACGGCCCGAATAGTCGACGCGCTTGCCGAGCAGGTTCTGACGGAAGCGGCCCTGCTTGCCCTTCAGCATGTCGGACAGCGACTTCAGCGGACGCTTGTTGGCGCCGGTGATGGTGCGGCCGCGACGGCCGTTGTCGAACAGCGCGTCGACCGATTCCTGCAGCATGCGCTTTTCGTTGCGGACGATGATGTCCGGCGCGCGCAGCTCCATCAGCCGCTTCAGGCGGTTGTTGCGGTTGATGACGCGACGATACAGGTCGTTCAGGTCCGACGTCGCGAAGCGGCCGCCGTCCAGCGGCACCAGCGGGCGCAGTTCCGGCGGGATGACCGGCACGACATCGAGGATCATCCATTCCGGGCGATTGCCGGAATCGATGAAGCTTTCCACGACCTTCAGCCGCTTGATGATCTTCTTGGGCTTCAGCTCGGACTTGGTCTCGGCCAGTTCCTTGAGCAGGTCGTCGCGCTCGCCCTCAAGATCGAGGTCGATCAGCATCTGCTTGACCGCTTCCGCGCCGATGCCGGCCGAGAAGGCATCCTCGCCATACTCGTCCTGCGCGCTCAGCAGCTCGTCTTCGGTCAGCAGCTGGTACTTTTCGAGCGGGGTCAGGCCCGGCTCGATCACGATATAGCTTTCGAAGTAGAGCACGCGCTCCAGCTGCTTCAGCTGCATGTCGAGCAGCAGGCCGATGCGGCTCGG
This sequence comes from uncultured Sphingomonas sp., assembly GCF_934560975.1. Taxonomy (GTDB): domain Bacteria; phylum Pseudomonadota; class Alphaproteobacteria; order Sphingomonadales; family Sphingomonadaceae; genus Sphingomonas_I. Next base: position 1,251 of record NZ_CAKTFO010000010.1, on the reverse strand, counting down.
CAGCGACTTCAGGAACCAGATGTGCGCGACCGGCGCCGCCAGCTCGATATGGCCCATCCGCTCGCGGCGGACCTTCGACACGGTGACTTCGACACCGCACTTCTCGCAGACGATGCCCTTATACTTCATGCGCTTGTACTTGCCGCACAAGCATTCGTAATCCTTGATCGGACCGAAGATGCGCGCGCAGAACAGGCCGTCACGCTCGGGCTTGAACGTGCGATAGTTGATCGTCTCGGGCTTCTTGATCTCGCCGAACGACCAGGAACGGATCCGATCCGGCGATGCGATGCCAATCTTGATCTGGTCGAACGTCTCCGGCTTGGCGACCGGATTGGCGAAGTTGGTCAGTTCGTTCATGTCTTCACTCCGCTTCACCCTCTCCCTTGAGGGAGAGGGAAGGGTGAGGGTGTTCCGCGATCGAGAGGGCGCGCCGTGCCGCGGCCGGCGCCCCCCTCACCCAACCCTCTCCCCGCCGGGGAGAGGGCCAGGCCTGTTTCACTCCGCCGCTTCGGCCATGCCGTCGTCCGCCTCGTCGTGCGACGACAGGTCGACGTTCAGGCCCAGGCTGCGCATTTCCTTGACGAGCACGTTGAAGCTCTCCGGAATGCCGGCCTCGAACGTGTCGTCGCCCTTGACGATCGCTTCGTAGACCTTGGTGCGGCCGACCACGTCGTCCGACTTCACCGTGAGCATTTCCTGGAGCGTGTAGGCGGCGCCATAGGCCTGGAGCGCCCACACTTCCATCTCGCCGAAACGCTGGCCGCCGAACTGCGCCTTGCCGCCCAGCGGCTGCTGGGTGACCAGGCTGTACGGCCCGATCGAACGCGCGTGGATCTTGTCGTCCACCAGGTGGTGCAGCTTCAGCATGTAGATGTAGCCCACGGTCACCTTGCGGTCGAACGCGTCGCCCGTACGGCCGTCGAACAGCTCCACCTGACCCGACGTGTCGAGACCCGCCAGCGTCAGCATGTCGGACACGTCGCTTTCGCGCGCACCGTCGAACACCGGCGTCGCCATCGGCACGCCATTCTTCAGCAGGCCCGCCATTTCGATGACCTGATCGGCGCCCAGCGCGTCGATCTCGCCATGATATTGCGCGCCATAGACGGTCTTCAGCCGCTCCACGACCGCGGCCGGCGCCTGGCCGCCCGCGCCGCTCGGATTGGCCTCACGCCACGCCTCCAGCGCCTCCGTCACCTGCTTGCCCAGGCCGCGCGCGGCCCAGCCGAGGTGGGTTTCGAAGATCTG
>NZ_CAKTFO010000009.1 GCF_934560975.1 uncultured Sphingomonas sp. | reverse complement strand
TCGAGCGGTTCTTCTCCAAGCTGAAGCACTTCCGCCGCGTCGCCACCCGCTACGACAAGCTCGCCACCAACTTCCTCACCATGGTCCAGCTTGCCTCAATGCGGCTGTGGCTCCGAGCTTATGAGTCTACGACCTAGGCCGTGAACCCATAACTACGCGGAAGCGGACGAGCTGTCGTCCTTCTGGCGATTTCCTCTTGCACCGGCCCCTGGGGCCGGCCCGATAGAGCAGATCGTTCGATGAAGGTCAGCACGTTGGCGAAGACCGAGCCTTATCTCCGTTCCGCAGAAGTCGCTCGCCGGTTTGGCGTCAGCGGGAAGGCATTGCGGCTGTACGAGTCGCATGGGTTGGTCCGCGCCGAGCGGACAGCGGCGGGCTGGCGGGTCTATGGCCCCGACCAGATCAGTCGCCTGCACCAGGTGATCGCCTTGAAGAGTTTCGGCTTTTCGCTCAGCCGGATAGCCGAGCTTCTGGGCGGCGGCCTCCCCGACCTCGCGACGTTCCTGGAACTGCACGAGCAGGTGCTCCGCCAGGAAGCGAAGCGCGTCGGCAAGGCGCTGCGGCTGCTGTCGGCTGCAAGAGCCAAGCTCGCCCGGCAAGGCGGCCTTTCCTCGGACGAACTGATGAACCTCACCAAGGAAACGGCTATGACCGACAAGCGCACCGATGATCTGAGCCACGCCTATGAAGCTGTTGCGGCAAAGCATTTCTCCTCCGCGGATCAGGCGACCCTGGACGCCAACGGCTACCGCGGAATGAGCCAGCCGGACACCGACTGGGAAGCGCTGCACGAAGAGGCAGCGCGGCTGATGAAGTCCGGTGACCCCCGCTCGCCGGAAGCGATGGACCTCGCCCAGCGGTGGATGGAGAAGGTTTTCGAAGCGACGGGCGGCAACCCGGCCTTGACCAGGAAGTTGAAAGCGGTGGCGCGCGAGACGCATCAGCAGCCCGCCTTTGCCGCAGCGTCGAGTTCATCGAACGACATGATGGACTTCGTCGCACAAGCATATGGTGCGGCGATCGCAGCGGGCGTTATGCCCAAACCTGACGAGGGCTGATGCGAAGGCTTTCATATCGACGCTGATTTTGATTCAGCGTCGTTATGAGCCGATATGATCTGACCGATTTCGAGTGGCGCGTGATCGAGCCGCTGCTGCCCAACAAGCCGAGAGGCGTGCCGCGCGTCGATGACCGCCGCACGCTGAACGGCATCTTCTGGGTGCTGCGCTCCGGTGCGCCGTGGCGCGACCTACCCGAGCGCTATGGCCCGCGCACCACCTGCTACAACCGCTTCGTGCGATGGCGAAAGGCGGGCGTGTGGGACAGGCTGATGGACACCATCGCCGCTGCCCATGACGGCGAGATCCAGATGATCGACAGCACCTCCGTTCGCGCCCACCAGCAGGCTGCGACGGCAAAAAAGGGGGTGCAGATCACTGTCTCGGTCGATCACGCGGCGGGCTCACGACCAAGATCCACGTCGTCGTCGACGCGCAGGGCCTCCCGATCCGGCTCGGCCTGACGGCAGGTCAGACGCACGACGGGCAGATCGCCGACACGCTGCTTGACCACCTCGGCCCGCGCACCATCGTGCTGGCGGACAAGGCCTACGACGCTGACCGCATCCGCCAGTTGATCCAGGACCAGGGCGCCACGCCCAACATCCCACCCAAGAGCAACCGGCGGTGGAAGCCCTGCTTCAGCAAGCGGCTCTACCGCGAGCGCAACCTGATCGAGAGGTTCTTCTCCAAGCCGAAGCACTTCCGCCGCGTCGCCACCCGCTATGACAAGCTCGCCGCAAACTTCCTCGCCATGATCCAGCTCGCATCAATGCGGCTCTGGCTCCGGGCTTATGAGTCTACGGCCTAGCCCGGAAGAGAATCACGCGGTCACAAGAAGCTGTAGGGATCCACGTCGACCGCGACGCGTGCGCCGCGGGGCAGATCAAGCTTCCCGAGCCATGTGCGGATCACATCCTGCACGTCGAGTGCGCGGCGGGCGTGGACCAGCAGCCGCTGGCGATGCCGCCCGCGCAGCATCGCCAGCGGAGCGGGGGCGGGGCCGTACACCTGCATCCCGTCCACCGTCGGCGCGGCCCGGCCGATGATGCGCGCCGTCTCGGCGGCCTCGTCCAGGTTCTCCGAGCTGACCACGATGGCCGCAAACCGGCCGAACGGCGGCGCGCCGGCCGATCGCCGGGCGTCCGTCTCCGCCGCGTAGAAGCTGTCCGCATCGCCCGACACCAGCGCGCGGATGACGGGTGCCGCCGGTTCATAGGTCTGAACCAGTACGCGGCCCGGCTTGGCGCCGCGTCCAGCACGCCCGGCAACTTGGGCGATCTGCTGGAAGCTGCGCTCCGCCGCCCGCAGATCGCCGCCCGACAGGCCGAGATCGGCATCGATCACGCCGACCAAAGTCAAGTTGGGGAAATGATAGCCTTTGGTGACCAATTGCGTGCCGATGACGATGTCGATCTCGCCCGCCTCCATCCGGTTGACGAACTCGGCGGCCTTGGCAGGGGACCAGAGCGTGTCGGACGTGACGATCGCTGTCCGGGCTTCGGGAAACAGCAATGCCGCCTCGTCCGCGATCCGCTCCACTCCGGGGCCGCAGGCGACCAGCGCATCCTCCTCCTTGCATTCGGGGCAAGCGCGCGGCGGCGGCATGACGTGGCCGCAATGATGGCAGGCAAGCCGCGCCGTCAGTCTATGCTCCACCATCCAGGCGGTGCAGTTGGGGCACTGGAAGCGGTGTCCGCAATGGCGGCAAAGCGTCAGCGGGGCATAGCCGCGCCGGTTCAGGAACAGCAAAGCCTGCTCGCCGCGTTCCAGCGTCTCCTTGACCGCGTCCACCAGCGGGGGGGCCAGCCAGCGACCGCGGTCGGGGCGGTCATGGGTCAGGTCGATCACGGCGATGTCGGGCATGGTGGCGCCACCGAAGCGGGCCGGCAGCTTCACTTCCCCGTAACGGCCCTGCGCCACCTGCTGCCGCGTCTCGATCGCCGGCGTGGCGGAGGCGAGCACCACTGGGATCTGCTCGAAACCGCCGCGCATCACCGCCACATCGCGAGCGTGGTACATCACCCCGTCTTCCTGCTTGAAGCTAGCCTCATGCGCCTCGTCGACGATGATCAGGCCCAGGTCGCGATAGGGCAGGAACAGGGCGGAGCGCGCCCCCACCGTCACCTTCGCCTCGCCGCTGGCAATGGCCCGCCAGGCGCGGCGGCGCTGCGACTGGCGCAGGTCCGAATGCCACGCCACCGGCGCGGAGCCGAAGCGGTTGGCGAACCGCTTCAGAAAGGGTTCGGTCAGCGCAATTTCGGGCAGCAGCACCAGGGTCTGCCGGCCGCTGCGAAGCGCGGCGGCGACCGCTTCGAAATACACCTCGGTCTTGCCCGATCCGGTCACGCCATCAAGCAGGATCGGCGCGAATACGCGCGCGTCCACCGCCTGGGTCAGGCGATCGGCGGCAGCCTGCTGTTCGGGGGAAAGGTCGGGCTGGAGGTGGTCGGGATCGGGGAGGGGGTAAGGATCGTCGACCCGCACCTCCACCGGCGCGATCGCGCCCGCCTTCACCAGCCCGCGGATCACGCCGTCGGAGACGTCCGCGATGGTGGCGAGTTCGCGGACCAGGCCCTGACGGTTGTCGATCCGCTCCAGCGCCTGGGCGCGCTGCGGCGTCAGGCGGGGCGGGACATGCCCTGTCGCGCGATATTCGGTGACGGTCCGCACGCCGTCCAGCGCCGAGGCGGAGGCGAGCGCCATGCGCAGCACGGCGGCGGGCGGCGCCAGGTAATAGTCCGCCGTCCATTCGATCAGGCGGCGGAGCGAGGCCTTCAGCGGCGGCAGGTCGTAGACGCCCAGCAACGGCCGCAGGCGATTGTCCCCCACCTCCGCATCCGACGGCATCGCGTCGGGTTCCCATACCACGCCGGCCAGCTGGCGGGGGCCGAGCGGGGCAAGCACGATCGATCCGGGCTCGACCGCATGCTCGCGGTCCACCCGGTAATCGAGCGGACCGAGTGCGGCATTGAGGAGGAGGACGCGCGCGCGCTTGTTCATGCGCGATCAGTTAGGGTGCCGCCCCATCCGATGGCAATGGTTGGTGCTGCCGGCGCGCGTGCGGATCACCTGATCCGCGGCAACTCGTCCTTGGTCAGGTAGCGATCCGAATTGTAATAGCTGCGCAGCAGTTCGGGAGTGTTCTGATCGGCGCCGGTCAGCCAGCGCGTGTGCCACGTCATGAACCACAGCCAGTCCGCATCCGGCCCCAAGGTGGCGGGATCGGGCACCGGGCCGTTTTCATGGAGACAGATCGGCACGGTGTCGCCGACGATCGCCTTCACCTGCTGAAACATCGGCGCAAGACCGCCATGATCCTTGGCGTAGATGTCCGCGCCGGCGATATCGACACAGTCACGGCCGGGGTAATAAGCCGCATCCACCTGCTGCCCGGCCCAGCCCAGCACCCAGACGAGGTTGTCCAGCTTCCGCGTGCGGGTGTAATAATCGTACATCAGCCGCCACAGCGCCTTGAACGCATCCGGCCCATGCTGACCCCACCAGAACCAGTCGCCGCTGAATTCATGGAACGGCCGCCACAGCACCGGCACCCTGGCATCGCGCAATGTCGTCAGCAGGTCACCGACATGCGCCATCTGCGCCATCATCGCCTGGTTCTGCGGTGTCCCCGGCGTCAGCGCCTCGGCGACGTCGAACGCCTTTTTGGAGTTTTCGTAGCCGGTGCCGACGTCCGGGGCACCCCAGTGCCAGCAGATCGTGACGATGCCGCCCGAGCGATGCCAGGCGATCGCGCGCTGATTGACGCCGATCTCGTCCGATGGCTCGATATAGTCGAGGCCCAGCAAGGCCGGCTGCTTGCCCGTGACCCGCTGGAGATAGTCCAGTTCGGTGCGGGCGCCCGCCGGCGTGAAGTTCTGTTCCTGCTGCCCGGTCAGCGTCTTGCGGCCATAGATCGACCACAGATAGGCGTAGAGCGCCTTCGCCTCGCGCGAGGCCTTGCGATTGCTGAGCCGGCGCGGGGATTGCGCGGAAAGAGGTGTTGCCGCCAGCAGCCCCGCTGCACCTGCGCCTGCCAGCGCCAATCGCCGTGTGATCGTCATGGATGGAGGTTTGCTAGCGAATGGCGCCTTTTGCAACCAAGCGCGGCAGCAAGGTGATCGCACCTAGGATCGGCCAGCGCCTTTGCCAGGGGCGGATGGTGACGGCATGCCCGGAGTGGCGGCCGATCTTCCAGGCGAGATAGTCGATCCCGCCGGCATAGGTGGCGCTTGCTTTGGCCAGACGCAGCAGGGTCAGCGCTTTGCCTTCCCGTCGGCGCCGGGCCCACAACAGCCGTCCGTGGCGGCGCTCGCCGGCTGAGACGGCGTGGTCGAAAGTCAACGTATCCGCGTCACATCGCGCGGATAATCCTGCGGCCTGCAATGCCGCCAGAGTGAAGGCACGATACCGCGCGGGCTCGGCATCGACGACCGAACCGGCGCGCGCATTCCGCTCGGCCCGAAGCTCCGCCCCATAGGTCAGGGCGAAGGCCCCACGCCACAGGTCCAGCGGATCGATCCGGTCGGGCAGGCAAGGCCGGGCGGCGCGGAGCAGGGCCGGCGCGCATTGCGTCACGCTGTCGATCGCGCGGTTGCGGGCGGCGTCGTCCGCCGCCCACACCAGCCGCGAGGGCTGCGCAAAGCGGGCCCATACCGACACGTTGCGGGTTCTGGAGGAAGCAAGCCGCGCGAAATCCTCCTCTGACAGAACCGCGTATTTCGCGATCAAGCCATTATATTCAAAGGGAAAGACATTAGGCGGGATCAGGCGATTGGCGGTTGCCAGCCATGCGCGGCCGAACGCCGCGCGATAGTCGCCGACGATCAGGTAGAAATCCAGCATCAGCCCATCGAGCCGCGCGTCGCGCAGGGTGGAGCCATAATAGAGCACTGCCTGCGCGGTCGGGTGGCGAGCGGCGATGGCGATGGCGATGGCAGCCACCCGCGGGTCCACCGCCCGGCCGAGTTCCTCGGCGACGAGCGCGCGGAGAGCCTGTTCCGCCACTTACGCGGCGAGGCGCAGGAAGGGCAGGGGATCGGTCTGGCGCAGCACGATCGATCGCCCGCGCCCGGCCGAAAAAATCTCGCCGTCAAGGATGACGCTCGACCGTTCGCCCTCGATCCGAATCTCATCGCCCCGGCCGACATGCACGCCCGTCATGAACGTGCTGCCGAGCTTGCCGAACAGCCCCGCCACGATCGCGCGGAGCAGCGCAATCGGGTTCTGCTCCACCGCCATCAGCTGCAACGCGCCGCTATGCGGCAGACCGGGCGCGATCTTGGACCCGATCAGCATCTTGCGCAGCGTGGTGACGATCAGCACGGCGAAGCGGCCCTGTATCTCGCCTTGCCGGATCAGCGACACGTTCACCGGAGACGGCCGGTCCGGCAGGAAACGCGCGCGCACGCCCAGGAACATCGTCACCAACAGCGCCAGCAGCGTCAGGAAGTGGCTGAGCCAGTTGGGCAGGCCGAGCGGATAGATCTTGTTGCGGCAATACAGCATCACATCGGTGAGCCCGGCACCGCCCAGGAACATGCCCAGCACCGGCTTCAGCCCGTCGCCGACGCCATTTTCCTCATGCGTCAGCGCGATCAGTTCGCGCGTGACGATATGGTCGTCCAGCGGCCCCTGCGCGAGTTTCAGTACGCGTTCCAGCGCCACGATCGGATCGCCGGTGGCGCCCAGGTCCAGCGCGATCAGGTTGGTCTTGCCGTTGGGCAGCACCGCCACGGGGGGCGGGGCGCCATCGAACTGGTTGCCGTGATACAATTCGGTCAGGGTCGACTGGACCGTGCCGTCGCCGCCATTGATGACCAGCACGCGCGGACGGACGCGGGCGATGGTGCGCAAGGCGGCGTCGATCTGCTCGATCTTCTCCACCTCATAGTGGAAGATTTCCGGATGGGCGGCGCAGAAGCTGCGCACGCGCGGCAGCAGAGACCGGTTGCCGGTGGAGCGAGGATTGGAGAGGAGTGCGACCCGAACCATCTATATCCTTCAACCGCCGATAGGCCCGACGGACGCGCCCTGCAGATAATTGAGCGTCACCGGCACCACCGTGACCCCCGACACGCGCACCTGCACCTGCGACGGCGAAGGTTTGCGCTTGAACACGACATCCAGCAGCGAGACGTTGGGATTGCCCGAAAAGCCCCCGCCGTCCCTGCCACGGTCCGGCTTGCCGTTGCTGTCGGCATCGTGGCGCACCGACACGGCATAGGTACCGGCGCGCGGCAGTGCCATGCAGACCTCCACCGGCCCGCTGCGCGGCACGGCCACCTGCACCCGTTCCAGATAGGCGCCCTTGTCGAAAAAGGTCGCGGGATCGCCGTAGGATTGCACCCGCAGCATCCCCGTGCGCGTCTTCAACCCGTCTACCCGCACCAGCATCGCCGGCCTGGATCCGCCGCGCGCGCAATCCGCCGCATGCGGCCCCAGCACCGCCGCACCGGCGGGTACGACCGCGCCCAGGGCGGCGGCGGCTCCCATCATCCAGCAGGCGAAATTCGACATGACCTCAAAACTCCCGGAAGCTATAGGCCCGGCCGCGGGATGCCGGGCGACCTTCGCCCCCATGCCGGAAACAGATTGGTCGTGAATGCGGCCAGAACATGGTCATGGAGCGACCTTAATTTGAAATCCGGCGCCGGCCTTTCCCTGATCGACCGCTATATCGCCCGCCTGATCGCCGTGCCCCTGCTGGCGACGCTGGTGATCGCGGCGATGCTGCTGCTGCTTGAAAAGATGCTGCGGCTGTTCGAATTCGTGGCGGAGGAGGGCGGCCCGGTCAGCGTGGTCTGGCGGATGCTGGCCAATCTGATCCCCGAATATCTCTCGCTGGGCATTCCGATCGGCCTGATGCTGGGCATCCTGCTGGCGTTCCGGCGGCTGGCGACCACGTCGGAGCTGGACGTGATGCTGGCGTGCGGGATCGGCTATCCGCGCCTGCTGCGGGTGCCGTTCGCATTCGCCATCGCGCTTGCCGCCGTGAACCTGGCCATCGTCGGCTTCCTCCAGCCATATTCGCGCTATGCCTATGAAGGCTTGCGATTCGAGCTGCGGTCCGGCGCGCTGGGCGCGTCGATCAAGGTGGGGGAATTCACGAAACTGGGCAAGCAGATGACCCTGCGGGTCGAGCGCAGCCGCGACGGCGGGCGCGAACTGTCCGGTATCTTCGTGATGGCGGAAACGCAGGGTGGCAAGAAACTTGCGGTCACCGCTGAACAGGGCCGCTTCCTGGCGACGGACGATCCCAACACCATCATCTTCCGCCTGCGCAACGGCACGTTGGCGCACAATGCGCCGAACTTCCCGGCTCCGCGCGTGCTGACGTTCGAAAGCCACGATCTGCCCATTCCCCTCCCGCAGGAGGGCGCGTTCCGGGAACGGGGCGGGCGCGATGGCGAGCTGACCATCCCCGAACTGGTCCGTTCCGGCCATACCGAGGCCAATGCGCGGGCGTTGCGCCTGAAGAGCCGGGCCGAATATCATTTCCGCCTGGTGGAGGTGGCGACCATGCTGCTGCTGCCGTTGCTGGCAGTGGCGCTGGCGGTGCCGCCCAAGCGGTCGACCTCCGCGTTGGGCGTGTTCCTCTCCATTGTGATGATCGTGACCTATCATAAGATCAACGAATATGCCGAGGCGCTGGGCGGACGCGGCCAGGTGGATCCGATCCTGGCCTTGTGGGTGCCGTTCCTGTTGTTCGCGGGCCTGATCTGGTGGATGTACCGGACCCTGGCCACGGTGCCGGGCGGACAGCCGATCGGCGCCTTGGAGCGGCAGGCCGCAAAGGTCGGTGCCCTCGTCCGCCGCTGGATCGGCAAGCCCAAGGTGTCCGCCTGATGCGCACGGGACCCTTTTTTCCGCCCAAGACCATCAGCTGGTACATGGCGCGGCTGTTTATCGCCCGTTCGGCGGGCGTGCTCGCGGGCCTGATCATCGTGCTGATGGCGCTGGACCTGCTGGGCGAGAGCGGCAACATCCTGGCCTATCCCGGCAATGGCGACGCTGCCCTGTGGCACTACGTGTCGTTGCGCGTGCCGCAGCTGGTGCAGCGGTTCCTGCCTTTCGCCATCCTGCTCGGCACGTTGATCACGCTGGTCGCCATGAACCAGAATAGCGAGATCATCTCCATGAAGGCGGCGGGCATCTCCGCCCACCAGATCCTGGCGCCCCTGTTCCTGGCAAGCCTGGCGGTGGCAGCCTTGTCCTTCTGGTTCAACGATCATGTGGTGGCCCGCGCAACGGCGGCGTTGTCGGCGTGGCAGGACGTGGATTACGGCAAGGTGCCGGACCATCGCGGGATCGTGTCCAACGTATGGGTGCGCGCCGGCGAAGACCTGATCCATGCGGATACTGTCACCGGGCGGGGCGCGCGCACCGTCTTGCATCGGGTGTCGCTCTATGACCGGGCGGGCGACCGGCTGATGGCGATCACCACTGCCGACACGGCCGCGCAGGGCCATGGCGGCTGGGTGCTGCGCAACGTCCGCGAATTCAACGTGGGGCAGGGCACCGTCACCCCGCGGCCGACTCTGGTGATCGGCCGCGGGGTGACGGCCGACCGTTTCACCTTGTCGTCCGTCGATCCGGATGGATTGTCGTTCCGCGCGCTCAATCGGGCAATCGGCGACCTGCGCGCGGCGGGACGGCCCACCGCCTCGCTGCAGACGGTGCTGTGGCACAAATTGTCGGGGCCGCTGTCGGCTTTCCTGATGCCGCTGCTGGCATCCGTGGCGGGTTTCGGTCTGGCCCGGTCGGGCAAGATGTTCATCCGCGCCGTGATCGGCATGGCCCTGGGCTTCGCTTACTTTGTGGCGGATAATTTCGCGCTGGCGATGGGCAATATTGGGGCCTACCCACCCTTGCTGGCGGCATGGGCGCCGTTTCTGCTGTTCCTGCTGATTGGGGAGGCGGTTCTGATCCGGACGGAAGAATGAAGCTCAATCTGGGCTGCGGGTTCGACAAGCGCGACGGCTGGCTCAACGTCGACAATTTTCCCGAGTGCGAGCCCGACCGGATGCTCGACATCGAGGACACGCCGTGGGACCTGCCCGACAACGGCTTTGAGCATGTGCTGATGAAGCATGTGCTGGAGCATGTCGGTGCGGATTTCGAGAGCTTTGCGGCGGTGATGCGCGAATTGTACCGCATCCTGGCGCCCGGCGGGCTGCTGGAAATCCATGTGCCGCACGTCCGGCACGACACCTTCTGGTCGGACCCGACCCATGTTCGCGCCTTCACGCCGCTGACATTCCGGATGATGTCCAAGCGGCAGAACCGGCAATGGATTGCGGCGCGGGCGAACTACACCATGCTGGCGATGGTGATGGACGTTGATTTCGAGGTGGAGACCATCGTCCAGGCCTATGATCCCGCCTGGCTCGCCAAGGTGCAGGATGGAAGCCTCAGCCGCGAAGGGCTGCGCGAGGCGGCCGACCGTTATTGGAACGTGGCGCGCGAGCTTCAGGTCTCGCTTCGCGCCGTAAAGCCGACGCATGGATAGCCGCTATTTCAAAAATGCAGTGGAATCATTATATCAACCTCGACGCGGCATTCTGCCGCCAAAGGAGAATGCGCTATACGACCGCCCATGATGCCGCGCCGCCCGCTTGGAGCGCCGCCGCTGCCACTGAACGGCCCCCGTTACAACGAGTTCATCCAGAGCCAGAAGGTGCGGGTGATCGATGAGAACGGCGACAATCTGGGCGTGATGTATACGCGGGAAGCGATGGCGCAGGCAGCCGAGGTCGGACTCGACCTGGTCGAGGTGTCGCCCAACGCCGATCCGCCCGTGGCCAAGTTCCTGGATGTCGGCAAGTACAAGTACGAGAACCAGAAAAAGGCCAACCTCGCCCGCAAGAGCCAGAAGACGCAGGAGATCAAGGAGATCAAGATGCGTCCCAACATCGATGACCACGATTACGAGACCAAGATGAAGAAGGTCTTCGAGTTCATCGAGGAGGGCGACAAGGTCAAGTGCACCCTGCGCTTCCGGGGGCGCGAGATGGCGCATGGCCAGCTCGGCATGCAGGTGCTGCAGCGGGTTCAGGCCGACACGGCCGAAGTCGCCAAGGTGGAGCAGTTTCCGCGCATGGAAGGCCGCCAGATGCTGATGGTGCTGGCGCCGAAATAAGCACGGCGATGTGGAGCGGCGTGTCGTCCAGACGGCACGCCGCTCGTACCTGCTGTCGGTTCAGGTCCGCGCGAGCGGTAACGCAGTGGGTAGATTGGCGATTCGCGCGGCTGTCGTGATTGTGCCTGGGCTGTGGCTATGTTCAACGGCGGGAGCGTCGCGTTGCAAGCCGCGCCGGCCCGCCTGCCCGGCTACCTCCTACGTACGCACCGGTCGCAGCCCAGCTGGACAGGAGCTAGCGGGTCGCGAGCGCCGCCTTCAAGTCCCTGCTGATATTGTTCTGCACCGCCAGCCAGCATGTGAATGCCCCGGCAGAATTGCGTACCGGCACGATGGTCCATGCCATCAGATAAGTCTGTCCATCCTTGGCATAGTTGATGACCTCACCGGAAAAAATCTCTCCCGCGCTCAACGTGGCCTTCATGCGCGCAAGTTCGACAGGATCGGTTTGCGGCCCTTGCAGACGTCGCGGATCTGATCCGATCAAATCGGCCCGCTTGTAACCGCTCATCTGTTCAAACACGCGATTGACGAAGGTGACGATCGGTCCGGGCCGGTCCAGCTCCAGGCCTGTGATCACGATGGCATCAGCCATCGTGTCCAGCAAAGCTTCGTACATGCGCGTTTCGCCGACCAGCTTGGCGTAATGACGGGCGCGATCGATCTGGGACATCATGACGCTACTTTAATACGCGTGTGAAACGAGTCGACAACTTAATGTAAGCTATCGAAACAATCGCGAGGGTCGCCGCTTGCCCTTGGCTGCAACCTCGACCATATGCGGCTCGGGAGTCGGGCGGACGGCGTCGTCGCCAACCTGGTCAGATCCGGAAGGAAGCAGCCACAACGATTTTGCGTCGGGTCGTTCCGGCTCCCACCTTGGCCTGCTATGCGCCATGTCATGGTGACGCGCCGCCAGGTCTGCTCCGCTCTGCTGGCTCTCGCGGTTTGTCCCGCTTATACCGCAGCCCATCGGCTCGATGATGTCGAACGGGATCTCGCCGGCGGACGGCTGGGCTTTGCTGCGCTTGATCTTGCCAGCGGTGCAATGCTCGTTCACCGTGCGCATCAGCGTTTCGCCCTGTGCTCGACAGTCAAGCTGCCGCTGGTGGCCGCCATATTGGCCGATGTCCACGCAGGCCGGATCAATCCCGATCGGATGGTGCGTGTCGGTCCGCAGGCAGCGCAGGCCCGCGCGCCGGAGGTTCAGGCGGCCTTGCCGGATGGCGCGCTTTCCATCGCGGCACTCTGCGCGGCCACAATGATCCACTCCGACAATGCCGCCGCCAACCTGCTGCTGCCGCTGGTAGGCGGCCCCGCCGGGCTGACCCGCTTCATGCGGGCGCATGGCGGCGGGCCGACTCGGCTGGATCGAACCGAACCCGCGCTCAATACCAATCTGCCGGGCGACCGGCGGGACACCACCACCCCGTGGGCGATGCTCTCGCTGATGCGCAATCTGCTCGGCTCCGCCGGCCTTGCCCCGGTCCAGCGTGAACGGCTGGCGGGGTGGGCGGTGGAGAGCCGCACCGGCTTGGCGCGGTTGCGGGCGGGCCTGCCACCGACGTGGCGGGTCGGGGACAAGACCGGCACCGGCGAACGCGGAGCCACGAACGACGTGGCGATCGCGTGGCCCGCCGCTGGCCGGCCACCCGTGTTGATGGCCTGCTATGTCGATGCGCCCAACGTTTCGCCCAAGGAGCGCGAAGACGCGCATTGCCGTGCTGCTCGCATTGCCGCCGCAGTGCTGGTCTGAGCGGGCTTTCGCGAGAGCCCGATCCGACATCGCGGGGCGATCAGGCGAGCGACGTGCACGGACGCTTCCCCCCGGGCGGCGCTTGCCTGTAGAGTAAGGGCAACATGGCAGACTCGTTCGACCTCGGCGAACCGCCGCAACCGCAGCGGCAGGACGCGTATCGCGTGCTCGCGCGCAAATATCGCCCGCAGACCTTTTCCGCTCTGATCGGGCAGGATGCGATGGTGCAGACGCTGGGCAATGCGATCAAGCGCGACCGGCTCGCCCATGCCTTTTTGCTGACCGGCGTGCGCGGAGTCGGCAAGACCTCGACCGCGCGCCTCATCGCCAAGGCGCTGAACTGCATCGGCCCGGACGGGACGGGCGGGCCCACTATCGATCCGTGTGGTGTGTGCGAGCCGTGCGTCGCCATCGCCGAAGGGCGCCACATCGACGTGGTGGAGATGGACGCCGCCAGCCACACCGGCATCGACGATATCCGCGAGATCATCGAGGCGGTGCGCTATGCGGCCGTGTCGGCGCGCTACAAGGTGTACATCATCGACGAGGTCCACATGCTGTCCAAGGCGGCCTTCAACGGCCTGCTGAAGACGCTGGAGGAGCCGCCGGCGCATGTGAAGTTCCTGTTCGCCACGACCGAGGTGAACAAGGTTCCGGTAACCGTCCTGTCCCGCTGCCAGCGGTTCGACCTGAAGCGTATCCCCGCCGACCTGCTGGCCGTACACTTCGCCCATGTGGTGGAGGCGGAGCATGTCACCGCCGAGCCGGAGGCACTGGCCCTGATCGCCCGCGCGGCGGAAGGGTCGGCGCGTGATGGCCTGTCCATCCTCGACCAGGCGATCGCGCACGCCGGCATGGACGGGCAGGGGGTGGGCGCGGATCAGGTGCGGGAGATGCTGGGCCTGTCCGATCGCGGCGCGATCCGGCGGCTGTTCGGCAGCCTGGTGGCGACGGACGTGCCCGCCGTACTCGCCTCCGTCGAGCAGCAACATGCGCTGGGCATCGAGCCGGCGGCGGTGCTGCGCGGTCTGCTGGAGGTGGTGCATGGCGTCACCCGCGCCAAGGTGGGCGGCGGGGATGACCCCGCGCTCAGCCATGAGGAGCGGGAGGCCTATGGCCTGTGGGCGTCGGAGATGGGTTTCGCCACGCTCCACCGCCTGTGGCAGTTGCTGCTCAAGGGTCATGGCGAGGTGCAGACCGCGCCGCAGCCGCGCGAGGCCGCCGAAATGGCGCTGCTGCGTGTCGTCCATGCCAGCACCTTGCCCGATCCGGGCGAACTGGCGCGGCGCATCCATAATGGCGGGGTGACGGCACCTGCTGCTGCCGCGCCTGCGACCGAGTCGCCGCAGCCGTCCGCCCCGGTGGCCGTCGCGCCTGTCGCGCCGCCCATGCATGCGGCGCCTCCGCCGTCCAAGCTGCCCGGCGATTTTCAGGCGCTGATCACGCTGCTGGCCGGCAAAGGCAAGGCGCATGTGGCACAGCAACTGCACGATTATGCAGGGCTGATCCGCTACGATCCGCCGCATCTGGTGATACGGCCGGTCAAGCCGCTGCCGGGCGAGTTTGCGCGCGAACTCACCGCGACGCTGAAGCGGTTGACCGATGTGGCGTGGGAGGTGGAGTTGCGCGATGCGCCCTCCGAACCGAGCTTGCTGCAGCAGGAGCAGGCGGCCGCCCAGGCGGCGCGCGACGACATCCTCAACGCGCCGATGGTGGTGGCGGTCCGCGCCACTTTCCCGGAGGCGGAACTGATCGAAGACGCACGGAGCATGCCATGAAGGACATCAACGAACTCATGAAGGCGGCGCAGGAAGCCGCCCAGAACATCCAGTCGCAGATGGCGGATGCCCAGGCCGGGCTCGACAAGATCGAGGTCGAAGGCGCGGCCGGCGGCGGTCTCGTGACGATCAAGGCGACCGCCAAGGGCCGCATCCTCGGCGTCGAGATCGACGATAGCTTGCTGCAAGTCTCCGAAAAGCAGATGCTTGAGGATCTGGTGGCGGCCGCGATCAACGATGCGCGCGCCAAGGCGGATGCGGCCGGCAGTGCGGAGATGAGCAAGATGACGGCGGGCCTGCCGCTGCCGCCGGGCTTCAAGCTGCCCTTCTGAGGGGCATGCGCCACTTCCTCCTCTTCTACGACGTCGCTTCGGATTATCTGGAGCGACGCGCCCGCTTTCGCGATGTCCACCTTGCTTATGCCGTCGCCGCGGTGGCGCGGGGTGAACTGGTGCTGGGCGGCGCGCTGGCCGATCCGGCGGATCAGGCGGTCCTGCTGTTCGCCGGCGGCGATCCCTATGTGACCGAAGGTCTGGTGCAGGCGTGGCGCGTGCGCGAATGGGTCACCGTCATCGGCAAGGATGCCGCACAGCCGATAGATCGACCTGCCTGATCTCCGCCCGTGACGCCGCCATTCTGGACGCGTCGCAAGCCCGCGTATAGGGGTGCGCTACGCTTCAGGGAGTGAATGATGACGGTTGCGTATCTGGTCAATCACTACCCCACCGTCAGCCACAGTTTCATTCGTCGCGAGATATTCGGCCTGGAAGAGGCCGGCGTGTCGGTCCGCCGCTTCTCCTTTCGCGCAGCCCCTGCCGAGCTGCCCGATCCGCAGGACCGCGCGGAGCGGGAGCGGACGCAGGTCGTGCTGGGGCAGGGCGCGTTCCGCCTGCTGGCAGCCACCGCGTGCGTGGCGGTGAAGCGCCCCGGCCGCTGGATCAAGGCCGCGCGGATCGCGGTTGCCATGGGCCAGGGCGCGCCCAAGAAGGTGCTGCGCCACTTGGCCTATCTGGTGGAGGCCTGCTGGTTGACGGGACAGATGAAGGACGTCGTCCATGTCCACGCCCATTTCGGCACCAATTCGGCCGCCGTCGCGCGCATGGTGCATTGCCTCACCGGGCTCCCCTACAGCTTCACCGTGCACGGGCCTGAGGAGTTCGACGGTCCGCTGGCGCTCGACCTGCCGGGCAAGATCGCGGACGCGGCATGCGTGATCGGCATCAGTTCGTTCGGGCGGAGCCAGCTGATGCGCTGGACCGATCCCAAGGCGTGGGGCAAGCTGCGGGTCGTGCGCTGCGGCGTGGATCAGGTGTTCGCGTCGGCGGCCCCGGCCGCACCCTGTGCCGGTCCCGACCTGTGCTGCGTCGCCCGGTTGAGCGGGCAGAAGGGTCTGCCGCTGCTGATCGAGGCCGCCGGCCTGCTCCACCGGCGCGGTGTGGATTTCCGCCTGACCCTGGTCGGCGATGGCGAGATGCGGGCGGAGATCGAGCAGGCCGTGCGCGATCAGGGGTTGGGCGAAAAGGTCCGCATCACCGGCTACCTCGCCGCGTCCGGCGTGCGGGAGATCATCAGCGCCTCACGCGCCATGGTGTTGCCGAGCTTTGCCGAAGGGCTGCCCGTGGCGATCATGGAGGCGCTGGCCCTGCGCATACCGGTGGTCGCAACCCAGATCGCCGGCACGCCCGAACTGGTGGACAAGGAATGCGGCTGGCTGATCCCTGCGGGCTCGATCGAGCGACTGGCGGATGCGATGGAGCAGGTGTTGGCCGCCGATCCGGTGCGCCTGCGGGAGATGGGGGAGGTGGGACGGCAGCGCGTGCTGGCCCAGCATGATGCCGGCCAGAATGCCCGCGCCCTCGGCCAAGCGATCGGCGTGCTGTGATGGCGCTGCTGCTGATCCTGCTGGCCGCCCCGTTATGGGCGGTGGACCTGATCTTCCTGGCGGAGGTGACGTTGGGCATCGCGCCGCTGCGTCAGCGTGCCGGGCGCGGCGCGTCGCCCCGCATCGCCATCCTGACGCCGGCCCATAACGAGGCGTCGGTGGTCGGCCCTACCGTACAGGCGCTCGCCGCAATCCTGCCGCCGGGCGTTCGCCATCTGGTGGTGGCCCACAATTGCAACGACGCGACCGCGGCCGAGGCGCGTGCGGCGGGCGCGGAGGTGGCGGTGCTGAACCAGCCTGATCGTCGCGGCAAGGGCTATGCCCTGGCGTTCGGGCGGGAGCAGCTGGCGGCGGACCCGCCCGAGGTGGTGATCGTGGTCGATGCCGACTGCACGCTCGACCCGGGCACGGTGGAGCGGCTGGCGCATGCCGCCATCGCGCGCAATCGCGCCGTTCAAGGCTGCTACCTGTTCCGCAGCCGACCGAGCGATGCGCCGGTGGTGCAGATCTCCAACTTCGCCATGCTGGTGAAGAACTTGATCCGTCAGCGCGGCGGCGCGCGGCTCGGCGCGTCCGCCCCGCTCGCCGGCTCGGGCATGGCCTTTCCGTGGGCGCAGTTCGCCGCGCTCGACCTGGCGACCGGCAATATCGTCGAGGATCTGGCGATCGGGATCGAGCTGGTTCAGGCGGGCTTTTCGCCGGCCTTCGAGGAGCGGGCACGGACCTGGTCCACCCCCAGCAGCGCGGGCGGCACCGAAACCCAGCGCGCTCGCTGGGAAGGCGGCTTCATGGCGACCGCCCGCACCATGGCCATGCCGCTGGTGCGCCAAGGCCTCATGCGACGCAGCTGGCCCTTGTTCTGGATCGGGCTGCACGTGCTGGTCCCGCCCTTGACCCTGCTGCTCATGGGCAATGCGGCGGTGCTGCTGCTGTTCGGCCTGCTGCCGCTGGTGGGCGTGTCGGCAGTTCCCTTCGGCATTCAGGCGGCCCTGTTCGGGGCGCTGACGCTATCCGTGCTCGCGGCCTGGGTCGTGGCGGGGAGGCAGGTGCTGCCGTTCAGGATGCTGGTGCGCCTGCCGCTATACCTGCTGTGGAAAGTCGCGCTCTACACCCGCCTCGCGCGCCGCCAGCAGCAGGCGGCGTGGGTTCGGACCGAGCGGGTGGACTGACCTCTCAGCGATATTCCATGATCTTGCGGTCGCGGCGGACGAGGCAGTCCGCCACCGCGCTGGTCAATCCCGACACGGCCGCGAACTGGTGCAGGACACGCAATCCGCCGGCCGCCAGCGCACCGCGCACGGACGGCCAGCTCGCCCGCTCCGAACGCGCCTGCCGCAGCCATTGCAGCGGATAGATGGCCAGCACCAGCAAGGCGGCCAGGATGAAGTGCGACGAGACCAAGGCCAGCACCAGCAGCAGCAGGATCAAGGCCGGCAGCGCCACGCCCCACAGCAGCATCCGCACCACCTGCCCGATGTCGCCCGGCAGGGAGGCGCGGCCGTGGCGCAGCACATGGGAGGTCGCGGCATAGCCGGCCCGCCGGGCCCGCTGCCACCATTGGCCGAAGCGCAGGATGTTGGCGTCGTGGCGCGTCATTGGCGCGTCGATCCGCAGGAACCGCCAGCCATGCCGGCCCATGCGCAGGCACATGTCCGGCTCCTCCCCGGCGATCAGTTCGGGCGCATAGCCGCCCACCTGCCGCAGCGCGGTCACCCGGAACATGGCGTCGCCGCCGGTGGCGAGCGCCGGGCCGATCGGCGTATTCCACTCATTGTCGCAGAAGCGGTTATAGACGCTGCGATCGGGCGCGATCTCCTGCCGCCGACCGAACACGCCGGCCAGTCGGGGGTCGGCATCCAATGCGGCGGAGGCGGCCGCGATCCAGCCACGTTCCACCACGCAATCGCCGTCGATCATCTGGATACGGTCGATCATGGGATTGCGGGCGAGCAGCGCCTCCACACCCGCATTGCGTGCGCGCGCTGCGGTGAACTTGGGCGGCACCGGCAGTTCCACCACCTCCACCCCGATCGCGCGGGCATGGTCCTGGCTGCCGTCGGTCGATCCGGAATCGACATAGGCGATGTTCGGCATACCCCGGATCGCCGCCAGCGCGGCCTTCAGCCGTTCGCCTTCGTTGCGGCCGATCACGACGACGCCGATGCGATCGGCTGGAACTGGGCTGTCTGTCACAAGGCGGTTCTTAATCGGGAGCAGATCGGGGGGCGAGCGGATTTTACCCCTGCCGCCACGGCCTTACCGCAGGCAGCGGTCATAGCCGCCGCGCCGGATCATGCCGATCCGTTGCGTAATGCGGTTGCCGTAGCGGCGGGTCGCCCCGGTCGGCGCGATCGCCTCGCGCTTGGAGGGGAGGGGCAGGACGGCGGCGATCCGCCCCGCCTCCGCGGGCGACAAACGGCTGGCGTCGTGATGGAAGTAGCGAATCGCCCCGGCGTTGGCGCCATAGGTGCCGATGCCGGTCTCCGCGACGTTGAGGTAGACTTCCATGATCCGCCTTTTGCCCCACATGGTCTCGATCAGCAGGGTGAACCATGCCTCCAGCCCCTTGCGGACGTAGGAGCGCCCCTGCCACAGAAAGACATTCTTGGCGGTCTGCTGGCTGATGGTCGATCCGCCCCGCAAGCGGCGCCCCTGGACATTGCCCTGGAACGCCTTCTGCATCGCGGAGAAATCGAAACCGTGGTGGGTGCAGAAATTGCCGTCCTCCGCCGCGATCGCCGCCCGCGCCATGTTCCGATCCATGCGCGACAGCGAAATCCAATCCTTGTTGATCGAATGCCCCTGCGCCAGGTCGCCCAGCATCGTGATGGTGACCGGCGGCGGCACGAAGCGGTAGAACAGGACGAGCAGGACGGAGCCGAGCAAAAACAGGATTACGCCCCGTATTACCCAGCCCAGGATGCGGCGCGGCCATGTACGTACCGCAACGCCCTTGCGCGCGCGGGCGGAAGCGGGGGCGGGTTTCGGTCGTCGTGCAGCCATCGGAGGCGCGCCTTAGCGGAATGATCCGGCAACGGGAACGGGGCGCCTGGCATCATCGTTGGGGAGCCACAATGAAAAAGGGGATTCGGGTGCGCGTCATCGTTACGATCTTTGCGGCCGCGTTGGCTGCGGCGCCGGTCATGGCGCAGGATGGCTTGCGCGAATTGTGCTCCGATCGGCCCGGCCTTGGCACCGCGCCCTGCACGGTCGATCCCGGCCATGTGCAGGTCGAGGCGGGGATCGGCAGCTGGGAGCGCACCAGTGATAGCGAGAGCCGTATCGACCGGATCGAACTGGGCGACGTGCTGGTCCGCTACGGCGTCGGGGACAGCACTGAGCTGCGGCTCGACTGGCTGGGCTATGCGCATGTCCGCGAACGGGATCGTGCCACGGGTTCGTTGGAGCGGACCGGCGGCGTGGGCGACGTGACGGTTGGCCTCAAGCGGAATTTGACGCATCCCGACGGCAACGGGCTCTCCTTGGCCTTGCTGCCCTTTGCGACCCTGCCCACCGGCAAGAGCAACCTCGGAGACGGCGTGTGGAGCGCGGGGCTGACGGTGCCCGCAACCTATGCGATCAACGATACGCTGACCTTTGAACTCACACCGGAGATCGATGCGGCCGCCAACGAAGACGCGCATGGCCGCCATCTCGCTTATGGCAGCGTTGCCGGCGTGCAGGCGGCGGTGAGCCGGGTGATGGACGTGATGGTAGAACTTGCCGCCATCCGGGACCGCGACCCCGCCCATCACAGCACGCAATCGCTGCTGGCGCTGTCGCTTGCCTATCACCCCGGGAGTCGAGTGCAATTCGACGTGGGCGGCAATGCCGGGCTCAACCACAACTCGCCCGACGTGCAGCTATATCTGGGTGTCAGCGAAAAGTTCTGATCGCCCGCGCGCTCCTGTCTATGGCAGGAGCATGGGTGGACGATCCGAAGCGTCCACCCCGTGCCTTCAGGCCATGGCGGGCAGCAGGCGCTTCTCGCCGGCGATCCGCATCATCGCCTTCTGCAACTTGTCGAATGCGCGCACCTCGATCTGGCGAACCCGTTCGCGGCTGACGCCATAGACCTGGGAGAGTTCCTCCAGCGTCTTGGGGTCGTCGGCCAGGCGGCGTTCGGCCAGGATATGCTTCTCGCGATCGTTCAGGCTGTCCATCGCCTCGGTCAGCATGTCGTGGCGGACATCCTTTTCCTGCGCGTCGGCAATGCGTTCGTCCTGCAGCGGATCGGTGTCGACCAGCCAGTCCTGCCACTGCGCATCGCCATCCTCGCCGACCATGACGTTGAGCGAGGTATCCCCACCCATCGCCATCCGCCGGTTCATGGAGGTGACCTCATCCTCGGTCACGCCCAGATCCTTGGCGATCTTGGCCAGCGCCTCCGGCTTCAGGTCGCCTTCCTCGAACGCGTCGATCTGGCTCTTCATCCGGCGCAGGTTGAAGAACAATTTCTTCTGCGCGGCGGTGGTGCCCATCTTCACCAGGCTCCACGACCGCAGGATATATTCCTGGATGGAAGCGCGGATCCACCACATGGCATAGGTGGCGAGGCGGAAGCCGCGATCGGGCTCGAACTTCTTCACGCCCTGCATCAGGCCGATATTGCCTTCGCTGATCAGCTCGGACGCGGGCAGGCCATAGCCGCGATAACCCATCGCGATCTTCGCCACGAGCCGCAGGTGCGAGGTGACGAGCTTGGCCGCCGCCTCCGGATCGCCATGCTCCTGGAAACGCTTGGCGAGCATATATTCCTCCTCCGGCTGGAGGATCGGAAACTTGCGGATCTCGGACAGGTAACGGTTGAGGCTCTGCTCCCCGCCCAACGCCGGAATGGTTGCCACCGATGTGTTGCCGCTGGCCATGATACCTACTTCTCCCCGGACCTTCATCGGTCCCGGCAGAGCCATTGACGACTCCGCCGTCTGCGATCGTCACTCTACACAGAGATGACTGAACAGTTCCTGCATGTCTGCCGGCATGTTGCTTTCGAACGACAAAGCCTCGCTTGTCACCGGATGGATGAAGCCGAGCCGTGCCGCGTGAAGCGCCTGACGATTAAACGCCAATTCCGTCAGAAGGTTACGAAAATTACGCCTCCGTTCCGCATAGACGGGGTCGCCGAGCAGCGGATGGCCGATCGACGCCATGTGGACGCGCACCTGATGGGTGCGCCCCGTTTCCAGCCGACATTCCACCAGCGCCGCATCGCGCAGCGGCTGCAAGGTGGTGTAATGGGTCACCGCATGTTTGCCCTGACCGGGGCCGACGATCGCCATCTTCTTGCGGTTGGCTGGGCTGCGGCCGAGATTGCCCTCGATCCGCCCCGCCGGCGGGCGCGGCTGACCGATCACGATGGCCTTGTAGCGGCGGTCGATGCTGTGCTTGGCGAACTGCGCGGCGAGCCCGGTATGCGCGCGGTCCGTCTTGGCGGCCACCATCAGTCCCGACGTATCCTTGTCGATCCGATGGACGATTCCCGGCCGCTCCACCCCGCCAATGCCGGACAGCGAACCCCTGCAATGATGCAGCAGCGCATTGACCAAAGTGCCGTCGAGATTGCCGCAGGCGGGATGGACCACCAGGCCGGCCTGCTTGTCGATGACGATCAGATGGTCGTCTTCGAACACGATGTTCAGCGGAATATCCTGCGCGGCATTGCCGGCTGGCGTCGGATCGGGAATCGCGATCTCGGCCGCATTGCCACCCGACACCTTGACGGCGGGGTCGCGCACCAGCTTGCCGTCGACGGTCACGGCACCGGCGGAAATCAGGCTCTTCAGCCGTTCGCGCGACAGAATCGGCAATGCGGCGGCCAGCGCCCGATCAAGGCGCCACCCGGCCATGTCCGGCGGCATCACCGCATGTTTGATCGACACCCCCGCGTCCACTCGGCCCGATATGGTTCGTCGCCCATGATTTTCAAGGCCGGGCTGCTATGTCGGTCCCATGCAGGTCGTTATCTCGCGCGCAGTGTCGGACGCCATTGTGGGCGAGGCCGCGGCCCGGCCCGATGAGGAAGTCTGCGGCCTGCTGTTCGGGGTGCCCGGCCGGATCATGGCGGTGCGCGCGCTCGCCAACGTCGCGGAGCGGCGGGGGGACACGTTCGAGCTCGATCCCGCGGCGCTGATCGCCGCCTACCGGGCCCAGCGGGCAGGCGGACCCGCCGTGATCGGCTGCTACCACTCGCACCCCAACGGCAAGCCGACGCCTTCCCATCGGGATCGTGCGGCGGCGCAGCCCGGCACGATGTGGCTGATCGTGGGCGGGGGAATCGTCCGCGCGTGGCTGGCGGGCGAAGACGGCTTTACCGAAGCCCGCCTGATCGTCACAGACGATGGCACGCTTGCCGGCCATGCCGCGCCCAATCGCAATTCTGCCCCCGGGGAATGAAGCCATGTCCAATGCCTCCGTCGAATTTGCCAGCCTGCTCTGTTCGCGCCTGTGCCACGATTTGTTGAGCCCCGTCGGCGCTCTGATGAACGGGCTGGAGCTGCTGGCGGACGAGGAGGATCCCGCCATGCGCGAGCGGGTGATGGAGTTGCTGGCGGAAAGCGCACGCACATCCGCCGACAAGCTCAAGTTCTTCCGCCTGGCCTTCGGCTCGGCCGGCGGCTTCGGGGAGGAGGTCGCGGCCGAGGAGGTGCGCGCTGCCCTGGCCGGCCTCGTTCGCGGCAATTCGCGTGTCGAGCTGCTGTGGCTGGTGGAGCAGCCCGGCATCGCCAAGGATGCGGCCAAGATCCTCTTGAACCTGGGCATGGTCGCGCTCGACGCCCTGGTGCGGGGCGGACGGCTGATGGCTGCGGTCGAGGATGGCGAGGTGGTCGTGCGCGCGGAAGGCGCCCGCATCGTCATGGATGCGGAGATCCGGGAGGTTCTTTCCGGCGGCGGCAATGCGGACGCGATCAACTCGCGCACGTCGGCGGCATGGCTGCTGCGCAAGCTGGCGGAGGATAATGGCCGCACGCTGCAGCTGGCGGAGGAGGAGGGGCTGCTGCTCCTCGCCGCCTCGCACGCCTGATCGCTTCGGCGCGGGCGGCGCCCTGCGGCGCGCCTGACCCATGCTTAAGTCCTTTTTTACCCGCGCCATGGCACATCGTCCCGGAACTTCGTGGATGGTGCCGTGGACGACCTGCTCAACGACTTCATTGCCGAAACCCGGGAAACGCTTGAGGCGCTCGCCGGGGAGATCGTGGCGTGGGAGGCCGACCCGTCCGATCGCCATCGGCTCGATTCGATCTTCCGCTTCGTCCATACGGTGAAGGGAAGCTGCGGCTTTCTCGATCTGCCGCGTTTCCAGCGGCTCAGCCATGCGGCGGAGGATGTGCTGGCCGACGTCCGCTCCGGCAACCGGCAGCCCGACGCCGCCCTGGTCAGCGCCGTGCTGGCGATCATCGACCGCATCGGCGAGCTGACCAACGCGCTGGAAGCGGGCGAGACGTTGCCGGAGGTGGACGAGCAGTTCCTGATTTCCGCGCTGAGCGAGAGGGCGGAGGTCGCGCTGGCCGAGCCTGTCCTGCTGGAGGCGGACCAGCCGGTGCGTGGCACGGCAATGCCCGCCAGCCCGCCGACGCGCACCGTCGCGCGCAGCATCCGCGTGCCGGTGGAACTGCTCGACCGGATGATGGCGGGCGTGTCCGACATGGTGCTCGCGCGAAACGAATTGTCGCGCCTGCTGCGCGCGTCCGGCACCGAATCCACCACCGAGATCGCGTTCGAGCGGCTGTCGCAATGCGTGGGCGAGATGCGCGAGGCGATCACCCGCACCCGCATGTCGCGGATCGAGACGCTGTTTGCCATGCTGCCGCGCATGGTGCGCGACCTGTCGGGTGACCTTGGCAAGCTGGCCCGGCTGGAAACGGACGGCAGCGATGTCGAGCTGGATCGCGAGATGATCGAGATGATCCGCGATCCGCTGACCCATATTGTCCGCAATGCGCTGGATCATGGCATCGAGTCGCCGGAAGAACGCCGCCGCGCGGGCAAGCCGGAGGCCGGTCAGCTGCGCATTGGCGCGCGACAGTCCGCCAACCAGATCCTGATCGAGATCATCGACGATGGTCGAGGGATCGATGCCGACCATGTTCTGCGCAAAGCCGTAGCCGCCGGGCTGGTCGGCAGCGAGGATGCCGTCGGAATGAGCTGGGCACGCAAGCTGAACCTGGTGTTCGAACCCGGCCTGACCACCGCCGATGCGGTGACGGAAGTGTCGGGCCGTGGCGTCGGCATGGACGTGGTGCGCGCCAATATCGAGCGGATCGGCGGTTCGGTGGAGATTGACAGCCGGCCGGGGCAGGGAACCCGCCTGTCGCTGCGCGTCCCGCTGACGCTGACCATCATCCCGGCGCTGACGGTGAGCAGCGGCGGCGTTCCCTTTGCCATTCCCCGTTCTGCGATCGACGAACTGGTCCGTCCGAACGGCGCGGCGGTGCGGATCGAGCGGCTGGGCGGCGCGATGGTCGCCTTCATTCGCGGCATGCGCCTGCCGGTAGTGGATCTCGGCCGGTTCATGGGGCTGACCGGCGGCGACGGCACGCCCAACCTGCTGGTGGTGCTGCGCGCCGGAGGCGGCGAACGTTATGCGCTTGGCGTCGATGCGGTGCACGACCATGAGGAATTGGTGGTGAAGCCGGCCGCGCCCGCACTGATGGCCAGCGGCGTCTATGCGGGCACCACCCTGCCGGACAACAGCCGGCCGATGCTGCTGCTGGACGTGGCCGGCATCGCCGCCGCCGCGTCCATTGCTCTGGTCGGTACGCACCAGGCGGTAGAGGAGCCGGGCGACCGGCAGGAGGAGGCTGCTTTGCCCACCTTGCTGTTCCGCGATCTGGACGGAATCACCCGTGGCATCCGCCTGTCCCTGGTGGAGCGGATCGAGGATGTGGCGGCGGATACGGCGATCGAGGCGGGCGGAACCCGCATGCTGCCGCTGCAGGGGGAATTGACGCCGCTCCATGCCGCCGGTCCGCTGCCGGACAACCGGATGCGCGTGTTGCGGCTCAGCGACGGCACCCGCGCGCTTTCCTACGCGATCGAGCAGGTGTTCGACGTGGTGAACCTGCGCGGCGACATGGCGCCGGCCCGCATCGCCGGGCCGGTTGCGGGCGTGGTCCTGCACGATGGCCAGCCGATTGAGATGCTGGACGCCTTTTGGCTGTTTTCGCAGGCGGGCGACCTTCCCGCGCAGGGCAAGTCGCCTTTGTGCCTGGTCGCCGGCTCGGACGATCCCTGGGCGCGCGAGGTGCTGGCGCCCCTGCTCAAGGCAGCCGGCTATCGCGTGTCCTTCGCCGGGGAGCCGGTGCGGGATCATGTCTCGGTGGTGGTCGCTTCGGGCGCCCCGCCGGTCGGGATCGACGCGCCGGTGATCCGGCTCCGCCAGACGACGGACACCGGAGGTGCGGGCGACGACAGCATCTACCGTTATGATCGCGACGCGCTGCTCCAGGCGCTGCGCAGCCATGTCGCCGTGGGAAGGTGAGGTGATGAACACGCTGTATCTGATCGCCCGCATCGCCGACGAGACGATTGCGCTTCCTGCCGAGCAGATCGGGTCGGTGGTCGAGGTGGAGGACATCGCCCCGATCCCGCGCGTGCCGCCGCATGTCGCGGGGCTGTTCGCATTGCGCAGCCGCGTGCTGACGGTGATCGACACGCGCGCGGCGCTCAACCTAGGCAGCATCGCGCGCGCCGGGGCCATGACCGCCGTGATCGTGGAATCGGAAGGGCATAGCTACGCTCTGCTGGTCGACATGGTCGAGGACGTGATCGAGGCGGCCGCGCCCGAACCGTGCCCGGCCCTGCTCGGTGCGGCATGGCGGCGCGCGGCGCGCGGCACCATCCGGCGGGACGAGCAGGCGATCCTGCTGGTCGATCCGGCGGTGCTGGTCGCCGGTCCGGACGCGCTCGCCGCCTGATGCACGCGCCGGTTTGGGCACCTGCGTGGTGGGGCGGCGTTAACGCGAATCTTACCCTCGCCACCTATTGCTGAAGCGCACGCAAGCCGAGGACCTTACCCCGATGAAGAGCTGTTTGGTGGTCGATGACTCCAAGGTCATCCGCAAGGTCGCCCGCCATATCCTTGAGAAACTCGATTTCGCGGTGGACGAGGCAGCCGACGGTCAGGAAGCGCTGACCCATTGCAAGACCGCCGTACCCGACGTGATCCTGCTCGACTGGAACATGCCGGTGATGAGCGGGATCGAGTTCCTGCGCGTGCTGGGCGAAACCGATCTGCCGCATCGGCCCAAGATCGTGTTCTGCACCACCGAAAACGGCATGGGCCATATCCGTGCCGCGATCGATGCCGGCGCCGACGAATATGTGATGAAGCCGTTCGACCGGGAAACCCTGCAGAGCAAGCTCCAGATCGTCGGTCTGGCCTGAACCCGGCCCGCGCCGTGCTTCACGTTTCGCCATCCCCATCGATGCGGGCGCCTGATCCGCGTGAGGAGGCGCCGATCCGCGTCCTGATCGTGGACGATTCGGTAGTCGCCCGCGCGGTGCTGTCGCGCCTGCTCGGTGAGCATGAGGATGTGCAGGTGGTGGCCTGCGCCGGCAGCGCGCCTGCCGCCCTGCGCATTTTGGAAGACACACGCGTCGACATCATCCTGCTCGACCTGGAGATGCCGGGCGTGGACGGCCTCACCGCATTGCCGGGCCTGATCGCGCAGAGCCATGGCGCGCGGGTGCTGATCGTCTCCTCCGCCTGCGCCGACGGCGCCTCCGCCAGCCTCAGCGCATTGCGGGCGGGCGCGGCCGACACGCTGCTCAAGCCGAATGCGGCGGCCTTCACCACCGGATTCGCCAAGGATCTGGTGGACAAGCTGCGGCGCATCGCCCGCCCAGCCAGCATGCCGCCCGCCCGGCTGCCGGTGCAACGCGCCTGCGTGCTGGACAGCGGCAGGAGCGCGCGGGTGGAGTGCGTCGCCATCGGTAGCTCCACGGGCGGGGTGCATGCCCTTGCCACCTTTTTCGCGGGCCTGCCCCGGACCTTCAACGCGCCAATCCTGGTGACCCAGCATTTGCCCGCGCCCTTTACCGAGATCTTTGCGTCGCAGCTGACCGAGATCGCCGGGCGGCGCACGCGGGTGGCGGCGCCGGGCCTGCAACCGATCCCGGGCGAGCTGCTGCTGGCGCCCGGCGACGCGCACCTGACATTGGTCAGGACGGGAACGGTGATCCACGTCAGGCTGGAGCGGAAGCGGTCGGCATCGGGTTGCCTGCCATCGGTGGATCCGATGTTCGCCTCCATCGCTGCGCTGTACGGTCCGGCGGCGGTCGGCGTGGTGCTGAGCGGCATGGGCAAGGACGGGGCGGTCGGCGCGGCGGCCTTGGTCGAGCATGGCGGCACCATCCTTGCGCAGGATCAGGAGAGTTCGGTCGTGTGGGGCATGCCCGGCGCGGTCACCAATGCCGGCCTGGCGCGCCTCGTCGCGCATCCGGGTGAGTTGGCGCGCCGGTTGGCCGAATGGAATGCGGGCACCGGCCAATGGACCTGACGCCGCTCGCCGCCCGATCCTTGTCGGGCCTGCTGGAACAGGTCACCGGGCAGCAGCTTGCCTCCGCCCGCCGCTGGCGGCTGGAGACGGCGCTGCACCCGGTGATGAAGGACCACAACATCCACAGCCTGGACATGCTGGCCGCCATGGTGGCGCAGAACGGGTCGGCGACGCTGCGCGAAGCGGTGGTCGAGGCGCTGCTGAACCATGAGACGAGCTTCTACCGCGACCTGGCCGTGTTCAAGGCCATCGCCGGCGACGTCCTGCCCGCCATGGCCGGAAGCCGCAGCGATGCGCGGCGGCTGCGGATCTGGTCGGCCGGCTGTTCCACCGGGCAGGAGCCATATTCGCTGGGCCTGCTGCTGGCGGCGCAGGAGACGCAGTGGGCCGGCTGGTCGATCGACATCCTTGGCAGCGACGTGTCGCCGCAGGCGGTGCAGCAGGCGCGGCAGGGGCTCTACAGCCAGATGGAGATCCAGCGCGGCCTGCCGATCACCGAATTGCTGGCCCGCTTCGACCAGGATGGCGAACACTGGCGCATTCGCCCGCAGGGTCAGGCGCGGCTGGGTTTCATGGTGCACAATCTGCTGGACGCGCCGCCGCCGGGCCGGTTCGACATGATCCTCTGCCGCAACGTCCTCCTCTACTTCAGCGCGGAACGTAAGCGGCAGGTGCTCGATCGCCTGGCAAGCGCGATCGCGCCCGATGGCGTGCTGGTCCTGGGCGCTGGTGAGACGGTGATGGGCCATACGGAGGCGTTCGAGCCCCATCCGGACCTGCGCGGCATGTACCGGCCTGCACGCCAGGGCTGGCGCTGAACCCGGGGACGAGGCTATGCCCTCCGGTGCATGAGCGACGCTATCCTGGACTGCCCTTCGCCGAACTTTGACGATCGGGTGCTGCCCGTCAGCATCATCGTGCTGCATTATACCGGCATGACCGATGCGGCTTCCGCCATCCAGCGGCTGACCGACCCAGCCGCCAAGGTTTCGAGCCATTACCTGATCGCAGAGGATGGGCAGGTGCTGCGCCTGGTAGCGGAGAACAAGCGCGCTTGGCACGCCGGCAAGGCGCATTGGCGCGGCATCGACGACGTGAATTCGGCCTCGATCGGGATCGAGCTGGTCAATCCTGGTCACGAATTCGGCTATCGTCCCTTTGCCGAGCCGCAGATGAGCGCCTTGCTGCCGCTGATGAAGGATCTGGTTGACCGGCACCACATCACCCGCGGCAACATCGTCGGCCATTCGGACGTGGCGCCGGCGCGCAAGACCGATCCGGGCGAATTGTTCGATTGGGAAAGGCTGGCGCGACTTCGCCTGGCGCTGCCCCGCCCGCGCCGATACCTGACCGATCCGCACTGGACCGATGGCGGCTTCCTGCTGGCGCTGGAGCGGTTCGGCTATGACGTGATCGACGGCCAGGCGGCGGTGCGCGCCTTTCAGCGCAGGTTCCGCCCGGGGACGGTGGACGGCATCATCGACGGTGAGTGCCGCGCCGTCCTGCTGTCCCTTCTGACCGGCGGGGACAAGGGGGCGGAAGCGCGGCAACGCGCGGGCTGACTTTCCGGATTTCCGCTGCTATGCGGCCCTGGCCAGAGGGTCGGGCGGCCGCCGGCATAGGGGTAACCTTGTGCGGGAGGAAAGTCCGGGCTCCACAGAGTAACGGTGCCGGGTAACGCCCGGCGGGCGCGCTGGCGACGGCGCGTTCAGGGACAGTGCAACAGAAAGCAGACCGCCCGGCTGCCCCCGCGAAAGCGAGGGTCCG
Source organism: uncultured Sphingomonas sp. (assembly GCF_934560975.1). GTDB lineage: Bacteria > Pseudomonadota > Alphaproteobacteria > Sphingomonadales > Sphingomonadaceae > Sphingomonas_I. Next base: position 66,494 of record NZ_CAKTFO010000009.1, on the reverse strand, counting down.
GGCAAGGGCGAAAGGGTGCGGCAAGAGCGCACCGCGCTTCCGGCAACGGCGGCGGCACGGCAAACCCCACCGGGAGCAAGACCGAGTAGGGACGGCATATGGGCTGGCTCGGCCCCGTCGTCCGGGTTGGTTGCTTGAGGCGGCGTGCAAACGTCGCCCTAGAGGAATGGTCGCCTATCCCCATTCGGGGTGGACAGAACCCGGCTTACAGACCCTCTGGCATTTCCCCTCCGTTTCTGATTGTCTGCGGGCAGGGGAAGAGGGGAAGTTCATGGTTCCGCTGTTGATCGCGCTGGCGGCCGAGGTCGCCGCGCCGACTGGTGCGCCGAGTCTTCAGGCGCAGTTCGAACAGGCCAGCACCGCGCTGAACGCCGGTCGGTTCGAGGAGGCCGCCGCCGGCTTCCACGCTATCGGCCAGCGCAAGGGGATGAGTGCCCGCACCCAGGGCATCGCGATGCTGCGCGAGGGCCAGGCGCTCGCCATGCTGAAGCGCACGGAGGACGCGGCCGGCCTGCTCCGCCAGGGTTTGAAGCAGTCCCCGGCCAGCGATCCGAGCCTTTCGACGGATCGTGCGACGGCGTTCCTGCTGCTCAGCCAGGCGGCCGCCGACACGTACGACTATGTCGAGGCGCGCACGTTGCTGGAGTCGGCGCTGGCGGAAACCGAGGACGCTCCAGCCAGGCGTAGATTGTTGTTCCGGTTGGTGCAGGTGACCATGTTCACCGACAATGATGCCGCCTTGCGTTACGTGGAGGAGGCGGCACGGTTGGCAGGAGCCGACAAGGCGGTGGGCGCTCACGCTCATGACATAAAAGGCCGTGTGCTGCTGAACCGGGGTGACCTTAAAGGGGCGACGACCGAACTGGAAGCGGCGCTGTCCCTCCTTGGTGGCGTTACAGAGCGAACAGACATCAACGATGTGGTAGTCCGCTCCGACCTCGCCATGGTCTATCTGCTGACCAAGCGCGAGGAGCGGGCGCGCGAGTTGCTGGGCATGACAGGGGCCGGACGGATGGGCGCCAGCGCGTTCGAAGTGCCGTCGCGCTTCGATCTGCCGCAATGCGGCGGGGATCTGCGCCCCGAAGATGTGGTGGTGGTGGAGTTCGGCGTGGCGGATGACGGATCGGTTGCCTTCGCCAATCCCGTTTACGCCTCGCATCCGGGGCCGCAGACGTTGGAGTTCGTCCGTTCGGTCCGGCAGTGGGGATGGCGGCCCGACGACATCAAGGCTGTTCCCGCCTTCTACCGTGCCGTTACGAGAGTCGAGATGCGCTGCTCGATCGAAGGACAGCGTCCGTCCGTGGAAGCGTCGTTGCACGATGTTTACGGCGCCTGGATGCAGGAACGTGGGGTTGAGCCTCTTTCATTCGCTTTAGGTACCGCCAGCGCCGCCATGCTGAAGACGGAACTTTCGCGGCGCGAGGCGCAAAGCTCCATCGCGACACTCCCTTTTCTGATCGCTTTAAGTACGAGCGGTCTGGTGAGTAATGCCGATCGTCAGGATGCTGCGGCGCGCGCCATTGTGGTGGCCGAGGAGGAGAAGGCGCCGGTGGCTGTCCAGACGATGGTCAGGATGAACGCCGCGATGGCTCAAGCCGTCAGCCGCCGTTCAGCAAAGCAATTCAGCATGGCGATGCGGGCGTTGCTGGTCCGTCCCGATGTGCAGGCCGATCCGGTCTCATCCGCGGTTGTCGGTTTGCTGGTGGCGGACGATGATGCCGGAAGCGATCCTGCAAGCGCCGCCCGCCTGCTGACAACCGTTCTGGACGATACGCGCTTGCCCAGGAACCATCCGCTGCGGGTCGCCGCGGGCGCGCGACTGGCATCGGTGCAGGTCCAACTGGGCAAGCTGGAGGAGGCCCGCGCTACCTTTGCCGCCACCGGTCTGAGCGAGGAACAATGTTCGCTGGTGGATGCCAAGCCGTCCCTGCAATCCGCGAACATGGGATCGAGCACCTATCCCCGCGCCGTGGCGGACTGGGGCATGACCGGGTGGATCCGCACGGAATTCGACATCCTGCCCGATGGTCGCACCGCCAATCGGCGCGCGGTGATGGCCTATCCCCCATTCGTGTTCGGCTCCACCGTCGTCAACGCCATGGAGGGTGCCCGCTATACGCAGACCTATCGCCCCGCCGGCGAGTTAGGCTGCGGCGGAATGGGGCTGACCGTCCGGTTTCGCTTGCCTGGCTGATCACCCGCTTATGGCGTTTCGTCGGCCGCGTCCTATGTAGCGTCCATGGCGCGTTCGACACGATCCAATGACTGGGGGTTTCCCCGCTGGCGGGCTTATGGCAGCGAGCGCGGCACGACGCAGGTGCGCATGTGCGACCGCCACGGCTGCGATCGGCCCGGCAACTGCCCCGCGCCGAAATCCCCCAACAGCCCCGACCGCTGGTATTTCTGCGAGGAACATGCCGCGGAGTATAATCGCGGCTGGAATTACTTCGAGGGCCTGTCCGCCGAGGAAGCGGCCGCGCGCGAGGCGGGCGAGCGGCGCGATGCGTCGGGCTATGCCGAAGCGTCGCATTATGGCTGGGGCGGGGCGGGCGACGGTACCCGCTCGCGCGACGAGATGCGCGCGCTGGAGGTGCTGGAGCTGGAGAGCGACGCCAGCTTCGACGACATCAAGGCGGCGTGGCGCAGGCTCGCCAAGGTCAACCATCCCGACGTCAGGCCGGGCGATGCCGTGGCTGCCGATCGCTTTCGGGCGGTGCAGACCGCGTGGGAGGTGCTGCGCGCGGCCGAGGAGCGGCGCGCGGCGTGATCCGAACCGTCAAGGCGCAGTGGCGCGGCACGATCCTGATCTGCGGAAAATGCGAGAAGAAATTGCGCAAGACGGGCTTCGGCCCGGACGGCGACACGCGCCTGTCCAAGCTGCTGGGCAAGCGCGGCGGCAAGGGCAAGGGCCGCAAGGCCGAACTGGGCGTGATCCAGGTCGGCTGCCTCAAGGTCTGCCCCAAGAACGCGGTGGTGGTCGTGGACGCCGCCCGCTCGCGCGACTGGCTGATCGTCAGCGCCGGCACGCCGGTGGATGTGGTGGAGCAACGACTAGGGCTGACCAGGCCCTCCGCCATCGCGGCGGAGTGACCGTCCGGAGCGGCTTCCGATCGCTCTGACGGGCAGCAATGCTCCCCGGTTGCGAATCGCTCTAGGCGAATCGCGCGGCTGTTTCCCGGATCAGCGCGATCATGTTGGGAATGCCCTGCGTCCGGTTGGAGCTGAGCTGACGGCCGAGATCGAACGGCGCGAGCGCGCCTTCGATGTCGGTCCCCACGATCTCGCCCGGCGTCCGGTCCTGCACCGTCAGCAGGACCAGGGCGATGATGCCCTTGGTAATGGCGGCGTTGCTGTCCGCCAGGAAGTGCAGCCGGCCATCGTCCTGCCGAGTCGGATAGACCCAGACGGAGGCGGAACAGCCGCGCACCAGAGTGGCGTCCGTCTTCAACGGCTTCGGCATGGGATCCAACGCGCGCCCGAGATCGATCAGCAGGCGGTAGCGGTCGTCCGCCTCCAGAGACTCATATTCGTCGCGTATATCGTCGATCTTGGCCATGTGCGGCGGCTAGCAGACGCCTTGTTGCGGCGGAAGGCTGGACCAAGCCTTCGCGTTGCGGTAACGGCGTCCCCGCAGTGCGGGTGTGGTGAAACTGGTAGACGCGCCGGACTCAAAATCCGGTTCCGCAAGGAGTGTCGGTTCGAGCCCGACCACCCGCACCATCTGGATCGGCGAAGGGGCGACGGATCGCTCCGTCGCTCCCTTCTTCGATCACTCTGCTACCTACCAGCCGCGATAAGGGCGATAGTGGCGCGGACCGCCATAACCCCGGCCGTAACCACCATAATATCCGTAACGCGGCGCGCCATAATAGCCGTAGCCATAAGCGACCGGCGGCGGGGGCGGCGGCGCATAGTAAACCGGCGGCGGCGCGGCATAATAGCCAGGCGCGTCGTAATAGGTGTCGTAACCCGGCCGCGAGGCGATCGCCGCACCCGCCGCCAGGCCCAGCACGCCCGCGCCCAATGCGATCGCCGCATCGTTGCCGCCGCCGCGATGATGCCGGTAATAAGGCCGCGCCTCCGACGGCGCCGCCACCGCGAGCATGCTGGCCGCGATGGCCAACCCTGCCGCCGATGTTGCAATCAACTTACGCATCACGACCTCCAATACGCTGTGGCCCTGTGTTCACCTGCGCGAACCGTCCTCCACATGGCGGTGTTTGTGCCACAGGCCGGATGAACGCCCCGGAAATCGACCGTTTATCGCGCGTTAACGTGGCTGGTGGGCAAGAGATGCGCATGGTGCGATGAGCCGAGTGGTTGGCAGCGCCGCAAAGCTTCGGGTATGGGGCCATGGCATGCCGGCCCGATTGTTAAGCCAGCGCCCGTTCTTTGAAGACAAGAACCGCGCTTTCTGGACGCTCCAGTCCGCCGGCTGGGCTGGCTATTTTGTGCTGCGTTCGCTGGGCGGGATCGCCAATGCCATGGGCTGGCTGTTCATCCTGCCCACTGCGCTGACTACCGCGACCGGTTATTCGCTGACCCTGCTGATGTCCGCCGCCTATCGCCGCCTGTTCCGGATGCGGCCGATCGTCACCTGGACCGCGTCGATCCTGATCCTTGGGCTGGCCTCCGCCGTCTTCTCCTCGATCGAGACCTGGGCGCACGCCACCTTCTACCGCACGGGGCCGATGCCGGAGGGGATCCAGTACCTGTCGGCGATCCTGCTCGATTTCTCGCTGCTGTCGGCGTGGTCAGCGTTATATTACGGCATCAACTTCTACATCCTGGTTGAAGAGCAACGCGACCAGCTGCTGCGGCTGGGCAGCCAGGCGTCGTCGGCGCAGCTGGCGATGCTGCGTTACCAGCTCAACCCGCATTTCCTGTTTAACACGCTCAACTCCATCTCCACGCTGGTGCTGCTGAAGCAGACCGAGCGAGCCAATGCGATGCTGTCGCGGCTGTCCTCCTTTCTCCGTTACACCCTGGTGAGCGAGCCGGAGGGCGAGGTGGCGGTGGCGCAGGAAATCGACACGCTGAAACTGTATCTCGACATCGAGAAGATGCGGTTCGAGGATCGGCTGCGCACCCGCTTCGACATCGATCCCGCCGCCGCCGGTGCGATGATCCCGTCGCTGCTGCTGCAACCCCTGGTGGAAAACGCGATCAAATATGCGGTGACGCCCAAGGAAGAGGGGGCCGACATCGACATTGCCGTGGCCCGCGCGGGCAATCGCGTTCACATCACGGTCAGAGATACTGGACCAGGGGAGGCGACGCGGCCGATCGACGGGGCGGGTGTTTCGTCCACTGGAGTCGGCTTGGCGAATACGCGGGACCGTCTGGCGCAAGCATATGGCAGTGACCATCGCTTTGAGACCCAGGCTGGGCCAGACGGTTTCGCCGTGATTATCGACTTGCCCTATCATATGGGTATGCAGTGAGGACCAGACCTTTATGACGATCCGCACCATCCTGGTCGACGACGAGTCCCTGGCAATCCAGGGCTTGCAGCTGCGCCTCCAGGCGCACGAGGATGTCGAGATCATCGAGACCTGCACCAACGGGCGGGAGGCGATCCGCGCGATCAAGACCCACAAGCCCGATCTGGTGTTTCTCGACATCCAGATGCCGGGCTTTGACGGCTTTTCGGTGGTGCAGGGCCTGATGGAGGTCGAGCCGCCCTTGTTCGTGTTCGTGACGGCCTATTCCGACCATGCGCTGCGCGGGTTCGAGGCGGGTGCCGTCGATTACCTGATGAAGCCGGTCGAAAATGACCGTCTGGCCGACACGCTGGAGCGCGTGCGCCAGCGCCTCTCCGAAAAGCGGGCTGCCGAGGAGGTGGTACAGCTGAAGGAGGTGATTGCGGAACATGCGCCGGAAGCGGCGGATTCGATCCCGGAAGGCGCGGAGGCTCCATCGGCCAGCCGCTACGAAAAGCTGATCAACATCAAGGATCGCGGCCAGATCTTCCGCGTGGACGTTGATTCGATCGAGCGGATCGACGCCGCCGGTGACTATATGTGCATCTATACCGGCGACAACACCCTGATCCTGCGCGAGACGATGAAGGATCTGGAAAAGCGCCTCGATCCGCGACGTTTCCAGCGCATCCATCGCTCCACCATCGTCAACCTGGATCTGGTGAAGCAGGTGAAGCCGCACACCAACGGCGAATGTTTCCTGGTCTTGGGATCGGGCGCGCAGGTGAAGGTGAGCCGCTCCTACCGTGATGTGGTGGCGCGCTTCGTCCACTGATCCGGCGGTCGGGAGCGCCTGAGGCGGGTGTCGTCGTGCAGTGAGCCGCTGCCCAAGCCCGGACCACATTCTTGTGCTCCCGCGAAGGCGGGAGCCCCATCGTCACGCGACGCCCTCCAATCTCCTGGGCTCCGCCTTCGGGGGAGCGCTGTTGGTTCGAGTGGATCAGCTGGCAGGCTTCATGCGCAAATGTCGATCTCCTTGGAACGAACCCGCGCTTTATTCACCTACGGCCGTTCAGGGCCGTTGCCCTGAACGTCAGCCGAACCGCCCCGTCACATAGTCCCGCGTGCGGCGGGAGCGGGGGTTGGAGAAGATCTCCGCCGTGCGGCCGAACTCGATCATCCGGCCCAGGAACATGAAGCCGGTATGATCGGAAATGCGGCTCGCCTGCTGCAGATTGTGGGTGACGATCACGATCGTGACCTCGCCCTTCAACTCGACCAGGGTCTGTTCCAGCTTGGCGGTCGATACCGGGTCCAGCGCGCTGGCCGGCTCATCCAGCAGCAGCACCTCCGGCTCCACCGCGATGCCGCGCGCGACGCACAGCCGCTGCTGCTGCCCGCCCGACAGGCCAAGGCCGGAGCTGTGCAGCTTGTCCTTGACCTCGTCCCACAAGGCTGCGCGACGCAGGGAGCGTTCCACCATCTCGTCCATCTCCGCCCGCGACTTGCGATGGTAGAGGCGGACACCGAAGGCGACATTGTCGTAGATCGACATGGGAAAGGGCGTCGGCTTCTGGAACACCATGCCGACGCGCGCGCGCAGCGCCGCGGGGTCGCCACCGGTCAGTACATCCTCGCCATCCAGCAGGATCTGCCCCTCGGCGCGTTGCCCCGGATAGAGGGAGTAGATGCGGTTAAGCGCGCGCAGCAGGGTCGACTTGCCACAGCCCGACGGACCGATCAGCGCGGTGATGGCATTGCGCTCGACCGGCAGGTCGACCCCATGCAGCGCCGGGTTCGCCCCGTAGAAGAATTTCAGGTCCTTGACCTCGACCACCAGGTCGCCGTCCGGCCGGGTCATGAAGCGGGCTTCGTCGGCCTCGGGGGCGTGCGGCAGGGGTGCCGTATCGGTCATGGACGGTGCGTCTCCCGGGCCAGCAGGCGCCCGACGATGTTGATGAACAGGACGGCGACGGCGATCAGCAGCGCGCCGACCCAGGCAAGGCGCTGCCAGTCCTCATAGGCCGACAAAGCGAACTGGAAGATGGTGGTCGGCAGGCTCGCCATCGGCTGCGACGGATCGGCGGTGAAGAACTGGTTGCCCAGGCTGGTGAACAGCAAAGGCGCGGTTTCGCCCGAAATGCGCGCGAAGCCAAGCAGGCCACCGGTGAGCAGGCCGGCGCGCGCCGCCTTCCAGATGATCTTGCGGATCACGAAGGCGCGGCTTGCGCCCAATGCCATGCCCGCTTCACGGAGCGCGCCGGGTTGCAGCGACAATATGTCCTCGGTTGTCCGCACCACGATCGGAGTGGCGAGAAAGGCGAGCGCCACCGCGCCGGCATAGCCGGAGAAGCCATGAAACGGCGCCACCAGCAATCCATAGACGAACAGGCCGATCAGGATCGACGGGGCCGAGATCAGCACGTCGTTGAAGAAGCGCACCACATGGCCGAACTTCGTGCCCGCGCCATATTCGGCCAGCCAGGTGCCGGCGAGAATGCCGATCACCAAAGCGATGGCCATGCCGATCGCGCACATGATGATCGACCCGACGATGGCGTTGCGCAGGCCGCCGGGCGATCCCGGCGCGGGCTGGTCAGCGGTGAAGATCATGGCGTCGATCCCGCCCAGGCCCTTGCTCAGCAGGGTCCACAGGATCATCACCAGAAAGGCGAGGGCGATCGCCGTGGCGATCCCGCACAGCGCCACGAACAGGCGGTTGGCGGCGCGGCGGCGCGCGGCGCGACTGATCATGCCTTGTCCTCCCGCAGCAGCAGGCGGGCGACGGCCAGCACCGCGAAGGTGATCACGAACAGCAGGAAGCCGAGCGCGATCAAGGATGCGCTGTGCAGCTCGCCCGTGGCCTCCGCAAACTCATTGGCCACGGTGGAGGCGATGGTGGAGCCGCTGTCGAACAGCGAACTGGGTAAGCCGTGGGCGTTGCCGATGATGAAGGTCACCGCCATCGTCTCGCCCAGCGCGCGGCCGAGACCCAGCATGATGACGCCGATCATGCCGCGACGCACATAGGGGATCACCACCGCCCGAGTCACCTCAAACGGAGTGCAGCCAAGGCCATATGCCGCTTCCCGCACCTGCGGCGGCACGGTCAGGAACAGCTCGCGGAACACGGCCGCCATGTAGGGCAGGATCATGATCGCCAGGATCATGCTGGCCGTGAAGATGTTGGCGCCGTTGGGCGTGCCCGCAAAGACGCGGTCGAGGAGGCTGCCCGGCTCCGCGCCCATCATGATCGGCATCTGGATATGCGCGGCGAACCAGGGCGCGAGGACGAACAGCCCCCACATGCCGTAGACGATCGACGGAATGCCGGCGAGCAGCTCCACCGCAACCGCGATCGGCCGCGCCAGAACGGCCGGGCAGAACTCCACCAGGAATATCGATACGCCCAGCGCCAGCGGCAAGGCGATCACCAGCGCCAGAAAGGCCGTCACCAAGGTGCCGACGATCGGCCCCGCCGCGCCATAGGTTTCCGTCACCGGATTCCAGGCGGTGGAGGTGAGGAAGCCGAAGCCGAACGCGCGAAACGCGGGAAGTCCGCCCACGAACAGGCTGGCTACCACGCCGGCAAGTGCCGCCAGCAGGATGGTGGCGGCCGCGGCACAGGCGAAGCGAAACAGCTGCTCGCCCAGTTTGTGGCCGGGCGGGGCAGTCTTGGAGGCGGGATGAGCGGTGACGGTCATGGCCGGGCGCGCCCATTGGCCTGATCGGAGGCGGCGGAGTGCATCACTTCGCGACGTAGACCGGCTTGCCGCCCGCGGTGATCGAGCGCGCCCATTGCCGCTTCAACAATCCCTCGATCTGCGTCGGGACCGACACATAATCCAGCGCCGCCGCCTGCGCATCGCCCTTGGCGAAGGCCCAGTCGAAGAATTTCAGCACCTGTGCGCCGGTTGCGCCATTCGCCTGGCTGCGGTGGACCAAAATAAAGGTCGCGCCGATGATCGGCCAGGCGCCGGCACCCGGCTGGTCCACCAGGATGATGCGGTTGCCAGGGCTGTGCAGCCAGTCGGCGCTGGCGGCTGCGGCGGCAAAGGTCTGCGCGCTGGGCGAGACGAACTGCCCCGCCTTGTTGCGCAGCTGGATGAAGGCGCCGCCATTCTGCTTGGCATAGGCATATTCGACATAGCCGATCGCGCCCGCCGTCTGCTTGACGAAGGCCGCGACCCCGTCATTGCCCTTGCCGCCGATCCCGGTCGGCCACTGCACCGCGTCGCTGGCGCCGACCTGCTGCTGCCAGGTGGAGCTGTTGCGTTCGAGATAGGTGGTGAACAGGAAGGTAGTGCCCGACCCGTCCGAGCGGTGCACCACCGTGATCGGCAGGTTGGGAAGGGCCAGCCCGCGATTGGCCGCCGCGATCTGCGGCGCGTTCCAGCGGCGGATCCTGCCCAGGAAGATGTCGGCCAGCAGCGCGCCCGACAGGCGAATCTGGCCGGGGCGGACGCCGGGCAGGTTCACCACCGGTACCACCCCGCCGATCACGGTCGGAAATTGGTACAGCCCATGCTTGTTGAGGTCGCGCGGGGTGAGAGGCTTGTCGCTGGCGCCGAAATCCACCGTTTGGGCGGTGATCTGCTTGATGCCGCCGCCCGACCCGATCGGCTGATAGTTCAGGCCGATGCCGGTCTGCGCGCGGTAGCTTTCCGCCCACTTGGCATAGATCGGGGCGGGAAAGGTGGCACCCGCGCCCGAGATGTTTGCGGCAGCCGCCATGCCGGCGAGCGCAAGGCCGCCTGCGCCTGCTACGAACATCTTCAACATGAGGATCCCCCCGGGGTGACGCGGCTATGCACCGTTGCCGTTGCCCTATGATCCTTGCGTGACTCTATTGTTACGGCAAGCTGGCCGCACGGGAGTGGTCAGGCCGCCAGCCGGTCGCGGCCCTCGGCCTTGGCGCGATATAGGAAAACGTCGGCGCGGGCGATGGCCGGGGCCAGCCCGATCTCGCCGGCGGACACGACCGCAAGGCCCAGGCTGACCGTCCAGCGCGGGCTGCCCTGGCCGTTGCCCGCCGCCACCTGGCGCAGCTGCTCCGCATAGCAACGTGCGCCGTCCGGGCCGCTGCCCGGCAGGATGGCGACGAACTCGTCGCCGCCGATCCGGGCAAGTTCACCGCCCTGATCGCCGGCGAGCCTTGCCGCCATGGTGGACAGCGTGCGCAACACCGTGTCGCCGGCGGGGTGGCCGTGACAATCGTTGATCGTCTTGAAATGATCCAGGTCGATCGCCACCACGCCGGTGCCTTTGATCGCCAGCTTCGGCTCCAGCAAGGACAGGCCCGCCCGGTTCCAGCTGCCGGTCAGGGGATCGCGCAACGCCGCCTCGCGCAGCTTCTGCTGCGCGCGCTCGCCCAGCATCGCCAGCAGGCCCAGGTTCACCATCGGCAGCAGAACCTGATCCAGCAGGGTCGGTACGACCACCAGCAGGTCGTTCCCGATCAGCAGCGTGCCGGCAAGGGCGATGATGCAGCCGGGGACATAGGCCAGCATCGCCGTGCCGGCGATCCGCTTGCCCTGCATCTCCGTTTCCGCCGGCTCGGCCCGCAGCAGTCCCAGCGCCAGGATGATGGTCGAAATGGCGAGGCCCATTGAGTCGCAGGAGCGGATCAGCGGCCAGCCAAGCGGCAGGCCGGCATCGGCCAGCCAGCGCGGCACCGCATACATCAGCGTGGCGGCGGCAATCGGCACCAGCATCCAGGCGCGAAACGGCACCTTGCCCTCGAACTGCCGGATGCCAGACACGATCAGGACGTTGGAAAAGGACAAAGCCGCGAACAAGGCGGCGCCGGTCAGCCGGCTGGATGCCGTCGGCAGCAGTTCGAAACCGATCATGGTCATGGCATAGAGCAGGGCGCTCATCGTCCAGTGCAGCAGGTGCGCCTCATGCTTCTGGCGCAGCCAGAGCCACAGGAAGACGAGCGCATAGGCTCCGCTTCCCAGCAGGCTGCAGAGATGCAGCGTCGGTATGTCAATGCCGTTGAACATGTGATGTGGAACCCCGCCCGGCGCTATCGTAGCGACCGGGTGGTTAAGAAAGTGTTGACTGGCCGAACATACGACCGGCCGGACGGGATCAATCGTCCGGCAGCACCCGGACCGCGCCGCGCGCGGCATTGCCGGCAAGGAGGGCATAGGCCCTGAGTGCCGTGGACACGGTGCGCTTGCGTCCGAACGGCTTCCACGCCTGCGCGCCGCGTGCCTCCACCGCCGCGCGCCGGGCGGCCAGAGTGGCGTCGTCGACCAGCAGGTTGATGGTACGGTTCGGAATGTCGATCGCGATTGCGTCGCCATGCTCGACCAGCGCGATCAGCCCGCCTTCCGCCGCTTCGGGCGAGACATGGCCGATGGACAGGCCGGACGTGCCGCCCGAAAACCGCCCGTCGGTCAGCAGCGCGCAGGCTTTGCCGAGGCCCTTCGACTTCAGGTAGCTGGTGGGGTACAGCATTTCCTGCATCCCCGGCCCGCCGCGTGGGCCCTCATAGCGGATCACGACCACGTCGCCCGCCTGCACCTGGTTGCCCAGGATCCCGGCCACCGCCGCGTCCTGGCTTTCGTACACCACCGCCCGACCGGTGAAGGTCAGGATGCTGTCGTCCACGCCGGCCGTCTTCACGATGCAGCCTTCGGGCGCGAGATTGCCGAACAGCACCGCCAGGCCGCCATCCTGGCTGAAGGCGTAAGCGGCGGAGCGGATCACGCCCTTTTCCCGGTCAAGGTCCACATCGTCCCAGCGGCGCGACTGGCTGAAGGCGGTCTGGGTCGGCACGCCGCCGGGGGCCGCGCGATAGAAATCGCGCACGCTTTCGCTGTTGGTGCGGACCACGTCCCAGCGGCCGAGCGCCTCGCCCAGCGTGCCGGCATGAACCGTCGGCTGCTCCACGTCGAGCAGGCCGGCCCGATCCAGCTCGCCCAATATGCCCATGATGCCGCCGGCGCGATGGACATCCTCCATATGCACGTCGGACTTGGCCGGGGCGACCTTGCACAGGCACGGCACCCGGCGGGACAGGCGGTCGATATCGGCCATGGTGAAATCCACCTCGGCCTCATGCGCGGCGGCCAGCAGGTGCAGCACCGTGTTGGTCGATCCGCCCATGGCGATGTCGAGGCTCATTGCATTCTCGAACGCCGCGAACGTCGCGATCGAGCGGGGCAGGGCAGTGGCGTCGTCCTGTTCGTACCACCGTTTGGCCAGGTCGACGATCAAGTGCCCGGCCTCGCGGAACAGCCGTTCGCGGTCGGCATGGGTCGCCAGCGTGGAGCCGTTGCCCGGCAAGGAAAGGCCCAGCGCCTCGGTCAGGCAGTTCATCGAATTGGCGGTGAACATGCCGGAGCAGGAGCCGCAGGTGGGACAGGCCGACCGTTCGATCGCCTTGACCTCTTCGTCCGAATAACTCTCGTCGGCGGCGGCGACCATCGCATCGACCAGGTCGAGCGCGACCTCCTTACCCTTCAGCACCACCTTGCCGGCCTCCATCGGCCCGCCGGACACGAACACGGTGGGGATGTTGAGGCGCAGGGAGGCCATCAGCATGCCGGGCGTGATCTTGTCGCAATTGGAAATGCACACCAGCGCGTCGGCGCAATGGGCATTGGCCATATATTCGACCGCGTCCGCGATCAGTTCGCGGCTGGGCAGCGAATAGAGCATGCCGTCATGCCCCATGGCGATGCCGTCATCGACCGCGATCGTATTGAATTCCTTGGCCACCCCGCCCGCCGCCGCGATCTCGCCCGCGACCAATTGCCCCAGATCCTTGAGGTGGACGTGGCCCGGCACGAATTGCGTGAAGCTGTTGGCGATGGCGATGATCGGCTTGCCGAAGTCGCTGTCCTTCATGCCGGTGGCGCGCCACAGGCCGCGTGCGCCGGCCATGTTGCGGCCATGGGTGGTGGTGCGGGAACGATAAGCAGGCATGGACGGCGTATATCATTCGCGAGCGAGAGGACAATGTCGAACATGTCCGAGCGTCGCGTCCGCACGCAACAAAGTGAACGCTATATTCGCCGCTGATGCCGGAATCGTTGCGCTGAGACAATGGTTTTGCGGCGACCTCGATGGTGCCGCGACCTGCGGCGGCGCGCTCGATGCAGGGGGTGTTACCGCTACGGTTTGACAGCAAGGCGAAAAACGATCATCTGCGCGCCTCCGGCCCGATGGCGGAGTGGTTACGCAGAGGACTGCAAATCCTTGCACGCCGGTTCGATTCCGGCTCGGGCCTCCACTCTTCTCCGATGCGATGATCGTGCGACGTGGCGCCGCAAGGCGGCGGCGCGTTGCGGGGCCTTGTTGCAGGCGGGTGCCGAACGGCGAAGTGGACAGGGCGGCATTGCGTCGCGGCGATGCGCCACCTATCGTGCATGTGTAATGGACTTCACCATAGCTATCCTGATTGTCGCCGTGCTGTGCCTCAGCGTGACGGCCGGTCTTTATGCCCTCATGTCCCACCGCAGGCGCGAGGCGCGTGCGCTGGCCGATTACGGGCGACGGCGCGGCCCGACGCGGTCATGGGCCTGCCCGCAATGTTTCAGCCGCACCTATTCGGAAAAGTTCATCCGCGAACGCTATTGCGCGCGGTGCAACAAGCATTTTCCCGACCGGCAGGGATGATCCCGTTGCGGCGTCGCCGTCGTGCCTGCGCAGCCCTGCCGCCGGCCGTGTGATCCTGCTGATTTATGCCCTTGCCGCCGCATCCGCGCCCTTGGCGACAGGGGGCGCCTTCGATATGCATTGCCAACAGCATCGGTGTCTTGTATGAATAAGACACCTCAGAAGGGCCAGCAGGTGACCGAGCATAATTTCGAGCAGATGCGCCGCGCGATGGTGGCAAGCCAGCTTCGCACCACGGCGGTGAACGACCCCCGCGTGGTGGAAGCGATGGGAGAGGTTCCGCGCGAGCGCTTCGTTCCGGCGGGGCAGGTCGGACAAGCCTATCTCGACATCTCGCTGCCGCTGGGCGACGGTCGCGCGCTGGCCTCGCCGATGGTGCTCGGCCGATTGCTGACCGAGGCGCGGGTGCGGCAGCATGATCGCGCGCTCGTGATCGGCGCATCCTCCGGCTATTCCGCCGCCGTGCTGGCCAAGCTGGCAGGCAGCGTGGTGGCGCTGGAGCAGGGCGCGGCCCCGGCCGTGTCGGCGGACAACGTGACCGGTGTTCAGGGGGCGCTGACGGCCGGGTGGCCGGCCAGCGGCCCGTACGACCTGATCCTGTTCGACGGCGCGATCGAATATGTCCCGGCCGAAATACTGGACCAGCTGGTCGACGGGGGCCGGATCGCGGCGCCCGTGCTGGAAGGCGGCGTCACCCGTCTGGCGATCGGGCGCAAGGCGGGCGGAAGCTTCGCCATGATCAGCTTCGCCGATGCCGAGGCGCCGGTCCTGCCCGGGTTCGTCAAGCCCAAACAGTTCACGTTCTAAGAGCCAGGGGGGGGGCTGATGGTCAAGCGGGGGCTGATCTGGGGGATGATGGCAGGCACGGCGCTGACGGCAATGCCCGCGTCGGCGACGACGCTGCGTGATGCCTTCAACCAGACCTATACCGACAGCCCCGATCTGAACGCGGCCCGCGCGCAGCTTCAGGCGACGGACGAAGGCGTGCCGATCGCCAAGGCCGCCTCACGGCTGGGTGTCACGGGGGTGGTGGGCGTCACCCAGAGCAGCAACGGACTGAGCCGCCTGGACAATGGCGCGCGCGTGCTGACGGGGCAGGTGAACCTCAACTACCCGCTATTCCAGGGCGGTCGCGTCCGCAACGCCATCAACGCCGCCGAAGCGCGGGTGGTAGCCGGGCGGTCGGACCTGCGCACGGTCGAGGGCAACACCTTCACCGAGGCGGTCGGCACCTATATGGACGTGATCCGCGATCAGGCGATCGTCGATCTGCGCAAGAAGAATGTCGACGTGCTGAACACGAATGTGCGCGCCAGCCGCGACCGGTTCGAGGTGGGCGACCTTACCCGCACCGACGTCGCCCAATCCGAAGCGCGGCTCAGCCTGGCACGCAGCCAGCTGGCGACCGCGCAAGGCAATCTCACCTCCAGCCGCGAAAATTATCGCCGCGTGATCGGCAGCTGGCCCGAGCGGCTGGAGCAGCCACCGGCCTTGCCGGTCCTGCCGGCCACATCCGACCAGGCGGTGGACATCGCGCTCAAGAGCAGCCCTGCTATCGCCACCGCCACCGCCACCACCCAGGCCGCGCAATATGACGTGCGCGCGACGCGGGCGCAGCGCCTGCCGACCCTGTCGGCCATCGGTGGGTCGAGCTACAACGATTATCTCGGCACCCGCGCGCGCCAGGTCGGCCTGCCCAACAACACGCCGGGTATCGACCAGACGCAGGGGCAGAACAATCTCGGCGTCAGCCTGTCCGTACCGCTATACCAGGGCGGGCTGGTCGGTGCGCGTGTCCGCCAGGCACAGGCGATCGAGAACCAGGCGCTGGAACAGTCCATCTCGATCGAACGGCTGGTCGTGTCGCGCGTGCGCGGCGCCTTTGCGGTCTATCAGGCCGCGGGCGCGGCCATCACCGCCAATCAGCAGGCGGTGTCCGCCAACACGCTGGCGTTGGAAGGCGTGCGCGCGGAAAACAGCGTCGGCACGCGCACGGTGATCGAGGTGTTGAATGCGGAGCAGGAATTGCTGAACGCGCAGGTGTCGCTGGTGTCCGCCCAGCGGGATCAATATGTGGCGGGCTTCGCCCTGCTGAACGCCATGGGCCATGCAGAGGCGCGCGATTTGGGTCTGGACGGCGGCGCGCTCTATGATCCGCTGTCGAATTATGATCGCGTGCGCAACCGGTTCGGCGACTGGAGCGATAATCGCCGCTACACGTCGCGCAGCACCCGCACCACCGGACAGACCCCGGACAATGCGGACGTGCAGCCGTACACGCCGGGCGAGTCCCGCCCCGTGACTCCGCCGCGGAACTAGGCGATAGCATGGGGCAATGAGCGACGGCGGCCCTGAACAGTCGATGGAAGACGTGCTGGCTTCCATCAAGCGCATCATCAGCGCGGACGTGGACGCCGTGCGACGCGGTGCATTGCCGCCCGCACCAGCACCCACGCCCGCATTGGCGGGGGAGGATGACGTCCTCGAACTCGGCGCCGCGCCCACGCCCGGCCCGGGCCAGTCCGCGCCGGCGGCGGGGGCGGGGGCGTTGATCTCGGCGCGGACGGCAGAGGCGAGCAAGGCCGCGTTGGCGACCCTGGCGAGCCTCGCCATCGATCCCAATGCGGCCGACAATACGCTGGACGGGCTGGTTCGCGAAATGCTGCGCCCGATGTTGAAGGAATGGCTCGATGCCAATCTGCCGGACCTGGTCGAGCGGGTGGTGGCGCGGGAGGTTGCGCGGGTGATCGGGCGCTAGGCATCGCACGCTTTCCGCGCGGGGCGGCCCCCGCCGTCGCGCGGCAGCTTGTGTCCGGGCATGGCCTTGTTCATGCAGCCACGCATGAAAGCCCTCACCGCTGCGGCACTTGCCGCTCTGCTCGCCGGTTCCGCTTTGGCCCGACCGTTCACGCCGCAAGACTTGGTCATGCTCTCACGGGTCAGCGCGCCCGTGGTCTCGCCCGATGGTCGCTGGCTGGTTTGGCAGCAGCGCGAGACCGACCTGGCCGCGAACCGGGGCATGAACGACTTATGGCGGCTCGACCTCAAGGCCAAGGGCGCGACGCCGGCCAGGTTCGCGTCGCTGGCCCAGGCGAACGAGGTGGATCCGGCATTCGCACCGGACGGCCAGCTCTATTTCCTGTCCGATCGCGGCCAGTCCAACGCCGTCTGGCGGGTCGGCATGACCGGCAGCGAGCCGGTGCAGGTGACCGGAGCGTTCGACCTGTCAGGCTTCAAGCTGTCGCCGAAAGGCAATGCCATCCTGGTGTGGGCGGATCGTCCGGTGGGCGCCGCCTCGCTCGCGGTCGAGCAGGCGCCCAAGGACAAGAATGCCGGCAGCGCGCGCACTTACGAACAATTGTTCGTGCGCCATTGGGACAATTGGGCCGATGGGCAAAGGTCGCAGGCGTTCGTCATCCCGTTGAGCGGCGGCAAGGCGGCGGAGCCGGGCAGGGCCATTGTCGGCGGCCTGGTGGGCGACACGCCATCCAAGCCCTATGGCGGCGCCGAGGAGTTCAGCTGGAGCGCGGACGGCCGCACCATCTTCTTCACCCTGCGTGAGGCTGGACGAATCGAGTCGCTTTCCACCAACCTCGACATCTTTTCCGCGCCCGCTGACGGATCGGCGGCCCCGACCAACCTCACCGCCGGAAATCGCGCGACCGACACGCTGCCGACCGTCTCACCGGATGGGCGCTGGCTCGCCTGGGCGGCGATGAAGCGGCCGGGTTACGAGGCCGACCGCCAGGTGCTGTGGGTGCGCGAGCTTGCGACCGGCAGGACGCGCGCCTTGACCGAGGCGTGGGACCGATCGGTCGCCACCATCGCCTGGGCAGCGGATTCGCGCAGACTCTATGTCACGGCGGGCGACCTGCTGGATCAGCCGGCGTTCCGCGTCGACCTGGGCGATGGCAAGGTCCACCGGCTGACCGGCGCGGGCCATGTCTCCGCGCTCACGCCGCTGCCGGCGGGCGGGTTCGTCTACGCGCTGGACAGCCTGACCGCGCCGGGCGACCTCTGGCGGTGGAATGCCGATGGCCGCACCACGCGCCTCACCAACGTCAATGCCGCCAAGCTCGCGGGCATCGACCTGCCGACCGTCACCCGCTTCACCTACAAAGGCGCGGACGGCGACACGGTGTGGGGCTTTGCGGTCAAGCCGGCGCAACTAGCACCGGGTACCAAAGCGCCGCTCGCCTTTTTGGTGCATGGCGGGCCGCAAAGTTCGTTCGGGGACACCTGGTCCTATCGCTGGAACCCGATGGCGTGGGCCGGCCATGGCTATGCGGTGGTGTCCGTCGATTTCCATGGCTCCACCGGCTACGGTCAAGCCTTCACCAATGCGATCAACCGGCAGTGGGGCGGCAAGCCGCTGACCGACCTCAAGCTCGGCCTCAAGGCGGCGGTGGAGCGGTTCGACTTCGTCGACGGCGACAATGCCTGCGCCGCCGGTGCCTCCTATGGCGGCTATATGATGAACTGGATCGAAGGCAATTGGCCCGACCGGTTCAAGTGCATCGTCCAGCATGACGGCGTGTTCGACGCCCGCGCCATGGCCTATGAAACCGAGGAACTATGGTTCGACGAATGGGAACATGGCGGCAGGCCATATTACGAGGCGGCCGCCGAATATGAGCGGTGGAACCCGGTCAACCATGTCGCCGATTGGAAGACGCCACAGCTGGTGATCACGAGCGAGAAGGATTTCCGCATCCCCTATACGCAGGGGATCGCCGCTTTCACCGCCCTCCAGCGGCGTGACATACCCTCGCGCCTGGTCGTCTTTCCGGACGAGAACCACTGGGTGGTGAAGCCCCGCAACTCGCTCCAGTGGCACGGGGAGGTGTTCGGCTGGATGGATCGCTGGACAAAGCGGACCGGCGGGTAAGCCGGCCCGCGAGGATCAGGCGAGCGTCACGAAACTGTCGAGAACCCGCTTGCGCTCGGCATGTTCGAAATCGATCTCCAGCTTGTTGCCTTCGATCTTCGCGATCGCGCCATAGCCGAACTTGGAATGGAACACGCGCTGCCCGAGCGTCAGGTCAGCGCGCGACTTCGCGGCGAAGCTGGCGGCGCTTGCCTTCACCTCGGCCAGGCGGGTGGGGGCCATGTCGAGCGGCTTCTGCGCCGCCCGCTGCCAGCCGGGGCCGCGCGTCGCCGCCTGTCCCGGCCGCTCGCGCGCGACATGGGCGAAGGGATCGGCCTGTTCGCTCCATTGCGCCCGCCACAGGCTCTCGCCGCCGCTCATGGTCGTCTCGCTGTCGACATGCTCGGGCGGCAATTCGGTCACGAAGCGGGACGGGATAGAGCTGGTCCACTGGCCATAGATGCGGCGGTTGGCGGCATGGAGGATGTAGGACCGCTTGCGCGCGCGGGTGATGGCGACATAGGCCAGCCGGCGCTCCTCCTCCAGCGACGCGGTGCCGCCTTCGTCCAGGGCGCGCTGCGACGGGAACACGCCTTCCTCCCACCCGGCCAGGAACACCGTGTCGAATTCCAGCCCCTTGGCGGCATGGATGGTCATCAGCGTGACCTTGTCGCGATCCTGGTCGGCATCATTGTCCATCACCAGGCTGACATGTTCCAGGAAAGCGCCCAGCGTTTCATATTCTTCCATGGCGCGGGTCAGCTCGGTCAGGTTCTCCAGCCGTCCCGTCGCCTCGGCCGACTTCTCCGCCTGGAGCATGCCGGTATAGCCGCTTTCGTCCAGCATCAGCCGGGCAAGCTCGGCATGGGGCAGTTCGTTCAGGCGCGAACGCCAGCGCGCAATGTCGCCGATCAGATTGCCCATCGCCCGGCGTGCCTGCGGTGTCAGCTCGTCCGTGTCGAGGATGCGCGCGGCCGCAGTGGTGAGCGGCAGCCCTTCCGCCCGCGCCAGTTGGTGGACCTTGGCCACCGCCTTGTCGCCCAAGCCGCGCTTGGGGACGTTCACGATCCGCTCGAACGCCAGATCATCAGCCGGCTGCGCGATCACGCGCAAATAGGCCAAGGCATCGCGGATTTCTGCCCGTTCGTAGAAGCGGAAGCCGCCGACAATGCGATAGGGCAGGCCGATCGCGATAAAACGGTCCTCGAACTCGCGCGTCTGGAACTGCGCGCGCACCAGGATCGCCATTGTGTCCAGCGTCTGGCCGGCACGCTGTGCTCCTTCGATCTCCTCACCGACGCGGCGGGCCTCCTCCGGCCCGTCCCACACGCCGATGACGCGAACCTTCTCGCCCACGTCGATTTCGGTCCACAGCGTCTTGCCCAGCCGCCCGCCATTCTGCGCGATCAGCCCGCTGGCCGCGCCGAGGATGTGCGGGGTGGAGCGGTAATTCTGTTCCAGCCGGATCACCTTGGCGCCCGGGAAGTCACGCTCGAAGCGGAGAATGTTGGCGACTTCCGCGCCGCGCCACGAATAGATGGACTGATCGTCGTCACCCACGCAGCAGATATTCTTCCGCTCCTGCGCCAGCAGCCGCAGCCACAGATACTGGCTGGCATTGGTGTCCTGATATTCGTCCACCATGATGTAGTGGAAACGCTGCTGATAGTGCGCCAGCACGTCGCGGTGCGTCTTCAGGATTACCAGCATGTGCAGCAGCAGGTCGCCGAAGTCGCAGGCATTCACCGCCCGCAACCTTTGTTGGTAGTTGGCGTACAGTTCCGCTCCGCGCCCGTTGGCGAACGCCTCGCTCTCCGCCGCGTCGATTTCCGCCGGGGTCCAGCCCCGGTTCTTCCACCGGTCGATCAGCCCGGCCAGCGCGCGCGCGGTCCAGCGTTTCTCGTCCAGTTCCGCCGCCTGGATCAACTGCTTCAACAGGCGCAGCTGGTCGTCCGTGTCGAGGATGGTGAAGTTGGATTGCAGGCCGACCAGTTCGGCATGGCGGCGTAGCATCTTCGCCGCGACCGAGTGAAAGGTGCCGAGCCACGGCATCCCCTCCACCTGTTCGCCCATGATCCGTCCGACCCGCTCGCGCATCTCGCGCGCGGCCTTGTTGGTGAAGGTGACGGCCAGGATCTCGCTCGGCCAGGCGCGGCGGGTGGCGATCAGGTGCGCCAGCCGCGCGGTGAGGGCGGCCGTCTTGCCGGTTCCCGCGCCCGCCAGCACCAGGACCGGCCCCTCGCTGCTCAGCACCGCATCGCGCTGGGGTATGTTCAGCCCGCGCAGATAGGCGGGTTCGGACGGGGATGCAGCAGGAAGACTCACCCGCGAACAGGTAGGGAACGGCAGTGGGCGGGGCAAGCGTCGATGGAACTTTACGCCCCGTTGATCGGTAGGGTCTGCCGTTGAGTTCATGTTTGTTATTGCGGCCGAGCGGGTCGAACTCGCCGGCGCACCAACGCAAGGAGGTGTACCATGAAGAAGACGTTGCTGATCCTCGCCGGCCTGAGCCTTGGCACCGCTGCGATAGCGCAGGACATGCCGTCTACCACGACGACGGACGCACCGGGCGCAACCACGCCGGGCATCGCGCCGATGGATCCCGCCACTCCCGACACCGGCGCGATGACGCCGGGTGCGACCGATCCGGGCATGGGTGCGCCCACGACCGCCCCGGCCGATCCGGCCATGAGCGCACCGCCGGCACCCGATGCTGCGATGACCTCCTCCTCGGGCATGCAGTCCAACATGACCAATCCGACGCCGGTCGACAGCGCCAACCTGCCGCGCTGCTCGCGTTCGGTGACGGACAAGTGCGTGCAGGGCGGCGGCCGTCGCCGTCGCTGATCGCGACCGACATCGTCGTTACGGGAAGGGGTCGCCACGGCGGCCCCTTTCTTTTTGCCCCTGTCCGATGTCCATCACCGGCCTGTCCACTCTCGACAGCGCGCCCGCGCCGCTGGATAGGAGGCGGCCTGTAACGGCGGGGAGGGGAGAGCGGATGAGCAAGGGCGGCACTGGACCATCGACGCGGCGCGTGCTGGCGGCCAGCCTGATCGGCACGGCAATCGAGTTCTACGACTTCTACGTCTATGCCACCGCCGCCAGCCTGGTGTTCGGCGAATTGTTCTTCCCGAGCGCGGTCAAGGAGACGCAGCAGCTGGCGGCGTTCGCCACGCTGGGCGTCGCCTTCGTGGCGCGGCCCTTGGGCTCCATCTTCTTCGGGCATTTCGGTGACCGGGTCGGGCGCAAGTCGACCCTGGTGGCCTCGCTCCTCACCATGGGCATATCGACCACATTGGTCGCGGTGCTGCCGACCTATGCCACCGCCGGGTGGACCGCGGCCCTGCTGCTGTGCGTGCTGCGCTTCGGCCAGGGTTTCGGCCTGGGCGGGGAGTGGGGCGGGGCGGCGCTGCTGGCGGTGGAGCATGCGCCCCCCGGCTGGCGCGCGCGCTTCGGCATGTTTCCGCAACTGGGCGCTCCCGTCGGCTTCCTGGCGGCCAACGGCTTTTTCCTCATCCTCGGCTTGATCCTGACCCCACAGGAGTTTCGCGACTGGGGCTGGCGCATCCCCTTCGCCGCCTCGGCCCTGCTGGTGGGGGTGGGCCTGTGGATCCGCCTGAAGCTGGCCGAAACGCCGCAATTCGCGGCTGCACTGGCGGAGGCGGAACCGCCCAAGGTGCCGCTGGCCACCCTGATCGCGCGGGACAGCAAGCCGCTGATCGGCGGTACATTGGGGGCGATCGCCTGCTTCGTCCTCTATTATCTCGCGACCGCTTTTGCGCTCGGCTACGGCGTCAAGACGCTGGGCTTCACCATGCAGCAGATGCTGTCGGTGCAGCTGGGCGCGATCCTGCTGATGGGGGTGGGCATCATCCTCGCCGCCTGGGCCGCCGATCGCCACTGGGACGAGCGGCGGGTGCTGATCGGTGGATCGGTCGCCGCGATCCTGCTGGGCTTCTTGGTCCAGCCGCTGATGGGATCGGGCTCGCTCGCCTTGATGTTCCTGTTCCTGTGTGTCGCCCTGTTCGTGATGGGCTTCACCTATGGCCCGCTCGGCGGTTGGCTCCCCAGCCTCTACCCGCCGCTGGTGCGCTATACCGGCGTGTCGATGGCCTTCAACCTGGCCGGCATCCTCGGCGGCGGGCTCACGCCCTTTGCGGCGCAGGCGATGGCGAGCATGGGTGGCCTGTCGCTGGTCGGCCTCTATTGCAGCGGGATGGCGGCGATCAGTGTGGTGGCGCTTCTGGCGCTCGGCGCAAGACGGTGAGCTTGGGCAGGCCGTAGCTCTTCTCCGCCTCCACCAGCCAGCCGGCGGCGGAGACATGCTCGTCGCTGCGCGTCTCCACCGTCGCCCATGCGCCCGGCGCGGCCCAGCCCAGCCGGGTCAGCCGCTCGATCAGCGCGCCCGCCCCGCCCGACCCATAAGGCGGGTCGAACATCAGCAGGTCATAGGCGCGCCCTGACGGTCCGAGGCCCGACACGGCCGACGGGATCACGTCCGCATCAGCGCCCAGCTTCTCGATATTGGCGCGAATCGCCTTCAGGGCCTCCCGGTCCTGATCCACGAAGGTGCAATGCGCCGCGCCGCGCGACAGAGCTTCCAGCCCCAGCGCGCCGGTGCCGGCGAAGATGTCCGCCACCATCAATCCGTCAAACGCGTCGATCCGGCTGGTGAGGATGGAGAACAGCGCCTCGCGCGTCCTGTCGCCGGTCGGGCGGGTGGTCGCGCCCGCCGGCACGGTCAGCGTCCGCCCGCGCCATGCGCCTGCGATGATCCTCATGCCTTCAACGTCTTGCGGAACGCGACGAGATCGTGCTGCCGCACCTCGCCCACGCTGCCGACCGGCATGTCGTCCAGCACGAACGGGCCGTAGGCGGTGCGGATCAGGCGCCCGACCTTGAGGCCGAGATATTCCAGCACGCGGCGCACTTCACGATTCTTGCCCTCGCGCAGCCGCATCTCGATCCAGACATTGGCGCCGGTGCGGCGTTCCAGATTGGCGTCGATCGATCCGTAGCGGACGCCTTCGATCTCCACCCCTTCGATCAGATCCTCCAGCTGCGCCTGCGACACGGTGCCGAAGGCGCGCGCGCGATAGGTGCGTTCGACGCCGGTGGCGGGCAGCTCCAGCTGGCGCTTGAGCCCGCCGTCGGTGGTCAGCAGCAGCAGCCCTTCGGTGTTGAGGTCGAGCCGGCCGACCGGCACCACCCGCGGCATGTCGTTGGGCAGCCGGTCGTAGATGGTGGGCCGCCCGCGCGGATCCCGCTCGGTGGTGAGCAGGCCGGTGGGCTTGTGGAACAGGAACAGGCGGGTAGGGGAGGGGGCCTGAACCGGCTTGCCGTCCACCGTCACGCCGTGGAGCGAGGTGACGATGGTGGCGGGCGTTTCCAGCGGCTTGCCGTCGATGGAGATGCGCCGCGCCTCGATCATGCGCTCGATCTCGCGGCGGGAGGCGATGCCGGCGCGCGCTAGCAATTTGGCGATGCGTTGGGGTTCGCGGCTCATGGCGTGGGTAGCGGCTCGATCACGGGGGATTGCTGGGGGCCTAGCAGCCCCTCCCACTTGGCGACCAGCACCGATGCGACGGCGTTGCCGACCACGTTGGTGCCCGAACGGCCCATGTCCAGGAATTGATCAACGGCGATGATAAGCAGCAATCCGGCCTCTGGTATGTCGAAGAAATGGAGGGTGGAGGCGATCACCACCAGGCTGGCGCGCGGAACGCTCGCAATGCCTTTGGAGGTGACCATCAGCAGGAGCAGCATGACGATCTGCTGCCCCCAGGTCAGGGGAATACCATAAGCCTGGGCGATGAACATCACCGCAAAGCTGCAATACATCATCGACCCGTCGAGATTGAACGAATAGCCGAGCGGCAGGACGAAGCCGGCGACACGGGGCGGCACCCCGAACCGCTCCAGCGCCTCCAGCGTGCGTGGAAAGGCGGCCTCCGACGACGCGGTCGAGAATGCGAGCAGGAACGGCGCGCGGATATAGCGGAACAGGTCTCGGGCGCGCGATCCGACCGCCAGTGCCGCCACCCCGAACAGCACCAGCCACAGCACGATCAGGGCGAGGTAGAAACCGCCCATGAAATAACCGAACGTGACAAGGATGCCGAGGCCTTCCTTGGCCACCGCCGACGCCACCGCCGCGAACACCGCCAGCGGGGCCAGCCGCATCACGTAATCCGTGATCTGCAACATCAATTGGGTGATCGCCTCCAGCAGCTTGACGACCGGTTCGGCCCGTTCGCCCAGGGCGGTTGCGGCGACGCCGACGAACACGGCGGCGATCACGATCTGCAGCACGGCGTTCTTGGCCATGGAATCGACGATGGAGCTGGGCACGAGATCCAGCACGAAGGCCTTGAACGAGAAAGGCGGCTTGTCGACCACGCCCGCCAGGTGGCTGTCCGGCAGCGGCAGGTTCAGGCCGACGCCCGGCTGGACGATGTTCACGAACAGCAGGCCCAGCGCCAGGCTGACGACGCTGGCGAGCAGGAACCAGCCGATCGCGCGCGCGCCCATCCGGCCCAGCGCGCTGCTGTCCCCCATGTGCGCGATGCCGCCGGCCAGGGTGGCGAACACCAGCGGGGCGATAACCATCTTTATCAGCTTCAGGAACAGGCCGGTCAGGATCGAAAGGCCATCGGTGATCGTTGCGACGGCGGTTGCATCGACAACGGCGACGTTGACAATGAACCCAACGATGATGCCCAGGATCATCGCGACAAGGATGTAGAAGGTAATCCGTTTGGCCACGCCATTCTCCTGGGGGGATGCGGCAACGGTGGTCGGGTGAAAGCGGCGGGCCGTCAAGCCCCGCCGGCATGGCAATGGGGTGTGGCGTCGATGCTGTTCGGGAAGACGGAGCGGATCATCCATCGCATCGTGATCGTGGAGGACGAGCCGCTCGTCGCGTTCGACAATGAACATTTCCTCCGCGACGCCGGCTACGAAGTGGCGGCTACGGTGGATACCGTGCCGGAAGCGATCGCCGCGATCATGGAGGGGGTCGACCTGGTCCTGGCCGACGTCAACCTGTCGTCGGGCGGCAGCGGGCGGGACGTGGCCCGCATCGCCAAGGAACGCGGAGTGCCTTTGGTCTATGTGACGGGATCCTGCCCCGACGATGCACGGAACTCCGCGATGGGCCTGCTCGCCAAGCCCTATAGCCAGCGCGACCTGCTCGGCGCGATCCAGGCGGTGGACGCGCGCCTGGCCGGGCGTCAGCCCCGGCGAGTACCCAAAGGCTTCACCCTGTTCGCCGAATAGGTTGCCCCGGCGCGCGCCGGCGCTAACGTGACGTGCATGAACGGGGTGGACGAACGGCGCGACGCGCGCGGCTGGCTGGATGCGATCAAGCCGTATACGGAGGCGGCGCCGGTGGCGGCGCTGTTCCTGGGCATGTCGTCCGGCTTTCCCTATGCGATGATCGGCGCGACGCTGACCACGCGCCTGGCACAGGCGGGAATCGACAAGAAGACCGTCACCGCCTTCACGCTCGCCTTTCTGGTCTACAATCTCAAGTTCCTGTGGGCGTGGGTCGTGGATGGCGTGCGCCTGCCGCTGATCGGGCGGATGGGCAAGCGCGTGTCGTGGATGCTGGTGGCGGGCCTGCTGGTGATACTGGCGGTGGCCAACCTGGCCCTGGTCGATCCGCAGGCGAGCATCGCGGCCACGGTGCGCGCCGCCATCCTGGTGGGGGTGGCAGGCGCTACGTTCGACATCGTCATCGACGCCTACCGCATAGAGTTGCTGGAGCCGCGCCAACTGGGCACCGGTTCGGGCATGTCGCAATATGGCTGGCGGATCGGCTCCACCGCGGCCGGCGGGCTGGCGCTGGTGCTGGCGGCGCGGATCGGGTGGAGCGGGGGCTATCTCGCCTGCGCGCTGTTCGCGCTGCCGGCGATGCTCACGGCCCTGGTGATGGGCGAGCCGCAGCGTCACCGCGATCCGATCGCGCGGCGTGGCGCGGCGGAGGTGTGGCGTTCGGTCGCGGGGCCGTTCGTGGAGTTCTTCCGCCGGCGCGGGGCCCTGATCGTGCTGGCCTTCATCCTGCTGCACAAGATCGGCGATACGCTGGCGAACCTCACCTTTCGCCTGTTGTTCGACAGCCTCGGCTACAGCAACGACGAAATCGCGATCTACGATGTCGGCTTCGGCTTCTGGGCCTATCTGGCGGGCATCTTCATCGGCGGCATTCTCTACGCGCGCTTGGGCCTGAAGCGGTCGGTACTGTTGAGCCTGGTGTTAATGGCGCTGTCTAACTTGAGCTTTGCGGGGCTGGCGGGGGCGGGCCATAGCAACTGGGCGATGGCGGGCGCGATCGGGTTCGAGAATCTCGCCAGCGGCATCGGCGGGGTGACCGTGGTCGCCTATTTCTCCGCTCTGTGCGACCTGCGCTTCACCGCCGCGCAATATGCCCTGATCTCGGCGGCGGCGAGCGTGGTCGGGCGCCTGGTCACCGGCACCACCGCCGGCGCGCTGATCGAGGCGTTCGGCTATGTCGAATTCTACCTGTTCACCACCGTGATCGCGCTGCCCGGCATCGCCCTGTTCTGGTGGATGATGCGGATCGGGCTGGTGGACAGCTCGATCGGCAGCGCGGGCGGGGTCGAGAGTGAAGGCGAGGGCAGGTAGGCGGCGCGTCGGGGACATTTTGTGCGAAGCCCGTCATCGCTCGACCCAAGCTGTGGGCCCACACATGCTAACGGCTGTGATCGGTGGTGAGCGGGATGGCGGCTTTCAGGGAGGCAGGCGATGATAGCCGCCTTTCAAAAAGGATCGAGAAGCGGGATTGCGGACGCTGCGCTCGCCTGACACCCGTCAAGGGAATTGCTAGGCTCGCCATGCTGTCGATAAGGGAGTTGAGGATAAGACCGATGCGTAAGCTGATCCCGTTTATGGCACTGGGTGCCGTCATCGCCGTACTGGCCTTCTGGCACGGTGCCACAGAGTCGCCGTCGTCGAAGGCGGCGCTCTACCTCTTCCCCCTCCTTCTGGCCCTTGGATTGGCGATTTGTTCCTTTTCCAGGAAGTCTCGTCCCACTCGTCCTTGAGCCAAGTCCCACGGCCGAAGGGCGAGCGGGAGGGCCGAAGCCATGGTGGAGTGAGAAAGCGGACAAAGACTTGCACCAAGGGAGCGCAGGCTGATGGTGTATTGCATGAGCACTACACGCGTCGCGCCTATACTGGCTTTTGATCTGGCCCCCGGCGGATTGATCGCCGGCGCCGCGGTGCATCTCGCCGCGTGGTTCAAAGGCCCGCGATGGATGGCGGCGTTGGGAGCGCCGCCGCCGATTGTCTCTTCCGCTGCGGCCGGAAGCTGGCCCGCTCTCCTCGGCAAGCTCGCTATCGCGGCGTTGCTGATCGGCTTGGCACTATCCTGCATTCTGGTGGCCCGCAAAACGGCCAAGATGACTGTCCTCCGCTGCGCACTCGGGCTTTTCGCGGTCATTTTCTTTGTGCGAGGCTTGCTGGTTGTGCCGTTCATCGCCGCCCGCCGAAGAGAATGGCGAACGCCCGTCGGTAAGATGATCGTCACCGGTGACTGGTTTGCAGCGGGATCACCGGTCGTCCTCGCCATTGGTGTGCTGATCGGCCTCGGTCTTCACCAGACACGATCGCAACGGTAAACGCCCAACATCGGCAAGCCACTTTCGAGCGAACACGGTTGGCCGCCGAAGGCGAACCGTGACTGATGCCCTACGTTGCCGATCGGGAAAGTTCAGCGGGATAGCCGATACGGGATCGGACTCCCCGATGCGTCTGGCCGGACCGCTTTCCCGAGAACCGTTCCCGATGGGTCTTGCCGAAACGGTTTGTCGAACATGGAGAAAGGGGCTGCTGCGGCTTGCCCTGATGACCGGCTCTGGGATGCCGCGACGATCTACCTGACGGCCAACTTCGGAGCGTTAGCTGCCGTATCAGTTTGCGGGTTCCTGACTTCGATGTGTTAGCCGGCGACAGGCAGGCGGATGCTCCCGTCCGGCTCATAGGCGAGCGGGCTATAGGCCAACACGATGTCCAGGGTCAGCGGCGCATAGACGTGGGGGAAGAGCTGCCCGCCGCGCGATTCGTCCCACTTTACCGCCTCGCCCAGAGCTTCGAGGTCGACCGCTGCGAGTTGCAGGTCGTCCTGGCCCGCAAAATGCTTGTCGATCGTGCCGGCCAGCTGGTCGGCGGTGGACAGGTGGATATAGCCATCGGCCAGATCCACGGGCGCGCCGGCGAAGCGGCCCTCGCGCTCCAACGCCTCCAGCTGGTCGGCGGTCAGAACCTTGTAGGCGATCACATCGGGCATCCACGTCTCCACATTCTTCAGCGGCCAAGCGCCGTGACCCCCTGACTTGTTCCGACCCCGCCACGGGTGGGCGGGGATCGGTGTCGGTTCGGGATGGGCAGGGCGGCCGCGTCAGCCCGCCTGTTCGGCGTCGTCCGCTTCGCCACCGTCCGACAGGTCGTCGGCCGTGTCGGCGCCGGTCTGCGGGTCGACCTCCGGCGAGACCAATGCCACCTCGTCGCGGACGTCCGCCTCGGCCTCTTCCTCGCTCTCCTCGATCCGGGCGGCGGAAACGACATGCTCGTCCTTGGCGACGTGGAACAGGCGGACGCCGGCCGATCCCCGGCCGATCACGCGGGTGTCGCCCACCGACATGCGGATCAGCTTGGCCTGGTCGGTCACCAGCATCAACTGCTCGCCATTATGCGCGGGGAAGCTGGCGACGACCGGACCATTGCGGTCGAGATTGTCGATATTGGTGATGCCCTGGCCGCCGCGCCCGATCCGGCGATATTCGTAAGCCGAGGATCTCTTGCCATAGCCGTTGGCGCAGACGGTGAGGATGAACTCCTCCGCCGCCTCCATCGCCGCCATGGTCTCGGCGTCCAGCGTCGTTTCGCGCTCGCCTTCCTTCCACGGCGCGGCGCGAAGATAGGCCTCGCGCGTCTCCGTGTCCCATTTGCCGCCCTTCAGGATCGACAGTGAGATCACCTCGTCGCCTGCCGCCAGCCGCGCGCCGCGCACGCCGGCGGAGGTGCGGCTCTGGAACTCGCGCACGTCGGTGGAGGCGAAGCGGATCGCCTTGCCGCATTTGGTGGCGAGCAGAACATCGTCCTCCTCGGTGAGCAGGCTGACGCCGATCAGCCGGTCGGACGCATCCTCGCCCTCGTCGTCGGTGCCGAAGCGCATGGCGAGCTTGCCTGAGGCGCGGATATTGGTGAACGCATCCATGCTGTTGCGCCGGACCAGCCCCTTGGCGGTAGCGAACATGATGTGGAGCTTGCCCCAGTCCGCCTCATCCTCCGGCAACGGCAGCACGGTGGAGATGGTCTCACCCGAGCCCAGCGGCAGCAGGTTGTTCATCGACCGGCCCTTGGCCTGCGGCGCGCCTTCGGGCAGGCGATAGACCTTGAGGCGATAGACCTTGCCGGCGGTGGAGAAGAACAGGACCGGCGTGTGGGTCGAGGTGACGAACAGCTTGGTGACCGCGTCCTCGTCCTTGGTCGCCATTCCCGACCGGCCCT
Source organism: uncultured Sphingomonas sp. (assembly GCF_934560975.1). Classification (GTDB taxonomy): domain Bacteria; phylum Pseudomonadota; class Alphaproteobacteria; order Sphingomonadales; family Sphingomonadaceae; genus Sphingomonas_I. The sequence continues at coordinate 36,038 of NZ_CAKTFO010000009.1, read as the reverse complement.
TGCCGCCGCGCGCCTGGGTGCGGAAGGTGGCGAGCGGGGTGCGTTTGATATAGCCGCCCAGGGTCACGGTCACGACCATGTCCTCGCGCTCGATCAGGTCCTCGTCCTCGATATCGTCGCCGGCCGGCGCGATCTCGGTCCGGCGCGGCGTGGCGAAAGCGGAGGTGATCGCATCCAGCTCCTCCTCCATCACCTCGTAGAGGCGGCGGCGGTTGCGCAGGATTTCGAGCAGTTCGCCAATGGAGCCGGCCAACTGCTTGAGTTCGTCTCCGATTTCGTCTCGGCCAAGCGCGGTCAGGCGATGCAGGCGCAGGTCGAGGATGGCGCGCACCTGCGCCTCGGACAGTTGGTAGGTGTCGCCGGTGATCTCGGTCTCGACCGCCTCGACCAGCTGGATGTAGCCGGCAATCTCCGCGATCGGCCATTCGCGGGCGAGCAGCGCGCCGCGCGCCTCGGCCGGGCTGGACGAACCGCGGATGATCCGCACCACTTGGTCGAGGTTGGTGACGGCGATCACCAGGCCGAGCAGGATGTGGGCCCGCTCGCGCGCCTTCATCAGTTCATATTTGGAGCGGCGGGTGATGACCTCTTCGCGGAAGCCGATAAAGGCCTCCAATATATCCCGAAGCGACAGGATTTCCGGGCGCCCGCCGCGTAGCGCCAGCATGTTGGCGGGGAAGCTGGTCTGCGCGCTGGTATGGCGCCACAATTGGTTGAGCACCACGTCCGGGGTGGCATCGCGCTTCAGGTCGATCACGATACGCACGCCGAAGCGGTTGGATTCGTCGCGAATGTCGCTGACGCCCTCGATCCGCTTGTCCTTGGCAGCCTCCGCAATGCCCTCCACCAGCCCGGCCTTGCCGACCTGGTAGGGGATTTCGGTTAGCACGATCGAGCGGCGGTCGTTGCGCCCTTCCTCGACCACATGGCGCGAGCGCATGATGATCGAGCCGCGCCCGTTGGTGTAGGCGTTGCGCGCGCCGCCCCGGCCCAGGATCAGGCCGCCGGTGGGGAAGTCCGGCCCCGGCACGATCTCCATCAGCTCTTCGTCGCTGACCAGTTCGCCCGAAAACTTGGCTGCGATCAATGTTTTGCAGGCGGTGATGACCTCGCCCAGATTGTGCGGCGGGATGTTGGTCGCCATGCCGACCGCGATGCCGCCCGCGCCGTTGACCAGCAGGTTGGGGAAGCGGGCGGGGAGGACCAAAGGCTCCTGCCGCGAACCGTCATAGTTCGGGCCGAAATCGACCGTGTCCTTCTCGATGTCCTCCAGCAGGCTCATCGCCGGCTTGGCCAGCCGCGCCTCCGTATAACGCATCGACGCCGGCATGTCGGGATCCATCGATCCGAAATTGCCCTGGCCGTCGATCAGCATCAGGCGCATCGACCAATCCTGCGCCAGGCGGGCCAGCGCCATGTAGATCGCGCTGTCGCCGTGCGGGTGGTATTTGCCCATCACGTCGCCGACGATCTTGGCCGACTTGCGATAGGGGCGGCCGGGAACGAAGCCACCTTCCTGGCTGGCATAGAGGATGCGGCGGTGGACCGGCTTCAGGCCGTCACGCACATCGGGCAGCGCACGCGCGACGATCACCGACATGGCATAGTCGAGGTAGCTCGACTTCATCTCGTCGACGATGTTGATGGGGGAGATGTCGCTGCCGTCGATGGTCGGCGGGGTCGTGGCCAAGGGGCTGTATCCAGTGCGTGATGAGTAGAATCGCGCCCCGTGGACGCATGGTCGTCATGTAATCGTTGAGGGTGCGGAACACCACCCCGCGCGCGGGCGTACGCGTATACGCGCGCGAGTCTACTGGAGCGCCCGGTGATCCTTCATCCCGGCCGTGGGTGTCAGATTTCGAAGTCGGGGCGTTTGCCGTCGCGCTGCGGATCGGCGGCCAGGCGGCCGTGCAGCCGCTTCACCGTGCTGCTGGCGGTGCGCTGGCACAAAGCGGGGATGATGGCGTGGACGAAGGCGGCCGCCGCCCCGAACAGCATGGATCCGCCAAACCTCGCCGCCACCTTGAAATGCGCACGATAGCTTTCGCCTACACTGGCGGGATGGTCAAGAAACAGGCGACGGATCACGGGCAACCTCCGGCGCATAACCTGGCACGGCCCGCCCGCCTCGGCAATGTGGAGCGGGAGCAGGCGTCAATAGGAGTCGGCGGAGGGCCGCAGCACGCAGATCGCCACGCCCTCGCCATTCGGCAGAACGATCGGCTCGCCCTGGGGCAGGGTGTTGATCTGCTCCAGCACCTTTGCCGGCACGCCGCTCATGGTCATCATACCCTGGCTGCGCTGGAACGGCACGCCATGCCGCGTCAACACCGCCTGCGCCGCCTCCAGCGAGTGGGCGGGTTCCAGCTCCTGCGCGACCGTCTTGTCCAGCTTCTGCGACACGGTCAGCGCGTCGCAGTTGAACTGGGTCGATATCAGTGACGGAGCGGGCGCGGCAGCGGCAAGCTGCGGCACGGCCAGCAGGCAGAGGGCGATGGCGAGAGTGCGATCCATCACGCCCCAACGCATCACCGGCCGTTACTTTCCGCGATTCTTGCGATGTTCCGCCATGTCGAGGACGGTATTCTCGCCCTCGCGCAGCAGGCCCAGGCGACGGGCGATTTCCTGATAGGCCTCGACCTCGCCGCCCAGATCCTGGCGGAAGCGGTCCTTGTCCAGCTTCTCGCCCGATTCCATGTCCCACAGGCGGCAGCCGTCGGGGCTGATTTCGTCCGCCAGGATGATGCGGCTGTAATCATTGTCCCAGATGCGGCCGAACTCCAGCTTGAAGTCGACCAGGCGGATGCCGACGCCCGCGAACAGGCCCGACATGAAATCGTTCACGCGAATCGCCATGTCGGCGATGTCGTGCATCTCCTCCTGGCTGGCCCAGCCGAAGCAGGCGATATGCTCCTCGCTGACCAGCGGGTCGCCCAGCGCATCGTCCTTGTAATAATATTCGATGATCGTGCGCGGCAATTGCTTGCCTTCCTCGATCCCCAGCCGCTTGGTCAGCGAACCGGCCGCCACGTTGCGGATCACCACCTCGATCGGCACGATCTCGACCTGCCGGATCAGCTGTTCGCGCATGTTCAGGCGGCGGATGAAGTGGGTCGGCACGCCGATATTCGCGAGCATGGTGAACACATGCTCGCTGATGCGGTTGTTCAGCACGCCCTTGCCGCTGATGGTGCCCTTCTTCTGGGCGTTGAAGGCGGTCGCGTCGTCCTTGAAATATTGGATCAGCGTGCCCGGCTCAGGACCCTCGTACAGGATCTTGGCCTTGCCTTCGTAGATTTGGCGGCGGCGGGTCATGGGCTCTCCCAAGGGACCGAAAAGAGAAGCGCCCCGACGCGGCCGTCAACGGCGCGAGCGGGGCGAAGGCCATCCCTATAGCGGATACCGGCCCAGCTCGCAACGCAGGGCTGGCCTCGTTCCGCACAGCCGCTATGGCCTTGCGCGACACAGGAGATTGCCATGCGCCTCGTTCCCGCCATCGCCGCCGCCACCGTGGCCCTCGCCGCCGCGTCATCGGGGGAGGCGCACGCCAGCGGTCCGATCGATCCGTCGCGCCTGTCCGCCATCGTCGAGGCACTGGCGTCCGACGCCTATCAGGGCCGCGCGCCGGGCACGCCGGGCGAGGACAAGACCATCGCCTATCTGGTGCGGCAGGTGAAGGCGCTAGGGCTGGAGCCCGCCGGCCCGAACGGCAGCTTCATCCAGCCGGTGCCGCTCGTCCGCACCCAAATCGGCACCGGCACCATGCAGGCGGCGGTGGGCGCGGGTCAGCCGATCCCGCTCGCGCAGGGGCAGCAAGTCTATGTCAGCACGGTGCGCCCGATCGATCGGGTCGCGATCGCCAACGCGCCGATGGTGTTCGTCGGCTATGGCGTGACCGCGCCGGAGCGGCAGTGGGACGACTTCAAGGGCGTCGACCTCAAGGGCAAGGTCGCCGTGTTCCTGGTCAACGATCCCGATTTCTCCGCCGAGACAAGCGAGCCGGTTTCCGGCAAATTCGGTGGCCGCCGCATGACCTATTACGGCCGCTGGACCTACAAGTTCGAGGAAGCGGCGCGGCAGGGCGCGATCGCCGCCCTGATCGTCCACGACACGCCGGGCGCCGGCTATGGCTGGGCAACGGTGACGGCGCCCGCCGGCGAGAATTACGACATCGTGCGCGGCCCCGCCGATCGCCGGCCGGTGATGCTGCAGGGCTGGATCGAAGGGGAGGCCGCCAAGGCGCTGTTCGCCCGCGCCGGGCTCGACCTCGCGACGCTGAGGATCGCCGCGCGCAAGGCCGACTTCCGCCCGGTGCCGCTGCCGGGCGCGGGCTTCTCCGCCGACCTGGCGGTGAAGCAGGAGCGGGTGGAAAGCCGCAACGTCATGGCGAAGATCACCGGCGCCACCCGGCCGGACGAAACCATCATGTATGGCGCGCACTGGGATGCCTATGGCGTCGGCAAGCCGGACGCGACCGGTCGCACGGTGCGTGCCGGCGCGGCCGACGATGCGATCGGCGTCGCGGGCGTGCTGGAGGTTGCACGCGTGTTCAAGGCCGCGAAGAAGCCGGATCGTACCATCGTCTTCGCGCTGTGGACGGGCGAGGAGCGCGGGCTGCTCGGCTCGGAGGCCTATGCCACCCATCCGCTCTATCCCCTCGGCAAGATGGTCGCGAACCTGACCATGGACGTGTTGCAGACGGCCGGGCCGGCGCGCGACGTGGTGCTGGTCGGCGACGGGCAGAGCGACCTGGAGGACCGGCTGGCGACCGCCGCCAGGGCGCAGAACCGGACGATCACGCCGGAAGCCTTGCCGGAACGCGGCCTGTATTTCCGCGCCGACCATTTCTCGGTCGCGCGGCGCGGCGTGCCGTCGCTGCTGCTGATGGGGATGAGCGGGGGGCATGATCTGGTCGCGGGCGGGCGTGCCGCGGGCGACGCCTGGCTGACCGATTACATGAAGTGCTACCATCAGGCGTGCGACACCTGGTCGCCCAAGTGGGATCTGCGCGGCGCGGCGCAGGACGTCGACCTGCTCTACACGATCGGTCGTGACCTGGCCGGCAGCCGCGACTGGCCGCAATGGCGCCCCGCATCCGAGTTCCGCACCCTGCGCGACCAGAGCGCGGCCGACCGCAACTAACCTCCGAAGGGTAGAGCAGCGGGCGACCGCCCGGGATTCGCTCAGGTTCTCGCTTTGTGCGCCGTCCGCTGCTACCTCCGCTGGTGATGACCGACACCGCTGCCCCCTCCAACCAGATCGTCGAGGCTCCGTTCGACAGCGCCTTGTCGGAGCGGTATCTGGTCTATGCCCTGTCCACGATCACGGCGCGCTCGCTGCCGGACGTGCGTGACGGGTTGAAGCCGGTCCATCGCCGGCTGCTGTGGGCGATGCGCCTGCTGCGGATGGATCCGGGCGCCGCCTACAAGAAGTCGGCGCGCGTCGTGGGCGACGTCATCGGCAAATATCACCCGCATGGCGACGCCTCCGTCTATGACGCGATGGTCCGCCTGGCGCAGGATTTTGCGCTGCGTTACCCGTTGGTCGACGGCCAGGGCAATTTCGGCAACATCGACGGCGATAATGCCGCCGCCTATCGTTATACCGAGGCGCGGCTGACCCAGGTCGCGATCGACCTGATGGCGGGGCTGGACGAGGACGCCGTCGGCTTCCGCCCGACCTACAACAATGAGGAGCAGGAGCCGGAGCTGATGCCCGGCCTGTTCCCCAACCTGCTCGCCAACGGGGCGAGCGGCATCGCCGTCGGCATGGCGACCAGCATCCCGCCGCACAATGCGGCCGAGCTGATCGATGCCGCCATCCACCTGATTGACCAGCCCGAAGGCGACCCGCGCGAACTGATGCGCTTCGTCAAGGGGCCGGATTTTCCGACCGGCGGGATCATGGTCGATAGCGAGGCGGCGATTGCCGAATCCTACGCCACCGGGCGCGGCGGCTTCCGCGTCCGCGCGCGCTGGTCGGTCGAGGATCAGGGGCGTGGCACCTGGGTAGCGGTGATCTCCGAAATCCCGTATCAGGTGCCCAAGGCCAAGCTGATCGAGCAGATCGCTGTCCTGATCAATGACAAGAAGCTGCCGATCCTGGCTGACGTGCGGGACGAGAGCGACGCCCAGATCCGCATCGTGCTGGAGCCGCGCGCGCGTACCGTCGATCCTCAGGTGCTGGTGGACAGCCTGTTCCGGCTGACCGACCTGGAGGTGCGCATCCCGCTCAACCTCAACGTGCTGGATCGCGATCGCACGCCCAGGGTCATGTCGCTGAAACAGGCACTTGCGGGCTGGGTCGACCACCAGTTCGAGGTGATGGTGCGCCGCGCGCGGCATCGTCTGGCCAAGATCGCCGACCGGATCGAGCTGCTCGACGGCTACCTCGTCACCTATCTCAACCTTGATCGCGTGATCCAGATCATCCGCGAGGAGGACGAGCCCAAGCCCCTGCTGATGGCCGAATTCGACCTGACCGACCGCCAGGCCGAGGCGATCCTCAACATGCGCCTGCGCTCGCTCCGCAAGCTGGAGGAGATGGAGCTGCGCAAGGAGCGCGCCACGCTCGACAAGGAAGCGGGCGAACTGACGGCCCTGGTCGACAATCCCGCCCGCCAGCGCACGCGGCTGAAGCGCGACCTCGTCAAGCTGCGCGACCGCTACGGACCGGAGACGGAACTCGGCCGTCGCCGCACCCTGATCGAGGAGCAGGGGCCTGCCCGCGAAATCCCGCTGGAGGCGATGATCGAGCGCGAGCCGATCTCGGTCATCCTGTCCCAGCGTGGCTGGATCCGGGCGATGAAGGGCCATATCGACCTCGCCTCGGCCGAGGCATTGAAGTTCAAGGAAGGGGATGGCCCCGCTTTCGCCTTCCACGCCCAGACCACGGACAGGCTGCTGCTGATCGCCGGATCGGGCCGGGTCTACACCCTTGCCGCCGATAAATTGCCCGGTGGGCGCGGCTTTGGCGAGCCGGTGCGGCTGATGGTCGACCTGGACGGGGAGGCAGGCATCGCCACCCTGCTGCCGGCCCGGCCCGGGCAAAGGCTGCTGTTCGCGGCCAGCGACGGCAAGGGCTTCCTCGCCAAGGTGGACGACATCGTGGGGGAAACTCGCAAGGGCCGCCAGGTCGTCAACCTGCGCACCGGCGCCAGCCTGCGGGTGGCGCAGCCGGTCGGCGCGGACGACGATTATGTTGCTGTCATCGGCGACAATCGCAAGCTGGTGGTGTTTCCCTTGACCGAACTGCCCGAAATGTCGCGCGGACAGGGCACGCAATTGCAGCGTTATCGCGACGGCGGGCTGTCCGACGCCACCACCTTCCGGTTCGCGGACGGCATGACCTGGCCGATGGGTGGCGAGAGCGGCCGCGTCCGGACCGAGAGCGAGCTGGGGCCGTGGCGCGCGGCGCGGGGTGCGGCTGGGCGGATGCCGCCTACCGGCTTTCCCCGGGACAATCGTTTCGCCCGTCCAACGGTTTAGACTGACGGAATCTTAACTCTCCTGCGGCTACGGGGCCCTTGATGCAGTTCGCCAGCCTCAAACCGGACACGATCCATTCGGCGCCGCTCGATACCGCTCCGTTGATTGCGGTGGAGATTGCGGATGTCGATCCGTTGCTGGCTCATGCGCGGCAGGACTATCTGGATGCCATCCACATTCCGGCGGCGCTGGTGCTGCTGGATGCGGGCACGGCCAAGCTCGCCGCCAGCAACCTGCCGTTCCGCCGCCTGGTCAAGAGCGGGGACTGCCCGGAGAAGCTGGCCGGTCTGATCGATCCCGTCCGTGCGTTCCTGCACGGCGAGGAGGGGCGGCTGGCCCAGGAATGGCGGGAGCCCGGCATCGGTGGCCGCACCTTCCAGCTGTGCCTGTCGCGGATGCAGCCGCAGGGCGGGCATGACCGCCGCGCGCTGGTGACCCTGGTCGACCGAACGGCGGAGGTGGAAACGGAGCGCAGCCTCCGCGCGGAGATGCTGCACGACAGCCTCACCGGCCTGCCCAATCGCGTCGCCTTCGGCGAGGCCGTGGACGAGGCGATCGATCATGCGCCGGATGGTCGTTTCTCCATCCTCTCCGTGGACCTCAACCGCTTCAGCCGCATCAACGAATGTGTCGGTGCGCTGGCCGGCGACGAACTGATCATCACCGCCGCGCGCAGGCTGGTCTCGGCTCTCCGCGCGGGTGACCTGCTCGCACGCATGGGCGGGGACGAGTTCGGCGTGCTGCTGCGCGATGTGGACGGCGACGAAGCCGTGGTCATCGCCCAGCGCCTGCTCGCCGCCTTGGCGCCGCCGGTCCGCTTGTCCGACCTTGAGATCCGCGTGGATTGCTCGATCGGCTGCGCGGTCAGGGACGAGACGGTGAAGGCGTCGGGCGACCTGCTGCGCAACGCCCATGTCGCGTTGAAGCGGGCCAAGGCGTCGGCCCGGATCGAACTGTATCGCTCGGGCGAGGCGAGCCAGGCCCGCCGCCGCTTCATGCTGGAAACGCAGCTCCGCCGCGCCATCGATCGGGACGAGCTGACGCTGGCATTCCAGCCGCTGATCGACCTGCAAAGCGGCCGCGTCTCGGGGTTCGAGGCGCTGGCCCGCTGGCAGCATCCGGACCTGGGCATGATCGCGCCGACCGAATTTATCTCGGTGGCGGAGGAATGTGGCCTGATCGTGCCGCTCGGCCGCTGGGCGCTGGATGCGACCATGCGCACGCTTGCGCAATGGGACCGCGAACAGGGCACGCTTTTGCCGGTCAAGCTGTGCGTCAACGTGTCCCCGGTGCAGCTGGCCCGCGACACGCTCGACACCGCCGTTCGCGACACCCTGGCGCACCATCGTATCACCGGCGACCGGTTGACGCTGGAGTTGACCGAAAGCTCCATCGTCGCTGATCCCGATCGCGCCAACCGGGTCCTGCGCGCATTGCACGACCATGGCTGCCGGGTCGCGATGGACGATTTCGGCACCGGCTATTCCAGCCTCGCCTACCTCCAGCGGCTGCCGATCGATATCCTCAAGATCGACCGTAGCTTCGTGACCGACATGCACGAGAATGGCGATTCGGTGGCGATCATCCGCGCGATCCTCAGCCTGGCGCGCACCCTTGGCATGTCCACCACTGCCGAGGGGATCGAAACAGAGGCGGCCGAACGGACGCTGACCGAACTCGGCTGCACGACGGGGCAGGGCTACCTCTTCGCCAAGCCGCTGGCCGAATCCTGCGCGCTCAACTATTTCCGTCAGCGCAGCGCCTGAGCCACGGCATTGCGGGCCAGCTCCCCGGTCCGCTCCGCCTCCGGAAAACCCTCCGCGACCCATTGTCGTTCGATGGCTTGCAGCGTCCTGGCGACGATCGGGCCGGGCGACAGCCCCAAGGCGATCAACTGACCGCCGGTGAGCGGAAAGCGTGGCAGGGTCCATCCCCGTAGCTGGGCGAGCGCATCCTCCAGCGCCGTCGGCGGCGCATGCAGCAGCAGGCGATCGCGCGCCGCCTCCACGCCGATCGCGTGGGCCAGCGTGCGCGGGGCGGCGTCGATCGTCGGCTCCGCCGCCAACATCATCCGCTTGCGCTGGGCATTGGAAAGCTTGAGCCGACAGGCGACCGCCTCCGCCACGGCGGAGTCATGGGGCAGCAGGGCGGCAAGGCGCCGGACCGCGTCCCCGCCGTCGCCTTCGCCTTCGCGCCGCACCAGGCGGGCGAGTTGTTCGACGCCATGGCCCGTAATTTCGGGCAGAACGGGCAAAAAGATGCCATGATCCACCATCAGCCGCGCCGTCGGCACCGGATCGGCCACCGCCAGCAGCTTCAGCAATTCCTGCGCGATCCGCTCGCGGGACAGCGCCATCAGGTCGCGCGCCCGGGCCGCGCAGGCGGCAAGCCCGGCGGCATCCGGTGCCGCGCGCCCGAAACGCGCATGGAAGCGGAAGAAGCGGAGGATGCGCAGATGATCCTCCGCGATGCGCACCAGCGGATCGCCGATGAAGCGCACCACGCCGCTGTCCAGATCGGCCAGCCCCTGGAAATAGTCGACGATGGCGCCGCTCACCGGATCGGCGAACAGGGCGTTGATGGTGAAGTCGCGCCGCGCGGCGTCCGCCTGCCAGTCGTCGGTGAAGGCGACCTCGGCATGGCGGCCATCGGTGGCCACGTCGCGCCGCAGCGTGGTGACCTCCACCGGCTCGTTGCCGAGAACGACGGTGACCGTGCCGTGGGCGATGCCGGTCGGTACGGCCGTCAGCCCGGCCGCCTGCACGCGCTGCATCACCACCTGCGGCGGGTGGATGGTGGCCAGGTCCAGGTCCGACACGGGCAGGCCCAGCACCGTATCGCGCACGGCGCCGCCGACATAGCGCACCTCGCCGGCCGCGCCGCCCAACGCCGCGATCAGCCGGTCCAACCCGGCTCGCTGCCGCCACGGCATGTTTGGCAGGATCATGCGAGCAGCGGCCGCAACCGCCGCGACAGATTCACGATCATGCCCGCTGTCGCGCCCCAGATGCGGCGATCCTCCCACAATATTTCGTGGAACGATCGCGTGCGCCCTTCCCACTCGGTCGACCGCTGGAGATGGTTGGACCCCTGTAGCAGGAACATCAGCGGCACTTCAAAGATCGCCGCCACCTCCGCTTCGTGGGGCATCAGCGGCAAATCGGGCGGGACCACCCCGATCACCGGCGTGACCGAGAAGCCGGTGCCGACCCGGTAGATGTCGGTCGCGCCGACCACCTCCACCAGCGCCGGATCCAGCCCGATTTCCTCCTCCGCCTCGCGCAGGGCGGCGGCCTCGGCATCAGCATCCTCCGGATCGACCCGGCCGCCCGGAAAGGCGATCTGCCCGGCATGGCGCCGCAAATTGGTCTGGCGCAGCGTCAGCAGCACGCCCGGTTCGGAGCGGTCGGTCACCGCCACCAGCACGGCGGCCGGCCGATAGTCGCCGGCCGCCCGATCGTAATCGTCGCCCTCGATCGGCGTCGCGCCGCCGGTTTGTGACAAAGCGGCGCACAGCCGCTCGGCAAGTGTCATGCCTCCTCCAGGGACAGAAAGCCGCCATCGGACCACAGACCGCCCGGGCTGTTACCCTCGGCCAGGGCCAGTTCGGCCAGTTCGTAATATACGGGCCGCGCCAGCCGTGCCGTCAGCCGCGCGCGGACATGCAGCAGCGGGCGGCCTTCTTCCATGCTCACCGGATGCGCGGGCCCGGCGATCACGACGTCGCCGGTGTTGAGCCGGAAGGCCAGCCGCCGATCGCGTCCCGCTCCCTCGCTCACCAGCTCCACCGCCGCGAACGGGGCGTCCTCCACCGTGATGGACAACTTTTCGACAGGGGTGACAAGCACATAGCAGCCATCCTCCTCACGCCGTAGCAAGGTGGAGAACAGCCGCACCATTGCCGGCCTGGTAATGGCCGATCCGTCGTGCAGCCAGGTGCCGTCGGCCAGGATTTGCATGCCGCTGTCGCCGCAATGGGCCGGGTTCCAGCTGTCGACGGGCGGCAGGCGCCGGGCGGCCGCGGCATCCGCGATCTCCGCCAGCGAAAGGCCGGTAAGCGTATCCGGGGGAAGGGCGCGTTCGGGCATTTTCACGGCGGTAGATCATTGCGCGGCGCTACGAAAGCCGCTCAGGCGCGTGGGCCCAGCATTCCGTCGCGCGGCAGCGGACTGTTGCTCGACGCCAGCAGGCGACGGCGCTCCACCGGGCCGGGCGCCTCCCACCCTGCCGTGCGCGAATCGTCAAAGCCGAAGCGGCCATAATATTCGGGATCGCCGATCAGGACGAGCGGGTCGCCGCCCGCTGCCGCCTCCAGCATCCGCCGCATCAGCGCCTGCCCGATGCCCCGTCCCTGGTGCCCCGGCGCGACCGCCACCGGCCCGACCAGCACCAGCGGAGTGGCACCCTCCGCCCCGTGCAGGGCGATCGGCCAGCTTTGCAGCGAGCCGACGAACGCTTCACCATCCATCGCCGCGAAGGACAGGTCCGGCACCGCCGCCATCCCGCTGCGGATGCGATAGGCGGTGCGGCCATGGCGATCCGCGCCAAAGGCCGTGTCCAGCAATTGCTCGACCGCAAGCGGATCGACATGGGCGAGGGGCGTAATCAGGATCAAGGGAGGCGGCCATTCCGATAAGGGATGCGCCCCTTATCCGATCATGCGTGAAAGGGAAGCGACTGGCCGCTCGGGGCGCTCGCTGCTAGGTGGCGGCGCATGACCATGACCGCACAATCTCCGCTCGTCTTCATGCCCGACATCGCCTCGCCCACCGACGTGGTGCGGCTGGAGGTGAGCGATCTGGTGGTGGATGTGCTGACCGGCATCTATTCCGAAGAAACCCACATGCCGCAGCCGCTCAAGATCTCGGTCAAGGCCGACATTGCCGCACCGCGCCGCTTCGCGGTGGACACGCCGCTGACCGAATCCAAGAACTATCTCGACCTGCGCCGGGCGGTGGAGGAGGGGTTGCCCAAGGACGTGCACTTCACCCTGGTCGAAGGCGTGGCCGAGCATGTGATCGACACCATCATGGGCCAGGATGAGCGCGTGCTGCGGGTGGAAGTGCGGATCCTGAAGCTGGCCTTGTCGCAGGACGGCGAATCGATCGGGATGACCCTGGCGCGCGAGCGGCGTTGATGCTCGCGCTCGTCACGGGCGGCCTGACGCGGCTGGGTGCCGCGATCGCCGCCCGCCTGGCGGAGGACGGCTACGATCTGGCGCTGCACGGGCGGGGCGGCGGCGCGCTCGATGCTCCTGCCCCTGCGCTGGAGCAAGCGGGGACCAAGTGGGCGCGCTTTGCGGCGGACCTGGCGGACGGGACCGCGGTCGAGTCCCTCCTTCCGCGGGTCACCGACCATTTCGGGCGCGCGCCGGACCTGCTGGTCAACAATGCGGCCTTGTTCGAGGAAGGCGATTGGACCGATCTGTCGCGGGACGTGCTGGAACGGCACCTGGCGGTAAACCTTACCGCGCCGCTGCTGCTGACCCGGGCGCTCGCGGCCGCGGGCGGGCGCGCCGTGGTCAATATCGTCGACCAGCGGATCGTCAATCCTCCGGTGGACCAGGCGGCCTATACCGCCTCCAAGCTGGCGTTGGGCGCGATCACCCGCGTCGCCGCCCGCGCCTTTGCGCCGATGCGGATCAATGCGGTGGCGCCCGGCCTGACCATCCCGGGCGACGAATATCAGGACGATCAGATCGACCGGCTTGCCCGGGCGATGCCGCTCGCCCGCCTGCCGTCGCCGGATCAGGTCGCGGATGCCGTGGCCTATCTCGCCGGCGCCCAGGCGGTTACCGGGCAGACATTGTTTGTAGACGGCGGGGCGACCCTGGAAAGCTACAAGCGGGATTTCGTTCACCTGGCCTCGCGCTGATCGCCGGCGGTCAGCGCGTGCAGGGCCCCAAGCCGTCCAGCACTACCTTGTAATCGGCGCGCGCCGCCTCCGCATCCTCGTTGGAAAGGCCCATCAACGCCCGCTCCGGCAGGATCGGGGGCAGGCCGCAGGCAAGGCGATACCACAGCAAGGTTTCGCGGGCGGGGGGTTCGGCGCTGGCATCGACCAGTTCGGTCAGCGCCACTGCCCACCGCGGCTGTTCAGACGGGCGGCGCAGGACGTTGAGCGAGATCGGGCGATTGTCCGCCGTGCGCAGGAAGATCTGCGTCTCGCTTTCGCCCGGCAGCGATCCGGGGACGTGGAAGGCGCGGGTGATGCCCGTGATGGCGGGCGGCGCGTCGGGCGCGACGGCGGCCTTCAGGATGGCGCGCAGCCGCGCCTCGTTCTCGGGCGTGCGCGGCACCTGCGCGCGCGGGCCGATCAGGCGAAGCTCGCCCGGTCTGGTCCCGGGCGCAGCGAGCAGCATCACCGGCGCACCCTTCAGCTTCAGCTTGCGACCGGTCTCGGGGTTGGGCAGATCGACCAGATAGGAGATGCGCGGCGGCACCGCCCCCTTGCCGCTGATCAGGGCGGTGGTGTTGGCCTCCACGTAATAACGCGTGCGGTTGCTGCCGACGCCCTCCGCCTGCGCACCCTTGAGCGCGATCGCCCGGTCGATGTCCGCCGCCACCGCCAGCGGGGCGGTCAGGGCCATATCGGCCATTTCTGGGTAACTATAGGTGGTAACGAGTCCTGCGAGCGGATCGGCTGCGGCGGCAGCCACAAGGGCGGGCAGGGCAACGAGGAGGATCAAGGATCGGCGCATGGGCGACCTGTGGCATGATGGGGGGCGTTCGCACAAGCACTGCACGCCGCGCCTCTCTTTGCACGGTAACCATAAAGCGATTGCACATTCCTACAAAGCGTTTGCGTCGGTCAGTTGGTCGCGATAGGAACAGGAGGTATCGCGAAATTGGACGCAATATCCTTTCGCGATCTCGGGATTTTCGGGCGTCTGGATTGTGGACGTCCGGCGTACCGATCGGATTACAAGGGAGTAACGTTCCTTAATGGCTTACGCTGATCAACCGACGATGAGCACGCGTAAGGTCGTATCGATCGGGCTCGTGGTATTGCTCCACGCGCTTATCGGATACGCCTTCATCACCGGCCTGGCGTACAACGTCATCAAGAAGGCCGCTCAGGACCTCAAGGTCGTGGACGTGACGGAAGAACCACCGCCCCCGGAGCAGGAGCCGCCGCCCCCGCCACCGGAGCAGAAGTTTGAGCCGCCGCCCATCGTGGCTCCGCCGCCCATCGTGCAGACCCCTGTGTTGGTGACTCCGCCGATCGCGACGGTGACCACGCCGCCGCCGGTGCAGATCACCCCGGCCGCTCCGCCGGCTCCTCCGGCGCCCCCGCCTCCGCCTCAGCCGTCCAAGGCTGCGACGGCCAAGGGTAACCCGGGCGACTGGATCACGGACGCGGACTATCCGCCTTCGGCCCAGCGCGAAGAGCGTCAGGGCACCTCGACGATCGCGTTCGAGATCAACGAGCAGGGCCGCGTGGAGAATTGCCGGACGACCGGGTCCAGCGGGTCGAGCGATCTTGACGATGCCGCTTGCCGCTTGATTACCCGCCGTGCGCGCTATTCGGCTGCTTTGGATACAACGGGCCGGCCTCTTCGGAGCAACAAGACGCTGAGCTTCCGCTGGCGCCTGCCGAACGAGTGATGCCCATTTCCGCCGGCGTGTGGTGAGCGCGCCGGCGTCGCACATCTTCTAGGAAGGACCTATTTGACCATGACGACTCCAGCTCCCGGCGCCGCCGCGGCAAATTCCAACCCCTACGGCTTGTTGGCCGCGCTCGAGCAGGGCGGCACCATTGCGTGGACCGTGTTCATCATCCTGGTGATCATGTCGGCCGCGTCCTGGTACATCATGTTCACGAAGCTGATCGAGCAGCAGAAGATCCTGAACCAGGCGAAGCGCGTCCGCACCAGCTTCTGGGGTACGCCGACCATCAAGGAAGGCGCCAACAAGCTTGAGCGCAACTCGGCCTATCGCCAGATCGTCGATGACGGCCTGCGCGCCCAGGACGAGCACACCCGCCTGATCGATCCGATCGACCAGCACGAATGGCTCGGCGGCTCGCTGTCGCGCAGCCAGGCTGCCGTGAACTCCAAGCTCGGCAACGGTCTGGCCGTGCTCGCGACGGTCGGTTCGACCGCGCCGTTCATCGGTCTGTTCGGTACCGTGATCGGCATCTATCGCGCGCTGATCAAGATCGGTGCGGCTGGCCAGGCGTCGATCGACGCGGTCGCCGGTCCGGTCGGTGAGGCTCTGATCATGACCGCGCTCGGCCTGGCCGTGGCCGTTCCGGCCGTGCTCGGCTACAACTGGCTGATCCGCCGCAACAAGGTCGTGGCCGAGCAGATCGGCAACTTCGCGACCGACCTGCACGGCTACCTGGTGTCGAACGGCGCCGTTCGCCCGCAGATCGCCGCGGTGAAGTCGGCTCCGACCCCGCCGCTGAAGACGGGTTCGGCTGCGGTTAACCCGAAGGCGTAAATAGGAAAGGCGGGCAGGGCCGTGGTCCTGCCCGCCGCTTCCACCGACAGGTGCCGCATGGTACCCGCCGCGAACAGACATAGGATATCCGCTCCATGGCGATGAGTGCCGGCCCCGCCGAGAACGACTCACCGATGTCGGACATCAACACGACGCCGCTCGTCGACGTCATGCTGGTGCTCCTCATCATCTTCCTGATCACCGTGCCGGTCGTGATCCAGACCGTTCCCGTCCGCCTGCCGAAGGTCGCGTTCGAGCCGACCACCAGCAAGCCCGAGAATGTGGTTCTGTCCGTCCGTGCCAGCCCGGCGGGCGAGTGCGAGGTTTACTGGGGCCAGACCCGCGTGACTGCCGAGGAACTGGTCGAGCGATCGGTCTCCAAGCTGAAGCTTGAGATCGACAAGCAGGGTGGCCCGAACGCCGCCGGCCTGGAACTGCCGGAAGTGCACATCCGCAGCGACATCGACACGCCGTGGCGCTGTGTGGGTGGTGCGATGACGAACGTGGCGCGTGCCGGCTTTGCCCGCGTCGGCTTCATCTCGCAGCCCGAGCCCGGTCAGTATCACGCCCCGCGCATCTGATAGCCGGCAACAGGAGTAACGCTTATGGCCATGAGTGCAGGCTCCGCCGAAGGCGAGCCGATGATGGACATCAACACGACGCCGCTGATCGACGTCATGCTGGTGCTGCTCATCATGTTCATCATCACCATTCCCGTGCAGACGCACGCGGTGAAGCTGGACCTTCCCCAGAACAACCAGAACAATGCGCCTCCGCCGATCCAGCCGGTGAAGAACGAGGTGCGGGTCGAGCCGACCAACCAGATCCTCTGGAACGGCTCGCCGATCGACCTGACCGTGCTGCGTCAGTATCTCGATCAGACCCAGACGATGAACCCGATCCCCGAGCTTCACCTGCGCCCCAACGCGCAGGCCCGCTATGAGCGCGTGGATGAGGTGCTGGCCGTGACCAAGCGCGCCAACGTCACCAAGATGGGCTTCATCGGCAACGAGGCCTATGCCGGTCTCTGACCTGCTAGCACCACGTTGAGATCGAAAGAGGCGGGTCCGAAAGGATCCGCCTCTTTTCGTATGGACCATTGGCGATCGTCTGCGGCATCGCACTGTCCCCGCAGGAAAAGCGCGCCTCCGCCGGACCGCTTTCCCCGACAATCATATTGTCGGGATATCGCGACAGTGCGGCCCGGCACATATGCGCCGCATGCCATTGCCCCATGGCCTCGGCAACTCGCAGCCTGATGAAACGGGAGTGCGGCCTTCGTCCCGGCTGGAACCGAACCGCGAATAGGCGCCGCATCTGGCTTGCAGGCGGCGGCGAGCTACTCGCGGCAGGGTCAGTAGCCGATGGTGGCGCAGATCCGGGGCGGAGGCGGATGATGGCGCGCACCATCGGCGTCGTCACAAACCCGCGGACTAGCCGGCTGATGCTATACGGCCGAGACTTTCTCATGCCACTGGCGGCGCGGCTCCGGGGAGGGGCGAGCAAGACGGCCTTGCCTCCGTGGCGTCATCACCAACCTGCGGGGTCGCGAGGGAGTGGGATGCCGGCGAAGCTCAGAGGTCCGCAGTCAGGGCAGAGTTGATCGCGATCGGCAGCACAATCGAGATCAATTGGCAGGCCGGTCGCAATCGCTTATCCGTGGGGGCGAGGGGATAAGAATTGCACATATGGCTTACTCCGGCGCTGCTGATGATCGGCGGCTATTTGCTCGGATCAATACCGTTCGGGGTGATCGTGACCCGCTTTGGCCAGGCGGCCGATCCGCGATCGATCGGGTCGGGCAATATCGGCGCCACCAACGTGCTGCGGACCGGCCGCAAGGGGCTGGCGGCGCTCACCCTGCTGCTAGATGGCGGCAAGGGCGCGGCCGCTGTCCTGATCGGCGCGGCGATCCTGCCATCGGGTGGGGTGCTGGCCGCTATCGGGGCATTCTTCGGCCATGTTTTCCCGATCTGGCTGCGCTTTCGCGGCGGCAAGGGCGTGGCGACGTTGCTCGGCATCGCGTTGGCGCTGCACTGGCCGACCGGGTTGGTCGCCCTGGTGGTGTGGCTGGGCGCGTTGGCGGCGATACGGGTGTCCTCGGTGGCGGGGATGAGCGCGGCGATCGCGATCCCGGTCGCGGCCGCCTATTTCTTCCGGCCGGACCTGACGCTGACCTTTCTCGCCTTCTCCCTGGTTGTGCTGTGGCGCCACCGCGTGAATATCGAGCGGCTGCTGCAGGGAACCGAGCCGCGCGTCGGCGCTCGCAGCGCTCCGTGACGTCGGCGAGCTTGGACGCGGACGCGATCGCGCGCCTGCGGCTGTTGCGCACCCACAAGATCGGGCCGGTCACCTTTCGGCAATTACTGGGCCGCTTCGGCACGGCGCAGGCGGCGCTGGACGCGCTGCCCGGTCTCGCCCGGCGCGGCGGCGGGGCTGCGCCCCCGATCGCGTCGGCGGCGGACGTCGAGCGGGAAGCGGCGGAGGTGGCCCGGCTCGGCGCGCGCTACCTGTTCATGGGCCGGCCGGATTATCCGCCTTTGCTGGCCGAGATCGACACCGCGCCGCCCGCATTGATGGTGATGGGCGATGCCACCCTGGCGCAGCGTCCCGCCATCGCCATCGTCGGCGCGCGCAACGCATCGGCGGCGGCGATCCGCTTCGCCCGCGCATTGGCGCATGACCTGGCACAGGCCGGTGTCACCGTGGTGTCGGGTCTGGCGCGCGGGATCGACACCGCCGCCCATGCCGGGTCGCTCGACGGCGGCACCATCGCGGTTATCGCCGGCGGGATCGACATCGTCTACCCGCCCGAAAATGACCGGCTGCAACAGGCGGTGGCGGAGCGCGGCCTGCTGGTGGCGGAGCAGCCGCCCGGCACCGAGCCTCGCGCGCGCCATTTCCCCTATCGCAACCGCATCATCGCCGGCCTGAGCGTGGGCACGGTAGTGGTGGAGGCCGCGCCGAGATCGGGATCGCTGATCACCGCGCGGCTGGCGGTGGAATGCGGGCGGGAGGTGATGGCCGTTCCGGGGTCGCCGCTCGACCCGCGCGCCCAGGGCTGCAACCAGCTGATCCGCGACGGCGCGACCCTGGTGCAGACCGCCGCCGACGTGCTCGACAGCCTGGCGCCGTTCGGCCACGCCCACGTCGCGGCGCCGCCCGCCGGCTATCGGGCCGGCGATGCCGCCGACGCCAGCGATGCCGATCGCCGGTTGGTGACCGGGCTGCTCGGCCCATCCCCGGCTCCGGCCGACGAGGTGATTCGTCTCTCCGGCCTCGTGCCGGCGGTCGTGCAGTTGGTATTTCTGGAGCTTGAGCTTGCCGGCCGGCTGGAACGTCATGCCGGCGGACGGGTCAGCCTGACCTGACGCATCGGGATGGTGAAGACGAGGCGGCTTGACGAATGGACCTCTCGCTCGCCACCCTCGCACACACACGCAAGGGATCCTATCTCCGCCTTATGAAGCTCGTCGTCGTCGAATCCCCCGCCAAAGCCAAGACCATCGAGAAGTATCTCGGCCCGGGTCACCGCGTCCTGGCGTCCTATGGTCACGTCCGCGATCTGCCGGCCAAGGACGGATCGGTGAACCCGGACGATGGCTTCGCGATGGAGTGGGAGCCCTATGCGGACAAGGCCAAGCAGCTGAAGGCCATCGCCGACGAGGCGAAGGGTGCCGATTCGCTGATCCTGGCGACCGATCCGGATCGCGAGGGTGAGGCGATCAGCTGGCACGTTCAGGAGGTGCTGAGGAAGCGCAAGGTCCTGCCCAAGGATGTGCGCCGCGTCACCTTCAACGCCATCACCAAGCCCGCCGTGCTGGACGCGATGGCCAATCCGCGTGAGCTGGACGAGGATCTGATCGACGCCTATCGGGCGCGCCGCGCGCTGGATTACCTGGTCGGCTTCACCCTCTCGCCGGTGTTGTGGCGCAAGCTGCCGGGCGCCAAGTCGGCCGGGCGCGTGCAGTCGGTGGCGCTGCGCCTGATCGTCGACCGCGAGCGCGAGATCGAGCAGTTCCGTGCACAGGAATATTGGTCGGTTTCGGCCGCGATGGAGCAGGACGGCGTGCCGTTCGCCGCCCGTCTGGTGCGCTGGAAGGGGCAGAAGCTCGACCGGCTGTCGATCGGCAATGGCGCGGATGCCGCCGCCGCCAAGGCGGACGTGGAGGCGGGCCGCTTCTCGGTCGTGAGCGTCGAGACCAAGCCGCTCACCCGCAACCCGCCGCCGCCGTTCACCACCTCCACCCTGCAGCAGGAGGCGGCGCGCAAGCTCGGCTTCTCCGCCAGCCATACGATGCGGGTGGCGCAGGACCTCTACGAGCAGGGCGCGATCACCTATATGCGCACCGACGGCGTGCAGATGGACCCCAGCGCCATCTCCGCCGCGCGGGCAGCGGTGGTGGAGCGGTATGACGGCGGCTACGTGCCCGATCAGCCGCGTCAGTACACCGCCAAGGCCAAGAATGCGCAGGAAGCGCACGAGGCGATCCGTCCGACCGAATTCTCGCGCGATCGCGCCGGATCGGGCGACCATGCCCGCTTGTACGAACTGGTGTGGAAGCGCGCGCTGGCCAGCCAGATGGCGTCGGCGCGGCTGGAACGGACCACCGTGGAACTGTCCGACGGCACCGGCCAGCATGTGCTGCGCGCCACCGGTCAGGTGGTGCTGTTCCCCGGCTATCTCGCTTTGTACGAGGAGGGGCGCGACGACGTCTCCGTCGGCGGCTCCGGCAAGCAGGGCGACGCGGGCGAGGATGAGGATTCACGTCGCCTGCCGCGGATGGGCGAGGGCGATGCCCCCGCCAGGAAGAGCGTCGCCGCCGAGCAGCATTTCACCCAGCCGCCGCCGCGTTATTCCGAAGCGTCGCTGGTCAAGAAGATGGAGGAGCTCGGCATCGGGCGCCCCTCCACCTATGCCGCGACCTTGCAGACGCTGAAGGACCGCGATTATGTGGTCCTGGAAAAGAACCGCTTCCTGCCGCAGGAGAGCGGGCGGCTGCTGACCAGCTTCCTGGAGCGGTTCTTCGACCGCTATGTCTCCTACGATTTCACCGCCGGGCTGGAGGAGGAGCTTGACGACGTGTCCGGCGGCCGCGCCGACTGGCAGAAGGTGCTGGAGGCGTTCTGGCGCGACTTCAAGCCCAAGACGGCCGAGGTCATGGAGCAGAAGCCGTCGGAGGTGACGGCGGCGTTGGATGAATTCCTGGCGCCCTATCTGTTCCCGGACAAGGGCGACGGCTCCGATCCCCGGCAATGCCCGAACTGCGGAGAGGGCAAGCTGGCGCTGCGCGGCGGCCGGTTCGGCGCATTCGTCGCCTGCTCCAACTATCCCGAATGCAAGTTCACCCGCCGCTTCGCGCAGGGCGGTGAGGCGACCGAGGCCGATGCGGGTCCGGCCGAACTCGGCACCGATCCCGCGACCGGCGAGGCGATCACGCGCCGCTCCGGCCGGTTCGGCGCCTATGTCCAGCTGGGCGACGGCAAGGACGCGAAGCGCGCCTCCATCCCCAAGGACGTGGGCGAACTGGATCTGGACTGGGCTGTGAAGCTGTTGTCCTTGCCGCGTGAAGTCGGCGCACATCCGGAATCGGGCAAGCCGATCACGGCCTCGATCGGGCGCTACGGCCCCTATCTGGCGCATGACGGCAAATATGCGCGGCTGACTTCCACCGCCGAGGTGTTCGAGACCGGCATGAACGCCGCCGTCGCCAAGCTGGCGGATGCGGCCAATGGCGGTGCCCGCGCCCGCGCCGCGTCGCGCGAGCCGCTCCAGCAATTCGCTGACAGCCCGGTCACGGGCAAGCCGGTGAAGGTGATGGAGGGGCGGTTCGGCCCCTATGTCACCGATGGCGAAACCAACGCCACCCTGCCCAAGGGCACCGATCCGGCGGGCCTGACGGTGGAGCAGGCGCTGGTGCTGCTGGAGGAGCGCGCCGCCAAGGGGCCGGCCAAGGGCAAGAAGAAGCCCGCGCGCAAGGCGGCCGCGAAACCGGCGGCGGCCAAGAGTACGGCGGCCAAGCCGACCAAGGCCAAGGCGACGAAAGCCAAAGCCGCCGAGGATTGAGGCCACCCGCACGCGGCCCGCTCCCTGCCTGGACAGGGGGGATGCCGGCCGTTGCGTGGCCGCGTTGCCCCGGAGCGGGACAGGGCCTAAGCAGCACGCCAGACAGAAAGACCCGGAGCAATATGCGCCTTTCCCGCTACTTCCTGCCCGTGATGAAGGAATCGCCGGCCGACGCCCAGATCGTCAGCCACAAGCTGATGCTGCGTGCGGGCCTGGTCCGCCAGCAGGCGGCCGGCATCTATGCCTGGCTGCCGCTCGGCCTGCGCGTGCTGCGCAAGATCGAGCGGATCGTGCGCGAGGAGCAGGACCGGTCCGGCGCGGTCGAACTGCTGATGCCGACCTTGCAGGCGGCCGACCTGTGGCGCCAGTCCGGTCGTTACGACGCTTATGGCCCGGAAATGCTGCGCATCACCGACCGGCATGAGCGCGAGATGCTGTACGGCCCGACCAACGAGGAGATGGTCACCGCCATTTTCCGCGACGCCGCGCGCTCCTATCGCGATCTGCCGCGCACGCTCTACCACATCCAGTGGAAGTTCCGGGACGAGGTGCGGCCGCGCTTCGGCGTGATGCGGGGGCGCGAGTTCCTGATGAAGGATGCCTATTCGTTCGACCTGAACGAAGCCGGCGCGCGCCACAGCTACAACCGGATGTTCGTGGCCTATCTCAACACCTTCGCGCGGATGGGGCTGCGCGCCATCCCGATGCAGGCGGATACCGGCCCGATCGGCGGCGACCTCAGCCATGAATTCATCGTGCTCGCCCCTACCGGCGAGAGCGACGTCTTCTACCATTCCAGTTGGGAGAAGCCGGCCGAGCTGTCGACCGTCGATTTCGACGATGTGGCCGGCCTGCAGGGCATCGTGTCGGGTTACACCGCCGATTATGCCGCCACCGACGAAAAGCGCGACGAAGCGCGGGAGGCCGATGCCGGAGACCAGCTGCGCCAGTCGCGCGGGGTCGAGGTGGGGCACATCTTCTACTTCGGCACCAAATATTCGGCACCCATGGGCCTCAAGATCCAGGGGCAGGATGGTGGTGAGGTGGTGCCGCACATGGGCAGCTACGGCATCGGGGTAAGCCGCCTGATGGGCGCGATCATCGAGGCGAGCCATGACGACAAGGGCATCGTCTGGCCGGACGCGGTTGCGCCTTATGCGGTCGGCCTGATCAACATGCGCGCCGACGACGCGGCCTGCACGGCGGCGGCGGACGCGCTTTATAAGGAGTTGCAGGCGGCGGGCGTCGAGGTGCTGTACGACGATCGCGACGAACGCGGCGGCGCCAAGTTCGCGACCATGGACCTGATCGGCCTGCCGTGGCAGATCGTGATCGGGCCCAAGGGGCTGGAAAAGGGCGTGGTCGAGCTGAAGCGTCGCGCGACCGGCGAGCGCGAGGAGCTTGCGCCGGCCGACGCGCTGGCAAAGGTGTCCGCCAAGTGATCCCATGCGCGCCCCGCGCCGGGGTGCGGGATCGGCTATGCTGACCCGCTACGAACGGACGGTGGCGCGGCGCTACCTCTGGCCCGGTAAGGGGGAGGGGATCATCGCCGTGGTGGCCGGCTTCTCGCTGCTCGGCGTGATGCTGGGCGTCGCGGCTCTGGTGATCGTGACCAGCGTGATGAACGGCTTCCGCGCGGAGCTGTTCGACAAGATCACCAGCCTGAACGGCCATGCCGTGGTGCAGGGCTATGACGGGCGGCTGCACGACTGGCGCCGGATCGAGGCGCTGGCCCGCGCGACGCCGGGCGTGACCCAGGTCACGCCCTTGATCGAACAGCCGCTGATGGGATCGACCCGGGGCCGCGTCGAGGGCGTGGTGCTGCGCGGCATGACCATGGCGTCGATCCGTGGTCCGGAGATTGCCGGCAATCTCGTCGCGGGCAATATCGGGGAGGTGACGCCGGGATCCAGCAATGTCGCCATCGGCGCGCGGCTGGCGGAGGCGCTGGGGGTCGGCATCGGGGGCGAGATCAGCCTGCTCAACCCGGCCGGGCAATCCACCCCGTTCGGCACCGTGCCGCGCATCGTCGCCTATCGGGTCGCGGCCGTGTTCGAAACCGGCGTCTACGATTATGACAACACCATGGTCGCCATGCCGATGGCGGATGCGCAGACCCTGCTGATGATGGGCGACGATGTCGGCACCATCAAGATCCAGACGGTGGATGCCGACCATGTCGACCGCATCCTCCGCTCGCTGCGCCAACAGGTGACCTCGGTCGGTCGCCTGAGCGACTGGCGCGAGATGAACGCGTCCTTGTTCCAGACGGTGGAGATCGAGCGGGTGATGATGTTCATCATCCTGTCGATCATCGTGGTGGTGGCGGCGTTCAACATCCTGTCGTCGCTGATCATGCTGGTCCGCGCCAAGACCCGCGACATCGCGATCCTGCGAACGATGGGCGCGACCCGATCGGCGCTGCTGCGCATCTTCGTGGCGATCGGCCTGTCGATCGGGGTGCTGGGCACGGCGGGCGGGCTGCTGTTGGGCATGATCTTCCTGTTCTTCCGCCAGCCGATCGTGAACCTGATCCAGCGGATCACGGGACAGAATTTGTGGGATCCCTCCATCCGCTTCCTGTCGGAGTTGCCGTCGCGCACCGATCCGTTCGAGATTACCCTGATCATCGTCATGACGTTGGTGCTGGCTTTTCTGTTCACCCTCTATCCCGCGCTGCGGGCGGCGAAGACCGATCCGGTGCAGGTGCTGCGTTATGAGTGAGGTGCTGGGTGTCGCGGGGCTGGCGCGGTCCTTCACGCAGGGCGGGCGCACCATCCATGTCCTGCGCGGCATCGACCTGGCGGTGCAGCCGGGCGAGATCGTGGCGCTGCTGGGGCCGTCCGGGTCGGGCAAGTCCACCTTGCTCCAGGCGGTCGGCCTGCTGGAAGGCGGGTTCGAGGGGCGCATCCGCATCGCGGGCGAGGAAGCGGCGCGGCTGGACGACAATGGCCGCACCCGGTTGCGGCGCGAGGCGCTGGGCTTCGTCTACCAGTTCCACCACCTGCTGCCCGACTTCACGGCGGAGGAGAATGTGACCCTGCCGCAGTTGATCCGGGGCCGCGATCCGGCCGAGGCGGAGCAGCGCGCACGGACCCTGCTGACCGCACTGGGCCTTGACCATCGGTTGGACCATCGCCCGGCGCAGCTGTCGGGCGGCGAGCAGCAGCGTGTGGCGGTCGCGCGCGCACTGGCGAACCGTCCGGCCCTGGTGCTGGCGGACGAACCTACCGGCAATCTGGACGAGGCGACCTCCGAACGCGTGCTCGACGCCTTCCTGGACTTGGTGCGGGGGCAGGGCGCGGCGGCGTTGGTGGCGACGCACAATGAACGTCTGGCGGCACGGATGGATCGAGTCGTGCGGTTGCACGAAGGGAAACTTGACGACACAAATTGTTACTGATCCGAATTGAAGGATTATTTACCCTGATCGGAGACAATCAGGGTCATGCAATGGCTGAAGCGCCTGTTCGCCGCGGAAAACGGCTCGATCGCCATCATGGGGGCGTTCTCCCTGCTGTCGGCATTCGGCATGTCCGCTTTGGCGGTCGAGGCGGGTAACGCCTACAGCATCAAGGTGCAGAACCAGCGCGTGGCGGATATCGCGGCGCTCGCGGCGGCGATGGCCTACAAGAACAACCCCACCGCCAATGTCATTACCGCCACCGCGCAGGATGTGGCGATCGCCAACGGACTGCCGCGCGCATCCACCACCGCCGCTTTGTCGTCCGACCAGTCGCAGGTGGTGGTGACGATCAACACCACCATGCCGCTGGTTATGGCGAAGATGATGACGACGCAGCTTGCCATCCCGCTGCAGAACCAGGCCACAGCATCGCTGGCCAAGGATGTGGGGTCGGCCTGCGTGGGGACCTTGTCCAACAATGTGCCATATGGGATCATCCTGTCAGGCGGCGCGAAGCTGAGCACGTCGGGCGGATGTTCGATCGGCACCAATGCCGGCATGTCGCTCGAATCCGGGGGCACGACCGTCACTGCGGCGCAGGTCGTCATCGGCAAGGACCTGAAGGGCCAGTCCAGCTGGATCACCACCAGCCCCAAGGCCGGCAACGTCCAGACCAGCCAGGGCGCCAAGACGACCGATCCGCTGGCGGACAATGCCAATATGGATGCGGCGTTCGCCAAGCTGGGGCAGTTCACGGCTCCGTACGTGATCCCGGTCAATTACTCCATGGATACCGGGAACGACTGGAATCTTACAAACGGCTCGCCCTTGCCGGCGGGTGTGACGCTCAGGGGCAATGTCTACACGGCGGCTCCCAATAAGGGTTCTGATCCGTATGCGATCCGAAACCTGACCATTGCTAATGACCGCAAGCTCGTATTCGACGGTTCCTCAACAGTCACCATAAGCGGAACGATCAAACTTGGGGGCGGTGTTGATTTCGGTAATTGCACATGCCTGATAAGACAGGATTTCTCGGCAGGGAGCACGCCGGTCATCCTGCGTCGGGGATCGTATACCTTTGGTGGCGATATTGTGCTCAGCCCGTCGATCGATATCGGGGTGGTTACCTTGTACGTCATCGGGTCGCTCACCACGCAAGGTGACGTGACAGCGGATGGCGGGAACCTCGTCGTCGCCGAGGGCATGTCGATCACATATACCACGTTCCAGTGGGGCCCCGGCAACGTCTTGCTTGGTCGCGATCCCGCCACTGGTCTGGGCCTGAAAGTCGGATCGGGGACCTTCATCACGGCCGGTGGCGGCTATTTCAGCTCGCAGGGTGCCCTGCAGACCGATGGTGGGTCGGAGGTGTCGATCGGGAATGCCGATATCCGCATCGGCAATGCCGGGTGCGGGAGCATGCCCAATGCGAACTGCAATTCCATCGTGGCGGGCGGAACGTCCCTGACCTTCGGCGACGGCCCGTTCAGCGCCAACGGCAATATCCGCATCAACAGCAGCGGCACGTTGACCCTTGGGGACGCGGCCACCCACTACATCAACGGTGATCTGGTCGCGACCGGATCGGTCAATTTCGGCACGGGGCTGTACGTCATCAACGGATCGCTGACGAACCGGACGTCGGGCACGATGAGGGGCACTGACGTCACGTTCGTGCTGAAGGACACGCTGAACCTGAGCGGCGGTGCGGGGTTGAGCGTGGCCGCGCCGACAAGCAACGCTGGCGGTGGCCTGACCAACATCGTCTTCGCCAGCCAGAGCAGCGCCGCCTCGGCGCTGTCGGGCGGGGCCACGGCAACCGTGTCGGGCGCCTTCTACATGCCGAATGCCAGCCTGACCCTGGGCGGGGGTGCGTCGATGGGCGGCGGGGGGCAGTGCCTGAGCTTCATCGTCAATGTGTTGACGCTGAGTGGCGGCACGACCGCCGCCTCCACCTGCACCAATCTGGCGACCAACAACGCGTCCGGCTCCGCGGCGGCGGGTGGCGGCAGTGCGGTCATCGCCCTGGTGCGATGATGAAGCACGGGTTCATCCGCCGGTTCCGGCGCAACGAACGCGGCGCGGCGGCAATCGAGTTCGCCATGCTGTCGCTGTTCTTCTTCAGCGTCGTCATCGTCGCGCTGGATTTCGCCGTCTACGTGCAGCAGAACTTGCGGCTCGGCCAGGCGGTGGAGCAGGGTGCGATCCTTGCGTTCAACACCCGCAATGCGCCGGTGCCGGCCGACATCGCCAATTTCGTGAGGGCAACCGCCGGACTGACCACCACCCCGACCGTCACCTGCAACAACGCAACGTGCCAGGGAATCAGTGACCGCACCGACACATCGTACCGCTGCATCGACGCGACCAGCGGCTTGATCCTGACGACGACCTACAAGAACGGCGCGACATGCGCGAGCGGAGGCAATGCGGGCTATTACCTGAGGATCGTCGCGACGCGCCCTTATGCGGCCGTGGTCGTGCCCAACAAATGGCTGGGCGGGACCACCATGACCCAGACGGTGGTGGTGCGCCTGCAATGACCGGGCCGCTGATCCGGGACGAACGAGGCAGCACGGTGACGGAGTTCGCCTTCGTCTGCCCGGTCTTTTTGATGTTCCTGTTCCTGATCCTCGACGGCGCGCGGGTGATGTTCGTCAAGCAGGAGGTGAACGGGCTGGCCGCCGACGTCGCCCGTTGCGCGGCGATCAAGGCCAGCGGCTGCACGAGTATCGATACGGCGAAAAGCTATGCCGTCGCCCTCGGCAATACGCGCCCGCAGATCGCGATCACCACGGCCAATGTCGACTTGGCGCTGACGACCGACACCGACAGAGCGAGGTGCGGCAATCTGGCGGGCATGATGCGCGCCACGATCACCGTGCCCTATGGCCGGGGTTCGATGACCCTGCTGCCGCAATCGGCGATGCCGAGCACGCTTGTCTCCACCTCCTGCTTCCCGGTGGCGGGCTGAGGCGCAATATCTGTGGATAGCTTGGCGGTCCGCCCTTTCGGGGCGGGGTAGGCGCGCATAGATAGGGTTATGGTCCAGCCTTTCGTGCCGCTTCGCATCCTGTCGGCCTTCACCATGCTGGAAGGCGCGATCGATCCCAAGGCGATCGCGGCGCAGGCCCGGAAGCTCGGCTTTCCCGCCGCCGCCATCGCCGACCGCAACGGCCTGTACGGGGCGATGGCGTTCAGCGAAGCCGCCAAGAAAGCGGGCGTGCAGCCGGTGATCGGCGCGCTGCTGGGCGTGGCGCGCCCGGGGGGCAGCGACGGGCGCGGCGGGCCGCAGATCGACTGGCTGCCGCTCTATGCCCAGGACGAGCGGGGCTATGACAATCTTTGCGCCCTGGTGTCGGCGGCGCATCTCGACCGACCGGCGCACGAAGACGCGCATGTGCTGCTCGATGCGCTGGCAAAGCGATCGGACGGGCTGATCGCACTGACCGGGGCGGGCGAGGGCGCGCTCGCCCGGCTGCTGGCGGAGGAGCAGCGGGAAGCGGCCGAACGCTATCTGGACCGGCTGGAGGCGCTGTTTCCTGGCCGGCTCTACATTGAACTCGCGCGGCGGGGCGAGGCGGTGGAGGAAGCGGCCGAGGACGCGCTGATCGACCTCGCCTATGCGCGTGACCTGCCGCTGGTGGCGACCAACCCGGCCTGCTTCGCCGAACCCGATTTCCATCCCGCGCACGACGTCATGCTGTGCATCGCCAGCTCCTCCTACCTGGAGGTGGAGGAGCGGGTGCGGTCCTCGTGCGAGGCGTGGATCAAGCCGGCCGAAGTGATGGGCGAACTGTTCGCGGACCTGCCCGAGGCGATGGCCAACACCCTGGTGGTGGCGCAACGCTGTGCGGTGGCGGCCCCGAGCCGCAAGCCGATCCTGCCCAGCCTGGCCGGCGACCGCGAGGGCGAGGCGGCGATGCTGCGGCGCGACGCGGCGGCGGGGCTGGAGGCGCGGCTCGACAAGCTGGAGATGCCGGAAAGCGGGCGCGGGCCCTATCGCGAGCGGCTGACGTTCGAGCTGGACGTGATCGTCCAGATGGGCTTCCCCGGTTACTTCCTGATCGTGGCCGACTTCATCAAATGGGCCAAGGATCATGACATTCCGGTGGGGCCGGGCCGCGGTTCTGGCGCGGGTTCGGCGGTGGCGTGGGCGCTGACCATCACCGATCTCGACCCATTGCAGCTGGGCCTGCTGTTTGAACGCTTCCTCAATCCGGAACGCGTGTCGATGCCCGACTTCGACATCGATTTCTGCGAAACCCGGCGTGGCGAGGTGATCAGCTACGTCCAGCAGAAATATGGCGCGGACCATGTGGCGCAGATCATCACCTTCGGGCGGCTGAAGGCGCGGGCCGTGCTGAAGGATACGGGCCGCGTGCTGCAGATGAGCTATGGCCATGTCGACCGGCTGGCCAAGCTGGTGCCCAACCACCCGACCGATCCGTGGACGCTGGATCGCGCGATCAACGGCGTCAGCGAGCTTGCCGGCGAGGTGAAGACCGACAAGCAGGTCAAGCGCCTGTTCGACTTGGCCATGAAGCTGGAGGGCCTGCCGCGCCACAGCTCCACCCATGCGGCCGGCGTGGTGATCGGCGATCGGCCGCTCGACCAGCTCGTCCCGCTGTATCGCGATCCGCGTTCGGACTTCCCCGTCACCCAGTTCGACATGAAATATGTCGAGGGCGCGGGGCTGGTGAAGTTCGACTTCCTCGGCCTCAAGACCCTGTCGGTGCTGCAAAAGGCGGCGCAGTTCCTGGGGCAGCGCGGCGTGGAGGTCGACCTCGGCGCGCTGGTCCTCGACGATCCGGCGGTGTACCAGTTGCTCCAGAAGGGCGACACGGTCGGCGTGTTCCAGCTGGAATCCGAAGGGATGCGGCGCACCCTGTCGGCGGTACGCCCGACCAATTTCGGGGACATCATCGCGCTGGTGTCGCTCTACCGGCCGGGGCCGATGGACAACATCCCGCTGTTCGGCGACCGCAAGAACGGCCGGGTCGGCATCGAATATCCTCATCCTTTGCTGGAAGGGATCCTGTCCGAAACCTGCGGCATCTTCGTCTATCAGGAACAGGTGATGCAGGCCGCGCAGATCCTGGCCGGCTATTCGCTGGGCGAGGCCGACCTGTTGCGCCGCGCGATGGGCAAGAAGATCAAGGCGGAGATGGACGCGCAGCGCCTGCGCTTCGTGGAAGGCTGCGCCAAGCAGGACATTCTTGCCGAGAAGGCGAACGAACTGTTCGACTTGATCGACAAGTTCGCGGGCTATGGCTTCAACAAGAGCCACGCGGCGGCTTATGCCTTGCTGGCCTACCAGACGGCGTGGCTGAAGGCGCATCACAAGCCCGAATTCTTTGCCGCCTCCATGTGTTACGACATCAGCCTGACGGACAAGCTGTGCATCTGGGCGGATGACATGCGGCGGTCAGGTGTGACCCTGCTGTCGCCCGACATCAACCGATCGGTCGCTGAATTCGCGGTCGAGGATGGCGGCGTGCGCTACGCCCTCGGCGCGCTGAAGGGCGTGGGCGAGAAGGCGATGGAATTGCTGGTCGAGGAGCGAACCCGCGCCGGCGCGTTCAAAAGCCTGGACGACCTGGCCGACCGGATCGACCCGCGCCTGATCAACCGCCGTCAGCTGGAAAGCCTGGCGTCGGGCGGGGCGTTCGACACGCTCTCGCCCGAACGGGCGGCGGTGTTCGCGGCGGCGGAGACGATCCTGGCCCATGCCGCCAGCGCGCATGACGCACGCACCAGCGGGCAGGGCGGGCTGTTCGGGGAGGCGACGGGCGGCGGCGCGGCCCCGATCCGGCTGCCGCGCGACGCCCGCTGGTCGGTGGCGGAGCGGATGACGCAGGAGAAGGAGGCGTTCGGCTTCTACTTCTCGGCGCATCCCACCGACCGCTATCGCCACCTCGCACAGGGGGAGGGCGTGCGCACGTTGGAACAACTGAGCCAGATGGCGGCGCCGTCCGGCGAACCCGAGCGGGACGAACGCGGTCGCCCGCTGCCGCGCGCGACGATGCGGATGGCGGCTCTGGTGGAGGAGGCGCGCTGGCGCACGTCGGCGCGGGGCAATCGCTACCTGCTCGCCACCTGTTCGGATGCGTCGGGGCAGTTCATGGCGTCGAGCTTCGACGACGAAGCGTCGGAAGCGATGGAGCAGGCCGCCCGCACCGGCGACTGCATGCTGCTGTCGGTCGAGGTGGACAAGCGCCCGGGCGAGGAAACGCCGCGCATCACCGTGCGCGCGGCCAAGCCGCTCGACGGGATGACGGTGAATACCCGCCTCAGGATGGAGATCACGCTGGCGGACGAGGCGGCGTTGGCGGCGCTGGCCGCGACGCTGGAGGGCGCGCGCGGCGCGGGCCGGGGCGAGGTGCGCCTGATCGTGCCGGCGGGCCTGGCGACCGCGACGTTGCGGGTCGGGCGGGACTTCCGGCTCGACGGCGAGATGGTGGAGGCGATCGAGCGCGTGCCGGGCGTGGCGGCGGTGGCGCTGGAGCCGCTCGACCCGCCGCGCCTTGCGCTGGTGGGGTGAGCCCGCGGCGGGCGCTTGCCTGACGATACGGACCGCATCAGCATCAGAATAGCCGCAGCTGGTCGCCCTGCGGCGGCTGGAACAGGTCGGTACGCAGGGTCAGGCGCTCGCGGTTGAGGCCGAGCTTGCGGCAGGCGACGGCGAAGCGGGTGCGGAGCAGGTCGGCCCAGGGCCCTTGCCCCTTCATCCGCGAGAAGAAATCCGGATCATTGTCCTTTCCGCCGCGAATGGACCGGATCGTCGCCATCACCTTGGCCGCGCGATCGGGATGGTGCGTGTCCAGCCAGGCGCGGAACAGGGGCGCGACCTCGTGCGGCAGGCGGACGGGAAGGAAAAAGGCACCGCGCGCACCGGCATCGCGCGCCGCCTCCAGGATATGTTCCAGCTCATGGTCGGTGATCTGCGGCACGACCGGCGCGATGCTGACGAACACCGCCACGCCGGCGTCGCTCAATACCCGCACGGCGGCGAGGCGCTTGCGCGGATGGGGACAGCGCGGCTCCAGCGTGCGGGCGGTCGCCGGATCGATGGTGGGGACGGACAGGACCACGGCGGCCAGCCCGCGCGCCGCCATCGGGGCGATCAGGTCGATGTCGCGCACCACCCGGTCGGACTTGGTGGTGATGGTGAAGGGGTGGCTGCATTCGACCAGCAGCTCCAGGCAGGCGCGGGTGATGCGCCACTCGCCCTCGATCGGCTGATAGGGATCGGTGTTGGTGCCGAAGGCGATCGGTTTGGGCGCATAATCGCGGGCGGCGAGTTCCGCGCGCAGCAGCCCGGGCGCATCGGGCTTGGCGAACAAGCGCGTCTCGAAATCCAGGCCGGGCGAGAGATCGTGATAGGCGTGGGTCGGCCGCGCGAAGCAGTAGATGCAGCCATGCTCGCAGCCGCGATAGGGATTGACCGAGCGGTCGAACGGCACGTCGGGCGAGGCGTTGCGGGTGAGGATGGTGCGGGGGCGTTCGACCGTTACCGCAGTACGGAGCGGCGGCGGGGCGCCATCCACCACATCGCGATCGTCCAGCCAATCGCCGTCCGCCTCGCGCGGGCGCAGGTTGAAGCGCGTCGAAGTGGCGTTGAGCGTCGCGCCGCGTCCGTGATGAGGCCGAGTCATGCCTGGCAGGGTAGCAGCACGATCGGAACATACAAGGAACAAAACTTGACATTCCCGCTTCGCTCCGCTAAACGGACCGGGTCGCGAACGGTGGTGGGGGAACAGCCATGTCGAAGATCGTGCCGAACATGCGGCCGCGCCTGAGCTATTCGGCGCTGATGACACGGCTGGAGCCGCTGGGCCTGTCGGCAGACAGCGACCCGTTGTTCGCGGTGGGGATGCGCGGTTACTACAAGGCCAGCATGGGTGCGCCGGGGGCGAATGACCGGGGGATCTATGACGACGCGATATTCCTGGTCAGCCACGGCTTCTTCGGGGCATATAACGGCAATACCGACCCGTCTGGACGGCGGGTGGGCACGGGCTTCGCGGTCAAGGGGCGGGGCATGGCGCGGCTGCAGCCCGGGCTGCACCGGGTGCATCGGCTCGACCTGCACAACGGCAAATATCTGGCGCTCTGCCAGCGCGGCGGGCCACTGACGGTGATGCGCGACGGCAACCCGGATTATCCGCATACGGGCATGTTCGGGATCAACATCCACCGCGGTTCGGCCAATGCGACCTCAAGCCTGGGATGCCAGACGATCCATCCGACGCAATGGGACGGGTTCATCGCCTCCGCCGTGGATCAGGCGAAACGCTGCCACGGGGCGCGGTGGAACAAGGTGGATATTCCCTATGCGCTGCTGGAGGCATGAGGGGTGTTTGCTGCGCTGGCGGTGGCGAATGTGGTGGCCCGAGCGGCGTCTTGGTGGTGATGATACGGCGGAGCGGGGGCCGGGACGGATCGGCGGAATACGGCGGCGGGATTTTGAGGGCTGGCGTGCTTGCCGGTGGGTGCAAGTCGCGGCGTGGGTTCCCCCATCACCCCGACCCTCTCCTTGCGGGGAGAGGGAGAGGTTTTCCCTCAAGCGAGGGGCCGTGTTGCTGAGGAAGGTCGCTCTCGGGCGGGTGCCGGGCGATCAGCGTTCCTGGAGGCGCGGCATCAGTTCGACGAAGTTGCAGGGGCGGTGGCGGCTGTCGAGCTGGGTAGAGAGGATGCCGTCCCACCCGTCCTTCACCGCGCCGGTGGAGCCGGGGAGCGCGAACAGGTAGGTGCCGCGCGCCACGGCGGCGGTGGCGCGGGACTGGATGGTGGAGGTGCCGATCGTCTGGAAGCTGAGCCAGCGGAACAGTTCGCCGAAGCCCTCAATCTCCTTGTCTCGGACGCGGGCAAAGGCTTCGGGTGTGATGTCGCGGCCGGTCACGCCGGTGCCGCCGGTGGTGATGATGCAATCCACCTGTGGATCGTCGATCCAGCGGTGAAGCTGGGCGACGATGCCGTCAATGTCGTCGCGCAGTATGTGGCGGGCGGCGAGGATGTGACCGGCGGTGGCCAGCCGCTCGACCAGTGCGTCGCCGGACCGGTCCTCCGCAAGCGTGCGGGTGTCGGAAACGGTCAGGACGGCGATGCGGACCGGCAGGAACACCGCATTGTGATCGATCGCCATGGGTCAGTTCAGGCCTGGCGCGGCGACCGGCACGGCCGGCTGGGCGACCTGTTGCGCCAGCTGCTGCGCCACTGCCTGAGATTGGCGGGGAAAAAGCGGCCACTTGCCCTGGACGATGGCGGCGAGGCTGGTCGCCGGCACGCCGATGCGATGCTGGTAGATCCAGTAATTGCGCAGCACGATCGCGACATAGCCGCGTGTTTCCGCATAAGGAATGGACTCGATGAACAGCAGGGGATCGTTGGCGGCGGCGGGGAACAGGCCCCAGCGGGCCACGGCATTGGGGCCGGCATTGTAGGCGGCGATCACCTTTGGCAGCAATCCGCCGGTGGTGCCGCTGCCGGCCAGCTCCTCCAGATAGGATTGGCCATATTCGAAGTTGAGCGCGGGATCGGCCAGTTGCTGGATGGTCTGGGGCGCATCGCCGCGATGGCGCGCGACCAGTTGCGCGGTGGCGGGCATCAGCTGCATCAGGCCGCGCGCACCGGCCGGGCTGATCGCGCCGGTGCGGAACTCCGATTCCTGCAAGGCGTGGGCGAGCATCAGCGCCCGATCCACCCGCCAGCCACCGCGCGGGCTCCAGTCGGGCAGGGGATAACGCGCCGCCAGGGTGAGGCGCGTGCCGGCGGGCGCATTCTGGGTCAGCCACACCTGAGTGTCGGGCAGGCGCAGCGCGGCGGCCAAGGCAATCAGGGCGCCATGTTCGGCCGGCACGCCGATCCGTGCCTGGCGCCGGATCAGCGCATCGGCGGCGTCGCTTTCGCCGATTTCCGCCAGCGCGGCGGCGGCACGCAGTCCGGGACGGCGAAGCGCCACCGCCATCTGATCCATCTGCGGCGCATCCAGCACCCACGGGCGGCCCAGGGCGGCCGAGGCGAGCAGGCCGTAGAAGGTCTCGCTGCGTGCGGCGGCGGTCTGCAGCTGGAGGCTGGCGTGGGCGGCATCGCCCAAGGCGGTGTAGCTGCGGCCCGCCCAGAAGCGGCCGGCGGCGGCGGTCTCGCTGTCGCCGGCGTTGGAGGCGACCCGGGTAAAGGCCGTCACCGCATCGGCATAGGCACCGGAGCGATAGGCGGCGAGGCCGTTGACCCACGCCGCGTCGACCGACCAGTCGCCCGCGCCGAACTGCGCCACGGTCGCGACCCGGCGCGCCGAGGCATCGTCACCGGCCTGGTAATAAGCCCAGGCGAGACGGTGACGCCACTCGGTCAATCCCTCGGGCGAGAGCGCGGTGGCGGCGGCCTCGATCAAGGGTTCGGCGGCGGCGGGGGTGCCGTCGCGCAGCAGCGGGCGGGCGGTGCGTTCGAGGCCGGCATCGGCGGGCGTGGCGCGGGTCGGCGGACGCTTGCTTGGGCCGCCCAGGCGCACCAGCCGCCGCTCGACCGGCAGCGATGGCAGGCCGACCATGCCCTTGGCGCTGGCGAGGCGGGCGAGCAGGGGCGCTTCGGGCAGGCCGGGCTGGGCCACCAGCAAGGCGGCGATCGCG
>NZ_CAKTFO010000008.1 GCF_934560975.1 uncultured Sphingomonas sp. | reverse complement strand
TCGCCACCAACTTCCTCGCCATGGTCCAGCTTGCCTCAATGCGGCTGTGGCTCCGAGCTTATGAGTCTACGACCTAGCACACCATCGATGCTGCGCACCTCCCGCAGCAAACGATCGAAATCGGCGAGCGAGGCGGTGTAGATGTCGGCGATCAGATCCCACCCGCCGTTGGTGGTGTGCAGCGCCTCCAGCTCGGGCAAGGTCTTGAGGCTGCGGATTACGGCGCTGGTGGAACGGCCCGCCACTTCGATCAGCATCACCGCGCGCACACCCGCCCCGCCATGATCGCGCGCGCGCACGGTGAAGCCCAGGATGGTGCCCCCATCGACCATGCGCGCGATCCGCTTTTCAACGGTGGCGCGGGACAGTTGCAGTTGCTGCGCCAGGCGCGCGACGGGCGCACGGCCATCCGCGCGCAACGCCGCAACAAGGCGACGATCGATTGCATCCAGATCCTGCATGAACAATGTGCCTATCGGCGGCGGGCATATTGTCAACGCGGGCAGGCACTTTGTCTCTACCTGTCAGTATCGGGCGGCACGTCTGCATCTTACACCTCTGGTAAATCGGGGAGAACGAGCATGCGGGTTGTCGAGGTGAAGCACGTTATCGATCTGGTGGCGGAACAGGGCGTCGCGCGGATCATCCGCGACTTGTCGGACGCAATCGAGCATGATTTCGTGCGCTGGAACGATTTCGACAAATCGCCGCGCTATGCCGCCCATTCGCCGACCGGAGTGATCGAGCTGATGCCGACCGCTGACGCGAACGCCTTCGCCTTCAAGTATGTGAACGGGCACCCGGCCAATTTTCAGGCTGGATTGCAGACGGTTACCGGTTTCGGCGTGCTGGCGGACGTCGCCACCGGATATCCGGTGATGGTGGCCGAAATGACGTTGCTGACGGCATTGCGGACCGCCGCCACCTCGGCGCTCGCGGCCAGCCATCTTGCCCGGTCCGATGCGCGCACCATGGCGCTGATCGGGCTGGGCGCGCAGGCCGAGTTCCAGGCGGTCGCGTTCGCCGACCGGATCGGCATCACCCACCTGCGCGTCCATGATATTGATCCGGCGGCGACGGCCAAGTTCCTGCGCAACATGGCAGGCCATGGCCTGTCGATCGAGGTCGCGGCATCCGCGCCTGATGCGGTGCAGGGCGCAGACATCATCACCACCGTGACCGCGGACAAGCGGCGCGCGACCATCCTGTCCGACAACATGATCGGCGGCGGGGTGCACATCAATGCGGTGGGCGGCGACTGTCCGGGCAAGACCGAATTGCAGCCCGCGATCCTCGACCGCGCGCGCGTCTTCGTCGAACATGCCCCGCAGACCCGGATCGAGGGTGAGATCCAGCAGATGCCGGCGGACTTTCCGGTCACCGAATTGTGGCAGGTGTTGGCGGGCCAGGCGCTGGGCCGCCGCAGCCGCGACGAGATCACACTGTTTGATTCGGTCGGTTTCGCGGTCGAGGACTTCTCCGCACTGCGCTACCTGTATGCGCAAACGCACGACGCACGGTTCCACCGCACCCTCGACCTGCTGACCGCGCCGACGGACCCGCGCGACCTGTTCGGGCTGCTGCGCGGTGCAGCGGAGCCGGTGGAGGCACGCGCGGCGTGAGCGGCCGGCGCCGCAAGACCGAGCCGGCGGTGGCCGGCCCGGTTTACCCCTAAAAGCGTCGGGTAAGGGTCGCGACCAGGGTGCGGTCCTTGGCGGGCGTGCAATGGCCGTTGTCGGCGGTGAAGACCGAGCAGATGTCGTAATATTTGACGTTGAACAGGTTGCTGGCATTGATCGACGCCAGCCAGGGGCCCCTGGACGCGGACAGCATGCCGTCGACCAGCGTGACCGACGGGGTCAGGAATGTCTGGCTCGCGTCGATCTTGTTGCCGATGTAGCGCACGCCCGCACCCGCGCGCAGCACCCAATCGTTCGCCAGTTCGACCGTCTTGGATCCCCAGACGCTGGCCAGCTGGCGCGGCTGCCCGGAAATGCGGTCGCCCGCCGCCACGGTCGAGCTGGCGGTCAGCGCCTTGGCGTTGACGTAGGTGTAGGACGCGGTGACGTCGAAATTCTGCGGGATGCGGATTACCGCCTCCGCCTCGACGCCCTTCGATCCGACGGTGCCGCCCTGGATGAAGTTCTGGATATTGACCGGATCCTGCGAGACGTAGTTGCTTTCCTTAATGTCGAAATAGGCGACGCTCAACAATGCGCCGTGGATCGGCTCCCACTTGGCGCCGCCTTCATACTGGCGTGCGACGCGGGGTTTGAAGGCATTGCCGTAAAAGTCGCCGCCGGGCACCGGCAGGAACGATTCTGCATAGTTGAAGTAGGGGGAGATGCCATCGACCACCTCGGCGATGATGCCGCCGCGGAACGACCATTTGACCTGCGCATCCTCCTTCACCCCGTTCCGTTCGGACGTGGCGCGGTCGCGTCGGATGCCCAGCACGACATGGACCCGGTCGGCGTAGCTGATCTGATCCTGCAAATAGAGGCCGATCTGGCTGCTTTTGTAATCGAGGAAGTTGAACGCGCCGGTGTTGATTGGCGCGCCATATTGCGGGTTGAAGATATTGATCGGCGGCGGCGACGGGTAGGGAAACGATCCTGGGATGACCAGATCGTCGTAGGAAAATCCTTCGTTCTTGCTCTGCTTGAACCAGGTGTAGTCCGCGCCTGCCAGCAACTTGTTTTCGAGCGGGCCGATGTTGAGCGTCGCGGACAGGTTGTTGTCGCTGTTGAAGACGCGGCTGTTTTCGTAATTGACGTAGAATTCGCGCCGCAGCTCCGTCCGCGCGGCATCGGCGA
This sequence comes from uncultured Sphingomonas sp., assembly GCF_934560975.1. Taxonomy (GTDB): domain Bacteria; phylum Pseudomonadota; class Alphaproteobacteria; order Sphingomonadales; family Sphingomonadaceae; genus Sphingomonas_I. The sequence goes on along the minus strand of NZ_CAKTFO010000008.1, from coordinate 96,675 downwards.
ACGGATTGGCCAGATAACGCGGCAGGACTTCCTGATAATCGGTGTTCATGTCGCTATAGCGCGACGCGCTGCGGAACGAGACGTTGTCGCCGAACCGCTGGTTCACGATGATGCTGGCCACCGAATATTCGGTGTCCATGCCCGAGAAATCGGGTTCCCCCGCGAAGAAATCGAACTTCACGCGGCGCGAGCGATCGGTGTTGAGCCGCGAATTGTCCAGCAGCACGTAGCCGAGCGAGCCCTGCTTGTCCTTCTGGTAGAGGCCGATCAGCGTGATGTCCGTGCCTGTACCGAAGCGGAAACGAAGCGACGGATTGACGAGCACGCGGTCGTCGGGAAGGTGCCACTGGTTCTGGGCATTGCGCGCCACGCCGACGAAGCGGGCGGCGACATTCTCCGTCAGCGGTGCCGTTATGTCGATCTGGCCCTGGATGCGCTTGTCCGTACCGCCGGTGATGCCCGCCAGGCCGGCAAACTCGAATTGCGGCACTTTGCTGACGCCGTTGAGGACGCCGCCGGGGCCGCCGGCACCGTACAGCACCGACGACGGCCCACGCAGCACTTCCGCCCGTTCCAGCGTGAACGGTTCCAGCCGCGCGCCGTAGATGAAGTCGGGCATCCGCTTCAGCCCGTCGACATATTGCGCCGCGTCGAAGCCGCGCGTCACTACGAAGTCACCGCGGGAATCGACGCTGTTGTTGGCGGAAACACCCGCGCTGTAGCGGTAGATGTCCTGGAAATCGACGACCGTGCGGTCCTTGAACTCCTGCGCTGTGATGACGCTGATCGCCTGCGGCACTTCGATCAGCGGCGTGTCGGTCTTGGTCGCGGCCACGGCGCGCGCGCCGGTGATGACCACGTCACCCTCGGCATGCGCATCCTCAGCGACGGCGTCTTTGGGTGTGGCCGTCGCATCCTGCGCATGGGCCATGGGGGGCGACGCAATCATGTAACATGTCGCCATTAGTGCCAACCGGATCGTTCGAGCCCTGTGGCCACAAGTGGTCCGCTTCATCCCTTGTACTCCCTGGTTCCCCTGCAGGTTGCCTAGAAGGTGCTTGCCTTTGGCTTTCGTCACCCGGACACATTCAAGATCAGTCTGCCGACAACATCATGGTCTTTGAGGGGTAAGAGGAGGGCTAAACGGGTAATCATGCCCCCACATGCGACCGCACCGGCGTTCAGCGACGCGCGGCGCCCGCCGGCGCGCGCCATCGGGGCGCCCGGCCGCTCGTCCTTTCCCACCGTAGCGCCAGCAGATAGGCGACCGCCGCCACCAATGTCGCATCCAGCGCCGGCACGCGCGTCAGCGACCAGTCGGTGTAGGCGGCAAGCGATGCGACCAGCGCGGACCCGATCCAGACCAGCAGCGGTGTCCACCGCACCGCCCCGATGCCGTCCAGCGAACGCGCCGCGTCGACATTTCGGAAGCGGGTGAAGCCGTCGATCACATAGATGGCCGCGATCGGCGGGATGATGAGGCCCAGGAACAGCACGAACGGGATGAATGCGTCCAGAATGCCGAGCAGCGCGAACACCGTGCCGACCACGCCCCCCGTCACGACAAAGATCCACTGACGCACCGCCGGGAAGGTCGTGCTGAGCGACAGGCTGGCCGAATACAGGTTGAGCGCGTTGATGGTCCACGTCGGCAGCACCAGCAGGAACAGGACCGCCGTGCCGAAGCCGGAGGTCTGCACAAGCTTCATCAGGCTCGTCTCCCCGGTCGCGAGCGCAGGAATGGCCGCTGCGGTCATCATCAGCGGCGTCGCGATCGGGAAGGAGATCGCCATTGCCGACAGCGCGCCCCGCCGCGTGCGGACGAAGCGGGTCAGGTCCGGCATGGTCGCGACCGCCAGCATGTAGGCGCCGATCAGCGCCGACACCGCGATGCCCAGGCGCATCGGTTCGGGCGGATGCGGCGAGGGCGCGGTCACCACTCCGTGCGCGCCGACCGTGGCCCATACCACCGCCACCAGCACCGCCGCCAGCACCGGCACCGCCAGCATCGCCAACCGGTCGAGCGCGCGGAAGCCGATCATGGTCGACACGGTCATCAGCACGCTGCCGATCACCACCATCAGCGGGAAACTGGACGGCAGGCCGTTGGCGGCGGCGGCGGCGCCCACCGCTTCGCCGAAGAAGGAGGCGTTGACCCCGAACCAGCAGAAGTGGATCAGCGCGACCACGACGTTGATCAGCGCCGCCCCACGCGTGCCGAACGAGCGGCGGGTGAGGAGATAGGTCGACAGGCGCGAGCGGACGCTGACGGTGGCGGTCAGGCAGCCGCCGATGCACAGCACCGCGCCCGCGATCAGCGCCGCCAGGACGGCCCGTCCCAGCCCCAAAGCCAGCGCATTGTGCGCGCCGTTCAGGAAATCGGGCAGGCCGATGGAGAAACTGGCGACGATCAGGCCGACGCGCCAGCCCGGCACGGTCACGCCGGCCGGCACCGGACCGTGAGCATATTGGTCGTCCGCTCCGCTCACGCCGTCCATCCGTTCAGCTGTTCGACCGGCCGGTAATCCAGATCGAGGCCGAACGCGCGCGGGCCGACGAAGCGAAGCGCGCGTTCCGTCCGCAGCGCGGCCGGCGCGGCGGCGGCGACGATGCGGACCCGCTGGCCGTATTTGAGGCGTTCGGTGGTGATGCTGTCGGCGGTTTCGAGGTCCATTACGGTGATGAGGTCGGGCGTCATCGCGCGAACCACATCACCCTCGCGCGCGAGCAGATTTTCGTTCTGGAACCGCACGGTCATGCGGCGATCGCTGTCAAAGGCGTCGATCACGACCGTGCCGATCGAAAAACCGCCTTCCGTCTGCCGTTCGAGGTCCACGATCTTGCCGTCGAACAGACTGCCGGCATGAGCGTACAGGCCGGACGCGCGGAGCGCGGCGTAAAGGGCCGCGAACGGATCCTCGCTGTCCTCCCGCGCGCGGCGCATGGCCGCGCCGATCGCGATCGCGGCCGAGACGCTTGCCGGGATCGCATGGGCCTTGGCGTTCGCCCCCGACAATGGATATTCCACCATGTGCGCGATCCCCCCCAGTGCCACCGACAGGCTGCGCGCTACCCGTTCGTGGGCCAGATTGTCGGGCGTTTCGATCACGGCGAGCGTGCCGTCGGCGGCGGTAACGATCGACGGGCAGGCGGACAGACCGTGGATGTTGAGGATGGCCATCTGCGATTCCGGAAAGGCGCGTCCCATCCCGTCGGCGTCCAGCACCGGCACGCCGAGCCGGGCGGCGGCGAGAAGGGGAGCGAGGCCGTTGCTGCCGCCGATTTCGATCGGCATCAGCGCGTCGATCCGCCGGCCCATGATCGCTTCCAGCCGGCGGAGGCCGTTCACCGCCTCGTCCCCCGCCGGCAGCTTTTCGAGGGAGACGGTCGGCGCGCCGATCCAGCCGCACGGTGCGACGAGCGCGTCGTCCGGCAGTGCGGCCGCGTCGATCAGCGTAAAGGGGCCGCTGCGTGCAATCTCCGCCTCGCCCAGCAACTGCCCGTAATAGGGGTCGCCGCCACCGCCCGAGCCAAGGAAAGCGGCCCCGCGGGCAAGATCGCCCAGGGCCGTGCGATCGATGCTGGTGCTAGGCATAGGAGTGCTGCTTCTCGCTGGAGGCGGGTTCGGCGCCGGCCAGCTCCAGATCGCCCGCCGCGCGGACGCGGACCTGGGCGGAGCGGCCGGGCAGGTAGCTGAGGAACGTTTCCTCGACATCGACGATGGCCGCGCGGGCGGGTGCGCCGCCGGACAGAACCACCCTGTGCTCGGCTTCGCGGCGGAGACGGGCGAGCGCCTGTTCGCGCGGTTCGACCTCGTAATTGACGATCTGCTCGACCTGCCCGCCGACCTGCGCGATGGCGGCCCCGACGGCGTTGGCGACCGCGGCATAAGGCGGGCGGATGACCCGCGTCGCGCCGCGCAGCGTGTCCGGCACGAGAAATGCGCCGCCGCCGACCGCCAGCACGACCACCTCGCCCCGGGCGGTCTTCATCCGATCGACACCGTCCTCGATCATCCGGTCGCCTTCGGCCAGCACCGCGTCGATGACGCGGTGCGACAGGGCCGACAGACGCTGTGGATCCCCAAAGGCAGCGCGTCCGCCGGCAACCGCCACGTCGCTGGTGGTCAGGGTCGACCCGCCGAACAGCCACGCCTCCTCCGTGATGCGAAAGGCGACGCTGTCGGGGCCGAGGCGCAGCGCATCCCGCGCGATCCCGCCATCCGTGTGGAGCCCGGCGTCGAGATGGACCCGCGTGCCCCCGCCCAGCCCGATCGCGAGGATGTCGGGCATTCGGAAATTGGTGCGCACGCCGCCAATGTCCACCGCGACCGACGATTCGCGCGGGAAGCCGCCCGCCAGCACGCCGATGTCGGTGGTGGTGCCGCCGACATCGAGGACGATGGCGTCCATTGTTCCAGTCAGGAAAGCGGCGCCGCGCATGCTGTTGGTCGGGCCGGAGCCGATCGTCATCACCGGATAGGCCGCCGCCTGCTTTGCCGAGATCAGTGTGCCGTCATTCTGCGAAATGTAGAGCGACGCCGTAATGCCGAGGTCGGCAATCACCCGCTCGAACGCGGCAACCACATGGCGCGCCAGCGTGGACAAAGCGGCGTTGAGGATGGCCGCATTCTCCCGCTCCACAAAGCCCAGATGGCCGACCTGATGCGACAGGCTGATCGCGGCACCGGGCACTTCCTCTCGCACGATCGCGGCGGCGCGCTCCTCCATCGCGGGATTGAGCGGGGCGAAGGCGCTGCTGATCGCGACGGCACGCACGTTCCGCGCGCGCAGTTCGGCGGCGGCGGCGCGGACGCGATCGGCATCGAACGGCGCCATTTCCCGCCCGTCGACCTCGTAGCCGCCGGGAAGGAGAAAGATGGGGCCGCCGATCCGATCCACCAACGCCTCGGGCCAGCCGGTCAGCGGTGGCAGCGCGTCGCCCGATGGGCTCGCCAGCCGCAGCACGCCCACATGGTCGAGCCGGTCGCGTTCGACCAGCGCGTTGGTGAACTGGGTAGTGCCGATCATCACCGCCCGGATGTCGCCCGGGCGCGCTTGCGCTTCACCCAGGATCTGCGAAATGGCCGAGGCGACGCCCGTTCCGACATCGGCCGAGGTCGGCTGCTTGGTCCAGGCCACCACCTCTCGGCCCCTCATCAGAACCGCGTCGGTGTTCGTGCCCCCGACATCCACCCCTATCCGCAACGGCAGCACTCCATTCGACCGGACCTGTGGAGTAGGTTTGGGCAACCGCCCGGCGCAACAACCACGGTGGGGCGGGCGGGCGCGGGCGCGGGTAAGGACCGGCGGCGATCGGGTAAGCCGCCACTCGCGCTTGCGCCGGCACGCAGGCTGGGTCATGTTCCCGCCTTCGTTGTCATTGGGGAGTATGACGGCAGCGCGGTGAGCGAACTGATTCACACCAGGATTGCACCGCCGGCCTGGCTCGGCAATCAGGTGCGACGCGACGTGCTGCTGGCGCGCATCGACGCGGCGCTCGGCAAGCGGCTGACATTGCTTCACGCGCCGGCGGGGTATGGCAAGACCAGCCTGCTGTCGCAATGGCGCGAGCAGATCGACGCACGCGGCGTGCGCACCGCCTGGCTGACCCTGGAGCATGAGGACACCGACGCCGTGCGGATGGCGCAATATGTCGCGCTGGCGCTGGACGTGGAGGCGGAACAGAGCCTGATCGACCTGCCGCCGCGCGCGGCCCTGTCGGCGATCATCAGCCGGCTGGCGCAGGACACGCGGCAGGTCGTGCTGATCTTCGACGACCTGCACCGCGCGGACAATCCGGCCGCGATCGAGTTCCTGAAGTCGTTGATCCGCCTGGCGCCGGCCAACACCCACTTCGTCATCTCGTCGCGGGATTATCCATGGCTGGGCCAGTCGGCGCTGGCGGCCGCCGATCAGCTTCTGGAACTCACCACGGACGACCTGAAGTTCTCGGCGGAGGAGGCGGGCGCATTGCTCGACCAGCAGGTCGCGCTGGACGAGGGCGACGTCGCGCGGATGATGGCGCGCACCGAAGGCTGGCCGATCGCGCTGCAACTGGCGGCGCTGTCCATCAAGCGCGGCGCGGACCGCCACACGCTGGCCGAACATATTGGCGGACCCAGCCCGGAACTGGCGCGATATCTGTCCGAACAGGTGGTGATGGCGCTGCCGGAGGGCGTGCAGGACGTGTTGCTGCGCACGGCTGTGCTCGATCGGCTGACCGGCGAGACTGTGGACCTGCTGTGCGACCGTCAGGACGGGTGGCTGGTGCTGGAACGGCTGGAGCAGCAGGGGGTGGTGCTGACCCCGCTCACCGCGGATCGCAGCGCCTACCGGTATCACCAGCTGTTCGCGGAATACCTGCGCGAGCGGTTGGCGCGGCAGGATCGCGGGCTGTTTCGCGCGATGCACTGGCGGGCGGCACGCTTCTTCGCGGATCGCGGCCATGTGGTGGACGCGATCAACCATGCGCTTCATGCCGGCGACGACACGCTGCTGGCGGACATCATGGAGGATGCCGGCGGCTGGCGCCTGATCCCGCAGGGATTGCAGAGCGCGGTCGAACGCGGGCTGACGGCCCTGCCGGCAGGGATTGCGGACACGCGCTGGCGGTTGCGGCTGGCGCGCATCTACCTGCAGATCAAGCGCGGTGAAATGGCGGCGGCGCAGGCGGATTATGACCTTTTCACCGCCGCGCCCGCCACGGCCGACCTGTCCGCCGATGCCTGGATCGAGGTGCGGGTGGTGGGCGATACGCTGGCCGATTACCACAATCTGCCGGTGGCGTTCGACGACCTGCTGGAGCGCGAGGCGCTGCTGCGTACTCTGCCGTCCTACGACCACCTCGTGCTCGCCAACGGCATGGAGGTGCTGGGCGCGCGCTATGTCGAGGGTGGGTGGCTGGAACGCGCGCTGGAGCCGACGCTGGCGGCGCGTGACCATTACCGGGCGCTGGGCTCACTCTATTCGGAACTGTTCACGCATTTCGGGGAGGCACGCATCCGCCGCGCGCAAGGGCGGATCAGCGACGCCGCCATCATCCTGGCGTCGACGCAGCAGTCGATCCACGCCGCCTACGGCAAGCAATCCGACCTTGCCGCGAACTGCGCCGCGTTCGAGGCGGAGCTGCTGTTCGAGCAGGACCGGGGATCGGACGCGATGGCGCTGCTCGACTGGGCGCTGCCGCACATGGAGCAATCGGACGGCTGGGTCGATGTGTACAACGCCGCCTATGGCACCGCCGCGCGTGCCACGGCGGCGGGCGGCAACCTGGAAGGCGCGCGCCTGCTGCTCGCCCGCGCGCGGCGGCTGGCGAGCCGGCGCAGGCTCCCCCAACTCGAACTGCTCGCTACCCTGTGTGAGGTCGACATCCTGATCGATCACGCGACCGACCTTGCCGGCGCCAGGCAGTTGGCGGAGGCGATCGGCCTGGATGCGCTGGCGGAGACGATGGGGCACGAATCCCCGCGCTATCGCCCGGTGGCGGTGGCGGCGACGCTGGCGCGGATCAAGCTGCTGCTCGCCGCCGACGATGCGGTGGGCGCGGGCGACGCCCTGCGTCAGTTGCGGCGGTGGGGAAAACAGCATGGCGCGGGGCGGCTGCTGGTCGACGTCAGCATCCTGCTGGCCGAAGCGTATGCGCGCACGGGCGACGGCATGCGCGCGCAGGCGCTGTTCGACGAGGCGGTCGGCACGGCCATGTTCCAGAACCTGAAGCGGCCGTTCCTGGATCTCCACCCTTTCACCCGTAATGCCATCGACGAAGCGGTGGCCCGCGGCGGTGATGCGGACCGGTTCCGCAACCAGTTCCTGCGCGGGCTTGCCCGGACGATCAGCGGGCGGACTACCACGCCCGCTTATCTCAACGCGCTCAACGAAAGCGAGGTGACCATCCTCCGCCACCTGAGCCACGGACTGTCCAACAAGGAGATCGCACGCCTGATCGGCATGTCGCCGGACACGGTGAAGTACCGGCTGAAATCGATGTTCCGGAAAATCGGCGTGCACAATCGTCGCGATGCCGTGCGCGTGTCGCGCGAACGCGGCTTTGCGGTCGATCCCGCCGCCGCCACCTGAACCGCGCCCTGCCACGTTACCCGTCTTGAGGGCGCGCTTACCCCGGAAAGGATGCGTGGGACCTGCCCGTTCTGTACCAACCTGCCGGGAACCGGCCGCTCGATACGGCCATAGGGGGTTGAACCGAGCATGCCGTCTTTCCGCCGCTATGTCCGTCATTCGGTCAGGGCGTGGGCGCCGCTGGCGGCGATAGCCTGCGCATCGGTGACCACCTGCCTGCCCGCACAGGGCGCCGCGCCCGCCGACCTGATCCTCACCGGCGCGCGGGTCTATACGGTCGACGATGCCAAGCCGTGGGCGGAGGCGGTGGCGGTGCGCGCCGGCCGCATCGTCGCGGTCGGCACCGTTCGGCAGGTTGCCGCCTATCGCGGCCCGGCCACTCGCATGGTCGATCTCCACGGCCGCTTCCTGATGCCCGCATTCGGCGACGCCCACGTCCACCCGGTGTTCGGCGGCCTCGGCTATGCGCGCTGTTCGCTGCACACCGGCAAGTCGGTCGATGATTACCGCAGGACCATCGCCGCCTGCATCGCAAAAACGCCGGGAACCGGCGCCGTCTATGGCGTTGGTTGGGAAGACGGCCTTTTCCCGCCCAATGGCATCCCGAACAAGCGCATCCTCGACGCGCTGTCCACCGATCGTCCGCTGATCTTCGCCTCCACCGGCGGGCACAGCCTGTGGGTCAACAGCAAGGCGCTGGCGCTTGCCGGAATAACCCGCGACACCCCCGATCCGGTGAACGGCAAGATCGATCGCGATCCCACCACCGGCGAGCCGGTCGGGGGATTGGAGGAATCGGCCATGCAGCTGGTCGACAAATTGGTGCCGCCCCCGACGGACGCCGACCGCGAGGGGGCGATCGCCTACACGGCGAAGCTGTTCAACAGCCTTGGCATCACATCGTGGCACGACGCCATGCTGGAATGGCAGACCGGCGGCACCAGCCTGGACCTCAATGCCTACAAGGCGGTCAAGGATCGCGGCGCGCTGACCGTGCACACCGTGCTTGACATCAAGTGGGACAATGGTCGCGGGTTCGAGCAGATGGCCGACATCGTGAAGCTGTCCGCCGACGCCCGCGGCAAGGGCCTGACCGCGAACGGGGTCAAGTTCTTCATGGACGGCGTGATCCCGCAACAGACCGCCGCCATGCTGGCGCCCTATGAAGGCACGAACGTCAAGGGCGAGACGCAGATTTCGGCCGCGCGCCTGAAGGAGGCGGTGGCCGACCTCGAAAAGCGGGGCATGCAGTCGCACTTCCATGCGATCGGCGACGGGGCGGTTCGCCAGGCACTTGATGCGGTCGCGGCGGCGCATGGCGGCGCGGCGAGCGACACGCGGCCGATGATCTCCCATCTCAACGTCATCGATCCGGCCGATCAGGCGCGCTTCGGCAAGCTGGGCGTTGCCGCCATCTTCCAGCCGTTATGGGCCTGCAACGAACCCTACATGGCCCTGATGCTGGAACGGATCGGGCCGGTGCGTACACGCTACGTCTACCCGGAAGCGGGCGTGCTGAAGGGGGGCGGCAGGATCGCCTATGGCGCAGACTGGTCGGTGGCCTCCGCCAACCCGCTTGAAGGGATCGAGGTGGCGCTGACCCGCGTCGCGCCGGGCGGATCGCTTCCCCCCTTGCTGCCGGAACAGGCGGTTTCGCTGGAAAGTGCGCTGAAGGCCTACACCATCAACGTGGCATATGTGAACCATCTGGAGAAGGTGACGGGATCGATCACCGTCGGCAAGAGCGCCGATCTGGTGGTGCTCGACCAGGATCTGTTCCGGATCAAACCCGCCGCCATTCATACGACCAAGGTGGTCGCCACGATCTTCCAGGGTCGCGAAGTCTATGGATCGCTCGACACGCCCGCGCGCTGACGGGCAGGCGGCGGACCGCCGGGTGGCCAATTCCCTACCGGTTGTGCGCGCGCTCAGCACAGCGCTGCCGCGTGAGGAGATCATTTACGGCAAGCCGGTCTTTACCTCCATCGTGCGCGATCCCGTGGTGGGGCCGATCCATTTCGGCCCGTCCGGCCCGGACAATAATCGCACCGCCGTCCACATCGAACATGTGCTGGCGTTCAACAGCGCGCATTATGACCATTGGACGCGTGCGCTGGGCCTGGAGCGCGCGGCATGGCCGTGGGCGTTCTGGGGCGAGAATCTCACGCTGGAAGAGCTGGATGAGACGCGATTGTGCATCGGCGACATCGTCCGTTGCGGAGAGGCGGTGTTCGAGGTGTCCGGGCCCCGGACGCCCTGCTTCAAGCTCAGCTGGCGTCTCGACCAGGAGGTGTCGTTCCTGAAGCGGCTGGTGGCGTCCGGCCTGGTTGGTGTCTACCTACGGGTGAAGACTCCGGGCATGGTCAAGGCGGGGGATCCCGTCAGCATCGAGCCTGCGGGGCGCACGACGATCACCGTGGCACAGGTCGCACGCATGATCGGGGATCTCCATGTGGACGAATTGCCCGTCGCGCAGGAGGTGCTGAAGGTCCGCGAACTCGGCGACACGTCGCGTCAATTGCTGGGCTACAAGATCAATCTGCTGGAAGACGTCCTCCGCACCCGCCAGAACCGGTGGCAGGGCTGGCGCGCATTTCGCATCGCCGGGTTGGAGCGACAGGGGCATGATGCCGTGGCGGTCACCCTGGTGGCGGCGGACGGGAAGCCCATCGCGCCTTTTCGGGCGGGGCAGCATATCGCGGTCCAGTTGCCCACGATGCCTCCGGTGGTGCGAAGCTGGAGCCTGTCGGAGTTCGAGCCTTACCCCAACCGTTACCGGATAACGGTGAAGCGGCAGGAGGGGCCGGGATCGCGCTGGCTCAACGACGAGGCGGCTGTCGGAGATGTGGTGCAGGTGCGCGCTCCCGCAGGTCGGTTCGTTCTCGACCGGTCGAGCTTTCACCGGGTCGTCCTGGTAAGCGCCGGGGTGGGCATGACGCCCCTGCTGTCGATGCTGCGCGCGCATGTGCTGCGTGGCGCCGATGCCCCTGCCGTGCACTGGCTCCACTCGACCACGGACGCGAGCGCGACCTTTCACGCGGACGAGGTTGACGACCTCCTCGCGCAAGCGCGGCTTGCCGTGCGGCAAGTGCATTTCACGCGCAACGTCGAGGATGACCACGTGCGAACCGCTGATCGCCTCGGCCGCATCTCGGTTGCGGAACTGGAGGAGATATTGCTGACGCCCTTCGCCTCCCCCGATGGCGCGATCTCCGAACCGGGGGAGTATAGCCACTTCTACGTTTGTGGCCCCAGGTCATTCAACGATATGGTGATCGGCTCCCTCAAGGCATTGGGCGTCGAGCAGGATCAGATCTTCGCCGAAGCCTTTGGCGTCGCGCCGCGAGGGTCCGCAGCATCGGGGATTTCGTCGTCACAGGTCATCTTCGCGCGTTCGGGAATAGTGGCGGACTGGGATGCATCGGAAGATCTGACGTTGCTCGAACTGGCGGAGAGCGTGGGGGTTGATGTGCCCTTCTCTTGTCGTTTCGGTCGGTGCGGCACATGCGCCGTACCGGTGCTTACGGGTTCCACTCGCTATGACCCTGTACCGGATGTTCCAGTCGACCCCGGTCAATGCCTGACCTGCTGCGCCCGGCCTTCCACCCCTGCTTTGACACTGAATCTATGACGATCCATCAGAGCGTCGCCAAAGCAAATGGCAAGGTGGAGCTTTCGACGGATCGTTGAAGGCGCTGGGTACCGATCACGTCGACCTGCTGCTCATCCACAGCCCTCAGCCCTCAGCCCTGGGCCGAGTTTCGCGAGAACGGCTGCTTCTTCGAGCGCGCCGATCTCGACAACCTCCTCGACAACGGGGCGGTCGCCCCGATGGTCAACCGGATCCTCGCTCATGTCGGCAACATGCCGTTCGATCTGATGGAGTACAGCCGGTCCAAGGGGCTGCTCGTCCAGCTCCCTCACGGAGCTTGAATCACCAACTCACCACAACCGCTGGCCATTGATAAGCGCGCCACCTAGAGCGGGCCGCGTGATTGCGGTTTGGTTCCGGCTGAAGGTGATTGCTGCTGGCCTGTGCGGCTACGGTCCAGGTGCAGGCGCAGCCACAGGCACAGCCAAGGCCGCAGGCTTCGTCATCGGCCTACATCCCCACCGAGGATGCCGCGGCGGCCCTGGCGGCCGACGCCGGGGAATATGCCCGCATCGAGAACGTCACGCTGGCGGAGGCATTGCGCCGGCTGGAAGCGCAGCAGGCCAGCGTGGCGCTGACGGACCGACTGGCGGACGCCTATCGCGACAGGCTTGCCGGGATCGTCATCGAACATCGGCCGGATTACCGGATCGTGGTCGTGGTTGCCGGCCCGCCTGCTCCGGACGTCCAAATAGCGACCGCGCCGTTCGGCGTCCCGGTGCTTCTCAGGAGCGGCGCCCGCGCCACGCGTGCGCAGGTGCTGGATGCGATCGAGCGTCACCAGGCCGAACTCCGCGCCGTGCTACCGACGCCGCCGGCATGGGGCTGGACCCGCTGACCGGCACCTTGCTGATCCTGGCGCGGCCCGGCGATATCGACGGCGACACGGGCAGGGAGGCGATCGCCGCCCGCCTGACGGCAATCGCCGGCGTACCGGTCGAGGTGCGGACATGGAGCGAGATGGACGCGAACCTGGCTGTAGAGGGGGGCGGTCGCGTGGTCGGCAGCGATGCCGAGGAAGCCCGTCGTTTCGTGTGTACGTCCGGCTTTGTCGTCACCGACGGCACCCTCAGCGCATTGACGACCGCCGCGCATTGCCCCGACACGCTGAATTTCATCGATCATGACGGCACGGCGATCCCGCTCACCTTGCTCGGCGCGTGGGGTGCGCACCGTCAGGACGTGCAGATCCATGCCGTGCCGATGCCGCTCGCGGCCGCTTTCCAGAGCGATGTCGAGGACCGGGCACGTGCCGTGACGAGCTGGCGCAACCGTGCAAGTACGCGCGTTGGCGACATCGTCTGCCATCGCGGCCAGCGCACCGGATATAGCTGCGCGCTCGTCCGCTTTGTCGATTTCGCACCGGCGGGAGACCTCTGCGCCGGGCCCTGTCCGGCCACATGGGTGGCGGTCGACGGGCCGAAGTGCAGGGGTGGTGACAGCGGCGGGCCGGTGTTCCTTGGCAATGTCGCCTTCGGGCTGGTCAAGGGCGACAGCACCAGTCGCGGCACCTGCGCACTCTATTACTACATGTCGATCGATTACCTGCCGCCCGGTTGGACGCTGTCGTACACGCGTTAGTCAGCGGGCGTACGAAGAGGTTGAATGAGCGCGGCTGTCGTCTACTTCGCCCTTTGCGGTTGCGGCGGGTAGGCGCAGGCCGGCAGTCGGTCGCAATGTTGGCAATCACCCATTGAGCCTTGCGAAGCGGCGACACGTTGCCGCACATCCGATAAAGGAGATCGGATGAGCTTCAGATCGTTCAGGTACGCGCATCATGCCGATCGTCTCCCCGGTCAGGAACGGGACGTGCTGCCCCTCCGTCGCCGACCGCGTTGCCGCTCCATGCTGTCCCTGGTGCCGCTCGCCGTTATGCTGCTTGTGAGCGCCCCGGTACCGGCGCAAGGCTATGCCACCCGCGATGTGGGCCGCTGGACGGTGTCCGCGAGTAGTGACCAGCAGGGCTGCTTTCTCACCAGGACCTTTCAGGGGCCGGGTGAAACGACGCTGCTGCTCGGGCTGGATGTCGACGGGGACAACCGGCTTACGATCGTCAACGCCAATTGGTCGATCCGGCCACAGGACAAGCTCAGGCTGAACTTCCGTCTGTCCAACGCATCCTTCCCCCGGCACTTCGCCGTGGGGATCGCGGCCAACGACAAGAAGGGCTTCGTTACCAGCTTCGGCGCGTCGTTCCCCGCCACCTTCGCCGCATCCAAATTCCTCCACGTCGCGCGCGATGACGTGCCGGTGGAGGAACTCGGGTTGGAAGGCAGCGGCGCGGCTGTCACGGAGTTACGTAAATGCGTTGCCTTCTACCGGGACGCGCCCGCGACCGCTGGATCGAGGGCGGAGCATGGCAGCCGAATCCCGCTGGATCCCTTCGCCGCTGGCGGGTCGCGAAGGCATAAAAAATGACATCGTGCATATCGCGGTTAAGTCGAAGTTCAGCCTGCCCCCTCGGCATGTCGGCGGATCTGACTATAATGAAATCAAGGCTCTAGCCGGGACTGCTCCAGTGCACGCTCCGCCCTGCGTCAGGCACGGTTGGGCGTTATCCGGATTGCCGCAACGGCCGTCCGCAGGTTCTCTCGCCCGGCTGTATTAACTATTGGAAGATTGCGATGCACCTATCCCTCACCAAGCTTGCCCCTGCGGCTGTTGTCCTCGTCACCGCCATGAGCCTCGGCGGCTGTGCCACGAAATCCTTCGTGCGCGAGCAGATCGCACCGGTGACGCAGCGCGTGGATGCGCTCGAAACGCGGTTGCAGGCGACCGATGGCACCGCCAAGCAGGCGCTGGCTGAGGCGCAGGCGGCATCCGCTCAGACGCAGCAGCATGCGCAGCGGCTCGACCAGATCAACGGCCGCGTCGATGGTGTCGAGCAGCGTCTTCAGGAGCAGGAGCGGCGGGGCAAGCGGCCGCGTCATTGATGCCGCACCCACATCCGTGCCGGTCAAATCGTAAGTAATTGCCGCAGCCGTTCCCACGATCGGGAACGGCTGCTTTTGGAGCGTCCGACTGGATGATCAAGATCGTTCCGGCGCTCGCCGGTTTTGCGCTGCTGACCGGCGGAGCGGCGGCTGCTCCATCTGCAAAGACCCTGCCCAGATCGCGACAGACACCGCCCGTCGTCCTGCCGCTTGCCGACATGGCAATCACGCCCTCGGCGGAGGCGCAGCGCGTTGCCGGGTGGATAGCCTCCGCGCGCGACAATCATGCGCTGCCTTATGCCATCGTGGACAAGCGTACGGCATCGCTCGTCCTTTACGATGCTCATGGTCTGGCCCTGGGCCAGGTGCCCGTGCTGATCGGCATCGCCACCGGAGACGATGCTTCTCCCGGCGTCGGCAGCAAGAAGCTCGGTGAGATCGGTCCCGCCGAAAAGACCACGCCTGCGGGCCGTTTTCTCGCCAAGTTCGGCTACGCTGCCGGGCGGCAAAGGGTGCTGTGGGTCGATTACGCCAACAGCGTCGCGATCCACCCGATTCCGGCCGACGCGGCCAGCGTCGAGAAGCGCCGCGATCGTATGCTCTCGCCGGAAAAGGACGACAACCGCATTACCTTTGGCTGCATCAACGTGCCCGCCGCCTTCTATGGCAAAATCGTGCGTCCGCTTTTCCAGAAGAAGGGGGGCTATGTTTACGTCCTGCCGGACACCAAGGCGCTGGAAGCGGTGTTCCCCCGATTACGCGTGTACGATCTGACCGCCGGCGCGTCGCTGTAGCGTCGGCGCTGCCGCACGCTGCGAGGTGGGACCCGGACAGGGTCAGGTCGTTGTTTGGACAGACCTGACGCGGCCGTGATCCCCTCGTACCGACAACAATCCGATATCGCGGATTGAACGGTATCGAACGCGTCTCGTGGAAGCATCGACCGCTGGCGCCTTCGCGGGCAAATGCCAGCGTGGTGGCACGGCCCATGCCGCTCGCCGTTCCGGTGACGGAGGCTACCCTGCGGGCGAAGGATCTGTCGAAGTCGGCCACCATCCTGCTCCCGCGAGGTCGGGCGCGCTGCCTGGATACTGGACCAGCAAACTTCCGATGGCCGAATGCCTTCATAAGGATGGCCCGCCGTCAGTGCGGGCGCTTCAACCCGGGGGGGGGGCTGACTAATCGACGACGATGAACGGGTCTTTATTGCGGCATCAATCACGGGCCGTGTTGTTCGCTGCCGGCCCGGCACATAGATGCCGGGGTCATGGCCCGCCATCTCCGCAGGCCGGCGAGGCTGCGCGCACCCGGGCGAGCGTGGCCTTCCCTTATGCCTCGACCCGAACGCCTGCGGTCCGACGGCGACAGGGGCAGCACTGCCGATGGCGCCAAGTTCACGATGAATCATGTTCATTGCCTCGTTGAGCTGCACAGGTGGGTCGATCGGCGTATCGGCGCGTTATGATGCCGAGTTGGACCAGTCGCGCGCGCCCGTTTGGGATTGCCGCCAGCCGGAAGAGTAAAAGCAGCTGATGCCTGACCTATCTGAGATTGAATTGTCGCGGCGAGGCATTCTTGCTGGCAGTGCGGCAACGGCGGTGGTGGCGGGGGCCCCGGCCATTGCCGCTCCCGTTTCTTCCCCCGCCGCGGAGGCTTCCCCGATGATGCCGGTACATTTCAAGGTGAATGGCGAGCGGCGCGAGCTGATGCTGGACCCGCGCACCACCTTGCTGGATGCCCTGCGCGAACATCTGCACCTTACCGGCACCAAGAAAGGCTGCGACCACGGCCAGTGCGGCGCGTGCACGGTGATGGTCGACGGCCAGCGGATCAACTCCTGCCTGAGCCTCGCCGTCCAGCACGAAGGCGACGAGATCACCACCATCGAGGGGCTGGGCACGCCGGACAAGCTCCACCCGATGCAGGCGGCGTTCGTGAAGCATGACGGCTACCAGTGTGGCTATTGCACGCCGGGACAGATCTGTTCGGCGGTGGCCGTGCTGGACGAGATCAAGCGCGGGGTGCCGAGCCACGTCCAGGCCGACGTTGCGGCCCGGCCGCAGTTCACTAACATGGAGCTGCGCGAACGGATGAGCGGCAACATCTGCCGCTGCGGCGCGTATTCCAACATTGCCGAGGCGATGGCCGAAGTCGCGGGAGAGCGGGCATGAAGGCTTTCACCTACGAGCGCGCCAAGGATCCGGTCGCCGCGGCGCAGGCCGCGGCCCGGCCCGGCGCCAAGTTCCTGGCGGGCGGCACCAACCTCCTCGACCTGATGAAGATCGAGGTGGAAACGCCGACGCACCTGATCGACGTTCAGGATCTGGGCTTCGACAAGATCGAGAAGACGCGTGACGGCGGTCTGCGCATCGGCGCGCTGGTGAGCAACACCGACCTTGCCGCCGACGCGCGCGTCCGGCGCGATTATGCGGTGCTGACCCGCTCGATCGTGGCGGGCGCGTCCGGGCAGCTTCGCAACAAGGCGTCCACGGCGGGCAACCTGCTCCAACGCACGCGCTGCCCGTATTTCTACGACACCAACATGCCGTGCAACAAGCGCAAGCCCGGTTCGGGCTGCGCCGCCATCGGCGGGGTGTCGCGGCAGCTTGGCGTGATCGGGGTGTCCGACAAGTGCATCGCCACCTTCCCGGGCGACATGGCGGTCGCGATGCGGCTGCTGGACGCGGTGGTGGAAACGGTGGACGCAAGCGGCGGGCGCCGCGCGATCCCGATTGCGGACTTCCACCGCTTGTGGGGCGACCATCCCGAAAAGGACACCAACCTCCATCCCGGCGAGCTCGTGACCGCGGTCACGCTGCCGCGCCCGCTCGGCGGCAAGCATTTCTACGAAAAGGTGCGCGACCGCGCTTCCTATGCCTATGCCCTGGTATCGGTTGCGGCGGTGATCCAGCCGGACGGCACGGGCCGCGTCGCGTTCGGCGGCATGGCCCCCAAGCCGTGGCGGGTCGAAGCCGCCGAAGCGCTGCTGCCGCAGGGTGCGGCCGCCGTCACCGCGCGCGCCTTCCAGGGTGCGACGCCGACCAAGGACAATGCCTTCAAGCTGCCGCTCGCTACCCGCGCGCTGGCGGGCGTGATCGCCGAGAGCAAGGCCTGACCCCATGAAGTTCGAGAACCCCGCCGGCAAGAACCCGATCGACCAGATGAAGGTGGTCGGGCGTGCCCATGACCGCATCGACGGACCGCGCAAGACAACCGGCACCGCGCCCTATGCCTACGAGTTCCACCAGGAGGTGCCGAACGCGGCCTATGGCTATATCGTCGGCGCAAGCATCGCCAAGGGCCGGATCGGCTCGGTCGACCTGGCCGAGGCAGAGGCGGCGCCCGGCGTGCTGGCGATCGTCACCGCCGCCAATGCCGGCAAGCTCGGCAAGGGCAAATACAACACGGTGAAGTTGCTCGCCGGGCCCGACGTCGACCATTACCACCAGGCGATCGCGATCGTGGTCGCCGAAACGTTCGAGCAGGCCCGCGCCGCCGCGGGGCTGGTGCGGGTGCGCTACGACCGCGCACCTGGCCGGTTCGACCTGGCGGAAGCGTTGAAGACCGCGCCGCTGGTGGGCGGCAGCAGCGGGGAGGGCAGCCACTCGCCCGCTATCGACCGCGTCGGCAAGTTCGAGCAGGCGTTCGCCGCTTCCCCGGTGAAGCTCGACCAGCATTACACCACGCCCGACCAGAGCCACATGATGATGGAGCCGTTCGCCTCCATTGCGGCGTGGAACGGCGATGCGCTGCAGGTCTGGACATCCAACCAGATGATCGACTGGGGGCGCGGCGACCTTGCCAAGACGCTCGGCATCCCCAAGGAGAAGATCACCTTGATGTCGCCTTACGTGGGCGGCGGGTTCGGCGGCAAGCTGTTCCTGCGCACTGACGCGGTGATGGCGGCATTGGCGGCAAAGGCCGCCAAGCGGCCGGTCAAGGTGGCGCTGCAACGCCCGCTGATCCCCAACAACACGACACATCGCCCCGCCACGGTGCAGCATGTCCAGATCGGCGCGCTCAAGGACGGCACAATTACCGCGATCGCGCACGACAGCGGCTCGGGCGACCAGCCGGACGGTCAGCCGGAAACCGCCACCAGCCAGACCAAGCTGCTTTATGCGGGCGCAAACCGGAAGATCTCCATGCATCTGGCGGTGCTCGATCTGCCGGAGGGCAATGCCATGCGCGCGCCGGGCGAGGCGCCCGGCATGATGGTGCTGGAAGTGGCGATGGACGAGATGGCCGAAAAGCTCGGCATGGATCCGGTCGCGTTCCGCATCAAGAACGACACGCAGGTTGACCCTGAGAACCCCAAGCGGCGCTTTTCCGAACGCCAGCTGGTGCGCTGCCTGCGCGAGGGTGCGGATCGGTTCGGCTGGGCGAAGCGCAATCCCAGGCCGGGCCAGGTCCGCGACGGGCGCTGGCTGGTCGGGATGGGGCTCGCGGCCGCGTTCCGCAACCACATGAACATGGCGTCCGCCGCGCGCGTCCGGCTGGAGCAGGACGGAAGGGTCGTAGTCGAAACCGACATGACCGACATCGGCACCGGCAGCTACACCATCTTGGCGCAGACCGCGGCCGAGATGATGGGCGTGCCGCTGGAGCTGGTGGAGGTACGGCTCGGCAATTCGTCCTATCCCATATCGGCTGGATCGGGCGGGCAGTTCGGCGCGGCCAACTCCACCGCAGGCGTTTATGCCGCGTGCGTGAAGCTGCGCGAGCAGGTCGCCCAGCGCCTGGGCTTCAACTCCGCCGACACGACCTTCGCGGACGGCCGGGTCACCAGCGGCAATCGCATCGCCCAACTCAGCCAGGCCGCTGCCGCCGGGCCGCTGACGGCCGAGGACAAGATCGAATATGGCGACCTGGAGAAGAGCTGGCAGCTGTCCACCTTCGGCGCGCACTTCGTGGAGGTCCGCGTTGATGCCTATACCGGCGTGACCCGCGTCCAGCGAATGCTGGCGGTATGTGCGGCGGGACGCATCCTCAATCCCAAGTCGGCGCGCAGCCAGGTGATCGGCGCAATGACCATGGGCGTGGGCGGCGCGCTGATGGAGGAGTTGCAGGTGGACAAGCGCTTCGGCTTGTTCGTCAACCACGACCTCGCGCTCTACGAAGTGCCGGTCCATGCCGACATTCCCCATCAGGAGGTCGTGTTCCTGGACGAAGCCGACCCGCTCGCCAACCCGATGAAGGCCAAGGGCGTCGGCGAACTCGGCCTGTGCGGCGTCGGCGCAGCGGTGGCAAACGCCGTTTACAACGCTACCGGCGTCCGCATCCGCGAATATCCCCTCACCCTCGACAAACACCTGCACGACCTGCCGGCCGTCGCCTGACGCGTTCCGCCGGCGCCTTCGACGTCGGGTACGGGGTCGCGCTGGCCGCGACCCCGTGCGCGTCGCCGTTCCCGTCTAGGCCAGGAGGCAGGAGGAAGCGTTCACGACCGACATCACGCGCCAAGCCGATCAGAAGCCCAACGATGGCCTGTCGCCAACTTCACCGGAAAGGCCACCGTCACCATGCTGTTCCAGCGTGACGAGCCGTCGCGGGCGTCGGGCGCGCGCGTCCATTTCGAGCCGGGTGCCCGCACCGCCTGGCACACCCATCCGCTTGGCCAGACGCCGATCGGCCCTGCCGTTCATGCACTGAGGGATTGAGCGACGGTTAGGGGCACTGGGATCGCCCGGGTTGCGGCCGGGCGCTGCGTAGCGCAGGACTACCTCCCAGGCCAACCAGCCGCTCCGACCTTGCTGATCTTACCTACTTCCTGTCCATCGCCCGTCATCGCAGCTTCCAGCTGGCCGGGCTGGAACTGGGCGTCAGCGCCTCCGCACTCAGCCACGCGCTGAAAGGGCTGGAGGCCAGGCGGGGTGTCCGGCTGATCAATCGCACCAACCGCAGCGTCACCCTGACCGCCGCCGGCGAGGAACTGCGCGATGCGATATCCGATCCGTTCGGCGCGATCGACCAGGCCGTGGAGAGGCTCAACCGCTACCGTGATGCGCCGACCGGGCGTGTCCGTCTCAACGTCGTTGCCGAAGCGGCATCGCTGCTGCTCGCCCCGGTGCTGCCGACCTTTGCCGAACGCTATCCCGATATCGAGATCGACATTGCGGCGCATGACCGTATGATCGACGTGATCGGCAATGGCTATGACGCCGGCATCCGCCACGGCGGCACCGTTCCCGAGGACATGATTGCGCAGCGGCTTTCGGCGGACCTGCGCTGGGTGGTGGCGGCGGCGCCAGGCTATCTCGAACAGTTCGGCACGCCCGAGCGGCCGGAGGACCTGCAACACCACCATTGTCTGGGCGTGCGGCTTGGCGACGGCCGCATCTACCGCTGGGAATTTGACGGGCCGGAGGGCGAGATCGCCATCGCCGTGCCGAGCAAGGTCGTCGTCGACGAAGGGCGCGCGATGCTGGCGATGGCGCGCGAGGGAGTGGGGCTGATGTACGGTCTGGAGACGACCTTTGCCCGCTATGTCGAACGTGGCGAACTGCGCCTGGTACTGGAGAAGTGGGCAGCTATCGGTCCCGGTTACCACATCTATTATTCCAGTCGGCGTCAGGTTCCGGCCGGATTGCGCCTGCTGATCGACCTGATCCGTGAGCTTCGTCCCCTGGGATTGTAGAGCGCCCATGTCGGGCCGGTCCGCGTTGCGCTGAAGCTCGGGGGCTAGCTCTCGTGCGTCAGCCTTGGGCGTCGCCTTGCTCGTTTGGGTTGATGATCCGCTGGTCCGGCAACCCAAGGTCCGCGATGAACCGGTTCCACAGATCGACCGGCAGCGCGCCACCCGTCGCCTGACCATGCCCGTTGCCGTAGCGTGAATCCGCGCCGTCCGGGCGGTGTTCCGCCAGAAAGGCGATCAGGTCGCGGCCGGTTGCCGAACGGGCCGCGAAATGGACCCAGCCGGGGCGGTAGCCGCTGTTGGCGGCGATCACGACCTTGTCCTTCAGCCTGCCGCGCCATCGCTGGGCGATCAGCGGATGGATCTGGCACGGCGAGTGGAACAGGATCACGGCGACGTCGCCCGCCACGCGTGGCGCAACGCGCTTGGCAGCCTCCACCGCCTGGCGCACCTCCGCCTTGGCGTCCGCCAGCGCATGGGCGTCGGCGTCGTCGCCCTTGGTGATGGCCTTGGGACCATCCGCCGCCAGCAGCAGGCGCAAAGCGGGTGAGGGATCGGCCGCCGCCGTGCGGCGCGGCGCGTTGACGAGCGATGTGGCGTCGCGCAACGCCGTCTTGCCCCAACGCGCCTGCGCCTCCGCAAGTTCTGGAAAAGCGGCTTCGTCGGCCATGTCGCCGATCAGGCCAAGCGCGGCGAGCCATTGCAGGTGGGACACGTCGCCAACGGCGGCGGCCGCCCACCAGGCGATCAGCGCGCTGGTCGGCTCCGGTTCCAGGCCGTTGCCGCTCAACGTGATTGCGCCTGCCGGGATGCCGGTGGGGCAGTGATGGTCCACGATCAGCGTCGGCAATCCGGCGACGATCGGCTCGGCACGGGTGCCGAGGTCGGCCGCGATCAGGCCCGCCGGGTTCAACGCGGCGATGCGCGCGCCGACCGTCCCGTCCCATGGCGTCTCGCCCTTGCCGATGACCAGCGGCACCGCTTCACGGCCGCCCGCATGGAGCGCGCGGATGAGGATCGCGGCGGCAGCCAGACCGTCGGCATCGAAGTGCGAGAACACCACGATCGGCCCGTCCGCGCCGCATTGTTCAAGAAACTGCGTGAACCCCGCACTGGCGGCACGTCGCGGGTCGGACAGGTGGTGTAGCAGACCGATCATGCGCCTAGAACCCCTCGCCACCGCCGGGGTTCATGGCCTGCCATCCTTGCCGCGTTCTTACCTTCAAGGTTCCTGATGGGCCAGAAGGTTCCAGGTTTCTGGTGCGACCATCTTTTCGCTCGCGCCTCGGCAAGGTGCGGGCGGTCAGCTTGGGCGATCATGTCGTCTTTGAGGCCTGCGGCGGGCGACATCCGCCGCAAGGCCGTGCGCTGGAGACGTGTCAGCTTGGGGATGGAAGCGCGCTCACCGTCCGCATTGCGGCGAGTGCGCGTTCCCGTGCTTCGCGGTGGCCGATGATCGGCGCGGGGTAACCTGCCGGTGCGGCATCAGCCTGATGGGGATCGTGGATGACGTCGTCGTCGAGGTCCCGCAGTTCGGGAACCCAGCGGCGGATATACTCGGCGGCCTCGAACTTCTCCGATTGCGACAAGGGCGCCATGATGCGGAAAAAGGGGGCGGCATCGATCCCAGTGCCTGCTACCCACTGCCAATTGGTGCTGTTGTTGCCGTAATCGGCATCGACCAGACAGTCCCAAAACCATGCCTCGCCGCGTCGCCAGTCGAGCAGCAGATGCTTGATAAGGAAACTGGCCGTCAGCATTCGCACCCGATTGTGCATCCAGCCCGTATGCCACAGCTGCCGCATGCCCGCGTCCACGATCGGGTATCCCGTCTGCCCCCTGGTCCATGCCCGGAAGTCCGCATCGGCCGCCGGCCCTGTGCGCCACGGCAGGGCCTCCATCTTGAGCAGGCCGGACGTGTCGGCATAAGCGGGCAACTGGATGATGAGATTGGAGGTGAAGTCGCGCCAGGCGAGTTCGCGCAGGAACGGTTCCGCGCCATCCCCGTCCGCAACCGCGTGCCACACCGCTGCCGGAGAGATCTCGCCCATATGGAGGTGCGGCGACAGTCGTGAACTGCCGTTCGTCGAGGGCAGATTGCGATCGTGCTTGTAGGTCACGACCATGTCCGAAAAGGCGTGCAGAGCGGCGGCGGCACCATCCTCGCCGGGTTGCCAATCCTTGAAGCCGCCAGCCCAATCGGGTTTGTCCGGCAGCAGCGTCCAACTGTCCAGCCCGTCGCCCTCCGGCGGGTGCGGCGCGCCGACGACCTTGCCAGGCACCGCCCGGGGCCTGTCGGGTGGCATCTTGGCGCTCAACGCCTTCCAAAATGGTGCAAACACCCGAAATTGCGTGCCGGCCCCTGTGCGGACCGCGTCGGGATCGATCAGCAGGTAGCCGGGGTGGCAAACCAGATCCAGCTGCCTGGCCAGCGCAGCCTCCGCATCGCGCCACCAGGGCTCGTAATGCGAGAGGCAGTGGACCCGTGCGGCCCCAACCTCCGCGGCAACCCTGGCGACCTGCTCGACGGCATTGCCGCGGCGGAGCACCAAAGGCACGCCAAGCGCCGCCAGGCTCGTGCCCAGGCTCTGCAGCGAATGGTGCAGCCACCAACGCTGCGCGCCACCGATCCGCCAATCGCCCGGCGCGTCATCGTCCAGCACGTAGAGGGCAACCACGGGCCCGTCCGCCGCCGCAGCCGCGAACGCCGCCTGGTCGGCCAAGCGAAGATCCTGTCGAAACCAAACGATTGAGGGTGTGTCGGCCATGAACCGACAATGCACGGCGGGCGCTTTTTGCAGCAAGCGACCGCAACGACTTTTGCTGGCGGTCCATCGGGCAAGGCGCGCGGGAGAGCAGGCTGGGGAGTTCGCCGCACCACTTCGTTGGGTGCCGCGCCTGTAACCAGACCGGCGATCGGCACCGGTAGGGGAGTGCGATCAGGTCGTCGCCGCGACCGGGCTCTGCGCATCCTCCCGCTCGGGAACAAGGCGGTCGAGCAATCCCACCACCGCGCCTGTGAAGGGCAGCAGAGCGAGCGCGCCGGCGACGTTGAACAGGACATGGGCGTTGGCGATGCGTTGGCCGACATCGCCCGCTGTCGCTGCGCCGAATGCGGCCAGCCATCCGATCAGGAGGATGCCGATCGCCACCGACGCGATGTTGAACAGGAGGTGGAAGATGCCGGCCTTCACCGCCGCGCGCGATCGCCCGGCCGTCGCCACCAGCGTGTCGGCGCAGGTGCCGATTTCCGCGCCCAGCATGATGGCGATCCCGGCCGGCAGCGTGATCAGCCCGCCGCCCGCAAGCGTGATCACGATGCCCATCATCGCCGAGGAGGACTGGATGGCGATCGTCGCCAACGCGCCGGCCGCCACGCCGAGCAGCGGGGATTCCAGCTGCTTCAGCCAGTCGATCACCGCCGGCTGTTGCTGCAGCGGTTCGGCGGCGGTGCCGATGATGTTGAGGCCGAACAGCACCAGACCGAGGCCGAGCAGGATGGTGGCCCAGCGCCGGGCGCGGTCGGAACGGGCAAGCGCCTTCCACAGCAGGCCGCCTGCAATCGCCACCGGAGCAAAGGTGTCCACGTTCCAGGCGAACAGCTGGCTGGAAAAGGTGGTGCCGATATTGGCGCCGAGGATCACCGGCAGCGCCTTGGCGAACGGCACCAACCCGGCATCCACGACCGTGATCAGGAGGATGATCACCACAGAGGAGGAGTCGAGCAGGATCGTCGCCACGGTGCCGCTGCCGAGCGCGGCGATACGGTTGGCGGAAGAGTGCGCGAGGAGCTTCTGGAAGCGCCCGCCCTGCGCCTGTTTCAGCGCGGTTGCGAGCAGGTCGACGCCGTACAGGAACAGCGCCAGGCCTCCCACCATGCCCATCGCCAGTTCCAGCCAGTCGATCGCATGGTGGTCCGCGCCCGCCTGGCCGATGGCGGGCCAGGCCGCCAGCAACAGCCCGGCGCCCCCCAACCAGCCCAGGCCCGGCCGGCCGAAGCGCCGACCCGGCAAAGATCGCGTCGCGTCCATGATGTCGCATGGCACATTCGTGTGACGTGGCGAAGACGCCACGCGGTTCGCCGGCATCCGCATCGCGGACGCACTACCAGGACCGTCGCCGCACGTGTGCGGCCGCCGGCTAGTCGCCCGACAGTTTCCGCGCCGCGATCACGCTCCACCGGCTGCACGCGCGCACCTGCCTCACCCGCCACCGGCAACCGGTCAGGCGCAGGAAGCGGTCCTGTATGCCGCGCGCATGCTGTGCAAAATCGTAGAAGTCGATCCGGTGGTGCGCCAGCACCAGCCGGCCGCCGGGGCGCAGCACCCCGGCCACGTCGGACGCCACCCGCGCCATGTCGTCGGCGGAAAGGTAATAGAGCAACTCCGCCACCACCACGGCATCGTAGCGCGACCGCGGCAGCCGCGACGGCACTGCCAGCCGGATCGCCCGTGCGCGTGGGCAATCCCGGACCGCGCGCGCGGTCAGGCGCGTCCCCTCGGCCGTGCCCTCTGTGGCATCAAGGCGTAGCGCGCGGCGGGCGATCGCCTGGCTGTTGGAGCCGTTGCCGCTGGCGAGCTCCAGGACTCGCCCGATTGGACCGGGGCCCAAAGCGTGCAGGATCGCCGCGCGCTTCACCGCTTCGTCGCGGCTGGTGAACGTCGCCCAAGGATCGTCGCTGCCGGCGAACTTGTTGGCAAAGCCGCTGAGGGCGATCGCCTTCACCGTGGCACCTCCACATAGGTTTCGATGGGATGCGCGAACGCGGCCAGCTCGTGGCGGGCAATGGAGAAGCCGGTGGGATCGTCACGGATCACACCCATCTGCGTGCGGTGCAGCCGGATCAGCGATCGTTTGGTCGCATGGCCGCCGCGCATCGCCACCGTCCGGCCCCGCGCGCTTGCGGCGGATCGCGGCGGCCAGACCTGATAGTGCAGTCGCCTCGCTTTGCCGGACACGCCGTGCAAGGCCGCCGCTACCGCGCGGTGATCCGGGTGTGCGTCGCTATCGGCCGGTCCGACGATCAGGTCCAGCCGACGCCGCATCGCCACCGCCCGCCGCAGGGTGTGCCGGCATCGCACGGCCTGTTGCGGCAGGGCGCCGTCGGGCAGGCCGAGAAAGGTGACCGCGTCCGCCATGATCGCCAGGCGGCGCAAGGCGCGCAGGCTTTCCCTCCGCCGCGCCGCCACCAGCCGCCTGGCAGGCCAGCGCAGGCTGGCCGGGTGCGACGCGGCCCCGTCGCTGACCACCACCACCGCCACGCGCGTGCCCTGCCGTTTCAGCGCACGGATCAGCGCCGCCGCGCCGATGATCTCGTCATCCGGATGGGGCGCCACGATCAACGCCTGCCGTACCTTCCCGATCCGCAGCCTCACAGCGACGGGGCCAGCGCGCCGTCCTTGACCGCGCGGCCGACCCGCAGCCGCTGGGCATCGGGTGCCGGCTGCCGCAGATATACGGCCAGGTCGGCAAGCATGGCCGAGAGCGGATGGTCCAGGAAGTGGCCGGCCAGCCCCACCGCCTGTTGCGCGACGGCCAGGGCGCGCTCGGCCGCGTCGGCCACGGTCAGGCGCGCCGCCGCGACCCTCGCCAGCCGCTCCTCGCCATCCGTTGCGAACCACGCGACGGCCGTATGGCGAACCACCGCCGCGGCGGCATCGGCCAGCCCGAACAATTGGGCCAGACGCGCCTGCTGGAACGGATCGTCGGCGCGACCGGTGGCGACCAGATGGTCGCGCGTGCGGTCGCACAGTCCGGCGACACCCCCGGCGTGCACTGCGACGAAGCGCAACGCACCACCGCTGAAGAACGGCTCGCGCGCGTAAACGTTCGGTTCGCCGATCCTGGCGGCATCATGGATCCGGGCATCGGACCAGCGCACCTGATGCGTCTCCGATCGCTGCATGCCGGTCGTCCGCCACCAGTCGCGATCGATCGCGGGCGGGGTGTCCGCAAGGTCGAGCAGCAGCAATTGACTGCCGCCATCACCCTCCGCCGTCACCAGCGCATGGGACAGCACGCCCGCGCCCGACGCATAGCTCTTGCCGCCGCGCAGACCGTCCGGTCCGATCAGCAGCGGCTCGCCGGGTAGCGCGGCATTCCATACGCCCAGCATCGCGCCACCGCATACCGCTTGTTGCAGCCGCGCGATCTGCGCGGCCGTGCCGTAACGCTGCACGATCTGCACGGCGTCCACATGCCCTTCCAGCAGGCGGCCGAGCGGCAGATCGCGCCGGCCGGTCTCATACAGCGGGGTCAGGATCGCCAGGTTTTCCGCCGCTTCGCGCGGGTCACGCGGCAGGTCGCGATCCCATCCGGTGGCCGCGATGGCGTCGCGCAGGGCAGCAGCCATGGTCATGCCGCCACCTCGCACAGATCCGCTTCCAGCATCGCCAGCGCGTCCTCCGCCACCACCAGGGTCACGCTGCCGCAATGATCCGGCGAGGCCGGCACGATCCGCATCGCGAAGGCTTCGTCATTGGGGCAGTCCCGCGCCACGCCCAGCACATGGTCGGCCGTCAGCCCCAGCCGATCGCCCAGGCGGATGCGGACATCCGGGTCGTGGATCGTCGAAAAGGCCTGCCGCGCGGCAGCCTGCGCCCGCCACTGCCACGCCACCGCATGGGGGTGGGAGACCAAAGGTGCCGTGCCCATGTCGAGCGCGAGCAGGGCGCTTGCCAAGCCATGTACCGCGCGCCCGACGCGGCGAGAAGATGTTTCCACCAGCATCGCGCCATCCTTGCGCACGCGAAAGCCCGCCCGCGCGGCATCGTCCACCAGCGCGGCATCCTCACCCGACGGCAACGGCCTGAACCCGCCGAGCGCGCGATAGGCGGCGGCGCGAACGGCCAGATTGGCGCCGCCGGTGAAGTGATGCGTGTCCCGCGCCTCCCACGGCACCGGATCGACCAGCCGGCGCAAGGCGTGCAGCCGGTCATAATAATGCTCGATCCGGGACTGGGTCGGGTCGCCTGCCGCATGACGGCGGACGATCCGGCCGGCCGCCACATCGGCTTTGTCCAGCGCGGCGATCCCCGCCTGGATCCAGTCGGCACGCGGGCGGCTGTCGGCGTCGGTGGTGAACAGCAGGCCTGGACGATCGCACAGGACCCGCAGCCCTATCGCCATGGCGGACCGCCGGGCCGCGCCCGCATTGGCGCCGTCATGGCGGCGTCCGGCTTCCACCACGAGCGGGAAGGGCAGGGTGGGCGACGCACGCCGCAGCACGGCCTCGCTATCGTCTTCGCACCCATCCAGATAGACGCATATCGTCATGTCGGCGGGATCGGCGACAAGATCGGACAAAGCGTCAAGCAAGGCAGGCAATGCCTGTTCCTCGTTCCGGGCGGGAACGCAGACGGTGATCGGTAAGGCGTCAGGCAGGGCTGATCTCCGGATATGCCAGGCACTTGGCCCTGCATCGTCGCAAGGTCTGTATGCGCAGTCCGCCATCCTGTCTAACGTATGTTGCAGCGGTCCCGGACTGAGCTATCGGCGGCCTAGGCAGCGGCGGGCGGGGGGCTGTCCGCCTGTTACAGCGTCAGCCTGACCCCACCACGCAGCCGGCGATCCGCCGGGATCGGCGAGCCGGCGGCACTGGCCATGCCTGCGATATTCTCACCTGCGACGAACAGCTCCAACGCGGGCGAGAGGCGGTATCCGGCGCGGGCATCAAACGCCACCGCGTCGCCCACCGGATAGAGCAGCAGCTGCGGCGCCCTGGAAAAGGCGAATTGCCGCGTGCGCGACGTGTAATGGGCGACACCCGTCACCGACCAGCGTCCGCCGTCATAGCCCAGCTCCACATTCGCCTTGTGCTGCGGCGTGGTGGAACGTGGCGACAAGGCGAAGGGGATGGGCAAGGCGGATCCCGCCAGATCGCCGTGAGTCCGCGTCCAGGTGTAATTGACATCCCACAACCATGCGCCCAACGCCCCGCTGGCCGACAGTTCCGCGCCATAGGCCGCATAATCGCCCACGGTCGCGAAGCGGGCGACCAGCACCGGCGACGGGGTCGCGAACAGCTCCAGATTGTTCTGCAGGCCGTCGCCGGGCGACGCGATCGCATCGCTGGTATGATTGTAGAACGCGGTTGCCTCGATGCGGCTGCTACCCAGGTCATAGGAATAGCTCGCCTCGGCGCTCCAGACGCGGACCGGCTGGATGGCGGGCGAACCGGCCACAAAGATCGGCAGCCTGCTGGGAGCGGCGATCGGCAGGCGGAAGCCGTAATTCACCAGCGACGGCAGCTGGAACCCGCGGCCGCCGTTCAACCGGAACTGGCCCTTTTCACCGGTCTGGATCAGCAGGGCCGCGTTGAAGCTGGCGCGGGTGAAAGCGCGATCGAACTCGTCGGCTACGCTGAAGGCGGGCTGGATGACCCGTCCCGACGTGCGCAGCCACAGGCGGTCGATGCGCGCCGCCGCCGTCAGCGACACGGCGGCGCTCGCGTGCAGCTCCAGCATCGCATCCGTCGCCACCAACCGGTAGGCGATGGTGTCTGCAAACTGCGCATCGCCGCGCAGCCGGTTATCGCGAACCTCCACGCCGAGCCGCAGCGTATTGGCACTGTTCAGGCGATACAGGCCCGACGCCTTCGCCACGGCGATGCGGTTGCGGATGTGCGCCGCCGTCGCGGGCTCGCCCGTGGTGCCGTCGATGCCGTAGTCGGCGTTTAGCCAGTTCACGTAGCCGTTGAAGGACAGGCCGCCCCAGCTGGTATCCTGGGTAAGCGCCGCGTTGACGTTGCCGCTGGTGTAATGCTGGTTGGACAGCAGCTGACTGGGCAGATATTCCATTTGCCGGTTGGTTGCATAGCCGCCGCCCAGCGATGCCTCCACGGTATCGAACGTGCCGTTCACCTGACCGGACAGCTGGTCGCTTTCCACGTCGTAGATCAGGTTGGGCGTGAGGAGGTAATCCGGGATGCGGCGCTCGTCCTGGCGCAGGCGGCCGGCGGTGACCTTCAGGCCCACATTGTGCGTCAGCGGCACGCCCACGGTTCCGGCGACCTGGCCAAAGCCGTGATTGCCGGCGGAGGCGGACGCACTCGCCGTGGCAGTGTCGCCGACCTTGCGCGTGATGATGTTGACCACGCCGCTGGCCGCGTTGAACCCGAACAATGCGCTGGCCGGCCCGCGCACCAGCTCGATCTGTTGTATCTCCTCCAGCTGGACGCCGAGCAGGTTCCAGTCGGTCATGCCATAATGGTCCAGATAGACCTGACGTCCATCGACCAGCACAAGCAGGCGCGCATTGTAGGTTTGAACGCCGCCGCGAACCGCCACGTCGCTTTGCCCGGCGGTCCAGCGGTTCACGTCGATACCGGCATAGGTCTTCAACAGGCCCGGCACGTCCCGCGCGGGCGAACGGACGATCTGGTCGTGCGTGATGATGATCGTCGATGCCGGTGTTTCGGACTGACGCTGCGGCTTGCCGGACACGCTGATGGTGACCGGTTCGCCCATGGTCTGTTGGAGCGCATCATAGTCCATGCGCTGGGCAAGGGCGGGCACGGCAAGGACAAGCAGGCCACAAACCGGAAGCAAACGCAGGAAATCACAAGAACGCACGCTCATAGTTCCTTGACAAGCATCAGAAAGGCCGAACTGAAGCGGATGCCGCTTCGTCTTGCGGCCAGTTTGTTCACGGTGATCTCCGTGCGGCGGGTATTGCTGATGCCCACCACGCAGCGACCGGAGGTCACGCACGCGCTGTCGGCCGATATGGTGAGGATGGATTCCGCGGCTGCGGCGGCGGCGATCGCGTCATGGTGGGCGCGCAACCCCGTGGTGACGAACGCCGCCCGCACGCCGTTCAGCTGCTCCAGGTTCCACACGGGAACGCGTCGGATACGCAGCCTCGCACGGCCGATCGCCAGACCGCGCGGCAGCGCCTCTTCGACGTCGGACGCTTCGGTTTCGGACGCGGCGTTGCCGGGCTGATACAGCACCGCGATCGGCACGATTCCTGTCGGCGGCGGCTGGATGAACGAGATGACGCGCGCCGCCACCGGCACGTTGAGGGTCGCCGGCAAGGCCGGTGTGGTCGGCCAGACCGACATCATGGCGAGGGCGGTGCCCACAGAAAGAGTTCGACGCTTCACGATGGTTCCGGTCGGTTGCCGCGCTGGCGTTAGTCGGCCGACGTAAGCAAGGGGTTAAAGGGGTGGATGGCGAGGGTGCAGATCGGCGGACGGTGCCGTTCCTGCCGAAGGAAGCCGGCTATGCCGCCTGGCTGTCGGCATTTCCGATCAGCCTTCGCACCTCCTCGAAGGCGGTGGGCTTGCCGAAGAAATAGCCCTGGCCCTGGGTGCATCCCCGTCGCGCCAGCAGGGTCGCGGTGCTGGCATCCTCGATGCCTTCCGCCGTCACCTTCATCTCGAAGCTCCGCGCCAGGCCGATAATGGCTTCCACCAGCTTCTGGCTTTCGGCGCTGTTGTGAAGCGTGCTGACGAAGCTCTGGTCGATCTTGATCTTGTCGAACTTCAACCGGCGCAGGTTGGAAAGGCTGGAATAGCCGGTGCCGAAATCATCCAGCGCGATCGACAGGCCGCTGTTGCGGAACGTGGTGATCACGCGCTCGGCGGACACCACGTCATCCATGATGGCGTCTTCGGTGATCTCGATCTCGATACGGGTCGGATCGATCCCTTCGGCATGGATGATGTCGATCAGGGATTCGGCGAGACCCGGCTCCTCCAACTGCATCGGCGAAATGTTGATCGCCAGCCGCAGATTGTCCGGCAGGTGGCGCGCATCGATGCATGCCTGACGAAGCAGCAGCTTGGTGATGGCCGTGATCTGCCCGGTGGACTCCGCGAGCTTGACGAAGGAAGCCGGGCCCAACAGACCCAACCGAGGGTGCTGCCAGCGGGCCAGGATCTCGAAGCCGCACAATTCGCTGTCGGCAAAACGGACGATCGGCTGGTAGAAGGGGCGGATCTCACCCAGGCTGATGCCGATGCGCAGTTCCTCTTCCAGCCGGCGCCGTTCCAGCCGCTCCGCCTCCATCGCCGGGGTGAACAGACAGACGCTGCCCTTTCTGTTCCGCTTGGCATGATACATGGCGATATCGGCGGCATGGAGCAGCGCGTCGGCAAGGCTGCCATCCGCCGGAAAGCGTGAAATCCCGATGCTGGCGCCCACCAGGATGTTGTTCCCGCGCCATGTCACGGGATCGTGCAGCGATCGGCCGGCGTCGGCCGCCAGCGAGGTGATGGTGTCGGCCTGATTGCTCGACCGCAGCAGGACCGCGAACTCATCCCCACCCAGCCGCGCGATCACGTTGCCATGCCCGAACAGGCTGCGCAGGCGATCGGCCACGGTCTTCAGGACGGCGTCGCCCGCCGCATGCCCGTGAACGTCATTGGCTTCCTTGAAGCCGTCCAGGTCGATCAGGAAGATCGCCAGGCCGCTGCGATCGGAGCCGGCTGCCTCAATTGCGTCCGACAATTCGGTCCCGAACACGCGACGATTGGCCAGGCCGGTCAGCACGTCGGTTCGCGCCAGGATCAATGCCTCGCGCTCCGCCTCGCTGCGCCGCAATATCTCTTGGCGAAGCTGAATGCCTCGCTGCGACGCCAAAGCGAGCCATAGATAGGACAGGAAGGCCACGATCAAAACCGCAACGGCGACAAACGCCACCAAAAGGCGGGTGCGCCAGGCGGCGTCGTCGGCATGACGATGCGCATCCTTGATGCCCGCCGCCGCAATGTCCTTGACCTCGTGCAGCACGCGGTCCGCATTTTCCCGGAACGGCCGCAGCATCGCGACGCTGGTGGCGAAGTCCAGTTCCAGCATGGAGGACACGACTTCAACGGCGTCGTTATACTTGTTGATTTCCGACACGACCTGCGCCGTCCGATGCTGGTCGGCAGGGGACAGGAGGCGCTCGTCCGCATGCAGATCCTCGGCGATACGGGTCAGCTTCCTCCTAATTCGTCGGACGCGTTCAGCCACGGTCAGGGAACGGCCGTTGGCCGCTTCGTCCACCATCAGGCGGTACAGGCTGCCGTCCTCATGATCGAAGCGGGCGGCGATCTCGCTCAGTTCCACCGCGGTCTGCATGTCCCGATTCACGATCGAGCTGTTCGCATGCTGGACGTAGATCAACGTGCCCAGACAAAGGCTGACGGAGAATACCAGCAGGACGATGATGATCTTGGGTGCGGCAAACAGCTTCAGCCAGCGCGGCGTGGACCGGAACAGCTGGATCGCGGGCGATCCTGCGCCGGTCAGCACGGCATCGCCGTCGGTGTCCGCCTGCGGCGCGGCCGGCGGCGGAGCCTGGAGACGCTCATGCATCGTCTGCGCGCGCGCGGTATCACCTCCTGCCTTCCAGGATAGTAAACGGTTGATAATGCGTTGCGAGCGAAGCGGGGGCACCGGTTGCCCGTAACTACAGTCACTTAACCGATTGCTAAACGGCTCTGATCAAAGCAACCGATATGGAGCGGGACCATGCAGGGTAGTGCGCGGTTCCTAGGCTCGCGGGGCAACCGGACGCGCCTGTCGCAACGGATGCGCAATCATGGGAACATCGGAACGCGGGACGCTTACTGCCTGCGGGTGAACGGCGAACCGGCCGGGCGCCCAGCCAGGAGAACGAGCATGGCCGAGGACACTCTGAAGCAGATCGTTGCGCAGGGATTGAGCGCGATGAAGGCCGGGAGCGATGTCGCTGCCCGGGCGACGGATGAAATCAACGACGACGCCAGCCATCCTGACCTCAAGGCGGCGCTTGAGGAGGGCAATCGCACCTCCCAACAATGGGCCGATCGGATCGACCGCGCCATGTCGCAGGCCGGCAACGGTCAGCGGGGCGACAATCCCGTGCTGGACGCGCATTACGAAGTCAGCCGGCGCATCCGCAACGAGGCTCCGGACGCAAGTTCGCGTGACCTGGGGATCATTGCCAGCGGCCAGCTTGCGCTGCATTACTGGATCGCGGCGTTCGGAACGATGGCCAGCTACCTCAACTCGCTGGGGTTCGGGGATGCCGGGCGCGAGATGAAGACGTCAGCCGACGAAGCCAAGCAGGCGGATGAACGGCTGACCCAACTCGCCGGAACATTGCTGCAGGACTGACCGGCGGGGAGCGGCCGGTTCCAGTCGCTCCCACCCGCTGCCGGGTCGCCACGCACCCATGGCAAGGAGACGGACGTGACCAAGAGCATCGAGATCGGCGATCACGTGAAGTGGGACACGCCCCAGGGCGAAACGTCGGGCAAGGTCGTAAAGAAGGAAACCGGGACCACCAAGGCGGGCGGGCACACCGCCAAGGCGACCAAGGATGATCCGCAGTTCCGGGCCAAGAGCGACAAGTCGGGCAAGGAAGCGGTGCACAAGCCCGACGAACTGCGCAAAGGCTGAAGCCCGTACCGGTGGGCGTGGTGGGCAGCACGGCGTAGGCCAGAGGCGGCGAGGCCGGCGTCGTAGCGCAGCGAGGGTCACTCCCGCTACAAGCCCGGCCTGCATTGCATCACCATTCGATCCCGATCTTGCCGAAATGCCTACCACTCGTCTCATAGCGGAAGGCGTCGGCCAGTTGCTCCAGGGGGAAGCGGCGATCCACGACCGGGCGGATGCCGCTGCTGTCCAGTGCGCGCACGAAATCCTGCTGCTCGCGCCGGCTGCCGACGATCAGGCCCTGTAAGCGCGCCTGCTTTGCCATCAGCGCGGCGGTCGGCACCTCGCCCGCGGCACCGGTGAGCACGCCGATCAGGGAGATGTGCCCGCCGACGCGCACCGCCTCGATCGACTGGGCGAGCGTGCCCGGCCCGCCGACCTCGACGACATGGTGGACACCGCGGCCGCCCGTCCAGTCGCGGATCGTCTTTCCCCACTGCTGCTGCTCGCGATAGTTGACGCAGAAGTCGGCGCCGAGATCCTGCGCCCGCTCCAGCTTTTCGCCAGACGAGGAGGTGATCGCGACGGTCGCGCCCATCAGCTTGGCGATCTGCAGCGCCCAGATCGACACGCCGCCCGTGCCGAGCAACAGCACCGTGTCTCCCGCCTTGAGCCTGCCGTCCACGATCAGCGCCCGCCAGGCGGTGAGCCCCGCGGTGGTGATCGTCGCCGCCTCCACCGCGTCATAGGCTGCCGGCGAGTGGGTAAAGGCGGTGGCGGGCAGGACCACATGTTCCTGCGCGAAGCCGTCAATGCCGTCGCCCGGGGTACGCCGGAAGTCGCCCACGGTGGGCGTGCCGTCCTGCCAGTCCGGGAAGAAGCAGGACACCACGTTGTCACCCGCCTGGAACTCGGTCACGCCGTCACCGACCGCATCGACCACGCCTGCGCCGTCAGCTAGCGGGACGCGGCCATCTGCGCTCGGCATGCGCCCCGTCGCGACGCCCAGATCATGGAAGTTGAGCGAGCTGCCGTGCAGCGCCACCCGGATCTCGCCCGCGCCGGGGACGCCCGGATCGGGTCTGTCTGCCAAGGTCAGCCGGTCCAACCCTGCTGCGGACTGCAACACCATCGCCTTCATGCTCGAACTCCGTGGCTTAACCCCGGCTCAACGAAGGATCAGCGTTCGCTTTCCCTGCCTTTTGGGGTCGCCGTCACATGCGGCAGGCTGCTTGGTAGTTGTTCGACGAACCGCCACCATGCCAAAAGGATCTCAAACCGGGCCGAAGATGCTCGCGACACAGGAGGATGCCGTGGTGAGACGTATGGGAATTGTTTCCGGGTTCGCTCTGGGGATCATGCTGGCAGCCGTTCCCGTCCAGGCTCAGGCGCCGGCGGCACCGACGGCCAAGCCCGCCCTCTCCACCAACCCCCTGGGCGAGCAGACCCATGTCGACGCACCCTTGGGAGAGGTGCGGCGCTTTCCCGGCGACGGGACGGGCGCCTTCGCCACAGGGCGCCACCGCAACCTGTTCGCCGAGCAGCTCGGCAAGTCGGAGCAGGACACGCGCGCCAAGATCGAGGCGGCGTTTCAACGCTTCTTCCACGGCGACGGCCAGGAGGAGACGGTGTATTTCGAGACCGGGGTGAACGCCGACGGTCCGCTCGCCTACATCACCGACTGGGCCAACAACGACGCGCGGTCCGAAGGCATGAGCTACGGCATGATGATCGCCGTCCAGCTGAACAAGAAGCGCGAATTCGATGCGCTGTGGAATTGGTCCAAGACCCATATGCAGGTGACGGACCCCGCCAATCCCTCCTTCGGCTATTTCGCCTGGTCGATGAGCACGGATGGCCGCCCACGTTCGGTCGGCGCGGCGCCCGACGGTGAGGAATATTATGCCATGGCGCTGTATTTCGCCGCGAACCGATGGGGCAACGGCCAGGGCATCTACGATTACAAGGCGGAAGCCGACAAGATCCTGACCGGAATGCGTCACCGCGCGGTGATGACGGGCACGCCGCCGTTCCGCATCCATCCCGGCGACGCGCCGTTGATCCCGCCTTCCATGCCGTGGCCAAGCCCCAACAACCGCACCGCGGCGGCGGAGGCGGCCGCCAAGGGCACGCCGTGGCCACCCGCCTGGTACGGCATGGTCCGCCAGAACGCGCCGGTGACGGTCGGGCCGATGGTGGAGGAAAGCCACGCCATGATCCGGTTCGTGCCGGAAACCAGCATCAACACCACCGACGCTTCCTATCACCTGCCGCACTTCTATGAATTGTGGGCGCGGTGGGGGCCGGAGCAGGACCGTGCCTTCTGGAGCAAGGCGGCGGACGTCAGCCGCGACCTGCTGGTGAAGGTGGTGGGGCCCAATACCGCCTTGTCGCCCGAACGCAGCCATTTCGATGGATCGCGCATCACCGGCCGCGACGGCAAGCCGGTCGAGTTCGGCTATGACAGCTGGCGGACGGTGAGCAACTGGTCGGTCGACTGGGCCTGGTTCGGCAAGGATGCGCGGCAGCGGACTTTGAGCGACCGCAACCAGCATTTCCTGTTCGGCCAGGGCATCAAGAGCTTTCCCGACCAATATACGCTGGACGGCAAGCCGCTGTCCCGGCGCCATTCGCCCGGCATGGTCGCGGCGGCGGCGGTTGGGGGCTTCGCGGCCGCGCCCGGACCTGTGTCCAGGGCGTTCCTGCAGGAGTTATGGGACATGCCCTTGCCGACCGGCGAGCAGCGTTATTTCGACGGCATGCTCTACCTGATGAGCATGATGCATCTCGGCGGCGAGTTCCGCATCATCCAATCAAACACTGCCCGGCGGCCGGCGTCGTAAAGGGCCGGGGCCTTGGGGCGGGCAGCGGAACAATAGCCGGTCCGCCCGATGCCGGCTTCCTCGTTCAATGGGGCAGGCAGGGCCGAAGGGACGCTGCCGCAGTTTGATCCTTTCCGCCGGTTCCGATCGGAACCGGCGGTGCAAGAACGAGTGAGTGGGTCCTCAGTCTTCGGCGGCCTGGAGGTTGACCGAGGTTTCGGCAAGCTTGTTCATATATTCGTCGCCGCCATAGATTTCGTCGGTCGCCTCCTTCAGCCTGGCGGTGTCATCCGACAGGCCAAGCGCCTCCGCATAGGCGGCCGCGGTGCCGAAGCCGGCAATGCCGTAATGGGTCATGCGCTGATATTGGGCGATGATGATCGCGTCCAGCAACGGTCCCTTTTTCGGACCCTCCTCGACGATATGCTTGGTCGCTTCCTCGACCAGGCCCTCCATGCCCTTGCAATGCTCCTTGGCGGTCTTTTCGTCCTGCGCGGCGAGCAGCTCCTTCAGCACGTCGGTATGCTTGTCGATGCCCTCCACGGAATGCTGGAGCATCTCCTTGAGCTTGGCGTCGCTGGCCTTGGTCGTGATCTTCTTGACGAGACGCTTCATCTGGTCGTTGGCCGACCAGAGGTCCTTGAGTTCGTCAGTGTAGAGATCCTTGAGATCTTCGGGGGTCGACATGGCCATGCTCCGTGTTGGGGGCTCGCGGAAACTCTGCCGCGCGCATCGGTGCGGCAGAACGGCTCAACCCGCCGAGACGCAAAGCGTTGCCGACATCCACACGATCTAGCGGGCCGAGGGTGCCGCTAATTGGGATTGCGGGTGGCCAGAGGATGCTCCGCCTCAGCGACGCGGTGCGGTTTCGCCTCGATCCTGATACGGCGCCATTGACCGGCCGGCACCGGCTCGCTCGCTGGCAGAGCTAAAGCGCGTCCGTTACGCCGGCATGGCGTGCGTCTGGGGTGCCCCTGCCCAGGCATCCGGGGAGCAGGGACTCCACCCTTATGCATCGAATCTTGCTGGACAAACATGGATCGCGGCGTACCGCCTTGCATCATGACCGATCAAGGCGAACCGGACGATCATGGCCCGCACACGGATGTAGACCGGACCGGACTTGCGGCGGGTCGTCCCGCCAAAGGCAGCATGGATACGGGCGCGAACGAGCCGATCGAACGGCCGGGGCTGCATCACTGGCGCGAAAGCACGATCACCGATCCCAATCTGGACGAACGCGGCGGCGTCTTCTTCGCGGCGATCGAGATGACCCGCATGCCCATGATCCTGACGGATCCGAACAAGCCGGACAATCCGATCGTGTTCGCCAACAAGGCCTTTCTCGACCTTACCGGCTATGAGGAGGATGAGGTGCTCGGTCGCAACTGCCGCTTCCTCCAGGGTGCGCAGACCGACCGCAATGCCGTTGCCGAAATGCGGGACACGGTGGAGGCAAAATCTTCCATCGCGCTGGAATTGCTGAACTATCGTCGCGACGGCACACCGTTCTGGAACGCGGTTTTCATCGGCCCGGTGTACAATACGGACGGCGATCTGCTCTATTTCTTCGCCAGCCAGCTGGACGTCACCCGCCGCCGGAATACGGAGCAGTCGTTCCGGCAGGCGCAGAAGATGGAGTCGATCGGGCAGCTGACGGCCGGCCTGGCCCATGACTTCAATAATCTGCTGCAGGTCGTGAATGGCAACCTTGAGCTGGTGACGGCGACCAACGATCCGGTACGGATCAAACGCTATGTCGCGGCGGCGCAGTCCGCCGCCGAGCGCGGCGCCAAGCTGACCCGGCAACTGCTGGCCTTTGCCCGCAAGACCCGGCTGGAGCCCCGCCCGCTCGACCTGACGCAACTGGTGACGGAGTTCTGCGAGCTGATCGAGAGCGCGGTCAACAAGCAGGTCGACATCCACCTCAGCCTACGGCGTGGTCTGCGCCATGTGGTGATCGATCCCGACCAGCTGGAAATGGCGCTGCTCAACATCGTCAACAACGCCTGCGACGCCATGCCCGATGGCGGCGTGGTCACCATCCTGACGAAGCCCGTCCGGCTGGAGGGCGAGGGCGAGGCGCATGAGCTGCCGCCGGGCGACTATGTCGCGCTGGAGGTCGAGGATCAGGGGCAGGGCATGCCGGCCGCGGTGCTGGAACGCGCCACCGAGCCGTTCTTCACCACCAAGGGCACGGGCAAGGGCACGGGATTGGGCCTGGCGATGGCGAGCGGGTTCGTGCGCCAGTCCGGCGGGCGGTTGGAGATCGACAGCACGCCCGGCAAGGGCACCACGATCCGGATGCTGTTTCCCGCATTGCAGCCAGAGCAGCCGGTGGAGGACCGGAGTATCGACGCGAAGCCGCACGTCCCCGCCATGGCGGTGATCGACGAACGCGAGCCGCAGCACATCCTTGTCGTCGAAGATCATGAGGAGGTGTTGGTGGTCGCGCGCGAGATCCTGGAGAGCGCGGGCTATCGCGTGTCCACGGCATTGAACGGGGAGGAGGCGCTGCGCTTCTTTGAAGCCACGCATGGCGAAGCGCGGATCGACCTTTTGTTCACCGACCTGGTCATGCCCGGCGGCATGAACGGCCTCGCGCTGGCCGACGCGATCTGCGAGCGCGATCCGTCCGTGTCGATCCTGATGACCACCGGCTATAATGAGGAATTGGTGGTAAACGGCCCGCGCGCGCGGGCGACCGACGTGGTCAGCAAGCCGTATCGCCGCTCCGAGTTGCTCGACCGCATCCGCCAGGCGCTCAATCGCGGGCTAGAGAATGCGCAGCGCCGCCGACGTTCGGATTTCGGCGCCGCACTGGTGTGATCGCCGCGCGCGCCTGACGGCGATCGGTGGGCCGGATCGATGCGGGGACCGGCCCGCTTCAGGCCTGTTCTGTGATGCCGAGGCCGGCGTGAAATGCGTGAGTCAGGCGGACGTCCGGCTCCGACCCGCGCGTTCGGCAAGCACGCGGGCCGCCTCCGCCATGTTCTCCACGCTCCGCCGCGGAACTGGGCAAGCGCGTCGGCGAGCCCTGTGACCGAGCGGGGGCAGGGCATAGTTCACGCGCGGCGCACCTCGTGATGGTCCGTCCGCCGGACGATGCCGTCCGCGTCGGGGACGGCGTGCGGTTCGGCAAGGGCTTCGGGCCGGATGCACCCGCCTGGACACGGACGTACCATCGCGATCCCGCCCGGATCGCGACGGTCCGCCCCAAAACCTCAGCCGCCGTCCCTCGCCTGGAAAGATCCCGAATTGCTCAACGCAGCTGGCAGATGTCGCACACGTCCATGTCGTTATAATCCTGGTTCTCGCCCGCCATCGCCCAGATGAAGGTGTAGTTGCTGGTGCCGGCGCCCATGTGGACCGACCAGGGCGGCGAGATCACGGCTTCCTCGTCCCGGACGACGATGTGGCGCAAAGCGTCCGGCTGCCCCATATAGTGGAACACGCGATTGTCCGCCGGAAGGTCGCAATACAGGTAGATCTCGCTGCGACGCTCATGAACATGGGGCGGCATGGTGTTCCACACCGATCCCGGCTTCAGCTGCGTCAGCCCCAGGCACAGGGACGCACTGGTGCAGAGGTGCGGCAGAACCAGCTGGTAGATCATGCGGTCGTTGGAGGTGTCCGCGCTGCCGCGCCGCATCGGATCGGTGTCGCCCAGCGTCACCTTGCGCAACGGAAACGCCGCATGGGCAGGCACGCTCAACAGGTAGAAGCGCGCACCCATGCCCGCAAAGGTCACGTCGCGCGAGCCCATGGGCACATACAAGGCCTCATGGCGCGCCAGAACGAAGCT
Source organism: uncultured Sphingomonas sp. (assembly GCF_934560975.1). Lineage (GTDB taxonomy): Bacteria > Pseudomonadota > Alphaproteobacteria > Sphingomonadales > Sphingomonadaceae > Sphingomonas_I. Next base: position 55,402 of record NZ_CAKTFO010000008.1, on the reverse strand, counting down.
GTGCCCGTCCACCGTTATGGTGCCTTCGCCCGCCCCGATATTGACCACGCCGAGTTCGCGCCGTTCCAGCAGCGGGTGGCCCGCGCTGCTTTCCGGCTCGGTCTGCACCGGCAGCGGCAGCGGCGAGCCCGTGGGGACGGCCCCGCCGATGATGAACCGTTCCCCATGCGAATAGGTCAGCACGACCTGGCCGTCGCGGAACAATCCGGTCACCAGATGGCGGTCGCGCAGATCCTGGTTGGATGCGCCCGCCATCATGTCGGGGTGAGTGCCGTAGAACGTCTTCTGATACACGCCTGGATCCTCGATCAGCGGGCTGTGCGATCGAGCGCCGCAATCTCGGTCGCGGCGAGCAGGAATGCGCCGACGCCGTAATATTGCGTGTCCTTGGCCTCCACCTTGTCGGGCCGGTCGCTCACCTGCTGGACCCAGCCGAGGCCGCCATCGGGTTGCACCGCCCGCTGCATGGCCGTCCACCCCCGGCGGGCGACGGGCTCATATTCCGCGCGGGGCAACAGGCCGGTGCGCACGCCCCACGCCATGCCGTAGGTGAAGAAGCCCGTGCCGCTAGCTTCGGGCGGGGCGTTTTCCGGCGCCAGCAGCGACGGGGCCCAATAGCCGTCCGGTTTCTGCAAGGTGCGCAGCTTGGCCGCCATCTCCTTGAACAACGCCTCCATCCGCCGGCGATCGGGACTGTCCTTGGGGATCAGCGGGATGCTGCGCGCCAGGCCGGCGAAGACCCAGCCATTGCCGCGCGACCAGAATTGTTTGCGCTGCTGCTGGTCGCGCCGCTCGAAGAAGCGGCTGTCCCGGTAATAAAGGCGTTCCACGGGGTCGTACAGGAAGTCGGTGGTCGCCCAGAACTCGCGCAGCGCGAACGCGCGGTAGCGGAGATCGCCGGATTGACGGCTCAATTCCAGCAGCGCGGGCGGCGCCATGAACAGCGCGTCGCACCAGCACCAGCGGGTGAGGCATTCGGCGGCGTCATATCCTTCCGGCGGGACGTAGAAGGCCAGGGTGGTGACGGAGGGCTTGTTGACCACCTGGTCGAACGTCGCCTGGGTCGGGCTGCGCGCCGCGGCACCCGCGCCATGCTCCGCCGCCCACAAATAGCTTTGCGTGATCGCATGGTCGTCGGCGAAATAGGGCTTCGCGCCCGGTTGCCAGCCATTGGCCCGCCCCATTTCGAGGATGGCGGCCTTGATCTGCGGCGGCGCCCCGGCATCCGCCAGAGCGGTCATGCCGACCCAGAACACGGCCTGCTCCCACGACCGTGGGTTGGTGGTCGCCTTGCTGGCGCGGCCCGGATCCTTCAGCCGCGCGAGCTGCCATTCCGCCATCCGCGTCGCCGTCGCGATCGGCGTCGCTTCGGCGTGGACCAAGGTAGGGGAGGCGGCCGCGACGACGATCGCGACGGGTGTCAGAAGTCGGCCGATCATGCATGTTTCTCCAGAAGTCTTGGGGCCGGCGGTCGCCAGTTCGGGAATGGCGAGATGAAGCCGCCGCTGGGGGCAGCGGCTTCATGCCGGCCTGTCGAGTTCGCTTGCGGGGCGAGAGCCTACCGCCTTTCCGCGCCCGGCACATCCGGCATGTCAGGCCGGACGTGCCCGGACGGCGCTCAGAACCTGCCGCGGATGCCGAACGAGACGGTCGTCCCGTTGAAGAAGCTGTTGTCCCGGCGCGACTTGCCGTTGCCGCTCGGCTGATCCGGGTTTTCGTAATAGGTATAGGTGTTCACGTTGGTGAGGTTCAGCGCATCGACGCGCAATTCGATGAAGTCGTTGATGCGGTAGCTCACCGTCGCATCCAGATAGCCCTGCGGCGCGAAGTAGACGATCTGGTCATTGCCGAGATTGTTGAACGACGTGCCCGTCTTTCCCCGGTAATTATAGGAGGCGCGGAGGGAGAACGGCCCCTTTTCGTAGAAACCGGTAATGCTGTAGGAATAATCGGGCACGAACGAGATGGAGGTGCGCGTCCCCTGTGACGTGACGAAGTCGCCGCCCTTCTGGTCGATATAGGTGAAGCTGCTCGTCACGCCCAGGCCGTCGAAAGGTGCCGGCAGGAAAGTGAAATTCTGCTGGTAGCCGACTTCCAGGCCCTTGAGGTTCAACTCGCCCTGATTGATCGTCAGGGTTCGGCGGATCTGGAAATCCCCCGGGATGGTGCCGTCGGCAAAGCCCAGGGACGGCGCGTTGAACGCGCTTGACGGCAGGCCCAGCGAGCCGAATGCCACGAAGTCCTGGAACGCGAACGGCCGGTTCTGGATGTCCTTCTGGAACACGCCGACGCTGATCAGGGCGCCCGGCGCGAAATACCACTCGCCAACCAGATCATATTGATCCGACAGTTGCGGCAGCAGGTCCGGATTGCCGACGGTCACGTCCGCGCTGAACACGTTGGGCACGACCGTGCTGCCGGCGATCGTCGACAGGGCGTTGCGGGTGATCGTCTGCCCCGCCGATGCGCGAATGGTCAGCTTTGGCGTGACGTCGAACGACAGGCTGGCGGAGGGGAGCCAATTGTCATAGCCGCCCCGGCGCTCCGCCGGTTGGAAGTTGCCGCCGCCGGCGCTGACATAATTGTTGATGATCGTCCGTGTGTCCGAATAGCGGACGCCGGCATTGCCGCGCAATTCGCTGCCGAACAGCGGCAGTTTGAAATTGACCTCGAAGAACCCCGTCTTGACGACCTCCTCCGCCTTGAACGAGCCGTTGAGGAGCACTGGCGCGGCACGGTTGGCGCCGTTCGCATCCAGCGTGTTCAGCACGAAATCGCGCGAAAAGGTCGCGAATTGGGACGGAAAGCCGGCATTGCCGCCGTTGCGCAGGCGCCCGAACTGCACATGGGGGTCCATGTACGAGAAGACGTCGAGCGTTCGGAACGTGCCCCCGCCGGGCAGGGTGCGACTCGCGCCGAGTGCGCTTGCATCGCGCCGCGAAATCTCCTTCTCGGTGGAGACGTAACTGCCGCCCAGTTTGAGCGCGAACATCTGCTTGCCGTCGTCAACCGGGGTCCAGTCGAGCACGGCGCGCGCCGTTCGCTGCTTGTCCGTCTCGAACGCATCGCCGAAACCGATCGACGGATCGGTGTAGCTGCGCGGATCGGTGATGTCGACCGGCGTGCCGATCGCGGGGTAGGAGACGTTGTCGGTAGGATCGAACGTGGTGGTGATGCCGTAGATGTTGGCCACGATGCGGTTCTGCGAACCATAAGCGCGGCTACTGCTGAGATTGCCCTGCGCGGACAGTTTCAGCGCGTCGGTCACGTCCCATGCGGCGCGCAATATGCCATATCTGAAGCGGGTTTCCGCATCCCGGTAGAAGCTCTCGGTCAGGATCGAGGTGTTGCCGAACGTGCCATACAGATTGTTGTAATCGTCCAGCCGCACGTCGAGCGGGATCAGGCCGGAATTGGTGCCGCGTCCGGCCGGGCTGGTCGTTCCCGCCACCGTGCGCGTGTTCCGGATCGGCACGCCGAACGTGACCTCGTCCGTATTGTCCTTCAGCTTGGAGTAGATGCCGTCCAGGCTGATATCCAGGTGATCGGTCTTGTACTGGACCGACCCCACCAGCCCCAGCCGCTCACGCTCGTTGCTGGACGCGAACACGCGGTAGAAGCGTGGCAGCAGGCCGTTGGCCACCTGGGCGCGGGTCAGCGTGCCGAAATTGGCCCGGGGATTGTCGAGGTCGAGCTGGAACTCGAACGGACCTACCAGCGGCCGCGCCTGTCCCGCCGGGGTGTTGTAGCCGCCGGACCCGATCACGGACGAATTGTAGCCGCCTGTCGACTGGAAGCCCGACCGCTCGTTCACCGTCTTCGAGTAAGCGGCGCCGACCAGCACGCCGAAGTCGCCGAACGTGTCGCTGAGCAGCAGCGAACCGCGCGGCCCCCAACGCTTCGATCCCGTATTGTAGTTCGCCTGCGCGGTGTACCTGATGACCCGACCCTTGCTGTCGAAGGGACGGGGCGTCTGCAGATCGACATTGCCGCCGATGCCGCCCTCTTCCAAATTGGCGAGCGGCGTCTTGTAGACATCGACGCGGCCGAACAGCTCCGACGGGAAGACGTCATAATTGAAGTCGCGGCTTGAGCTGCCGACGTTGAGCGAGGACGTGGTCCGCACTGGCGCCATGTTGATCGTGGTGGTGGTGAACTCGGAGCCGAGACCGCGGATGCTGATCCGCTGCCCTTCGTTGGAGGCGCCGTCGCGGCTGAGGATAACGCCGGGGATCCGCTGGAGCGAGTCCGCGACGTTGGCTTCCGGAAACTTGCCGATATCCTCGGCCACGATCGAATCGCGGACGCCCACCGCTTCGCGCTTCAAGGACAGGCCCTCGGCCAGGCTGCGGCGGAAGCCGGTCACCACGATTTCCTGCGGTGCGTCCGCCTCCACGGGCGATGCGCCGTCCGGCGGCACGGGGGTCGGGCTGGTCGGCGCTGGCGAAGCCGACTGCGCCGTGAATGAGCCCACCGGGCTGGTGCCAGGCGCGGCAGGAGCGTTGCCCAGGCTTTCGGCCGGGGGAGGGCTGGTCTGCGACATGGCCGGCGCGGCCAGCAGTGCGAACGCGAGTGCCGTCGTCGATGTCACACCAATACGGGCCAGTTTGCCCATGATTTCCCCCCTCCTCAATGCTCCGCCATTTTGGCGTGAGGACAAGTTATCATACAACCTGGCGAAGGCGTCAACGGGTTGTGTCAGTTACGCGACAGCAGATTCATCGTCTGGCTCAATTCGGTGTGGCGACTGAGGCTTTCCTGCATATGGTGGCGCGCGGCGTCACGCGCGCCGGCCGGATTCATCCGCACGATGGCGTCGACGATCGCCTCATGTTCGGCGCGTACCTTTTCCACATAGGCCTGCTGCGCGTGCGGAGGCTGGTTGCGGAGGTAGAGGCTGCGCGGCGGGACGAGGCGCACGCCCAGAAACTCGATCAGCTTGACGAACGTGTCATTCTGGGTGGCGCGCGCGATCGCCATGTGCAGCCGGGTGTCGGCTGCCGCCGAAGCGACCGCATCGTCTGCCACCGCCGCCATGTCGTGCAGCGCGCCCCGCATCGCGGCAATGTCGTCCAGCGTGCGCCGGGCCGCGGCAAACGCCGCCATTTCCGCTTCCACCGACAACCGCACCTCCAGCAGCCGCACGATGTCGGCCAGTTCGGTGATCTCATGGCGGGCGATCTGAAATGCTTGAAACGCGGCGTCGTTGGACACGAACACGCCCGACCCCTGGCGCGCGACCGTCAGGCCCTGCGCTTCCAGCCGGGCCATTGCCTCGCGCACCACGGTTCGGCTTACCCTCTGCTGCTCCGCAATGTCTTTTTGCGTGGGCATGCGTGTGCCGGGCGCCATGTCCCCCGACCGGATCTGCGCTTCCAGCTTCATGAACAGTGCGTCGGCTAGCGATACGGTTTTGGCCATGGCCCTCCTATGACCGCTTTGCGGCTGTTAAACACCAACTCTGATCGCGCTTGGCAGAAAAGCCAGGGCAATCTAAGTTGTCGTACAACATAGTTACGAAGGAGAGGACATGTCGCATCGGCGATCCTGGTGGATGCAGCGTCGGCTGACTTTGCGCCTGACGGTAGGCGTGGCGGTGTGCCTGCCGCTGGCGCAGGCGTCTGCCCTGCAACCCGCGCCGGATCGGGCCGCTGCGTCCGCCACGCTCTCCGCCAATGCGCTTGCCGCCCCGAATGCGCGCGCGCCTCGCGCTGCGGTTACGCTCGCGCCCTATCGCTACGACGACCTGCTGTGGGAGAATGATCGCACTGCCCACCGCATCTACGGCCATGCGCTGGAAGCCGCCGAGCCGCCGTCCGGCTCCGGCATCGACTCTTGGGGCAAGAATGTCGGCTGGCCGTTTGCCGATCGCCAACTGCGCACCGGCGACCAGCATGCGTATCATGGCGAGGGGCTGGATTTCTACAATGTCGGCACCACCCGCGGCGCTGGCGGGCTCGGCATCTGGTACAACAACAAGCTATGGACATCGCGCAACTATGTCCGCCACAGGATCATCGCCACGGGCGGCGACGTGGCGGACTTCGTGGTGGAGTATGCGTCCTGGCCGGTCGGTGTTGATCGCAAGGTGTGGGAGACGCGGCGCTTCACCCTGCCGCTAGGCTCCCATTTCACCCGGCTCGTATCGACCCTTTCGTCCGACAAGGCGGATCCGCTGCTGGTCGGCATCGGCATCGGCAAGCGCACCACGGGCCAGGGTGCCGGCGAGCTGACGGTTGATCGCGCGCGTGGGCTGATATCCTGGTGGGGGCCGGAAGACGGCGATCATGGCCGCATGGCGATCGCGCTGCGCGTCGACCCGGCGATGATCGCGGACGTGCGGAGCGACGCCGACAACCAGCTCGTTCTGCTCCGCGCTATGCCGGGCAAGCCGTTTGTCTATTACTCAGGATCCGCCTGGAACAAGGGGCAAGGCAGGTTCGTGACGCGGGAATCGTGGGACGCCTATGCGCGAACCGCGACGCTGGATTTCACTGTGCCGGAGGATGTTCGTTGAGCCACGCCGTCGATCGTCGCCACCTGTTGGCCAGCCTGGGGGGAGGGGCGGGGATGCTTGCCGCAACGGCCGCTTCGGGTCAGCACGCCGCCGCGACCGTCGGGAGCGAAACCGGTGGCGCCACGCTATCGGATGGCGCCGCCGATCGCGCTTATGCGCTGGATCTGCTGCGGCGGATGGCAGGGCCGGTGCTTGGCCCCATGTCGCGCGGCCGGCTCCAGCGTGAGTGGAAGCCGGAACTCAGCCCGACTTGGGACGGTCGCGATACCCGGGTCGCCTATCTCGAAGGCTTCGGGCGCCTGATCGACGGGATCGCGCCCTGGCTGGCGCTGCCGGACGACGCCTCTGCGGAAGGACGCTTGCGAGCCCGGCTGCGCGATCAGGCCTGTGCGAGTTTCGAGCATTCCGTCGATCCGCGCAGCCTCGATTATCTGCTGTGGCGCAGCCATGGCCAGGCGCTGGTGGATTCCGCTTACTTCACCAGCGCGCTGCTGCGTGCACCGGATGCGCTGTGGAAACCGCTGAGTGCCGCCACCAAGCGGCGCATCGTCGAGGAGATCAAGGGCCTCCGCCGCATTTCCCCGCCCTACCAGAACTGGATCCTGTTCGCCGCCATGAACGAGGCGTTCCTGTTCTCGATCGGGGAGGATTGGGACCCGATGCGCGTCGACCTGTCGATCAAGAAGTTCCAGGAATGGTATGTCGGGGATGGGTGGTATGGCGACGGTGATCGCTTCCACTTCGACTATTACAACAGCTACGTCATCCATCCCATGCTGGTGCAGATATTGGAGACGTTGAGCGCGGGCGAACCGGCGTTCAACAATCTCAAGCCCGCGGCGGAACTGCAGGTCGCGGTGAAGCGGGCGCAGCGCTACGCCGAGCATCTTGAGCGCATGATCGGCCCGGACGGCGCTTATGCCGCGATCGGGCGGTCCCTGACCTATCGCACGGCGGTGCACCAGCCGCTCGGTCACCTGGCCTGGCGTGGGCTTCTGCCTGCGACGCTTCCGTTCGGGCAGGTCCGTGCGGCCACCATGGCGGCGCAGCGGCGCGTGTTCAAGGATCCCAGCAATTTCAATGCGGACGGCTACCTGACGATCGGTTTCGCGCGCCACCAGCCCACATTGGGGGACACCTATTCCAACGCAGGCAGCATGTATATCGCGTCGGAAAGCCTGATTGCGTTGGGATTGCCGCCGACGCACCGATACTGGACCGACGCCGCGCTGCCGTGGACGATGCTGCGCGCCTTCTCGGGCGAGGATTTTCGCAAGGATTATTACGTCAGCTACTGAGCAGGCGGTCGCGATACGCCGGCAGTAGCAGGATCATGCCGTCGGGCTATGCACGCGCATCCGACGGAGTGCCGGTCAGACCCGTCCGATAGCGGTCAATCTCCTCGACATGGTCGGCGAGGCGCGCCGCGGCAGCCTTGATGCTCAGCAGGTCGGAGATGTCCGACGAGCGGCGGTGCGCAGGCGCATTTTCAATCACCTGTTCGCAACTGCTCAGGATGTCGCTCACCGGAGGTCTGCACCCCCGCACCAGCCGGGACAGGCTGGCGACCCGTGCGGTGCGCATCTGCCGCAACTCGCCACTGCGCCGGTCCAGCGATGCAGCAGCGGCGCTGCGTTGTGCGACGATCTCGGCCATCTCGTTGCGCGAACTCAGCACCCGCCCAAGATACCCCGCCATCATGGAGACATAGGTACAGGCGGACAGCAACGATACCAGCGCAAGCCCATGCAGCGCATTGGGATCAACGGGCGGTGGTGCGGGAAAATTGGCGGTCACGACCGCGAACAGGCCGGTATTCAAACCCAACAACCCGATCAGAACCGCCCATAGCCGCACGCTGGGTGCGGAATACAGGAAGGCCAGCAACGGCACCACCGCCAGCCACAGCAGAAATGGGGAGGTGAAGCCGCCATATTCATGGCTTGCCAACAGGATCACGACGGTGAGGTGCTGGAGCGACACCAGGCTCAGCAGCCAATATCGTGCTCCTGCGGCCAATGCCGCCGGGTAAGCCCAAAACAGGCACACCAGCACGGCAAATGACTGGAGGCCGCTATCCAGGGGGAAGCCCAGCACCACCATCAGGGCGGCCAGCGCCAGGCCGATCAACGGCCCGCACAGGTGACTGACGATGAACAGGCGAAGGTGCTGCCCATCCACCGCGGCATTGCGCCTTGCCTGGAACGCGGCGAATCTCCCAAACCCGCCAACCAGACGAACATACCAGTTCCGGTTTACTGGGGGGTGGAAGCGGTGCATGGCTCATCTTTATTTTGTTGTGTCGTAATAACCGGTTAACGGCCGTTGGCTAATCCGATAGCCATTATGCGCTCCTCGTTTACTTCACCGCTCCTGCCGGCACGACCGAGCCTCCTTGCGCAGCTCTTGGAGGAGCCGGCGGCGAGCGGCGAGGACCCCAAGCTGTATCGCAGCTTCGTGGTGCTGCATCTCCTCGGGCCCGTTTTCGGGCTGCCGATCTGCGCCAGTCTGCTGACGTTCGACAACCGCCACGATGCGGTGGCGCCGCTGCTCACGGCCGGCATGTGCCTGCTGTGGCTGCTGCCGTTCGTGGCGCGATCGGGACTTCGTCGCGCGGCGTTTCTGTCGGTGCACCTGTGGACCGCCATCAGCCTGTTCGGCGCCCTGTTCTATGGCGGGCTCAATTCGCCCTTCGCGGCGTGGCTGATCGTCGCCACGTTGCTCGGCTTCGCATATCTGCCGCAGGCGACGCTCCGCTGCATGGGCGCGATGATCCTTCAAGGACTGCTGTTCCTGATCGCGCATCACCTCTGGCCGCAAGCACCGCGCCTGGAGCAGGGCGCGCTCGGCGCCTTGTTTCTGGCATCGTCCTTTGCCGCCGCTTTGTACGTGTCGCTGATCGCCGCCTTCTATTCGCGCCTCAAGGTGGAAGGATCCAGGCTGGCGGAGATGGCCGCGCGCTATGACGAAACGGCATGCCGCACCGGCGACGCCATCCGCGACATGGAGCAGGAGGATCAACGCGCCGCCGACTTCATGGCCAAATCCAGCCACGATCTGCGCAGCGGGCTCGATCTCGTGATCGGGTACAGCGAACTGCTGGTGGAGGATGCGGTCGTGGAGGAACGCGAGGCGGAGCAATGGCACCTGGCCCGCATCACCGCATCCAGCCGCGAGATGCTGGCATTGGTGCTGGACGGCGACCAGCTTGCCCAGCCTGCGCCCGACACCCAACGGGGCGCGGGTGAGACGCCCGCCGACGCGACTGCCGAGGGTTCGCCGGAGGACCGGCACGGGCAGCGCCGGACGCTGGACCTGGCGTGGCTGCGGGAGCAGGCAAGAGCCGCCGCTCCCTTGCTGTTCGCCACGGCATTGTCCGTGACATTGGAGGCTGCGGGGGTGCTGCGGCCCATCCATGCTGCCATCATGCTGGCGACCTTCGCCTTGGGCATGCGCTTCGCACCGATACGCCGGGTGCCGGTCGACGTCGACATGCTGACGTCCCTGCCGAACCGCACCGCCTTTCAAAGGGAGCTGGAGCATCGTCTCGCGCCATCCAGCCGGTCCGAAGCCGCGTTGCTGTTCGCGGACCTGAACGGCTTCAAGGAGGTGAATGACGGGTTGGGCCATGACGTCGGCGACCAGCTTCTGGCGCAGGTGGCGAAGCGGTTCGCGGCGGTGCGACCCGGCGGCGTGTTGCTGGCTCGGCTGGGCGGCGACGAGTTCGGTGCGGCCGCATTCGGCCCCGGTTCGGAGGCCGCGATCCATGGGTTCGCCAATGCAATGCAGGATGCCCTGGTCGAACCGGTGCGCAGCAATGAACATCAGCTCAACATCGGTGTCAGCATCGGCATTGCGCATGGGCGCGCCGGCCAGGTCACCGGCCAGGAACTGCTGCGGCGGAGCGACGTCGCCATGTACCGGGCAAAGCTCGACGGCCGCACACCGGTGCAGCCGTTCGACGTGCAGATGGACGAGGCGCTGAACTTCCGCCGCACGATGCGCAACGATTTGGCCGAAGCCCTGTCGAGCGAGGATCAGTTAGACTTGCACCTGCAACCGGTGGTGGATGCCCGCACGGGCGAACTCGCCAGCGTCGAGGCGCTGCTGCGCTGGAATCACCCGCTGCTCGGCCCGGTCTCCCCGGCCAAACTCATCACGCTGGCGGAAGCGAGCGGGCACATCGTCGACATCGACGATTGGGTGCTGGAACGCGCGCTGCGGCAGATCAAGCGGCTCGGCACCGTGCCGATTGCGATCAACATTTCGCCGGTCCAGTTCCGGCAGCCGGGCTTTTCGCGCAAGATCGTCGAGCGACTCGCCGCCCATGCCGTTCCCGCGCAACTGCTGCGGCTGGAGATTACGGAGGGCGTGCTGGTGACGCATACCCGCGCCGCCGACCGGGCAATGGCGGAGCTGCGCGAGGCCGGGCTGAAGATCGCGTTGGACGATTTCGGCACCGGCTATTCCAGCCTCAGCTACCTGAAAGATCTGGGCGTCGATATTCTGAAGGTCGATCGCAGTTTCATCACCGCGCTCGACCAGGGGCGGCAGGGGACCGAACTGCTCCGCGCGATCGTGGACCTGGGCCACAGCCTGTCCATGGCGATCATCGCCGAAGGGGTCGAAACGGCGCAGCAGGCCGCCGTGGTGCAGTTGCTGGGCGGCGATTTCATCCAGGGCTATTTTACGGGGCGTCCCATGCCGATCGATCAGCTGGAAGCCTGGATGGCGACCAAGGCGGCCGATGGGCGCGCCAATTCGTCGCTGTCGCACCTGTCCTGATCGAGCGCGGCTTTTCGCGGCTTGAGCCGGATGGTGGTGTCGGACGCTGCCGTCTGCCAGGCCGCGCAATGCTGGCGTGAGTAAGGCGGGTAGGGGCAATCCGAAGCGGCATCGCCCGGGTGCCTGCGCTTCCGCCTTTGGGGGAGCACGAGAGGGTTTCGTAGTCGGGACTGTCTGTCGGTAGGACCAGCCATTTGCGCAATCGTTGATGGGGGCATCGGCCCCGTAGCGGTGCTGTCCAGCAACCGGGCGATTTACGCGCGCAGCCTTGCATGGTGTTTGGCAGCGTCGGTCTGGCCACGTCTACCCTTTCGTTCATGGCGTTGTGACAGCAACGGTGCCGCTGGGCGATCGTGGTTGCCATTGATCGGCAGGAGCGCGCGCCGGCGGCGGCTTGCCGGAGCAAGCGATGCAGGGCGCAAAAAAGGGAGCTTGCAGCAGCAGGCTCCCTTTGAACCATCACGTCTTGGCAGGGGAGGGAACTCACCCGGGACAGGCCATTGGCGAGAGGTGGCAGGCAAGGCGTCCGGCGTGCCCTACCTGCTGCGATCCCGGCGCGGGCGATGGCCGCCGCGCCGGGATCGGGCATGCAGGTTGGTCAGAAATGGTAGGCGATGCCGCCGCTGAACGCCCAGGGGTCCAGGCGGGTCTTGCCGACCACGCTGTCGCCCATGAAGAGGCCCGTCGTGACGGGGCGGAGCAGCGCCTTCTTCACGTCGCCGAAGATCGCCACGCGATTGCTGATCATGATGTCGGTCCCGGCCTCGAACGCCCAGCCGAAATCGTCCTTGACCTTGAGGTTCTCGAAAGTGCCGTCCTTGGTGCCGAACACGATCATGTAGCTTGCGCCCGCGCCGACATAGGGGCGGATGCGGCCGCTGCGGGTGAAGTGATATTGCGCGGTGAGCGCCATCGGACCGTAGCGCACTTTGCCCAGCTTGGGCAGGGAGCCGATCGAACCGCCGCCATAGACATCGATCGATGGTGGGATGCCCGCCGTCAGGTTGATGGCGACGTTGCGCGTCAGGAAGCGCCCGATTTGGACGGTAGGCGTCCAATGCTCAAACGTCGACAGGTCCGCGCCCGGATAGTGCGCGCCGCCGACGGACAGGTCGACCCGGTCGGCCAGGGTCAGGCTGGTGAGGCCGGCACGGACGGTCCACTTGGTGGTATCTGTGCCGATCGGCTCCAGCGCGCCGTCGTCCGCATGGCGGCCGAAGCGTGCTGTGACGCCCAGCTGGATGGTGACGGGGTCCAGTTCGGCCTTGGCCGAAACCGCCGCGAAGCTGGTCATGGTCGCGTCCAGCGGAAGCCGGCCGGTGGCATTGGTGTCGTACCAGGCCTTGCGCACCGACGCGAACACGCCCCAGCGGGGGGTGAGCGCATAGTCCACGCCGGCCTGCACATAGGGGCCATGGGCGTTGGGGATGTTCAGGCCGACGCCCAGCCCGTCACGCTCCTGGGTGGTGAAATGACGCACGATGCCGGCACCGACAAAGGGCGACACACGGCCCTTGAACGGCTGGATGTTCGCGCCGACGGTGACGGTTGTGAACTCGTCATCGCCCAGATTGGGCAGGCCGGCCAGGCCGCCCGCCGGCACGTTGTTGGTGGTGGCGGGGGTGGAGATCGAGGCTTCCACCGCAACGCCGTTCCACATGAAGAATCCGCCGGTGAGGACGCCGTGATAGGCATCGCGGGTCTTGTACCCGTCGGCGGGGTTGACGACGCCGTTGGTGGCGACCTCCCCATTGTCGACGAGCTTGGTGCGGGCGGCGGCGACGCGGACATAGGCGTCCCCCGCCTGCTGCGCCGCAGCCGGCGATGCGAGTGCGAGCATGCTGCCGGCTGGCAGTGCCCCCAGAATCAGGCAGATCGTCTTCATGGTCAGTGGGTTCCTTCTCGGCAGCATCCTGGCTTGCCGAGGTAAAATCCGGGTTAAGAATGGTGCTACGATGCCGCGCGCAGGGGTTCCTGCTCGATCGGCAGGGTGTCGGAGACCGCCGCTTCATCCATGTGCGACGCCTGCGGCAGCGGGCGGTGTTGGTCCAAGGTGGCGAGGGTGGCATGGCCCTGGTCCAGCGCGTCCAGATCCTTGCCGGCTTCCGCCACGGCTGTCGACAGGCGATGCACCGCATCGACGATGTCATGCTGCGTGTGGTTGGCCATGACCTGGAGGCGGAAGCGCGCCTGCCCCTTGGGCACCGCCGGGAATTCGACCAGATTGGCGAGCATGCCTAGAGCAGGCAGGCGGCGGCTGACCAGTCGTGCCAGCGCCTCGCTGCCCATCTTCACGCAGACGATGGCGGACGGTTCGCCATAGGTTTCGAGGCCGCAGCCGGCGAGCAGCTTCCGCAGCGTCAGGATATTGTCCATCAGCTTGGCGCGCAGCTGTGCGCCTTCGTCCGACTGGATGATGTCGAACGCCTTGCCGGCGATCGCCGCCTGCGCCGGCGACAGCGCATTGGAGAAGGTGTTGGGCGAGCTGTAGTAGCGCATATATTCCTTCACCGCGCGCCCGCGCGCCGCGACGAAGCCGCCGTTGGAGGCGAACGTCTTGGAGAAGGAGCCCATCACCACGTCGACCTGGCCCAACATGCCCTGAACCTCGATCATGCCGCGTCCGGTGGGTCCGAGATTGCCGAGATCGTGCGCCACGTCCACCATCAGGGTCGCACCATATTCGTGTGCCGCCTGCTGCATGGCGCGGATATCCGGCACGTCCGAATCCATCGAGAACAGGCTTTCGGTGACGACCAGGATGCCGTTGCTGGTGTCCTTGGCGCGGATGTTCGCCAGCTTGGCGCGCAGCTGCTCGACCTGGTTGTGGCGGAACAGGTGGATGTTGCGTGTCGCGGCTTGCGCCCCTTCCTGCAGGCAGGCGTGGCTCAGCGCGTCCATCACGATATGGTCGCTCGCTCGCACCAGCCCCTTGATCACGCCGAAGCCGGCCGCCCAGCCGGTCGGGAACAGCGCCACATGATCATAGCCGAGGAAGTCGCCGATCTTGCGCTCCAGCGCGATCGACAGCGACGTGTTGCCGACCAGCGCCGGGGAGCCGGCCGAATGGACGCCATAATCGCGCATCGCCTGGATCGCCGTGTCCAGGATCGCCGGGTGCGCGTTCATGCTCAGATAGTCCTGGCTGGCGAAGTTCACGCCACGGAACAGCGCGCCGTCATCGGTGCGGGCGACCGCGCGGCTGAACGCGCCCATCTCGGTCGAGCGGCCGAGCGGCCACACGCCGGCGGAACGGCGCGCCTGCTGCCATCCATAGAACGCCTCCACCCGGCCGAGCAGGTCCGAGCCCGGCAGATAGCGGAAGTCGCGCATGCTGCCGCCCAGCGCATCGAAGTGGGTGTGTTCGGTCATGTTGGTGTTGCTCATGATTCAGTCCCCCGTTGAATTGAGTTGGCCCAGGAAGGTGTCGGCGTCGTCAGGCCGCGTGCCGTTCGATCTTTTCGATAAGTTGCGGAAGCGAGACGGGCTTGGTTTCAAACTCGACGCAGCCCACCTCCACGCTTCGGCGGCGGTCGCTCTCCAGCGCATGCGCGGTCAGCGCGATCACCGGGATATCGGCAGTGGCGGGTGCAGCCCGGATGGCGAGTGTTGCTTCCCATCCGTCCATCTCGCCCAAGGCGACATCCATCAGGATCAGGTTGGGGCGTTCGCTGGTCGCCATTGCGATCCCCTGTGGACCGTCAACGGCGCACACGACCTCGTAGCCCTTACGCTCCAGCCGACGTTGCAGCATGTCGCGGTTGAGTTCGTTGTCTTCGACGATCAGAATCTTGGTCATGGTCTCCGTGCGGCTTTCTGTCAGGCGGCGAGGCGGTGTTCGGGTGGAAGCGTGGGCAAAGGCGGCAGCGTGAGCAGCAGGGCGGCCGGCGCGGCGGGCCGCAGCGTGCCGCCGAGCAGGTTCGTCATCTTGTGCGCCAGCGGGAACTCGATCCCGCTGCGGCCATATTTGGAGGAGGATGCGTCATCCTCGTCCACGAAGATCTCGCTGTCGGCGGCGATCGGCCGTGCGTGGCCATGCGCGTCGCAATAGGTAAGGGCGATGGCGAGGCCGTCATGGCCGGGCTGCGGTGGCGCCGCCGCCATGGTAATGACCCCGCCGTGGTGTCGGACTGCTATGCCCGCGATCAGGCGCTGGATGATGGCATCCACCAGCGTCCAGTCGGTCGCCAGCGGATGATCGATCCGCATCAATGACGGGTCGATCGTGACGCGCGGGCTGATCGCCGCCGCGTCCGCCGCGACGCTCCAGCGCGTTGCGCCCTTTGCAACGCTGTCCACCGACGGATTGAGTGGCATCTTGCCCGCTTCGATACGCGAATAGGTGAGGATGTCGTCGATCAGCCGCAGCAGGTGCGCGCCGGCGTCGTGGACGCGGGTGAGGTCGGTGACAGTCTCGACGTCATCCTCGTCCTGCGCCTCTTCCATCAGCAGCTGGCTGTAGCCGATGATGGAGTTGAGCGGCGTGCGCAGCTCGTGGCTCATGCCCGCGACGAAGTCCGCCTTGGCACGGCTCGCCTGTTCGGCAGCGGCGGTGAGGTTGCGGAGATTGTCGGAGGTGGAAACCAGCGAGTTGAGTTCGCGCGTAAATTGTCCCTGTTCGCGAAACATCTTCGCGAAATAGAGCGACATCATCGCAAAATAGAGCGCCACTGATGCCATGGAGATCATGCCGATTGCCTGTAATTCGTGCAGTTCGGCCGGCGGCAGCGCATAGCCGCTGAAGCACAAGGCGGTGAAGCCGACGACGCTTCCGAAGATCTGGGCGAGCAGCGCGTTACGCACCCATCCGGTGGGCGGGAGGTACAAGAATGCCAGCAGCGGCAGGATCAGGATCCACGGCAGGAATGGCGAAGTCATGCCGCCATAGGAGAAGCACGCCCACAGAACACAGAAGATCAGGTTCTGGACCGACGCAAAGGCAAGCAATTGGTAACGCCCGGTCGATCGCAGCAGAAATGGATAGATCCAGAATGCCAGGATCGAGGTCAGAAAGACGTGGGCGCGATAATCTCGTGAAATGCCGCTCCAATACATGTAGAGCGGAATGGAATTGCTGAGCACCGGCCCGAATACATGGCTAAGCATGAACATGCGGGCACGGCGATGCGTTTCGGCATTGGCCTGTAACTCGATCGGAATGAAACGGTCGAGCAAGGCGCTCAGTTCGAGGCGCGCATGGCCTCTTCTGTTACCTCTCGTCATTCGTGCATCCCGCCCCGGTGTCGCCATGCATCCAAATGGCGAACCAGCCGGACACGAACGGGCACTTAGCCAGATCATCCTAAAGCGAAGTAAACTCTGTGGTCGGTTTTTGTTAAAACGTGCCGGTTAGACCGTCGCCTGCCGCAACATGGAAAAGACGATGCTCAGGTCGGTTCACCGCTTCATCAACTGGTTCATCCCGCACGCGATGCGCGGGACGGACTCCGACCACATGATGCTGCGGACCTTTGTGGCGCTGCATCTGGCGGGTCCGCTGATGGGGCAGTCCGTCACCTTCTTCCTGAGCCGGACGTCGGCGGGCGGCAGCTGGCAGCTGTGGGTGCTGGAAGCCATGGTGCTCGCATTCCTGGCAATCCCCTTCGTGCTGCGCGCGACGGCCAGCCTGGCGATCGCCGCGGGCCTGTCAGTGCAGATGATCGTGGGGATGAGCCTGTTCGGCTCCTTCTTCTTTGGCGGGATCGCCTCGCCGCTGCTGCCCTGGTTCCTGATCGCGATGGCGCTGGGCTTCTTCTATCTGGCGGATGCCATCGCCCGCATGCTGGTGGGCGTCGCCGTCCAGCTCGCGACCTTTTTCGCCGCGCGCGTGATCTATGGCGCGTTTCCAACATTGCTGGACCCGAAGGGGCTATACCTCGCCAACACATTCTCGATCATCAGCGCATTGGTCTACATGACGTTGCTGATGCTCTATTATGAGCGGGTGATGCGGATCAGCCTGCACCTGGAGCAGGAGACGATCGAGCAGCGCACCAACCTGGCGCTGCTGCGCGAAGCGATGGAAGCGGCGGAGCGCGCGTCCAAGCGGAAGTCGATCTTTCTCGCCAAGATGAGCCACGAGCTTCGCACGCCGCTGAACGCCGTGATCGGCTATGCCGACATCCTGCGCGAGAATTTCGAGGAGCGCCCCGAGGCGCATCGCAAGATGGAGGATCTCGACCGCATCCACGCCGCCGGACGGCACCTGCTGGCGCTGGTCAACAACACGATCGACCTGTCCGCGATCGAGGCCAATCGGCAGGAATTGACGACGGAGCCGATCCTGGTTGCGGGGCTGATCGACGAAGTGGTCGCTACCGCATCACCCCTGATCGCCAAGCGCGACAATCGTATGGTGGTCGAGCTGCAGGACGAGCTCGGCACGTTGGATCTCGACGCGCTCAAGGTGCGACAGTCGATCCTCAACCTGCTCAGCAACGCGGCGAAGTTCACCACCAAGGGCACGATCATGCTGACCGTGGGCCGGCGCGCGCAGGCAGGGGGCGACCGCCTGCTGATCGAGGTGGCCGACAATGGCATCGGCATGACGCCGGAAGGGGTCGGCCGGATCTTCAGCAACTTCGGCCAGGCCGAAAACGACACGGTCAGCCATTATGGCGGCACCGGCCTGGGCCTCGCGCTGACGCAGCAATTCTGTGAGATGATGGGAGGCACCATTTCCGTACGCTCCGAACGCGGTGTCGGAACCAGTTTCTCCATCGACATTCCTATCGTGGAGCAGCCGATCGCGGGGCAGGCGGACGTGGAGCAACCGGATGATGCGCCGGTCGCGACACCCCGCCGGCACGCTGCCTGAGCGATCGGGCGCGAAGGTTTCAGTCGGCAATGCCCGGCAAGGTCGCGGTCTGGCGCAGGGCTTCACCCAGCGCCAGCGCTGCCGACGTGGCAAGGTTCATCGATCGGACCTCCGGCCGCATCGGAATGCGCAGTCGGGCATCGCACGCTTGGGCTATGTGCGCCGGCACGCCTGCGCTTTCCTTGCCGAAGAGCAGGACATCGTCCGCCCTGAAGCCGAAATCGTAGCTCGATTGCTGGCTCTTGGTGGTGAACAGCACCAGCCGTCGCGAACCGATCGCCGTGCGGAATGCAGCGAAATCGACATGCCGCGTCACGGCGACATGATTGATATAGTCCATCGCGGTCCGCCTGACGCGCCGATCGTCCCACGCAAATCCCATCGGTTCGATCAGGTCCACCGTCGCGCCCATACAGGCGCCGAGCCGCAGAACGGCACCGACATTTCCCGCAATCTCGGGCTCGAACAGGGCAATGCGCATCCCGGCTGGTAGGCATTGTCGGCGGACGTGCGCAAGCCTGCCTGGTCCTTTGTGGGGAAGGCGAGTGGTGCACATCTGCCGCACTCGGCCCGAACATGCCGGCTGTCGCGATAGTGTCACGAATATGCTTGCGGAGTTCGGCGGGTTACGTTCTCTTTACCTCAAACCGGCGAATGACCGGTGAAGGAGTCGACGTCCTCTTAGGCATGATTGGCCTTTTGTGCGGGTGATCTGTCGCCTGCAAGTGGAGGACGCGTCGTTGGCCTACGCCTGCACTATTTGCATCGGCCATCGCCGCCGAAGCCCCGGCCACGGCCAGCCGACGCGATCCTGCTGTTGGCACGACGCCGAAATGGCGCGCCTTGCCTTTGTCGTGAACGGCGGTTGAGGCGGTGGGCTCCGCGCATCGCCGCCATAGCCCGATCTCTCCGACCGCAGGTTGCGCGCCCTTTCCAGCTCTCCGCAGGGGAAGGCTGTCTCATGTCGGCCACCAACCGCGGATGCACGCCGGGGTATGTGCCGCCGCGTCTGCTTTGTTGCAGAAAAGCGACAGGAAGACAAATTGCGGCAGCGCATCAATCCTGCTTGATATACCTCTTGCGGGTAAAATATTTTGCTGACTACTAATGCCCCTGTTGCAAGAATCAAAATTGTAAAACGTCACGTCAAGCTAGAGAATTACAATCGTGTATGTGCCGTTGTTGCGGCGCGGTAGCTTGTGTTGTGAATTGTGAATTTTGAATAATGGCGACGTCAGATCGCCTGCACGAGGAGAGGTCCGTAATTCTTTGTTAAAGGGGGCTTTGATGAAGGTGTTTTCGGCGATTTCTCGACACGCGTTGCTTACAGCCATTCTCGCCGGGTCCGCAGGCGTGCAGGCCCAATCTCTTCCGGGCAACCAAGGCGCCAACGGGGCGGGCGTGGCCGCCGATGGCGACATCATCGTCACCGGCACCCGAGCGAGCGGCATTACCGCCGCCGAAAGCGCGACGCCGATCAAGCTGCTGAGTTCGGAGGCGATCGAGCATGTCGGCCAGCCCAACCTCAACCAGGTGCTGACGCAGCTCGTGCCGTCCTTCACCGCGCAGGCGTTCGGCGGCGACACGGCCAACCTGACCCTGTCAGCCCGCCTGCGCGGCCTCAGTCCGAACCACACCCTGGTGCTGGTCAACGGCAAGCGCCGGCACGGTACGGCCAATCTGGCGGTGCTCGGCGGACCGTATCAGGGCGCCGCCGCCCCCGATCTCGACCTGATCTCCCCATCCTCCATCAAGCGGATCGAGGTTCTGGAGGATGGCGCGGCCGCGCAATATGGGTCGGATGCGATCGCCGGCGTCATCAACATCATCCTCAAGGACGATGCCGAAGGCGGCATGGGCTATGCGACCGCCGGTAAGAATTACAATGTCGGCGGCGATACCTATGCCGCGACCGCGCACCTCGCCACCAAGCTGGGGGACGACGGGTTCGCCAACGTCACCCTGTTCCACCGCTATCATGACTTCACCCAGGTGGGTGGGCTCGACACGCGGGTGACCGACCCGAGCGGCGCGCTGCGCGCCTCGCTCTCTCCGGCGCAGCAGGCGCTGTATCGCAACATTCCGGGCTTCCCTTATGTGAACCGGATCAGCGGCGATGCCCGCTCGTACCTCACCAATGCGCAGTTCAATGCCGGCTACACCTTCGGCGACATACAGGCCTACAGCTTCGGCAGCTATTCCAAGCGGATCGCCAGCGCGTATGAGAACCTGCGCGTGCCGGACCGCATCGTCGCCTCGCCGGTGCTGGGGGTCGCCGGCGGGCTGGGCCAGCCGGGCGCGATCATCTTCGACGCGGACGGCTTCAATCCGCGTGAAAAGATCCGGGAGGATGATTATTCCATCACCGGCGGCCTGAAGGGTGACGTGGCCGGTTTCCACTGGGACCTGAGCACGACCTACGGCCAGGACAAGAACAAGATCTACACGATCAATAGTGCCAATCGATCGCTGTTCATCGACACCCATTTCACCCCGACCAGCTTCTATGACGGCACGTTCAAGGCGGCGGAGTGGACCAGCAACCTGGATTTCAGCCGCGAGATCGACGTCGGCATGGCCGAGCCGATGAACGTCGCGTTCGGCGGCGAGTATCGCTGGAATAAATATTCGATCGGATCGGGCGATCCGGGCTCGATCTACAAGGAAGGCGGCCAATCCTATCCGGGTTTCCGCCCGTCCGACGCGGGCACGCACAAGCGCGAGGCGGAGAGCGTCTACCTTGACATTGCGCTCACGCCCGTCGAGGGGCTGAAGGCCGACGGCGCCGTCCGCTACGAACATTATTCGGACTTCGGCAGTCGGGTGATCTTCAAGGGCACGGGTCGCTACGACTTCACCGACGCCTTCGCCCTGCGCGGCACCGTGTCCACCGGCTTCCGCGCGCCGACCCTGGCCGAGAGCTTCTATTCCGCGACGAACGTGTCGCCCACGTCGGCCTTTGTGCAGCTGCCCGCCAATTCCGCGGCGGCGAAGCTGCTCGGCTTCGACAATCTAAAGCCGGAAAAATCCACCAACTTCAGCGCGGGCACCGTGCTGTCGCCCGCGCCCGGCCTGACCGTCACGGTGGATGCCTATCAGGTGAAGGTGCGGGATCGCATTCTGGGTACGGGATCGCTCTACGGCAGCGGCGGGGCGATCAACTTCCCCAGCGTCACGGCGGCGATCATCGCCAACGGCAACGTGCTGGATCCCACCGTCAGCCAGACCGGCATCAACATCTTCACCAACGGTGCCGACACCCGCACGCGCGGCATCGACGTAACCGCGAGCTACACGACGCCGCTGGGTGGGATGGGATCGGTCAATTGGACGCTGTCCGCCAACTATAACAGGACCAAGCTGACCGAGATCGGCCTGGCACCCGCGGCCCTGACGCCGCCGGGCGGCACCCGGCCGGTGGCCCTGTTCGACGCCGAGGCGATCAGCAACCTGGAACGCGCATCACCGCGGGTGAAGCTGGTCGCGGGCGCCTTCTGGACCATGGACGCGCTGTCGGTGACGTTGCGTGAAACGCTGTACGGCAAGAGCAGCCAGGATGTGAGCCCGGACGGCGGCACCTATTACCGCCAGACGATCAAGACCGCCGCGATTACCGATCTGGAGCTTTCGTACAAGCTCAGCAGCGTGATCGAGCTGAGCGCCGGCGCCAACAACCTGTTCAACAAGAAGCCGCCAAAGATCCAGGTGCTTGCGGACGAGACGATCGTCAACGGGGGCAACAATTTCGACGCACCCCTGACGTTCAGCCCATACGGCATCAACGGCGGCTATTATTATGGCAGGGTAACGTTCAGCTTCTGATACATGTTGGCGGGTCGCGCAGCACGCCTGCACGGCCCGCCTCGATTTGGTGTGAATGCGTCGGTCGACGATCGGGAATGCGGTATCAGGCAGGATATACTGCCCGGATGCCGGATCGTCGGCCGGAAAGCGACGCGGCGCACCGATATTCGCAAAAGCTTCGGGGTGGATAATATGGCCGTAGTTTCACTGGATTGGCTGGTACCCGCGATCGGACTGCTGCTGGCGGGGCTTGCCGCCGGATTTGCGGCGGGACTGTTCGGAATCGGCGGCGGGTTCGTGGTGGTGCCGGCATTGCTGCTGATGCTGCCGCTATTGGGCGGGGACAGCGCGCAATATGCCCATGTCGCGATCGGAACGTCTGCCGCGACCATCATCATCACGTCGATCCGCTCGGTGATGAGCCATGCCAAGCGCGGCTCCGTCGATTTCGAGATCTTGAAGCAATGGGCGCCCTGGATCGTGCTGGGCGACGGCTTGGGCGTGGTGCTCGCCAGCCACGTCAACGGCCGCATCCTGACGCTGATCTTCGCGACCGGCGTGCTGCTGATGTCGTTCAACTTCCTGATCCCGCGCCTGAGCAACCGCGTGTTGACGCAGGAGATGCCGACCGGCGTGCTGCGGGTCAGCCTGGCGGGCGGGCTGGGCGCCTTTTCCTCGCTGCTTGGCATCGGCGGCGGCACCATTGCCATCATGATCATGACGCTGTGCGGCCGCTCGATCCATCGCGCGGTTGGCACCGCGTCGGGCGTCGGCACGCTGATCGCCATCCCCAGCGCGATCGGCTTCGCACTGATCGGCCTGCACGACAAGGGGCTGCCCTGGGGTTCGCTCGGCTATGTGAACATGCCGGCCACCATCTCCATCGCGTCCATGTCCATCCTCACCGCCCCGCTGGGCGTCGCGGCGGCGCACTCGCTGGAGCCCGCCATGCTGAAGCGCGTGTTCGGTCTTTACCTGGTGGCGATCGCGCTCCTGATGTTCCGCAACGCGCTTTGAGCGGCGCAATCCGATAACCCACCATATCATAAAGGGAGTCAGACGATGATGACGCAAGACGCGGATGTCGCGGCCAGGATCGGCCGGCGCGAAGTGCGCGACGACCTGCTCGACCGCGGCTACGGCCGGCGCGACCTTGCCAGGATCGCGGCCCTGCTGGGCGGCGGCATTGCCCTGACGCGAACGGCCCCGGCCTTTGCGCAGCAGGCGGCCAGGGCGGTGGTCGGCGCCGTCCGGATCGGGGCGAACGAGTGCTGGACTGGGCCGCTGCCGGCAGGCGCGCAGGCGGCGATGGACATCGTCTCGCGCGGCAATCGCTACGAGCCGGAGGAGAACCACGCCAAGCTGTTCCAGACTGTCGCCGCGATCGAGGGCGTGCCGGTCGAGCGCGTCACCGCCTGGCCCGGATCGAGCGACCCGCTCAACCGTGCGGCCATCAGCTTCGCCTCGCCCACGCGCGGTATCGTCACCGCCGATCCTACCTATGAGGCGATCTGGCGAACCGGCGCGTGGCTGAACACCAAGGTGACCAAGGTTCCGCTGACCGCAGACTATCGCCACGACGTGCGCGGGATGCTGGCGGCGGACCCGAATGCCGGTCTGTATTACATCTGCTCGCCCAACAACCCGACCGGCACGCTGACGCCGCTGGAGGATATCGCGTGGCTGGCGGACAACAAGCCCAAGGACGCCATCCTGCTGGTGGACGAGGCCTATATCCACTTCGCCGGCACGCCCAGTGCCGCGAAGCTGGCGGGGACGCGCAACGACGTGGTGGTGATGCGCACCTTCTCCAAGCTGTTCGGCATGGCGGGGATGCGGCTGGGCCTGACCATCGCGTCCAACGACCTGCACGATCGCATGATGCGCTATGACGGCCAGCAGGTCACCGGCATGTTGCCGATGACGGCGGTCGCGTGCGGCACTGCGTCCTTGCCGCTGGCGGACCAGATCGCCGCGCGCCGCAATCAGATGACCGCCGTGCGCGAGGAAACTTTGGCCCATGTCAGTAAGCGGGGCCTGAAATATCTGCCGGGCAGCCGCGCCAACATGTTCATGGTCGAGTGGAAGACCCAGACGCCCGAGCAGATGATGGCCGCATTCCTGAACCAGGGCGTGCAGATCGGCCGCTCCTGGAGCGCCTATCCCCGGATGTCGCGGGTGACGGTCGGGTCCGCCCAGGACATGCAAAAGTTCCGCCTCTCCCTCGACAGGATCCTGATGGCCTAGATACCGGATTGTGCGCCGGCATTTGCCGGCTAACATCGCAACCCGGCCGCGGAATAGGGCGCGGCCGGGTTGGCTGGCGTCCTGGCGTCGGCAAGGGCGTCAACGGGGAGATTTCATGCAGCATTTTCGTCGAATGGCCGCGAGCATGCTCGCATTGGCGCTTCCGCTGTCCGCGCCGGCGCAGCAGCTTCGCCCGGACCAGGCGAGCTTCCGCGCCTTGTACCAGGAACTGGTCGAAACCGACACCAGCGTCACCACCGGCAGCTGCACCGCGCTGGCCGACAAGGTTGCGGCGCGGCTGAAGGCGGCAGGCTATGCGGATGGCCAGATCACGCGCTTCGCCACGCCGGATCACCCCAGGGAGGGCGGGCTGGTGGTGGTGCTACCCGGCACGTCCAAGACCGTAAAGCCGCTGCTGCTGCTCGGCCATATCGACGTCGTCGCGGCCAAGCGCGAGGATTGGACGCGCGACCCGTACAAGATGGTCGAGGAAAACGGCTATTTTTACGGGCGCGGTACGCAGGACATGAAGGCCATGGACGCGATCTGGATCGATTCCATGATCCGCTTCAAGCAGGCCGGCTACCAACCCAAGCGCACCATCAAGCTCGCCCTCACCTGCGGCGAGGAGACCAGCACGGCGTTCAACGGCGCGCGATGGCTTGCCAAGAACCGGCCGGACCTGATCGCCGCCGAATTCGCGCTCAACGAAGGTGGTGGGGGACGTTCGGACGGCAAGGGCAGGATCGTTATCGCCAACATGCATGTCGGTGAGAAGAGCGCCGTCAATTACCGGATCGAGGCCACCAATCCGGGCGGGCATAGCTCCGCGCCGGTGCGGGACAATGCCATCTATGAGCTTGCCGACGCGCTGGTGAAGCTGCGCGCCTACGACTTTCCCGTGCAGATGAGCGACACCACCCGCGCGTACTTCCGCATCGCGGGCAAGGCGCGCGGCGACGATCTGGGCAATGCGATGATGGCGATCTCCGCCAACCCCGCCGATACGGCAGCGGAGGCGAAGCTAAACGCCGACAAGAGCTATCATTCGATGCTGCGCACCACCTGCGTCGCCACGTTGCTGGACGGCGGGCATGCCAACAACGCCTTGCCGCAGCGCGCCGCCGCCAACGTCAACTGCCGCATCTTTCCCGGCGTGTCCGCAGGGCAGGTACGCGACACGATCGAGCAGGTCATCGCCGATCCGCGCATGACGGTGAAGCAGACCGACGATCGCGGGCCGCTGGCGGTGCCGCCGCCGCTCGATCCCAAGGTGATCGGGCCGGCCGAGGCGCTGTTGCGCAAATATTATCCGGGCGTGCCGCTTGCGCCGATGATGTCGACCGGCGCCACCGACGGCATCTTCCTGGAAGCGATCGGCATCCCCGTTTACGGCCCGCCCGGCCTGTACGGCGACCCCGACGGCAACGGTACCCACGGCCTCAACGAACGCGCGATCGTCAAGGCGGTCTATACCGGCCGCGACTATCTCTACGACCTGATCAGGATCTACGCCGACTGAGTGGAAGCGGGCGCGCGCGGGCTTGGGATGGGACGAGCGACGGGGCAGGGGCCGCTCAGCTGCCGCAACCCCCGCAGCCTCCTCCGCATCCGCCGCCATCGCCGTCGCCCCCGCCCCCGCCCGACGAGGCGGTGCGCAACTGGTGGTAGGCGACCAGGCTTGAGCCAAGAAGCACCCCTGTGCTGAACAGGGCCACGGCCATGTCCATTTCCTCTGGCATCGGTGCGCGGCGCAGCCGGTCGGCACTGCTCCGTGCGCCTGCCAGCGTGGCGAGGCCCGCGCGTGTCGCTCGATCGACGCTCTTCCAACGGAGCGCGGCAAGTATAGCCGTCAGGATCAGCAGAAAGGTCAGGTAGCCGACCGGTCTGTCGCGGGCGACGCCAACCAGCCACTTAGCCCCACCCAGCGCAGACAGCGCCAGAAAAGGCGCGGTCTGGTGCAGGCGCAGGCGGGTCAGCTCGCGCGGGGTGGCCATCATGCCGGCGGTCATCAGCTCATGCTCCAGCCTGGCGGCATAGGGCGTCAGCACGCTTCGTATCCGGCGCCAGCGGATCGGTCCGGGTAGCGCGAGCACCTGCCGTTCGGAGTCGGACGAGGCGGCGCGGCGCGTGTCTGCCGCGAATGTCCGGCGGGTCGGCATGGTCAACGCGCCCGACACCAGCAGCCGCGTCACCACCGTGTCGACCAGCTGCAGCGGCCCGCCGCCGAGCAGCGCCAGATGGTCGGCATCGTCCATCGGACCGGACCATCCACCCGGCCGCGTCAGGCGCGGAATGCAAAGGCTGGCAAGGATCGCGACGACCATCAACCCGCCGTACAAGGCCAGGAAGGAGCCGCCGGTCAGTTCGAGTGGATTGAGGCGCATCGTGGATGCTCTCTACCCGACGATCGTTTCCAATATGTATCCGAGCGCGGCCAATCCGGCGCATGCCAGCACCAGGCGCACCACCCCGCGCGGCACGACCAGACCGTCGCGCGGATGGACGCGGCGCGCACGCGGATCCTCGATCAGTCGCCGCGCGGCGGAGGGCCACAGGTCGGCGGGCGGCGCGTGACCGAACGCCGCTTGGTAGGCGCGCAGCGTGGCCGCATATTGCGCGTAGAAGCGGTGCTGCTCTCCCGTGCCACCTGCGGTCGGACCGTGATGCAGCTCCCGGTCGAGCACCTCCGGGCAGAAATGCTGCCAGTAATCGCGCGTATAGGTCAGGTGCAGGTGCCACGCCTGATCCACTGCGTCGGACGGCGTCACCGTGCACTCCGCCGTTGCCGCCAGAAAGCAGAAACGTCGATACTCCTCCAGCACGCGCTGCGTATGGGCCAGGCTCCACCCGTTTTCCCGGCCCAGCCGCGCGGCAAAGGAGAATTGCGTGGTGGCGGGGCCGATCGTGTAGCCGGACAGCGCGCGCCAGACCGGATGCGCGATGGTCGATGCGGGGAGGCGGTCGCTGTGCGGCATCGTGCGGGCGATAGCATATTGTCGCACCTTCGCGCCGACTCGCAATTCCGGGGCGGGATCAGAAGCGCATCGTCAGCGATCCCGTGTTCGAGCGGGGCGTGCCCGGATAGATCCACAATGTACTGTAGCTGCTCTGCGTATCGGTCCGGTCGAGGATGTTGTCGATCTCGACCCGCGCCGTCAGGCGGTCGGACACGGGGGTGAGCGGCGCTCGCCTTGGCCTTGACGTATCCCGCCAGACACAGGTTGCCGCCGTCCAGTGCAGCCGCGCGCGGCCCGACATAGGTGCCGCTGCGCTGAGGTCGAGCGTGCGGCCGCTCACCGACGGGCCGGCAAACGGCTGCATGGTTCCCGCATGGCGCGGCACGTTGAGCACGTCGGGGGTGGGAAAGGCGGGCTCGCGCCTGGGCATCGGTGCAGGGATGGTTGCCGATCGGCGGACGTCGCCTGCCAGGTCGATCTCCAGCTCGCCGCCACGCGGCCGGATGCGGCCGACCGGCGCAAGGAAGTTCGACATCCGCCGCCCCCTTCCGCAGGTCGCCCGCTCGGTTCCCCGCATCGGCCAACCTGCCAATCATGTTGCATTTTGGTTACACGTGGGAAAAATGGGGTTAATTCATTAAGTTAGTCTTTGCAGTGCGGTCTCCGGCCAAGCATCAACGCCTGATTGATCAGTGGAGGACGACCGAGGCATCGCATCAGGACCGGCCCGCCGCACGCGGCCTTCCGCCCCGCCTCTGTCGCGCAAACGAGGACCAGCACAGATGATCTCCCACCAGCTTTCCCATCGGACGGTGCTCCGCGCCAGTTCGGCCTCGTTCGCCTTGGGCCTGGCCCTGCTGATCGCCGGGCCCGCGCACGCGCAGCAGGCAACCACCACGCCGCCGACTACCACCGACACGGCCGGTGCCGACACTGGCGCGGGGCAGGAGATCGTCGTCACGGGTTCGCGCATCGCGCGCCCGGAAAACCAGTCCGCCACGCCGCTCGCCATCGTCAGCGGCGATGTGATCCAGAGCCAGGGCATCACCAACGTCCAGGACCTGACGCAGAAGCTGCCGCAGGCGGGCATACCCGGCTACAGCCGCACCAATTCCAACTTCTCGACGACCGGTAACGGCATCGCGTCGATCAACCTGCGCAATCTCGGCAGCGCGCGCACCCTCGTCCTGGTCAATGGCCGCCGCTTCATCGGCGGCGTCGCCGGCACCTCGATCGTCGACATCAACAACATTCCGACCGACTTCATCGACCGGGTCGAGGTTATCACCGGCGGCGCATCCGCCGTGTACGGGTCGGACGCGATCTCGGGCGTGGTCAACTTCATCCTGAAGGACCACATGGAGGGCATCACCGCGCGCGTCCAGCGCGGCATCACCTCGCGCGGTGACCTGCCGACGACGCAGGCGAGCATTTCCGGCGGGCTGAAGTTCGGCGCGGACGATCGCGGGTCGATCATCGCCAACGTCACCTACGCCAAGGATGGCGGCCTGCTGTCCCGCAACCGTGCGATCTCGCGTGAGGATTGCTCCTACATCTGCGGGCCGAGCGCCTATTCGTCCTACCCGGCGCAGGGCAGGTTCCTGTTCTCGCCCGGCATTCCCGGCGTCGGGGGCAGCTACCTGACCGGCACCACCGGGGCTGCCGCGCAGAACACCTTCACCTTCAATTCCGACAACAGCGTCGTGTCCGGCTTTCCGACCGGCTACGGCTTCAACCGCAATGGCGTGCGCCGCATCTCGGTGCCGGTGGAGCGTTACCTCGCCGCCGCGTCCGCCAAGTATGAGCTGACCGACAGCATCACCGCCTTCCTTGAAGGCACATACGGCAAGACCAAGTCGAGTTCGCAGATCGAGCCGTCCGCGCTGGACTCGATCGGTGCGTCCGAGATCGGAAGCGGCTACGGGATCGACAATCCCTTCATTCCGACGTCGGTCCAGGCGATCATCGCGGCTCGCAACAGCGATGCGGACCCGAACAATAACGTTGGCTCGATCCAGTTCGCCCGTCGCCAGAACGAGGTCTTTTCGCGCAGCAACACCAATGACCGCGACACCTTCCGCGTTGCCGGCGGCTTCCGTGGTGACATCGGCAACCGGTGGAACTGGGAAGTGTCCGGTGTCTACGGCCAGGTGAAGGACCACACCGAAACCCAGGACATCGACGTCAGGAAGTATGTGCAGGCGCTGGACGCGACGTTGGTCGGCGGCCAGATCGTCTGCCGTGATCCCGCCGCGCGGGCGGCCGGTTGCGCCCCGATCAACCTGTTCGGCTACAATACGGCAAGCGCGGAGGCATCGTCCTTCGTCCGGGCCAGCATCCCGCGCAGCGACGACATCAAGAATACGGAACTGGTCCTGAACGCCAGCCTGTCCGGCACGCTGTTCGCCTTGCCCTATGGTGACGTGAAGGCGGCGGTCGGCGCGGAATATCGCCGTGAGAAGAGCGTCGACAATTGGGACGAGTTGACCAATGCCGGACTGAATTCGGGCAACCAGACGCCCGACACGATCGGCAAGTTCAACGTGAAGGAGGTGTTCGGCGAGGTCGACGTGCCGCTGCTGCAGGACTTGCCCTTCGCTTATGCGCTGACCGTCAACGGCAAGGCGCGTTATTCCGACTACAGCACCATCGGCAACGTGTTCAGCTGGACCGCCGGTGCCGAATATGCGCCGATCCGCGACTTGCGCTTCCGGGGCAATTACTCGGTTGCCAACCGCGCACCCAACATCAACGAGCTGTTCTCGGCCGCGTCGGAAACCTTCCCGTCGGTCAGCGATCCGTGCGACGGCATCACCGCCACCACGGGCGGCGGCAGCTTTGCGGCGGCGTGCCGCGCGGTCCCGGCGATCGCCAATGTGATCCGCGCCAACGGTACGTTCCAATATTCGCTGGCCGATCTGCAACAGATCAACGGTTTCGACGGCGGCAACCGCGGTCTGCAGGAGGAGAAGGGCAAGACCTACACGGCGGGCGCCGTGTTCACGCCGACCTTCCTGCGCGGCTTCAGCTTTTCTGCCGACTATTTCAACATCAAGATCGATAATGCGATCGGGATCATCCAGCGCAACACCTCGATCGAGCAGTGCCTCCTGACCGGCCTGCCGCAATTCTGCGGTAACGTCGTGCGCAGTGCCAATTCCGGCCTGATCCGCACGGTCAATGCGCAGAACATCAACATCGCGACGTTCAAGACGGCCGGCATCGACTTCGACCTCGCCTACAACCACCGCCTGGGCCTGCTCGCCGACGATGAGTTCAGCCTGCACATTCTGTACACGCGTACCACCAAGTTTGAGCAGAGGTCCGATCCGTCCGCTCCGGTGAATAGCGGTCTCGGCAATCTGCTCTATGGCGAGGTGTTCAAGAACAAGGTCAATGCGAATGTCGGCTATTCGTTCGGCAATTTCGCGTTGAACTGGAACACGACCTATCTCAGCCATATGGTGTTCCAGCCGGAATCGGAGTTCGACACGCCTGGTACGATCGAATTCTTGCTCGCCCGTGGGTTGAACCAGCAGCAGGCGGAGATTGCGGCAGGGCACAACCGCATCAAGTCCCGCATGTATCACGACGTGCAGCTGAAGGCGTATGCGGGTGAGAACAAGCAGTTCGAGCTCTTCCTGGGCGTGAACAACCTGTTCGATCGCAAGCCGCCGGTCCTGGAGGATAGCATCTTCACCGGTGGTCCGACCATCACCGGCACCACCACGGCTGCCGACGTCTACGATCCGTTCGGCCGCCGCTTCTATGCGGGTGCGCAGGTTCACTTCTAGGATCGGATCAATCCGGATGGGGAAGGGCGGCTCGCGAGGGCCGCCCTTTTCCTTTGTGGGCGGTGCGGCCCTGCGTTGGGGGTTGGAGCGCAGCCCGGCGCTCCGCGATGACGGTCCAGCATACGGTTATCGCAGGTCTTTCAGGATGTGGGCGGCATCCTATCTGGGATACAGCAATGTCTTCCCAGCCCCTCATCCTCGCCATCGGTGACAGCCTCGTCGCCGGCCATGGGCTTGCGCCCACCGAAAGCCTGCCGGCGCAACTGGAGCGGCGGCTGCGTGCCGGTCATCCCTCCGCGCGCGTGGTCAATGCGGGCAGGTCCGGCGACACCACGGCCGATGTGCTGCGCCGCCTGCCGCCGGCTCTGTCCGCGCTCGGCGCTCGCCCCGATCTTGCGATCGTGCAGGTCGGGCCGAACGACGTCCTGCGCCAGCTGCCGTCGGCTGCCACGCGCGCCAACCTTGACGCGATTCTGGTCGAGATAGGCCGCTGCGGCGTGCCCGTGCTGCTGACGATCGTGGACCCGCCGCCGATGCTGCGCGATCACGCGCGCGCCTATCTGGGCATCCATGAAACCCTGGCGGCACGCCACGGGGCCAGAACCTGCCGCTTCTTCCCGGCGGGAATCCTCGGTCACCCCACCATGGTGCTGGCCGACCGGGTGCACCCCAATGCGCGCGCCATCGGCCTGGTCGCCGATGCGATGGCGCCCGTGGTGGGGCAGGCTCTGGCCGCAGGATACAAGGGGCGAATGGCGGCGGTCCCAGCCGCAGCGGGCTAGACCAAGGGCGAGCAATCCGGCCAGACCGGCCGTGCCTCGCCCGCGCCGTCAGTGCAGTTTGGCGATGGAGATGCCGTCGAGCTTGGCGCGCTCCTTCACCGACTCCTCGCTCCGGGTCAGCGCCTTGGCGATCGCCTTCAGCGCCATGCCCTTTTTGGCAAGCGTGTGCAGCTTCTGGATCTCGTCGGGCCGCCACGGCTGGCGGTGTCGTTCAAAGCGTTCGGCCATGCCGCCCCTTTAGCCGCGCGTCGCGCCGCTGACCATGGCCGGCGAGGGAGCGGAACGCGCCGCTCCGCTTGCCGCCGGGTGTCTTGAAGCCCTCACCGGCGGGGGTTGAGTTCAACCATCACCACATCATGGTCGCGCATCGGCAGGTTCATCCGAGCCGTGCCGTCCGCCCGCACGCGGACTGTGCTGACCACCGGCGTGTCGGCGGTCAAGGATTGGAGCCGTTGCAGCTGGGTATCGGTCAAGGTGGCTGGACGGCCCATCTCCAGATAGGCGGTGTAGGCGTCGTTCTGGCGGAAGCCGGTACGGCGCACCCGCAACTGGTAGGATCCGGGCTTCAGCCGGCGAAGGGTCACGTCGAGCGGGGCAGCGGTAGCGGGCGCGCGCACCTTGGTGAAGAAGGGCCGGTTGCTGACCGGCTGGTCGGGCAGCACGTCCCGCCATGCCAGCAGCTGGACGGTGTCGCCCTTCAGTGCGGCGATGCTCTGGTCGTCATGGGTCGGCACCTCGCGATCACCGAGATCGGCGAGGTATTTGTACGCGAACCATGTCGCCTTGCGCACGCCCTGCGGAGTCATCAGGCCGAAGCCGCCCTCAAATGGTTTGGACTGGGGGCCGGGCTCCTCGAACAGGTCACTATAGGTCCAATAGCTCATGCCCTGCGCCAACCCCTCAGTGCGGCGAAGCTTGGACAGGATATAGGCCGCGCCGAAGTAATCGTCGTGGATCGGATCGCGCGGATTGTAGCTGGTGCTCCATTCGGTGAAGAACAACGGCAGGCCGGTCCGGCCCGCGGCCTCGATCTCCCCGCGCACCTTGCGCACGTCTTGCACGACCGCATCGGGATTGCGCGACAGCTTGTTGTCGCCTTCGCCCTTTTCATCCAGGAATCCGCCTTCCACGCCATAGGTGTGCGTGGTCACGAAATCGACCGGTAGCCGGCTCTTGGCTGCGTAGGACAGCAGGTCCGGCACCCAGGCGGCGCCGGCGGTGGACGGCCCGCCGATGCGCAACTGCGGGTCGATCGCCTTGATCGCGCGGGCGGTGCGCCCGTAATAATCGAGGTAAGCGGGCTTGTCGGCCTTTTCCCAGAAACCGTCCAGATTGGGCTCGTTCCAGAACTCGAAATACCAGCTGCGAACCTCCTGCGCGCCATAACGCGCGATCAGGTGGCGGACGAAGGCATCGACCAGGGCCGTCCACTTTTCCGGCTGCGGGTGGGAGGTGTTGCCCTTCCAGTAGAACAATGTCTGGTTGGATTGCTTCATCGCGTCCGGCGTGAAGCCCAGTTCCACAAACGGCTTCAGCCCCATGCCGAGCAGCTGGTCGTACAGGTAATCGATCCTGCTCCAGTCATAGACCGGCTTGCCCGCGACCTCCCGATAGGTGCCCAACTGATCGGCAAAGATGTTGTGGAAGCGGATGTAGCGGAACCGTAGCTCTTTTTGCGTGGTCCGAAGCTGCGCCAGGCTGTCGTCGCGGATCAGCGTGCCGGGAAAGTCGGAGCCGATCGACATCTGCGCCATGCGATCGCGCGGGTGGGCTTCGGCGCGTGCGTCTACCGTGATGCTGCGCGCGGCGGGCGACTGCGCCACGGCCGGGGCGGTCGTGCCCGCCACCATCGCACCGGCGGCCAGGGAAAGGGCCAGCGCGTTCCACAAAGACATCCTGTTCTCCTCCGCTTCGTTGCCTTCGCCTTAACCCGGCAGCGTTGCCAAGGGCAATGCAGGCGGCATCGCGACGGGCGGCGCATGGCGATGGACAAGTGTCCGCCGCGCGGCGAGAAGACGGCATCATCGACCCGCAGGAGAGGCCCATGCGCCGCCGTACGTTCCTTGCCGCCCTTCCCGCCGCGGCAGCCGCCACGCCGCTGCTTGCCCAGAGCGGCAAGTCCAGCAGCCCGGGGGTCGAAGGCGAAGGGCAGGGCGGCGCGCCGATGAAGACCGGGCCGGCCGCACCCCTGCCGCCGCGCTGGGAAGCGGGGCAGGACCGGTTCCTGCGTCCGGACGTCAGCGCGGGGGACAGGCCGGTGGGCGCCAGCTTCGCCTCCCGCACCGCCGCCTACGGCCTCAACGGCGCGGCCGGAACCGCCCACCCGCTCGCTACACAGGCCGGGATAGAGATCCTGAAGCGCGGCGGATCGGCGGTCGACGCCGCTATCGCCATCAATGCCTGCTTGGGCTTCCTGGAGCCGACCTCCAGCGGGATCGGCGGCGATTGCTACGCGATGCTGTGGGATCCGGCCAAGCGCCAGGTGGCGGGGATTGCGGGTTCGGGCGGATCGCCGCGCGGGCTCAGCCTGGACATGGCGCGATCCCGCGCGCGCAACGGCGCGCTGCCGCCGCTGGGGGCCGTCACCGTCTCCGTTCCGGGCGCGGTGGACTGCTGGTGGGCGCTGCACCAGCGTTACGGCAAGCTCAAATGGGCCGAATTGTTCGAGCCTGCCATCAACCTGGCCGAAGGCGGCGCGCCGGTGCCGGACATCATCGCATATTACATCCGCCGCAGCCTGGCGAACTTCACCAAGGCGGGATCGGGCGTGGAGGAAACGGCCAACGCCGTGCGCACCTACGGCCTGGGTCATGGCGGCCCGACAATGGGCGGCGTGTTCCGCAACCCGGACCTTGCCCGCACCTATCGCATGATCGCGCAGGGCGGCCGTGACGCCTTCTACAAGGGCGACATTGCCCGCACCATCGACGCCTATTTCCGGCGCATCGGCGGCTGGCTCCGCGCGGAAGACCTTGCCGCGCATCGCAGCGAGTGGGTAACCCCTTATCGCACCGACTATCGCGGGACCGGCGTCTACGCACTGGGCGCCAACACACAGGGCATCGCCACGCTGCAGATGTTGAACATCCTGGAGCATTTTGACCTGGGGAAGGAGGGGTTCCAGTCGCCCGCCTCGATCCACCTGCAGGCGGAGGCCAAGCGCCTCGCCTACGAGGATCGCGCACGCTTCTACGCCGACCCGCACTTTTCCAAGGTGCCGGTGGAGTGGCTGATCTCCAAGGACTATGCTGCACAGCGCGCCAAGCTTATCCGGCGCGACCGCATCCTGTCCCCCGTCTATCCGGGCCAGGCCCCCAGCCGGGGCGACACGACCTACTTCACCTGTGCGGACAAGGACGGGATGATGGTGTCCATGATCCAGTCCAACTTCCGGGGCATGGGATCGGGGCTGGTCGCGGACGGGCTGGGCTTCATGTTCCAGGATCGCGGGCAATTGTTCAGCCTCAAGGACGGTCATCCCAACGTCTATGCGCCGGGCAAGCGCCCGTTCCAGACGATCATCCCCGGCTTCGCCACGCGCGGCGATGCGCCATGGATGAGCTTCGGCGTGATGGGCGGCGACATGCAGCCGCAGGGGCAGGCGCAGATCATCGTCAATCGCGTCGATTACGGTCTGGAAATCCAGTCCGCCGGCGATAGCCCGCGCTGGCACCATGAAGGGTCGTCCCAGTCGATGGGGGAGGACTCACCTGGCCTCCCCGCCAACGGCCTGCTGCGGCTGGAAAGCGGCGTGCCGGACCGTACCAAGGCGGCGCTCGCCGGCATGGGTTGGACGATCGGCGAACCCGATGGCGGGTTCGGCCGCTACCAGTGCGTGGAACACCGCATGGACGGCCGCGACCGCGTCTACGCCGCCGCCAGTGAGATGCGGGCGGACGGCTGCGCCCTGGCCTATTGAGGCTAGTCCGGCCGTTGTCTCGGCAACGCGCCTGCTCCCGTGCTCCTGCGAAAGCGGGAGCCCAGCGGCTCACGCAACATGATTGCGGACGGTAGATTCCGCCTCCGCCGAGCCTAGCCGAACGAACTGCACCGCCTTATTGTCGCCGGAGTGACCGCAGCAGGTCCACGGCATCGCGGCGGTGCTTGGTGGTGCGGACCGCCTCCGGCTGGGCCTCCGCCATCACCTGCCGCACCGCCGGCTCGGTTTGAACGGGGTGCGGCAAGGTTGGCCGGTCAATCGCTTCGGCGGGAGCGATGACGGGCGTAACCACCGCCAGCACTGCGTAATCGACCGATTTGCCGGCGCGCCCTTTCCCCCAATGCCGGGTGCGCGGTTTTGGCGCCTGAACAGGCGATGTGGTCGTCGGCGACGTCACGTTTTCGGGTGGGGAAAGGGCTGCACGCGGTTCCGCCGCTACGATCTCAGGCATTCCGGCCGGCACGACCATGCCGGACGCAGGCTCGCGAAACATGGGGCCGCGGCTCGGCTCGGCAGCCATGCTCCCGATGGATGAGGCCTCGATCGCCCGCACCGGACGGGACGGCGCGGCCTTCTGCGACGGCGAGCCGGACGGCGCCGTACGCACCGACGAACCAACCCCGATCGCCAGAATGCCCGCCAGGGTCAGCACGCCCGCGGCGGCCCCGGCGACGGTCATCACCACGCCGCGATCGTCGGACACCAGCCGTCTCGCCACCGGCGGGCGTGCCGGCTGATCGCCGAGGCCCAGCACCGCCTGTACGTTGGTGCGCAGCGATGCCAGTTCGGAATGGTCGGGATCCTGCCGTGCTGCACTCATGACACGCTCTCGCTCTCGCTTGCATGGTCCGCCATCCGGAGCTGGTCGCCCGTCTGGATGATCCACCGCCGTGATCCCTCCAGGCCGAGGGCGCTCAAGATGTCGGAACGATAGGCGCCGGTGTCCAGCCCGATGCGATTGTGCAGCAACTCCGGGCCTTCGATGCGGACCGAATGCCCATGGACGATCATCATCGGGTGGAGGCTGACGTCGTCCGTGAACGCCTCCTTGATCCACAGCATGTCGCGTTCGCGCTGCCGGGCGAGCGGGACGCCCGGCTTGATGCCTGCATGGACGAAGAAATAGCTGCCAGACCGGTAGCTTAGCGGTAGCCGGTCCATCCAGTCGATCGCCGATCGCGGCACGTGCCTGCGCATTTCCGCAAGCAGCAGGGCCGGATAGGCGTCGGCGATCATGTCGGTCGGCACGCCCCAGCTTTGCAGCGTCGCGTCCCCGCCATGGTCGACCCACGCGCCGAGCGCGCCGAAGTCGCCGCGATAGGCCCGCACCATCATCGCTTCATGATTGCCCTTCAGGACCACGAAGGCGGCGGAACGCTTGGTAAAATCCATGCATTGCTGGACGATCTCGGCGCTGCTCGGTCCGCGATCGATGATGTCGCCCAGCAGGATGATAGTGACCTCGCCGCCGGGCCGCTCCGCATTGTCGCTGCGGATCTTTGCGACAAGCGCGTCCAAGAGGTCGAGGCGGCCATGCACGTCGCCTATGGCATAGACCCGCTGTCCCGGCGGCAAGGCAGGGGCCGGAAACATCACGATCCGAAATCGACCGACAGGCTCAGGCCCCCCGACGTGGCCGCAGCACCCCGCGACAGCCCGGCGGTCGCAAAGCCGTTGACGCGCAATCCGGTACCGGGGACGAGGTATGAGGCGCCTGCAAACAGTTCATGGGCGTCGTCGACCAGACGGGTGGCCGAGCGCGAATAATGGTAGGATGCCAGCGCCACCACATTGTCGCTCACCACGAACGACGTTCCCGCCGATGCCGCAAGCCCGTCGCGCAGCCGCACATCGCGCCGATCCCCGAACATGCGGTAGGTGACCGATGCGAACGGCGCGACCGGCCCGATCTGCTGGGTGAGCTGCACGCCGCCCGAATAGTCGGTCTTGCCGGTCGACAGCCCGCTGGAGTTGGAGGCGGTCGGCAGTTTCACGCGACCCGAAAACTCCAGTTCCGGCCCATCCTGCTTCAGCGGAACGATGTAGGATGCGCCCAGCGTCAGGTCGGCCAGCCCGTCGCGCGTCTGCTTGATGCCGGGGCTGGTGGTGGACACCAGCACGGGCGTGCTGTCGATCCCGCTGTAGATCGTGCCGGCGCTGCGGATGCGCATGTACGGGATGGACGCGTTCAGGCGCAGGCCGCCGCGGACATATCGCACGCCCAATGCCGTGGTCCAAAGGTGCGACCGGCTGTCCGCCCCGAACTTGCCCGAGGCATAGGCCGTCCCCAGCGATATGCCGAACGTGTCCCCGGCATCATGGCGGGCGAATGCCTCGTTCACGCTGCTGGGCGAAACGGTGGCGGTGCCTGCGGACGGTGATCCCGTACTGTCGGCCACCAGCTGCACCTGGGCGCCCGCAGGCGTGCAGAGGATCAACCCCACCACAACGGCGGTTACGGCATGCGCTTTCACGGGCGTTCCTTTGTGCATGACAGGTGTGAACGCACTAACCGTTCGACAATATCCGCGCCATCCCGTTGACCGTATCGGAGCCGCCGTCATGCAGAAACCGCTGCTATGTCATGCTGCCTTGCGCAGGCGGTGGGCATGATCCTGTGTGCGGCATATGTGGTGGTCGAAGCCGGCAGCTTCTATGGAGCGATGGGGGATCGACACCTCCGCATCGGCTGCCGACCGGGCCGATGCACCGCATCGCACGGACGTTGATCCGCATCGGCAGCGTTTTCAATCATTTGGCTAAACAAGGGATGAGCATGGGCAGCAAAAGGAGGATCATGATCGCCAGCCTGGCGATGGCCGCGTCGGCGGCACATGGCGCGACCCTATTGGCTCAGCCTGCGCAACCGGTTCGATCCGCCGAAGCTGACGCAACGTCGCCGGCAACCCTGATCGCACTTTTTCAGGACTGGCGGCGCATTGCTGCTCCCGCACGACAGGATGGCGTGGTGGATTTTGGCCCGGCGGCGTTGACGCGCCAGGCGCAGGACCTCGCCCGCATCCGCAAGCGCCTGGTCGAGATCGACCGGACCGGCTGGTCCGCCCACGCCATCGCCGACGCCAGGCTGATCGAAGCCGAGATGAACGGCCTCGACTTCGACCTGCGTGTACGACGGCCATGGGCACGCGACCCCAGCTTCTACGCGACCGTGTATGGCGAAGAGAGCGATGTTCCCGCGCGAGAGGGGCCGTCCGCCGACACGATCGACCTGTTTCGCTACCGTTGGCCGCTGTCGCCGGCCGACGCCCGCGACCTGGCGGCACGGCTGGCGGGCGTGCCGCGGCTGCTCGACCACGCCCGATCGTGGCTGGCGGACAGCCAGGCCGCCGACTTGTGGCGCTATGGCGATCGCGCCTTTGCCGAGCAGCAGTCGGTGCTCGACGCCCTGATCGACGGGAGCCTGTCGATGCGAACGCTGGATGGGGCCAAGTCTGCCAGCCTCACGGGCGCCCCCGCCCCTCTGCTGCGCGCGGCAATCGCCGCACGTGACGCGACCGCGGCATTCGGTGCATGGGTCAAGGTCCAGGCACCGAACAAGGCCGGACCCTCGGGCGTGGGCAAGGCCGATTACGACTGGTACATGAAGCATGTTCAGCTCGTCCCCTATACATGGGACGAGCAGCGCGTGTTGCTGCAACGCGAGCTGGAGCGCGCCTGGGCCGGCCTCAAGCTTGAGGAGCAGCGCAACCGCGCTTTGCCACCGCTGCGCTCGATCGACGACCGGGTTGCCTATCGTCGCTTCGCGGAACGCAAGATGACGGTCTTCACCGACTTCCTGGTCAAGCAGAAGCTCATCCAGGACCGGCCTTATTACCGTGCGGCACTGGCCGCACAGACGCTCGACTTCACGGAGCCCGCCAGGCGCAACTTCTTCAACCACGTGACCGCGCTCGATCCGTGGCCGCTCTATTCGCACGACATCCACTGGGTGGAGCTGGCGCGCATCAGGCATGAGCCCAACCCCGACCCGATCCGGCGCGGAGCCCCGCTCTACAACATCTTCCAGTCACGTTCCGAGGGGTTTGCCACGGCATTCGAAGAGCTGGTGATGCACGCAGGCTTGTATGATGCCGAGCCAAGGGGGCGGGAGCTGGTATGGATCATGCTCGCCAACCGGGCGGCGCGCGGTCTGGCCTCGCTCCATGTCCAGGCGAATGAATGGGATTTGGTAAAGGCCGGGCAGTTTCACGCCCGCTGGACGCCGCGCGGCTTCTCCGATCCGGACAGTCCGCTGGTCGGGTTCGAGCAGCTGCTCTACCTGCGCCAGCCCGGATACGGCACCAGCTACGTCACGGGCAAGATGGAGCTGGATCGCCTCATCGCCCGCGCCGCGAAGGTCGGGGAAGCCGACGCGCGGAGTGCGCCCGTAGCGGCCGTGATGCGGATGCTCGATAGCGAAGGAACGGTCCCGTTCGCCTTATACCCGCAACCCGATGGCGAGTGATGCGCCTAGTGGAAGCGTTCGCCGCGCATGAGCTGGTCCAGGATCTGCTTCATCCTGCGTGCCCGCGTCTCGGGCCGCTTGGCGGTCTGCAGGCGGTAGTAGATCGGGTACAGGTTCCTGCGATCCAGCGTGCGGAAGAATGCTTCGGCTGCGGGCACGGCCGCTAGCGCGTCGAGCAGGTCCTGCGGAATGACCATGGCGGCCGATCCTTCATAGGCGGCTTCCCAGCGTCCGTCGGCGCGGGCGGCCTCCACATGTGCAAGTCCAGCCGGGGTCATGCGCCCTTCGGCAATCAGCCGGTCGGCATGGTCGCGGTTCTTGGCGGACCAGTTCGACCCTGCGCGGCGGGGAGTCAGCCGCTGTAGGTAGGAGTTTTCGTCATCCGATTGCTTCCGGCCGTCGATCCAGCCGAAGCGGATCGCTTCCACGACGCAGTCCGCCCATGTCACCGACACCCGGCCCGAATTCACCTTGAAGATACGCACCCACAATTCGCCGCTGCTCTGGTGGTTCGCCGCAAGCCAGTCGGCGAGGTCGGCCGGCCGCTCGAATGCGAGCGCGGGGTGCGGCGACAGGGTCATCCATCGGGCCTACCATCGGCTACGCTGAACAGCGAGATGCCTCGCTAAGCCTTGCAGACCAGGGTATCGTGATAGGCCGGCACGCGCCTTGTCGTCTATCCGCGCGCGGCTAGCTTCCGGACTTCTGCCCGGTGTCGCTCGCAAGGTCCGGAACATCGCGCAGTTCGTCGTCAATCTGCCGGCTGACGATCCGTCCCTCGGCAATGACGATCAGCGCCGAGACGATCACCAGGGCAAAGCCGCTCAGGGCTGCCACCACCCCGGATACCGCGATCGCCGGCACATTCGGAACGATCACCTCCAGGGCGCCCAGCATGAGCGAGGCGATCAGCAGAATGGCCGCGACGAGGCCGATCAGGGTGGACCAGGCCATCAACCTGCATCGGTGCCGATAGGTCAGGATCTGCTTCTTGAGATTGCTTGCGCGATCGGGCTCATGCTGGCTCGAGCGATAGTCGCCGACCACCTCCCGATAGCGATCGACGGCAGCGTCGTAGCGCTGCTGCAGGAAGCCCATGAAGATCCACGCGGCGAAGATAATGGCCGCGTTTGGCCCGATGAGCTTGAGGACGTCGCCGAGTTGAACCATGCACGCACCCGCGGGATCTGAACGCGACCCGGATGGCGCAGTCCTGCTCGCTCCGCTCTATCCTAGAGCAGCTTGCGGTCGCCGATCCTGTACGAGCGGCGGCTGAAGGCGGCATGCATTGCCCGGCGGCGCCACGTGCCTTGTGGCGCGTGGGGGGGGAGGGCCTTCCATCATCCCGTGTCATGCAACTGAACGCTCGGCCGCTCCTTGATCGGCATGCCGCCGAACAGGGGAGGGCGTCCGATGGTGCCGGGAGCACATGAGGCGGGCGCCGCGGTTTCTGCGCGACGTCCGTTCTTCCATCCCGACCTGTTCAGCCGAAGGCGACGGCGGTCTTGTGGCGGCGCCGCATCATGCCGCCGATCAGGCCGAGGCCGCCGACCATCATCGCCCAGCTCGCCGGCTCGGGCACGGCGCCGGTGAGCCCCAGCTTCACGAGATAGGACTGGTTGCTGCCGTCGCCATCGTCGCTGACGAGGTAGATGTTGCCGTCATCGTCCAGCGTCAGGCCCTCGAACTTGCCGCCCTCGCTCTCGGGATCGACCAGCGACCGGAAGCCGGAGAGGTCATAGGCGCTGACCACCGTGCCCGTCTGCGTCACCTCTAGCAGCTTGAACGAGCGGCCGCTGAGGA
This sequence comes from uncultured Sphingomonas sp., assembly GCF_934560975.1. GTDB lineage: Bacteria > Pseudomonadota > Alphaproteobacteria > Sphingomonadales > Sphingomonadaceae > Sphingomonas_I. The sequence goes on along the minus strand of NZ_CAKTFO010000008.1, from coordinate 13,488 downwards.
TCAGCAGATTGTCGCCGAACGGGGTCGACGCGAACGCGCCGTTGGAGAGCACCGCAATGTCGGACAGCCGGTCGAGGCCGAGCATGGCGGGATCGAACAGCGTGCTGACGGTGGCGGTTTGGTTGGCGAAATCGACGTCGGCGATCTTGTAGATCGTCTGCGCGGAGGTTTCCTTCACGCCGTAATAGTCCCCGGTGACCCGGTTGTAGGCCACGCCCTCCAGGCCGCTATTGCCCGCATTGGGCCCGACGCTGACGGTCGGGGCATTCGGATAGGCGGTATAGGTGCGCGTGCCGCCGCTGCCGCCGATCTCACTGATCAGGGCGATATCCTGGTAACGCTCCTCGGCCACGGCATATCGGCCGTTGCCGACATAGGTCAGGCCCTCGGGATCGCATTGGGCTTTTCCGAGCGACAAACAGCCGGCCAGAACAACGTTGGCGGTCTTGCTGCCGTTCAGATCATATTCGCCCCAGATGTTGGTGCCGTCGGCTTCTTCCTCGTCATTGGTCACCAACAGCCTGCGCGTGTCCCAATTATAGGCGACGGCGCTTGCCTCCTTGGTGTCGATCGCCCTGGCGAAGCTGACCGCATATCTGTCGAGCAGGCCGGCTGCGTCGGCTGAACCGGAAACGGCGAACATGGCAATGCCCGCACACAGCAACATTGTCTTCATCAGACACCCCCGAATGAGTCGCAACCACCAGACATATTCCTCCCTTGGGCGAGAGGAGACGGTGCGACCTTCGTCGGGTGAGGTGACAGGGTGATTACAACGTGGTTAAAAACCGGTGGAAAAGTCGGACGACCGCGCGCGTCGTCAGCCTGATCGGACCCTCGGCCAGCGCGCACATCACATCATGATCCGAAACCGGCTCGGCAATTGTCGCCTGCCGAAGCAAGCGGCAGATCCGCGGGGGCGATTGTCGGGGCAGTTCGGGAACCAAGGCGCCGCCTTCTCCACCTTTTCCAAGGTAAGGGCGGAGACCGCGGCCTCCGCCCCAGTTCGTCACTTCGTCTTGCGGGCGCGCTTGGGTGCTGCGGCGGCCTCGGCGTCTTCCTCCTCGTCCGGCTGGTCCTCGCCGGCTTCGATCAGGGCCTCGCCCAGCGCCTTCAGCTTGTCCTGCGACTTGTCGGCTTTGTCGGCGATCTTGGTGGTTGCCGTGCCCAGGCGATGCAGCAGGGCATGCACCCGATCGGCGTCGGGCTCGTCCTTTTCCAGCTGCTTGCGCAGGGACACGAGGTCACGGAGGATGCCCTTCGCGCCAGGAACATCGACTTCGGCAAGTGCCGCTTCCCAATCCTCGATCATGTCGGCGCCCTTGGCGGGCTTGGTCTCATCGAGCCCGCGATTGATCGCGTTCATCGTACCGGCAAACTTTACAGCCATCGACGTCATCCTCCTGGTGGGATCGATCCCCCGGCGCAAACGAGGGAGCGTGGCTATGTGTCCGCCGCGCCTTTGTAAAAGTCGTCCGCTCCACGGCGAGCGGATCGCGCTGCCCCGCGCCGGAAGGCTGGCATCGGTCACAAAGGTGACGGGGTCGGCGGGACGGGGCATCAATGGAGCAACGACGTCACCAACAAACAGCGCTCCGACGAACGACATTCTCGATCGCCGCGGTGCTGAGTTGGGCCGTGTCAACGGTCTGCCGGATGCTCGACGCCGATCAGGCCGTGACGGCAACGCTGAGCGATCCTGCCGTCACGAAGTTGTAGGCGAAGGCCGAATGATTGCGGAACGTAGTACGGAATGGCCTGGAGGCAGCACCCGGGCGTGACCGCACGAACGGCGGAAAACATTGGCTGGGGCGGCAGGATGCTCACACCCGTGCGTAAACCATCTAAGCTCTTGCTTTAACAAGCAGTCGACCTGGGCTCGCTCAGGAGTCTAGCCAATCACCTGTCACATGGAAAGGCACCTCATCCGGAAATATCACCTCCGTCGTTTTCCACAATCTAGTATCCTCCCCCAGCAAATACGTCTTCACGCGGGCGCCATTGGTAAGCGGCCCGCAGCCTCGCCATCTATGGGGGCTTGATCGCCGCGCTACGCTCCGTGATAGTCCTGCAGCGCGAACGGATTGAGAAATTGTCGCCCGCGCATCAGGCCGCGGTCGACGGTCGTCATGCCGGCCTGGTTACAGATCGCATCATAGCGGTCGATAATAATGCCGATCTGTCGGTCGATGAGTGCATCGGCAGCCTCTCGGGTGAGCAGGAAAGCTCCTGCTGCATCGAGACACAGCGAAAGTCGGCTATCGCGGTGACTCCCCCGGATCAGCATCGCCTGACCGGCCTCACCGCCCGCACGCGCCTGCGGGCAGATGTCGTAGGCAGGCGTCAGCGCCAGCGCCTGTCCGTCCCAGAATGCGGCATGGTTGCGCGCATGGTCGTCGGTGTTCCCGCACAGGATGTTGAAGACCAGCCTGCCGAACAGCTCGCGCAGCGTCTCCCTCGGCGCGCCGAAGCGGTGGCGGATGATCTCTGCCAGCACCTCGTAGCTGGCATATCGCGCCATCATCTCGTCGAGTTCCAGCAGGGTCAGCGCCGATACCATGGCACGGCGTGACCAATCCTCTGCCACCGCCACGCGATCGAAGCGCTCGACGAGCAGCACGTCCTTGCCCTGTGTCCGAGCCAGGCGTACCGGCGCAACGTCCAGTCCGACCTCGGCTGCGAGCCGCATCGCAACATATTCCGCCTTCACGACATCCTGCACATCACCGGCAGCCGGGAATTTCGCGACATATTTCGTCGTGCCGTCGGTCAGGAGAGCCTTGGGCCTGGCCCCGCCAAGCGAACTGCCGTGATGCAACGCCCGATCCAATTCGGGCGTCAGAGGTATGCCAGCCTCAACCCGCTCCGCCGAACAGACCAGTTCCTCCAGCGTGGCACCGACCGACGCGCGCGGCACATAGTCCGTTGGCGATTCCTGGAAATCCAGTGCGCCGACGCGATCGGAGCCTGATTCGAGCAGATAGCCCAGCTCATCGATCCGATCGACGTCGCCGTCCCGCGCCTGACGGCCAAGAAGCCGGTTGAGAATGACGCGTCGACCCCATGCATCGGGCGCAGCGTCCCGTAGGCTGCTCGGCATCGACAAACCAGGCAAGGGCGTTAGCGCACCGGCGACGAGCGGCAGTTCGGGCAGGTAGAGGGCTACCGCGTCGTTCCGCGCCAGATAACTGCGCCCGTAGTTGAACGACAGCCGCTGACCATCGCGGAAGATGCGCCCGGCAATGACCGGCTCAGTTCGCCCCGGCAGCCAGACCCAGACAAACGCCTGCTCTGCCATCAGAAACTATCGTCCACCGCAACGCGACGGCTATGGATGGCGGAGGGAAGCAAGGCGAGCCGATCGGCAACCCGGTTCGCTTCGATGGTCAGTTCTCTCTCGTCTAGACCGAACAGGGGCACCTTCAAGATCGCCGCCAGCTCGAACACAGTCCCGATGGCGCACCCCGGTTCTCCCCGCTCGACACGGACAAGCAGCGAACGCGAGATCCCGGCGCGAACCGCGAGATCGGCTTGCGAGATCCGCTGCTCCATCCGGGCTGTTCGGATCGTATCCGCCATCAGCTTCAAGGCGTGTTCAGCATAGCGTGATTGTGGGGCCATAAGGCAACCTATATGACCTAAATATAAATCATACAACTTGATATGACCGATAATTGGAACATTCACGTTGGCAGAGGCGAAATGGAGCTTGGGGGAAAACGACAGGTTCGACACCCATGCGCTGTTCCTCGCCAACTTTTTGTGGTCGTCTACCGGTCATCCTGCCGGTCATCCCCAGCATCCGCGCGTGTCCCTCCTTCCACTATCCGCTGGGGTGGACACGCGCGTATGAAGTTTGCCAGGTCAGCCTTCACAATACTGGCCGTCCCAGGCTGGCCGTCGGCCATTGCCGTCGCCTCAACCGTGCACCCGGTCGGTGCTGCCTACCTGACAGCGCGGCTGTTGCGACCCTCGACTTTTCAGCGCAGGGGCAATGGAACAAGGCGGCTGAGATATTCAGCCGCCTATGTCCATAGGTATATATAAAGACTTTAGCGCTGAATGCTGAATCCGACCCAAGCCGTGCTCATCACGAGCGCGGCTGACACAGGATCTGATCAGCATGAGCGGTCATTTCGTTACAACCAGCGATCCGGATGCGCCGGATCGCCAAGGCCGGTCGGCGCAGGCAGCGCCGACGAAACCCGATCCGGCACATCCGGATCGCCGAAACCAGCCGACGCGAGAAGCGCCGGCCAAGCGCTGGGACGCACGTCCCGAAACAGACACGTGGCTCGCAAGCCATCACACAGAGGGCGCAACGCCTCGTGTGTCTTTCAGGGTCGAAGGCTGGCTTGCCGAGCGCGGCACCTCCGTTTGGTTCGGCGCAGGTTCGACTGGCAAGACGCAACTGCTCCTCTGGATGGCCGCCATGATCGCGAGCCGGCCGCAGCACCGGTCACCGACTTGGCTCGGCGGCACGATCAACGGGACCGGCCATGTCCTCATCCTGACCGCCGAGGACACGCGTCCGCAGATCCTCGGCCGTCTGCGCGACATCGTCGAGAACACGATGCAGCAGAGCTCCGCGATTGGGCACGAGACCTGCTCGCGCCTTCACGTCATGCCGTTCCTCAGCATGACCGAGGACGAGTTCAAACACCCTAATGCCAGCCTGTTCCGGTTGGGTATAGACCGGGTTTGGGGTGCTTCCGAGGTCATGCAGGAGGTGCGCGACTACATCGCCAAGTGGAATGCGCGCCACGACGATCCGGAGGACCGGATCGTGGGCGTGGTCCTTGACTCCGCCACCAGCATGGCGGGCTTCGACAGCATGGAAGGCGAGGCCACCACCAGCTTCTTCTTCTATCTGGGGCGCCTGTGCGAGGCGCTCGGGATCTTCTTCACGATCATCGGCCACGTTCCCAAGGCGGCGTTCGTGCCCCGCAAGGATCCATGGGCCACGGCGGCCGCGCGCCTGCGCGGTGTCGCCATGTGGACCACGGCGCCGCGCATGGCGGTCGAGGTGCGGCATCTCCAGGAGTGGGGCGGCAAGGGACACCGCGAGCAACCGAAGCTGCGCGACATGTTCCCCGGCCTTCCGCATACGGACTTCCTCGTTGTCTACACCGCCAAGGCTAATCTTCTCGGTGTCTGTCGCGAGCCGCGCTACCTTGTTCGCGATTCAAGGGGGGCGTTTCAGGAGGTCGAGCGTCCCCAGGCTGCGGTTGCGGATCCGGAAGAAGGCAGCGGATCACAGCTGCGTAAAGCCCGCACAAAGTCCTCGAAGGCGCGTAACGCTGTACCAGCTTCGGACCAAGCCGACGGCCGCCCGAAGGACTATGCGCCGGGCACCGAACTCGTGCTCCGTATGATCCGCATCACCTATCCCAACCTTGTCGGGGGTAAGCGGGTCGCCGCAGATCGCGTCATGACGACGCTGAAGGATCTCCATGAAAGGGAGCCGCAGTTCGGCCGTGAGCTTGTCAGCGGTGCCTCAGGCGGCGGCGCGACCCCGGCACGAGATGGGAGTATTACGTGGCATTTTGCCAGGCTCTGCGATTCAGGGGTCCTTATAAAACGAGGCTGTACGCACACCTTCGTCCGCTGGCCGCCAATATCTACGGACAATGCCATGACCGACATTGCCGGTGAAGAGGCGGTTGTGCCGCCGGCATCGTGAACAAGACCTCACGCCGCGAATGACACCTTCGTCCTCATTTCCTTTACCCTCTCGAGGTTGAACTCCGTTCGATCAATTTTCGAAGATTGGCAGATGCCAAGGACGGAAAATGAAGGAGTTTAAGAAGATGATGGTTGTTGATGACCTGCTTGAAGTCTTGCTGCTAGACAAGTTCAACGCTGCCTTGAACGCGTTGGAACTCGCCAATGGCACGTCGTTGGCGGCCGCGCTTGCCTCCGCGATCATGGTCGATCTGCGCCAGAGCCGGAATGAGGATGGCGTCGAGATTATCGACGCATTGGACGATGACGCGATCATAGATCTCGGTGCCGATCTGCTTGCGGCGCTGGAGCACAAGCATCAGCGATTCATGCTGCCTCTAGGTGCCGAGGTCCGGTCGGACCAGCCTGGCTCCGTCCGCATCGGCGCGGAAACCTGGGTGACCAGGGCGGGCCAAGCGGGCCTGTTTCCGCTGGAGACCATGCGGCGCGATGCACACGGTCCTAATCTGGAGTTGCTGCGCGATACCATCTCGGAAGCCGTTCGGAACAAGCCCTGGCGACAGATCGGCCTGCCTTCGCCCGTGCTTATCGTCGACTCCGATGCCCGGCATCTGCTCAAATTCCCGCCGTTCGGGGAAGCGGGGGGCGTCGTGCTACAGCGCTGGGCAAGTGAAACGGGTGCTTCCCGCTTCAGCGCGGCTACCCCGGCGCAGATCGAGGCTCTCGCGGCATCGATCGTCGCCGACATGGAGGTCCTGTGGAGGCGCCGCAGTGCGGTCGCTATCCAGGTCGAGGCGGTGCGAGCCATCGCCGAAGCCAAAATCCCGCGCGATGCGGTCGGCGTCGCCATCCACGCGATCGCCATCGACTTCGAGTGTCAGCGGGACGACGAGCGCTTCTGCTTCTACCTCGAATATGACGCAATCGACGAGGCAATGCGACCCGGGGTCGTGCTTGATTACATCCCGGCCATTATCGATGGGCAGTTCAGGCGTGATCCGGTTCCCCACGGCATCGACGGCCGTCGCGCGGAGCGCGACGAACTGCGCGCGCTGGGTGCGGATGGCGAGATCGACCCGCTCGCGGCCGCCGTCGTGCGGTTCGCCCCGGAAGGTCAGGCGGAGGTCCTGTCTCGCCTCGCTGCCAGCTACGAAACAAGCGTGACCTTCATGGCCGAGGCAGGACCCGTCTACGCGACGTTGTTCTGGCGCGATGGCTGCATCAAAACCGAGATTGTCGCACCTGGCATATTCGAGCAGTCCGGCAACATACTTCGCTGGTATGATCAGGAGTTCTCGCAAGACGATGTCGACGCGCTGGTCGGCGGCTCGCTGTCTTCAAGATTTACGTTGCCCTTCGATGATGACTGCAAGATTATAAGCGCCACCACGCTCATGAGCAGGGGAGTGGAGCTGCGCTTCGATCGCAAACGTTCGCTCGTCAATTGCGGTACCGGATCCATCTGGGAACGATGATAGGAAAGCGGGGCCGACAAGTGCGTCGGCTCCGCCGGCCAGCAGATAGCATGTGCTGGCTGGCGCTGCCTCTATGTTGTTAAGATCGCCCGTTACCAGCATCAGCACGTGGCAAGAGTCGATGTCCTAAGTAAATGCGTGGACCTTGATCCTCCAGCCGCCGCGCGGGGGGGAAGGCGATCGCCTCGATCCAGTGCCCCTTGTACGCAACGCTGCTCGCTGAGGCTTTCGCATAGGTACTACTGGTGCGCTGCTCCTCGTCACCGCACCTGCATCCGCAGGGGCCCAGCGCAACCAGTTTAATAATTGCGCCGGCGCTGCCTACTTTCGGCAGCCATTATCCACCTCCCAAGTGAGCGCGACGTCAATCGAGCGGCGAATGCGACGGGTACAGGCGCACGGTACCCCAAGAGGGACGCTGGGTAGGCTGGTCTGACTCCATAGTCGGGCAGTGGCAATACATCCCCTGTGTGAAGCTAAGTGATGATAGCGGCACCGGGTTTGCCTTGCTCTTCGTCGGACGGCGTGTCGTCCCACGTGAGTAGTCCTTCCGGAAGCGCACGCGCGAATGCAGCATGGAAAAGCTCGCCGGCGCCATAAAGACGCATGATCGTCCAGGATCAGCAGTCCCGTCAGCCGTCGTCAACGCGCCTGCGGCGGCTCTCACCCCCGGACAAGGGTGATGAAGCATTCCTTGCCCAAGTAGATCCAGGCCTCCCCAGAAAGGGGGTTAGATATCGAGCATCATCTCTTCAACGCACGTTAAGGACCATGCCCCAAGCTCGCCAACGGCTCGTTCAAGCTTCCCAGAAAATGGGGTTTTAAATGTACCGATGGCCGATACCAGAGCAATACAGAGCCACCGTTTAGGAGTTGCGCAATACCTTTATCGGGTATGCGAGTCGCTCCGATAAAGTGAAAGCCCTGGCGGGCGGTCGCTTCGCGATAGTCACCGTCGCCCACGACGATGGCATCTATACGCCGTGCTATTTTCCAGACAATCCTATAAGCTAGAGTCATTGTGCAAACGCGCAATTGTTATTGCGCATCGATGCTGTCTGATGGATAATGTCGATTATGGCTTCTCAGCTCGCTTTTGCCTTTGCGCCTCCTGGCGCGCTCCCTGCAGAAAAGGCCGTGCATGCTCGTGCGGCCATCGCCAAGTATGCGGCGCTCCCGTCCGACGAGGACATCACAGGTCGCGAAACAGACGTTCTGAAGATCCTGCACCGATCAGTAGCCAATGAGCCCCAGCGTCATACCGCACCCGAGAGAGCGCGCCGCCCTTCGTCCAGCCTTCCGCCCGCACGTTTTCATCAGCCGCGGCCGCCGCGTGGTCGCCCCTGCACCGCGGACGGTCGCGTATCCTTCCATCTCGAATTCACCACGGTCACCAAGGGGGTGGGTGGCGTCTGCCGCACGAATGATGGCCGTGCGGCTGACCCGGCTGGGCACGTCGAATATGTCGGGCGTGAGGACGCGGTGGCAACCAACGCTCCGGAGGAAACCTTTGACCCACTCGTTCATGAGGCCGTCGCCCATGTCGGTTATGTCTCCCGTGACACGGCGGTCGCAACCGATGGTGACGGCACTGCGATCGTCCTGACCAACATCGACGGGGAGGCCTCCGCCTTCTTCGCGACCGTGGTCCAACATGAGGACATTGGTCATCCCGACGGTATCTGCGTGGCCGAACCACTCGACATCGCCAAGTTACGGGCTTTGACCCAGGACAGTACCATTCCGTCACAACTCAAGAGTGGGATCGAGCGGATCATGGCGGATCCGAATGCCTATCGGGTCGAGCGATCGGGCAGTCCCAAGAGCAAGACGCATCCTCTTCAGACTGACGCAGATATCGCCGGCTGCGCTGCCTGGCTGAGCAGGCACAATGCGACGGATCTGGTCCATCTGCGCAAAGGGAGAGGTGGTATCGTCCAGCGACGGGTTACCGGCGAACTTCCCGCTGAACTCGGCGCTGGCGGTTGCCGGAAGGTGCTCAAGAAACTGGCGAAGGAGTTCGATCGGCGTGGTCTCCGCTACTATGTCGCCCTGCACGCGCCAACCGCCGCCAATCACGACCGCAACTGGCATTTTCACCTATTGTATTACGACCGTCCTTGTGAACGGATTGGTGATGCAGGCCATTGGGATTTCACCATTGCGCAGGAGCGCAGGACCTCGTCCCGTAATCGCACACGAAGCTACCCGCATCGTCAGCTCAAGCACAAAGATGTGCGTGCACAGAACTGGCCGATGTACCTGCGAACCAGCTTCGCCGAGGCGGTCAATGTCGAACTCGCCCGCACATCTTCGCGGCGACGCTACGATCCGCGGCGCTACGAAGATATGAATATCAATGCTGAACCGCAGAAACACCTCGCTAGGGGCGTGGCCTTTCACGCCGCCTGTGGCGCCGCCCCCACCAAGGAGCGGGAGAACGCTCGCAAGGGTTGGTCATGGCGCGTGCGTCAGCTGCTCTTGCAACACGATCAGATCGACAAAGATGATGAATACCGCATCAAAGTTCTTCGCGCCGTGATCGGCCAGGACGCGAAGCACCGCAACACTCTTGCGCTGCTCGAGCGGCGCATGGCGGAGCAGCGCGCCGAAGCCCGAACGGGTGACGTTATTCTCAAGATCCTCCATCCAATGGCGCGAAGCAACGCGGAGCAGACGGCCGAGAAGATGAACGGCTATGCCACCGAACTCGCCGATAAGCTGGTGGCCAGGGGGCAGCGCACCGAGCATCATCCGCGCCACGCGGCTTTCAAGCAGCGTGAAAGGGACGCTCAAGCCTACATAGCCGAGCTTGAGCGGACGTTCGCGCCCGAGACCCGGCTCGCTACATCGCTAGTCTCGGACGCGCAGCAGGCACGGGAGCAGATCGACGTCGAGCTTGACGTCCTGTACGCTGCTGCGAGATTTACCCGTTCGATCCTTGGCGAGAGTCCCCCGGCCGTCACCACGGCGCTCCGTGATGAGGCCGCCGCCGCAGGGACGAAAGGGCAATCTCCATCAACCACGCCCGTCGCGTCCTCACGGCCACCTGCGCCATCGCCAACGGTGCAACCTCCGATGTTCGGGTCAGTCAGCGCCGAGGTTGACGACTGGATCGGACGCATCAATCGGCACCGACGCCTGACGCGACGCGATGGGCGGGTCGAACCGTTTAGGTTGACCGATCGCGATCGGCACATGCTGGGTGTCGCTTCGCCCGCGCAATTGAAGGAACTGGACCGCATTCGCGATCAACAGAACCGATTGATCGCGCGGATCTCAGCGGCCGTGGAAGCGGCTCCCGCTATTTTGACGATCCCGGTGGAAAGCTATGGCAAATGGACAATCGCCCATGCCGACCGCGCCATCCAGGATGGGCTGCGCCGCTACATTGTCGACCCGAGCGTCCAAGATCGCCTCAGGACCGCGCAGCAAACAGGAATGGCGCATCGATCTGCCATGCACCAGGCATCGACATCCGCGGCCCATCGGGCGGTCGACGGGATTCCCAAGGCGGGGGTGGCGGTCCACCGCATTGGAGATGCCGTTGCCATCCGGGATGCCGACGCTGTGCGCCTGGGGGTCACGCACGAAGAGCTTCGGGCGCAATCCGTTCAGCGCCGCCTGGCAGGTATCCTGCGCACGCAGGAGAATGCGGGCCGGCCAGTCGCTCCACAAGTCAACGTTGCTCCACCTCCATCGGACTATAGGCCGATCGGCCAGGACGCCGCTCCGCGACCTGCTGCTTCCACTGCGCCGGAGGCCGTGATGAACTCGCGCGTCCCCACACCAACGACAACCAAGTCTGACCCGCCGCGACCTGTGGCTCCTTCTCACCCGCTCGTCATAAGCTGGCAGGAAGCGCATGCGGCCACTATCCGCCCTGGCGGACCGATCACGGTCGCCGAGCGTAACCGACGTGCTGCGGTGGCGCTCAAGGACAAATTGGCGGCAGAAGAATTGCGGCGGCTGGGCCCAGACGTGCTGGCCGCTGCTACTGCTCAAGCGTCGGATAATCATCGATATCTGCAACGTGCTGGGAATCAGTTCGCGAGACTGCCGCGGATAGGTTGAGCTTTTAGGCCTCCACACCAAGGCACATCCCTAGATTGCGATAGGCAGTCGACGAAGCTGCAAAATTGAAGAGCGTGAGGACGGGAAAAACAGGTTGGCGAGAGCCAGCCTCGCTCCTTCCGGCTCTTCGCGCAGCCGCTTCGCACGCCGAAGCATCCACCACCCTTGCACGTCCCCCACCTCGGCCTGACTGCCATCACGGCAGTCGGGTTGGTGGGGCGTGCGGTCTGGAGACATTCATGACCGAAGCAGGGTGGGGCGACGCGGCGTCGCCGGAGATAAACTGGCGCACGAGCGCCGCGTTGAAGAACGTACCGCGCGGCGACAGCGAACTTGCCGAAGTGACCAGCCTTGAGGGCGCGGTGCGCGCGTGGCTGGCGCTGGATCCGGCGCACCGGGATGGTGCGGTCCTCACGCCAGAACATGCTTTGCTGATCGACGGCGTGTTGATGGACGAGGTGCACGGCGCCGGCATCAGCGCACTAGCCGAACGGCTGCCCGGTGCCGCTTTAGCCACGTCAGATGCGTCTCCCGAGCTGGATGACGCTGGTTAGGAGAACCGGGGTTGGAGGTTGCGGCTGACGCTCAAGGAACGCCTGCCGCCAGCTCACTTGCAGCCGACGAGTCGCCGTTCCCGGTCGTACTTCGGCCATCGCGTTGCGATGCCGCGGCGGACGGCCAGGCAGGAGAGGTCCTCGCCGGCCAATGAACATGTCGCCACGGTTCGCTGCCAGCTCTTGCCGGTCGCGTTACAACTGAGCCGCCGCCCCTTGATCAGCGCCGCCATACGATCGCGCGATTGCCGGGCAAGCCTGTCGCTGCACACGTAGCCGTCTTTGCCCTTCTTGCAGGGTTCCGCGCGGGTGAAGTCCGGCGCCTGAATGCCCTGGAGCCGAATTGACACGCCGTTGCGGCAGTGGAAGGGCCCGTCACCGTCGTGGACCTTGACGACATCGCAGATGAAAGGCTGACCAGCGGAGAGCGCAAGCGCGTAGAGGAAGAGCATCGTTCCTCCTATGCTGGATCGGATCTCCAACACAGGGCCATCATGTCCTCGTCTCCCACAAACCCTTCGATCGACTGGAGCATGGAGGTTGAGCTGTTCGAGCCCGACAAGCCGCCATCGCTGCGCATCCTGCGTACCAAGATGACGTTGCGGGACGCGGTTGAGACGATCCTGGCCATGCCGCGAGAGCGGTGGACCCGGTCAGGCATCGGGCTGCATGCACCCATCTACATGGAACTGGAAGGACGACCCGTGTTGCAGGGTTACCTCAGCGGGCACGCCGCGCGGCAGATGGCGGGCGAGTTCGAGTTCCCGTCTGCATAGTCCTCGTCGAGCCTTCCCCAGATCTGGTCGAACGTAGACGTCATGCACAATGCGCTCGGCGCTTGCGGGTGGGTGGCGTTTGCGTGTTTGCTGCGCCCATGTGCAACCGAGCCCGCAACCGGACAGAACCTGAAACCCTGAAGGAGCGCTTCGGTGCCGACTGGGCGGAGCCGCGACCAACCGACAATCGCTTCAACTGGCAAGAGCTTGCGCCGCGGGGCCGGGCCTATGTGCTGCGCCAGAATGATCGTGGACTTGGGCTTGATGTGATGATCTGGGATGTTCTCGACGGGCAGGCGGCCTGGCCAATGACCAACGTGCGCCAACTCGGCCTGGCGCAATGGCGGCGTTTGGCGGAGCGCCCGGAAAACCGCTGTCTGATCCCGCTCACTGAATTTTGCGAGTGGACGCCCAAGGCTGTCGACCTTCGCGACGGCAAGAAGCCGATCAAGGGCGAGATGTGGTTCCAGGTGACGGATCAGGCCATCTTCATGGTCGCGGGCTTCTGGCAGGCGTTCGGCGAGACAAAGGGCTTCACCATGGTGACGTGCGAGCCGAACGAGCTGGTCGCGCCGATCCACCCTAAGGCGATGATCACGATCCTGCGGCCGGAGGACCATCAACGTTGGCTGAGAGGCAGCTTCGACGATGTGGTCGCGCTCCAGCGCCCCTATACGGCCACTCGGATGACGGTGCGCGGGCCAGAGTTCCCGACGCGCCAGCCGGCCGCACCAACGCTGCTATGATCCATTGCGGCGGATCGCTCCGGCGGCAGCGGCTCGTCCCTCGATTACCATCAGCCGCAGGAAGGTGCGCGTCTTCTCCGTTGCCAGGTCAGACGGCGACAAGAGGTGGCTCGGTTTGTCTGCACAGGCTCGCGGGGTCGTTAAGTGGATCGCCGCTGGTTGGTCATGCCGCTGCGAG
>NZ_CAKTFO010000007.1 GCF_934560975.1 uncultured Sphingomonas sp. | reverse complement strand
AACCTCCACGACCTTGCGATCGCCAGCACCTGAAGCTGGTGCGTCTACCAATTCCGCCATCTGGGCACGGGGTAGGCGGCGGCCTTTAGGGGGGTGAGTCGGGACTTGTCAACGATCTTTTCGAAGCCTTGCATGGCGAAGGCCTGGCGGGCATGGGACGAAAATAGCACGGCACAGCATGGACTAGGCCCGATGAACGAGTTGGTGACGGTATTCGGCGGTGGCGGCTTTCTCGGCCGCTACCTGGTGCAGGAACTCCTGCGGGGCGGCGCCCGGGTGCGGGTAGCGGAGCGTGATCCGTTCGACGCGACCCATCTGAAGCCGCTGGGCGGCCTCGGCCAGGCGCAGGCGGTGGTGGCGGACATCACCAAGCCGGAAACGGTTGCGCGGGCCGTGCATGGGACGGACGTGGTGATCAACCTGGTCGGCATCATGAAGGGCCGCTTCCAGGCGGTGCATGTCCACGGCGCGCGCACCGTGGCCGAGGCGGCGACGCGGGCTGGCGCCAGGCGGCTGATCCACCTTTCGGCGATCGGCGCGGACCCCAATGCCGCCTCGGCTTATGCTCGCTCGAAGGGTGAGGGCGAGCAGGCGGTCCACGCCGCCTTCCTGGATGCCGCCATCGTGCGCCCGTCCATTCTGTTCGGTCCGGAAGACCAGTTCGTGAACCGCTTCGCCGGGATGATGGCGCGCGCGCCGATCATGCCCGTTATCCGCCCCGACGTGCGGTTCCAGCCGGCGTGGGTGGTCGACGTGGCTCGCGCCGTCTGCAAGCTGGCCCTCTCATCCGAGACCATGCCGCGGATGCTGGAGCTGGGTGGGCCGCAGGCGTTGAGCATGATGGAACTGCATCGCTGGATCGGCGGCGCGATCGGCCGTACTCCCAGGCTGTTCGCGCTGCCCGATGGGGTCGCGTCCATGCTGGCGGGCTTTGGCGGGCTGCCGGGCGCGCCGATCAGCCGGGACCAGTTGCGGATGCTGGACCAGGACAATGTCGTGTCGCCGGGTGCGCAGGGCTTTGCGGCGCTGGGGATCGAGCCTGCGCCGCTGGCCGCGGTCGCCCAGACCTGGCTGGTCCGCTACCGCCGCGAAGGCCGCTTCAGCCTCAACGCGGCCTGAGCCCCCGGCATGGATGTCGTCACGCCCGTCCTCCTCGGCATCGTCGAGGGGCTGACCGAGTTTCTGCCCGTATCTTCCACCGGACACCTGATCCTGGCGAGCGCGCTGCTCGGCTATGATGCCGAGACGTGGGCGGTGTTCAACGTCGTGATCCAGCTTGGCGCCATTCTGGCGGTGGTGGTGCTGTATTGGCGCACTTTCTGGGCAGTTCTGTCGGGCCTGGGGCGGCGTGAGGCGGGCGCGTGGCGCTTCACTCGCAATGTCGCGTTGGGGTTCCTGCCTTCGGCATTGATCGGCCTGGCCTTTCACCACCAGGTGGAGGCCCTGTTGGGCCGGCCCGATGTGGTGGCGGTGGCGCTGATCGTCGGTGGGGCCGCCATCCTCGTCATCGAGCGGCTGGCGCGGCGCGGCGACGTGGCAGGCGTGGCGAGCATCCCGTTGCCGACCGTGTTCGGCATTGGCCTGATCCAATGCCTGGCGATGATCCCAGGGGTCAGCCGCTCCGGCGCGACCATCCTGGGGGCGTTGGCCTTGGGGGTGGAGCGGCGCACCGCGGCGGAGTTCAGCTTCTTTCTGGCAATCCCGACCATGCTGGGCGCGACCACGCTGGAACTGGTCAAGAATCATGAGGCGCTGACCGCCGCCGGCGGGGTCGGCTGGGGCACGATCGCAATCGGCTTCGCGGTCTCGTTCATCGTGGCGATCGGCGTGATCCGGGGGTTCGTTGCCTTTGTCGGCCGGCACGGCTTCGCGCCCTTCGCTTGGTATCGGATCGTCGCTGGCGCGCTGGCTTTGCTGTGGTTGGCTAAGTAGAAGGTCCGATCTGAGACTATCTCCGTGGTATTTTAGGTGCGGTTCGATCAAGCCGGCTTGAAAGGCGATCCAATTAGGCCAGCTACGCTGTCCTAACCCAGTTTTAGCGCGTGACAGCCCTCGTTGGATCCGTCATTTCGGCGGGGAGGGATGATGCACATGGCTGGAATGTTGAGTTTCCCGCAGGTCGGGCAGGATTATCCGGAGAAGCGCGCGGCAGGCGAACGCGCGGGCGACTTTGCCGAAATTTCGCTCGGCTTCCAAACCTTCAAGGCGGAGGAGCAATCGTCGCGCTGTTCGCAATGCGGCGTGCCCTATTGTGCAAACCATTGCCCCCTGCACAACCATATCCCCGACTGGCTGCGGCTGACGGCGGAAGGGCGGCTGCGCGAAGCTTATGAGCTGAGCAATGCCACATCGACCATGCCGGAAATTTGCGGCCGCATCTGCCCGCAGGATCGCCTGTGCGAAGGCAATTGCGTGATCGAATTTTCCGGTCATGGCGCGGTGACGATCGGCTCGGTCGAGAAATACATCACCGACACGGCGTGGGAGCAGGGCTGGGTCGAGCCGCTGGTGCCCGGTCCCACCAAGCGGCAATCCATCGGGGTGATCGGCGCGGGGCCGGCCGGCCTGACCGTCGCAGACCTGATGCGCAGCCGCGGCTATGAGGTGCACGTCTACGACCGGCATGACCGGATGGGCGGGCTGCTGACCTACGGCATTCCCGGCTTCAAGCTGGAAAAGCATGTGGTCATGCGCCGCGTCGACCGCTTGCGCGATGGCGGCGTGATCTTCCACGAAGGGTTTGAGGTCGGGCGCGACGCCACGCTGGACGAATTGCGCCAGCGCCACGACGCGATCGTCATCGCCACCGGCGTCTACAAGCCGCGCGCGATCAAGGCGCCGGGAATCGGCGCCGATGGCGTGGTGGAATCGCTCGATTACCTGACCGCATCCAACCGCCAGAGCTTCGGCGACAAGGTGGAGGCGTTCGACAGCGGCAGCCTCGATGCGCGCGGCAAGCATGTCGTGGTGGTCGGCGGCGGCGATACGGCCATGGATTGCGTCCGCACCGCCGTCCGCCAGGGCGCGGCCTCCGTCCGCTGCCTGTATCGCCGCGATCGCGCGAACATGCCGGGCAGCCAGCGGGAGGTGAAGAATGCGGAGGAGGAGGGCGTCGAGTTCGTCTGGCTCTCCGCCCCCGAAGCCTTTCACGGCGAGGAGCGGGTCACGGGCGTGCAGGTGGCGCGGATGCGGCTGGGTGAGCCCGACGCCTCGGGTCGCCGCGCGCCGGAGCCTGACCCGGGTTCCGACTTCCAGCTGCAGGCCGATCTGGTGATCAAGGCGCTGGGCTTCGATCCGGAGGAGTTGCCGCGCCTGTTCGATGCGCCGGAATTGTCCGTCACCCGCTGGGGCACGGTGCGGGTGGACCACAAGACGATGATGACCAGCCTGGACGGCGTGTTCGCCGCCGGCGACATCGTGCGCGGCGCCAGCCTGGTGGTGTGGGCGGTCCGCGACGGCCGCGACGTCAGCGAGCGGATGCACGCCTGGCTGAAGGCGAAGAGCAAGATGGAGAAGGTGGCGGCATGAACAGGCTCAAGATCATCGTCCTGACCGCCCTGGCACTGCCGACCGCCGCGCTCGCGCAGGCGCCCGCCGCAGCACCGGAACCGGCCCGCCTTGCCGCGGCGAAGCGGCTCGTCGACGTCGCGATGCCGCCCGCACAGCGCGACACGATGATGCGCTCGGTTATCCAGGCGACGCTCGGCAACGTCCAGCAGGCCCTGCAGCAGAACCCTGATTTCGCGAAAGCCTCCGCCGGCGATCCGCGCGTCAGGCAGATTCTGTCGACCTTCATGGACACGCAGGCCAGAACGGCGGCGGATCAGGTGGTCGCCTCCATGCCGCAGCTGATGGCGGCGATGGCCAACGCTTATGCCCGCCGCTTCACGGTGACGCAGCTCAACGAGGTGACTGCGTTCTACCAGACGCCGACCGGACAGGCCTTCATCACGCAGATGGCGACGCTGATGGCCGATCCCGACGTGCAGACGGCGCAGCGCGAGATGATGACCGCCAGCCTGTCCAACATGAAGACCGCGGCCGCCGGTCTGGCACGGCAACTTGCCGCCCTGAACACGCCCGCCAAGTAAGAGACGCCCGATGACCCATTTTCCCACTCCGGAGCATGAGCGCCTCGCCCGCGAGGGCATGTACCGGCCAGATTATGAAGGCGATGCATGCGGCGTCGGCCTGGTCGCGGCGATCGACGGCAAGCCGTCGCGCCGGGTCGTCACGGCCGCGATCGACGCGCTGAAGGCCGTCTGGCATCGCGGCGCGGTCGACGCCGATGGCAAGACCGGCGACGGCGCCGGCATCCATGTCGATATTCCGACGGCTTTCTTCGACGATGCGATCGAGGCAGCGGGCCATGCGCCGCGCCCCAACCGGCTGGCGGTGGGCATGATCTTCCTGCCGCGCACGGATCTGGGCGCGCAGGAAGCCTGCCGGATGATCGTCGAAAGCGAGATCATCGACTTCGGCTACACCATCTACGGCTGGCGGCAGGTGCCGGTGGACGTGTCTGTCATCGGCGACAAGGCGATGCTGACCCGGCCGGAGATCGAGCAGATCATGATCGCCGGCCCGATGCCGGACGAGGAAACCTCGGCCGAGTTCGAGAAGAAGCTGTATCTCGTCCGCCGCCGGATCGAGAAGAAGCTGGTCGAGGCGCAGATCCAGGGCTGCTACATCTGTTCGCTCAGCTGCAGTTCGGTGATCTACAAGGGGCTGTTCCTGGCCGAGGAATTGTCGGTCTTCTACCCCGACCTGAAGGACGAACGCTTCGTCAGCCGCGTCGCGATCTTCCACCAGCGTTATTCGACCAACACCTTTCCGCAATGGTGGCTGGCCCAGCCGTTCCGCTGCCTCGCCCACAATGGCGAGATCAACACGATCCGCGGCAACAAGAACTGGATGAAGAGCCACGAGATCAAGATGGCCTCCCTGGCATTCGGTCTGTCGTCCGAGGAAATCAAGCCGCTGATTCCGGCGGGTGCCTCCGACACGGCCGCGCTGGATGCCGTGTTCGAGACGATCTGCCGCGCCGGCCGCGACGCGCCGACCGCCAAGCTGATGCTGGTGCCGGAAGCGTGGCAGGATTCGGGTCTGCCGCAGCCGGTCGACGACATGTACAATTACTTCGCCAGCGTGATGGAGCCGTGGGACGGCCCGGCCGCGCTGGCCATGACGGACGGCCGCTGGGTGGTAGCGGGCGTGGACCGCAACGCGCTCCGCCCGCTCCGCACGCTGCGCACCGCCGACAATCTGCTGATCGTGGGATCGGAAGCCGGCATGGTGGTGGTGCCGGAAAGCTCCGCCGTGGCGAAGGGGCGGATGGGACCCGGCCAGATGATCGCCGTCGATCTAGAGGAAGGCCGCTTCTACGAGGATCATGAGATCAAGGCCCGCATCGCCGGAGAGGCGCCCTATGGCGACTGGGTGCAGGGCTTCCGCGCCATGGCCGACCTGGCCGTGCCGGACGGCGACCATCTGCCGCAATGGAACCGTGCCGACCTGATCCGTCGCCAGATCGCGGCGGGGCAGACGATGGAGGACATGGAGCTGATCCTGTCGCCCCAGGTCGAAACCGCCAAGGAAGCGGTGGGATCGATGGGCGACGACACGCCGCTGGCCGTTATTTCCGACAAGCCGCGCCTGGTCAGCCATTTCTTCCGCCAGAATTTCAGCCAGGTCACCAATCCGCCGATCGATAGCCTGCGCGAAACCCGCGTGATGAGCCTGAAGACGCGGTTCGGGAACCTCGCCAACATCCTCGACACCGAGGCACAGCAATCGGGCGTGCTGGTGCTGGATTCGCCGGTGCTGACCAGCGCCGACTGGGCGACGCTGAAGGCCCATTTCGGCTCGTCTCACGCCACGATCGACTGCACCTATCCCGCTGGCGACAATCCCGAAGCCTTGCGCCAGGCGATCGCCCGCATCCGTCGCGAGGCGGAGCAGGCGGTGCGCGAGGGCAAGAGCGAGCTGTTCCTGACCGACGAAAATGTGTCGGAGGATCAGGTCTCGATGGCGATGGTGCTGGCGGCGGCGGCGGTGCACACGCACCTCGTCCGCAAGGGGCTGCGCTCCTATGCGTCGGTCAACGTCCGCTCGGCCGAATGCCTCGACACGCATTATTATGCGGTGCTGATTGGCGTCGGCGCAACCACGGTGAACGCCTATCTGGCGGAAGCGGTCATCGCCGACCGCCACACGCGCGGCCTGTTCGGTGACAAGAGCCTGGAGGCGTGCTTCAAGAGCTGGCGCAAGGCGATCGACGACGGCCTGCTCAAGATCATGTCGAAGATGGGGATCGCGGTGATCTCCTCCTATCGCGGCGGCTATAATTTCGAGGCGGTCGGCCTCAGTCGGGCGATCTGCAACGACCTGTTCCCGGGTATGCCGACCAAGATTTCGGGCGAGGGCTATGCCTCGCTCCATCTCTCGGCGAGGCTGCGGCACGATGCGGCGTTCGGCGGTGGCAAGGCGGTGCTGCCGATCGGCGGCTTCTATCGCCAGCGCGCGGGCGGCGAGAGCCATGCTTACTCGGCGCAGTTGATGCATCTGCTCCAGTCGGCCGTGTCGCGCGACAGCTACAGCCAGTATCTGCAATTCTCGCGTGGGGTGCGCGACTTGCCGCCGGTCTATCTGCGCGATCTGCTGGAGTTCAACTGGGCGAAGGAGCCGATCGCGATCGACCAGGTCGAGGCGATCACGGAAATCCGCAAGCGGTTCGTTACGCCCGGCATGAGCCTGGGCGCGCTGTCTCCCGAAGCGCATGAGACGCTGGCCATCGCCATGAACCGGATCGGGGCGAAGGCGGTGTCGGGCGAGGGCGGCGAGGACAAGAGCCGCTACACCCCGTACGAAAATGGCGACAACGCCAATTCGGTCATCAAGCAGGTAGCGTCCGGCCGCTTCGGCGTCACCGCCGAATATCTGGGGTCCGCCGAGGAGCTGGAGATCAAGGTCGCGCAGGGCGCCAAGCCCGGCGAGGGCGGCCAGCTGCCCGGGTTCAAGGTAACGGAGATGATCGCGCGGCTGCGTCACTCGACGCCCGGCGTGACGCTGATCTCGCCGCCGCCGCATCACGACATCTATTCGATCGAGGATCTGGCGCAGCTTATCTACGACCTGAAGCAGATCAATCCGCGCGCGCGGGTGTGCGTGAAGCTGGTCTCTTCGGCCGGCATCGGCACCGTCGCGGCGGGCGTGGCCAAGGCCCATGCCGACGCTATCCTGGTCGCCGGCAATGTCGGCGGCACCGGCGCCAGCCCGCAGACCAGCGTCAAGTTCGCCGGCACGCCGTGGGAGATGGGCCTGTCGGAGGTCAACCAGGTGCTGACCCTGAACGGCCTGCGCCACCGGGTGAAGCTGCGCACCGACGGCGGGCTCAAGACCGGGCGCGACATCGTGGTCGCCGCGATCCTGGGCGCGGAGGAGTTCGGGATCGGCACGCTCAGCCTGGTGGCGATGGGCTGCATCATGGTGCGCCAGTGCCACAGCAACACCTGCCCGGTGGGCGTCTGCACCCAGGACGAGCAACTGCGCGCCAAGTTCGTCGGCACGCCGGAAAAGGTCATCAACCTGATGACCTTCATCGCGGAGGAAGTGCGCGAGATCCTGTCGCGGCTCGGCTACAGGAGCCTGGACGAGGTGATCGGCCGCACCGAATTGCTGCGTCAGGTCAGCCGTGGCGCGGAGCATCTCGACGATCTCGACCTCAACCCTATCCTCGCCAAGGTGGATGCGCCCGATCATCATCGCCGCTTCGGGCTGAACACCTTCCGCAACGACGTGCCCGACAGCCTCGATGCGCAGATGATCAAGGATGCGGCCCCCGTCTTCGCCCGGCGCGAGAAGATGCAGCTGACCTATACGGTGCGCAACACGCATCGCGCCGTCGGCACGCGCCTGTCGGCCGAGATCACCAGCCTGTTCGGGATGAGCACGCTGGCGGACAATCACGTCCATGTGCGCCTGCGCGGGTCGGCCGGCCAGTCGCTGGGCGCGTTCGCGGTCAAGGGGCTGACGCTGGAGGTGTTCGGCGAGGCCAACGATTATGTCGGCAAGGGCCTGTCGGGCGGCACCATCATCGTCCGGCCGATGGTGTCCAGCGCGCTGGATACCAAGGCGAACACCATCATCGGCAACACCGTGCTCTATGGCGCGACCTCCGGCACCCTGCTGGCGGCCGGGCAGGCCGGGGAACGATTCGCCGTGCGCAATTCGGGCGCGACGGTGGTGGTGGAAGGCTGCGGCGCCAATGGCTGCGAATATATGACCGGCGGCACGGCGGTGATCCTGGGCCCGGTAGGCGAGAATTTCGGCGCGGGCATGACCGGCGGCATGGCGTTCGTGCTGGACGAGCAGGATCGCTTCGCCACCTCCGCCAATCCGGAGAGCATCGTCTGGCGGCGGATCGGTTCGGACCATTGGGAAGCGCGCCTCAAGGCCCTGATCGCGGACCATGCGGTGAAGACCGACAGCCGTTGGTCCAACGCCATCCTCGACGACTGGGCCCGCTGGCGTGACCGCTTCTGGCAAATCGTGCCCAAGGAAATGCTGGAGCGCCTGCCGCATCCGCTGGAAGATGCGCCCGCGGCCGAGATGGTGGCGGCGGAGTAGGACGGCCGGACGGGGCCGGGCCTTTCGCACCGTAATGTGTGTGCCCGGTCCTGTTCGACAGGCATTTCGTCCGCGCCGCTTTGCGCTATAGCGGCCCGCGATGGCCTGGCAGCTCTACCAATTTCCTTTGTGTCCGTTTTCCCGCAAGGTCCGCCTGCTCCTGGGTGAGAAGGCGGAGGGCTGCGAGCTGGTGCGCGAAAGCCCGTGGGAGCAGCGCGACGAGTTCGTGGACATGAACCCGACCGGGCAGACGCCGGTATTGGTCGACCGGCCCCACAACCTGCTGCTGATCGATTCCAACGCGATCTGCGAATATCTGGAAGAAACCATCGACCGCACCACGCTGCTGCCCGGTACCGCCGCGAACCGGGCGGAGGTGCGGCGGCTGGTCGCGTGGTTCGACCAGAAATTTCACGACGAGGTCGGCCGACCTTTGATGTTCGAGCGGATGGAAAAGCGGCTGGTCCATCGCCAGTCACCCGACGGCAAGGCCCTGCGCGACGCGATGCGACTCGCCAACAGCCATCTGGATTACGTCGATTGGTTGCTGGATCATCGCCGCTGGATCGGTGGTCCCTTGTTCAGCCTGGCCGATCTGGCGGCTGCTGCCCATATCTCCGTGGCGGACTATCTCGGCGGGATCGACTGGCGCGGGCACGAGCGGACGCGTCATTGGTATTCCGGCATGAAGAGCAGGCCGAGCTTCCGCCCGCTGTTGAGCGAGCGGATGGAGGTGATCAGCCCGCCAGACCATTACGACAAACTCGATTTCTAACCTATGTTGCGCTGCACAATGCGGTCTTGCAATTAGCGTAACTGCGCTATATTGTGCAGTGCAACAAGACAAGAGCGGAGCAGCAGGTGGCGAACGAGGATCTCCGAGTGGCCCAGGCGATCAAATCGCGCAGGCCCAAAGTGCCCGCGCCCGCCACGGCGCTGCAGGCGATCGCCGCACATCAGGTCGCGGCTCAAGAGGCTGCGTCCGGGCAGGCCACGTCCGCGCTCTCGTCCGACAATCTCGCACCAACGCGTGAAGCCGCTTCGTCGCCGGATGTTCAAAGCGACGTCATTGCCGCACCGGCGGAGACCGTGGCGGCCGCAACCGAGGACATGACGACCATGGCAACTGCTGCATCGACCACCGAAGCCACCGACAAGGCCCAGGCGCTGTTCGGCGACGCTTCCAACCGTTTCAAGACCGCGTTCGAGAAGTCCGGCAAGATGGGCGAGGACATGGTCGAATTCGCCAAGGGCAATGTGGAGGCGATGATCGCCTCGGCTCGCGTCGCCGCCACGGCCAGCCAGACGCTGAGCCAGGAAGCCGCCGACTATGGCAAGAAGAGCCTTGAAAGCGCCACCGTCGCGTTCAAGAGCTTCGCCACCGTGAAGTCGCCGACCGAGTTGTTCCAGCTGCAGAGCGAGTTCGCCAAGGCGCAGTTCGACAGCGCCGTGGCCGAGGCGTCGCGTCTGAGCGAGACGATGATGAAGCTCGCCGGCGACATCGCCCAGCCGCTGTCCAACCGTTACGCGCTGGCTGCCGAGAAGATCAAGGCGAACACCGGCACCCTGTAAGGTTCGGGCGTCGCGGGCGCTGCTCCCGCGGACCGCATGTGTCGACGGCCGCTCCTTCCCAGGAGCGGCCGTCGTTGTTTTACGGCCGTTACCCGGTTTCCTGGCACGCTGGGCCTTGTCGCCGGGGTGGTGGATGCCATATCCTGTGACCAGACCCATGATCGAACATCTGCAACCCCAAGCCATGGCCACCGACAAGGATGGCGATGAGGATGGCACCGGCCTCGGTGTCGCCACCCGTACGCGCACCCGCACCAAGCAGCCTTCGCTGTACAAGGTGCTGATGCTGAACGACGATTACACGCCGATGGAGTTCGTGGTGCTATGTCTCCAGCGTTTCTTCCGGATGGGGTTGGAGGACGCCACCCGCGTGATGCTGCACGTGCATCAGCGCGGGGTGGGGGTGTGCGGCATCTTCACCTACGAAGTGGCCGAGACCAAGGTCAGCCAGGTAACGGATTTCGCGCAGCAGAATCAGCATCCGCTGCAATGCACGCTGGAAAAGGCCTGAGCGACTGAGCGCCCACGCTCAGTCCGCCAGCGGCAACCACACGGGATCCAGCACCGGCCGCCGCTCGCTATAATTGGCCAGGTGAGCCAGCCGCTCCATGTCCAGAATGCGCAACGTGGTGCCAGAGCGCGCGATCAGGCCCTGGTCGGCCAGCGCCCGCATCGTGCGGTTGACGTGCACGGCCGTCAGCCCGCTCAGGTCGCCTATCTCCTCCTGCGTGACGGGCAGGACGAAGCCGCCGTCGATGGCGATATTAGCGAACTGCATCCGGTTGGCGATCCACATCAGCAAGGCGGCGACCCGCCCTTTGGCCGAACTGCGGCCGAGCGAGATCAGCCGTTCGGCCAGCACCACGCGATCGATCTGCTGGATCGCGAACAGGAACGCGCAGAGGCGGGGATGGTCGATGAACATCCGGCCCAGCGCGACTCGATCGATCAGGCAGACCTGCGCGTCCGTCAGGGCGGAGATGGTATCCGGCGCCCGGTCATAGGCCAGCCCGTCCAGCCCCACCAGGTCGCCCCGGAAATGCAGGCGCATGATCTGGCGCCGGCCGTCTTCCAGCAGGGCCGAGGAGAAAAGCCAGCCATCGGTGACGACCATGATGTCGCCGAGCGGGCCATGTTCCGCGCGAACCACGGTGCCACGCCGGAATTGGCGATGGCTGATGGTCAATTCATTGAGAGCCTCACGTTCGGGCCCACGCAAATCTACATAACGGCCGAGATGATCGGCCAAACAGCCTTGATCCATGTTGCGGCGAAAATCCCCCTACTTACGGGTGATTAGCGCGGTGTATCTTCGAGCGACACTAACACGCATCAACCTGGCCCATCATCCCCATGCAAAATGTCGCACCTGTCGGGGCGGGGGAGGGGCGGGCCAAGCCGCTTTGCGCTTGGCCGCGGGAACCACTAGAGCGAGGGCATGGATCGCATCATCATTCGCGGCGGCCAGCGGCTGGAAGGCCGCGTGCCGATCTCTGGCGCCAAGAACGCCGCCCTTACCCTGCTGCCCTGCGCGCTGCTGACCGATCAGCCGCTGACGCTGACCAACCTGCCGCGGCTGGCGGACGTCGAGGGGTTCGGCCACCTGATGAACGAGCTGGGCGTATCGACCAGCATCGCGGGTGCGCGCAACGGGTCCAACGTGCGCGCGATGACGCTGACGGCCGACACGATCGCCTCCACCACCGCACCGTATGAAATCGTGCGGCGGATGCGTGCCTCCATCCTGGTGCTGGGCCCGTTGCTGGCGCGCGAGGGCGAGGCGACGGTGTCGCTGCCTGGCGGCTGTGCGATCGGCAATCGCCCGATCGACCTCCACCTTCGCGCGCTGGAAGCCCTGGGGGCGGAAATCGAACTGGCGGCCGGCTATGTCCGCGCCCGCGCGCCCAGGGGTGGCCTGGTCGGCGGGCATATCGTGTTCCCGATCGTGTCGGTCGGCGCGACCGAGAACGCCCTGATGGCGGCCGCGCTCGCCCGCGGCGAAACCGTGATCGAAAATGCGGCGCGCGAGCCGGAAATCGCCGACCTTTGCCGCTGCCTGGTCGCGATGGGCGCGGAGATCGAGGGGATCGGCACGGAGCGGCTGGTGGTGCGGGGCCGGCAGAGCTTGCATGGCGCGGAGCATCGCGTTATGCCCGACCGGATCGAGGCGGGCAGCTATGCCTGCGCAGCCGGCATCACCGGCGGCAATCTGCTGCTGGAAGGCGCCTCGGCGGAGGACATGCAGGCGATCCTCGCCAGCCTGACCGAGGCCGGGCTGAGCGTGACGGAGGAGACCGACGGTATCCGCGTCGCCGCCGACGGTCCGCTTCGCCCGCTCACGCTCTCCACCGCGCCGTTTCCGGCCTTCCCGACCGACATGCAGGCGCAGTTCATGGCGATGCTGACCCTGGCGCAGGGCACCAGCGTGCTGACCGAAACCATTTTTGAAAACCGCTACATGCATGTGCCGGAACTGGCGCGCATGGGGGCTGACATCCAGGTCCATGGCCGCACCGCGATCGTCAAGGGCGTTGGCGGCCTGAACGGCGCGCCGGTGATGGCAACGGACCTTCGTGCCTCCATGAGCCTCGTCCTCGCCGGCCTGGCGGCCGAGGGCGAGACGCAGGTGCTGCGCGTCTACCACCTCGATCGTGGGTATGAGCGGCTGGAGGAGAAACTCTCCCTGGTCGGCGCGCAGATCGAGCGGGCCGGCGGGGGCTGATACCGCCGCCGCGCCGCCCGGCGTGGATCAGGACCGGTCGATCGATCCGCTGAACGTGTCGCATTGCGCGGGGTCGCCGCTGTCGATCCCGCGCTTCAGCCACGCCATTCGTTCGGCCGAAGTGCCGTGGGTGAAGCTGTCGGGGACAGGTGCGCGCCCGGCCGAGCGTTGCAGCGTGTCGTCGCCGATGGCGTTGGCTGCGCGCAGCCCTTCCTCGATGTCGCCGGGCTCCAACCGGTCACGATTGTTGGCCGCCCACACGCCGGCATAGCAATCGGCCTGCAATTCCATCCGCACCTGCAGGGCGTTCGCACCGGCTTCGTCCGCGCGCTGCTGCCCGGCGCGGACCTTGTCCGCCACGCCGGTCAGATATTGAATGTGGTGGCCGACCTCGTGCGCGATCACATAGGCCTGGGCGAAGTCGCCCGCAGCCTTGAACCGGTCCTGCAACTCGCGAAAGAAGCTGGTGTCGAGATAGATGCGCTGGTCCGTGGGGCAGTAGAACGGGCCCATCGCGGATTGCGCCGCGCCGCAGCCGGACATGCCCTGGCCGCCGTAGAAGATCAGCCCGGCGGGCGTGTAGCGCTGGCCGCTGCTCTGGAACAGGCGCGCCCACGTATCCTCGGTCGATGCGAGCACGCGGCACGAGAAGGTGGAGGATGCGTCGACGTTGCAGGCGGTGTGCGCGCCTTCGCGGTTGATCTGGGTCTGCTGCTGCGGGCTCACCACGCCGCTGCCCCCGCCGCCGAACGGATTGATGCCGAGCAGGAACATGCCGACGCCCAGCACCAGGATGCCGACGATGCCGAATCGGCTGGCCACCAGCGAGAAGATCAGGCCGAGCCCGCCCCCGCCGAAACCGCCGCCTCCGCCTCCACCGAAGCTTTGCCCCCGCTGATCCCCGACATTGTCGCTTTCCCGGTAATCGTCGAGGCGCATCGCCACAGTCTCCCTGCTATTACGCCAACAATGCCCGCAGCCGCGAAACGGTTGCAGGCTGATCGTCGCCGCCGCATGGAAGACGCGGCAATCAGCGAGGAGGACCGCCATGTTCCTGAAGGGCAAGACCGCTTTGGTGACGGGGTCTACGTCCGGCATCGGGCTCGCCTGCGCCCGTGCGCTCGCGGCGGAGGGCGCGGCCGTCATGATCAACGGCTTCGGCAATGCCGCCGCGATCGAGACGGAGCGCGCGGCGCTGGCGGAGGTCAGCGGAGCGGGCGCGCTCTACTCGGCGGCGGACGTGAGCCGCCCGGACGAGATTGCCGCGATGGTCGACGCCTGCGCCCGCGAACTGGGGCCGGTGGACATCCTGGTCAACAATGCCGGCATCCAGCACGTATCGCCGGTGGAGGATTTCCCGCCCGCCAAGTGGGACCAGATCATCGCCATCAACCTTTCGTCCGCCTTTCACACCATCCACGCCGCTTTGCCGGGGATGAAGGCGAAGGGGTGGGGGCGGATCGTCAACACGGCATCGGCGCACAGCCTGGTCGCGTCGCCGTTCAAGTCGGCCTATGTCGCCGCCAAGCACGGCATTGCCGGCCTGACCAAGACGGTGGCGCTGGAGACGGCGCCGTTCGGCGTGACGGTGAACTGCATCAGCCCCGGCTATGTCTGGACTCCGCTGGTGGAAGCGCAGATCCCGGACACGATGGCGGCGCGCGGGCTGACGCGGGAGCAGGTGATCAACGACGTGCTTCTGGCAAGCCAGCCGACCAAGCGGTTCGTCACGGTGGAGCAGGTCGCGGCCCTGCTGCTTCACCTTTGCCGCGACGACGGCGCCTCCATCACCGGCGCCAACCTGTCGATGGATGGTGGCTGGACGGCGATGTAGCCTAGCCGAGCAGCCCGGCCAGCTTGGTTTCCAGCTGCGACATCACATAGGGCTTCATCAGGCGGGGCGTGTCCTCGAACCCCGGAAAGCAGGTTTCAAAACCACTGGTGATCAGGAACGGGTAGCCGGCCGCATGCAGCGCCCGCGCGACCGGCTCGCTCGATTGCCCTTCCAGGTCGATGTCCAGCATGGCGACGGTGAAGCCGCCGCGCTCCACCGCCTGCAATGCTTCCTCCACGGTGGCGGCCACTTCCGTCACGGTGCCGCCGATCATTTCCACCATTTCGGCGGCGACCAACCCGACAAAGGGCTGGTCTTCCACGATCAGCACGATCATGTCCTGCTGCAGCTTAGCGTCCTGCACCCTGCTTCGCTCTCTGACCGTCATGAACTGCCTTCACAATTGCGCAGCCATCCCCATCATGATCCCGGCCGCGGCACATCCGCAATCCGCTCCGCTCCGGACCGGCCGGTCAGAACGGACGATCGAGCGTGATGTGTCCCTGCTTCTGCAGCGATTCTACCGCGCGCTTCACCTCCTGGCTCGAACCGCGCGGCAGGATCAGCACGGCATCGCCGGTGGCGATCACGATCAGGTCCTTGACGCCCACCGCGGCGACGAGCGGCCCTTCGCTGCGGATCAGGCAGCCATTGGTGTCGATCGCCAGCACCTCGCCGCAATGGGCGTTGCCGTCGCCATCCTGTTCGGAAATGGCGTGCAGCGCGTCCCAGCTGCCGACGTCGGACCAGCCCATTTCGACCGGCACCACCGCCACCCGCTCGGCCTTTTCCATCACCGCATAGTCGACTGCCTGCGAGGGCGAGGCGGCGAAGTCATGCGCATCCGGATAGATGCGGCGCCCCTGATGTTCCGCCGCCGCCATGGCCTTGGTCACCGCCGCCAGGATGTCCGGCGCATGGGTTTGCAGGGCATCAAGGAAGGCGCCCGCCGAAAACAGGAAGATGCCGCCGTTCCAGCTGTAATTACCCTCCGCCAGATAGGCCTGGGCGGTGGCGCGGTCGGGCTTTTCCACGAACTGGTCGACCTGGGCCACGCCGGGCGCGAGTTCCGCCCCGCGTTTGATATAGCCATAGCCGGTTTCCGGCGCGTCGGGCGTGATGCCGAACGTGACCAGCCAGCCGCTCTCCACCAGCGGCAGGGCTGCCGCGATGGCGGTCTGGAATGCGGACACGTCCTTGATGACATGGTCGCTCGGCATCACCAGCAGCACTTCGTCGCGTTCCGCGCTCAGCGCGGCGGCGGCGATGGCAGGCGCGGTGTTGCGGCCCGCCGGCTCCAGGATGATGCGGGCATCCTCGACACCCGATCCGGCCAGCTGCGATTCGATCACGTCGGCATGGGCGGCGTTGGCGACGATCAGCGGCGCGCCGAACCGCTCGCCGCGCGGAGCGCGCTGCGCCGTCAGTTGCAGCATGGTGTCGGATGCCGTCAGGTTGAGCAACTGTTTGGGCCGGCCCGTCCGCGACAGCGGCCACAGCCGCGTCCCCGATCCCCCGGACAAGATAACCGGCGTGATGGCAGTGCCCATGCAATCTCCTGAACATGAAGGCAGGGCCAGGGGCAACGCCCCAGACCCGGCTGGGGCATATCACCCCTCGATCGCATAACGCGCGACCGCATCGTTCTATCCACGAAACGGCCGAGGAATTTAGAGGCTAGATCGGGCTACGTCCGATGGGCGCGACGCCCGGTGGAAAGCGCGCCCGCCGCGCGGCTCGGATCAGGCGCGCGCCGGCGCGAACCCCATCGCCGCGCCGTTCATGCAATAGCGCAATCCGGTGGGCTTGGGCCCGTCATCGAACACATGGCCGAGATGCCCGCCGCAGCGTGCACAATGCACCTCCGTCCGGCTCATGCCGAAGGTCATGTCCCGCCGCGTTCCCACCGCGTCCTTCAGCGGCGCCCAGAAACTCGGCCAGCCGGTGCCGCTCTCGAACTTCGTCCGCGACGCGAACAGCGGCCGCCGGCAACCGCCGCAGGTGAACAGGCCGGCGCGATGCTCGCGCAGCAGCGGGCTGGAAAAGGGTGCCTCCGTGCCTTCTTGCCGCAGCACGCGATAGGCCGGCGGGGACAGCCGCTTGCGCCACTCCGCATCGCTCAGCGTCACCGGAAAACTCGCCGCCTCACCCTGCCGGAACGGCCACAGCCCGATCGCCAGCGCAAGCCCGCTTGCACCCAGAATGCCACGCCGGTTCACCATCATCTCGCCCTCGACCACTCCGCCGCACGGCTCGCCGTGCCCGTCCTTGCCAAGGTGTGGATGCACCCGCCGCGATGCAACGGGGGAGATGCACGCAGTAGGCGGATGGATTTGGCGGCCGCCCGGGTCTATGCGCGTCTGCATGAGCGACGCCGCGATCAGCCTCGATACATTGTGCAAGGTCTACAAGGGTGGAAAGCAGGCGCTGACCGACGTCACGCTTGATATTCCGCGCGGGCAGATATTCGGGCTGCTCGGCCCCAACGGCGCCGGCAAGTCTACCACCATCAACATCCTGGCGGGCCTGGTCACCAAGACGAGCGGCAAGGCGTCAATCTGGGGGTTCGACATCGACGAACATCCCCGCAACGCCAAGCGATCGATCGGCATCGTCCCGCAGGAGATCGTGTTCGATCCCTTCTTCTCCCCGTACGAGGTGCTGGAACTCTATGCCGGCCTGTACGGCGTGCCCAAGGCGCAGCGCCGTTCGATGGAGCTGCTGCGCGCCGTCTATCTGGAGGACAAGGCCCACGCTTATGCCCGCTCGCTGTCGGGCGGCATGAAGCGACGGCTGCTGGTTGCCAAGGCGCTGGTCCACAATCCGCCCGTGCTGGTGCTGGACGAACCGACAGCGGGCGTGGACGTGGAGCTGCGCCAGCAATTGTGGGAATATGTGCGCGAACTGAATGCCGGCGGCACCACGGTGGTGCTGACCACCCACTATCTGGAGGAAGCGGAGCAGCTTTGCGACCGGATCGCGATCATCAACCATGGTCGCGTCGTCGCCAATCAGCCGACCCGCGAATTGCTGGCGATGGCGCAGGAGAAGGCGGTGTCGGTCACCGTCGACCGCGACGTTGCCGACCTCCCCCAGGCGCGCTGTTTCGAGAAGATCGCGCTCAAGGGCCCGCGCGAACTGGTCGTCACCTATTCCAAGGACAAGGTGAATGCGGGCGAGGTGCTGGCCGCGCTGCAATCCGCCGGGCTCGGCATCGTCGACGTGTCCACGCAAGAGGCGGACCTGGAGGACGTGTTCCTCAACCTGACGCGGGCTCCGGCGGCGGCGTGATCGGTTGATCCTGCTTGCTCTTCTGTCCGGCATCGGCATCTTCGGCGATCCCCAGCTGGATGCCGCGCTACGGGCGGCGCCGGCACCCGTCCGTAGCTTCATCGAGCGGCGCTCGCTCTGCGATCATTGGGCGGGCGAGGAGCCCTATGACGCGGCGCGTGGCCGCCAGATCTCGCGCGGCCTGCGCACCGGGCGCTGCGACCGGATCGACCGCGACGGCGCCCGGCTGCGGCGGCTTCATGCGGATGATGCCGCGGTGGTCAGGCTGCTCGATGCCAAGCCGGCTGAGTGAACGGCCGCGTGGCTGATCGGCATCATGACGTCCTGATCATCGGTTCGGGTGCGGCGGGGCTCACGGCCGCGCTCAACCTGGCGGACCGGTTCAAGGTGGCCGTGCTCGCCAAGGGCGGACTGTCCGAGGGCTCCACCGCCTGGGCGCAGGGCGGGATCGCGGCGGTGCTGGAGGAGGGGGATACCTTCGCCAGCCATGTCGAGGATACGATGGTCGCGGGCGCGGGCCTGAACGATCGCCGCACGGTCGAGATGGTGGTGGAACATGCCCCCGCCGCGATCGAGCGGCTGGCCGAACTCGGTGTTCCCTTCAACCCGACGGAGGGCGAGGGCCATGACCGCTGGCACCTGACCCGCGAAGGCGGGCACAGCCATCGCCGCATCGTCCATGTCGACGACGCTACCGGCCGCGCGGTGCAGATCGCGTTGGAAACGGCGGCGCACGCCCATCCCAATATCAGCCTGATCACCGACATGGTGGCGATCGATCTGATCACCGGCCGGCATCTGGACCGCTATTCGGGCGACGGGCGGGTGCGCGGCGTCTATGCCTTGCATCGCGACACCGGCGATGTCGCCGTCTTCTCCGCCCGCGCCACCATTCTGGCGACCGGCGGGGCGGGGCGTGTCTACCAATTCTCCACCGCCCCGCGCGGCGCGTCCGGCGACGGCATCGCCATGGCGTGGCGGGCCGGCGCGCGGGTGGCGAACATGGAATTCAACCAGTTCCATCCGACCTGCCTCTACAATCTGGAGGTAAAGAACTTCCTGATTACGGAGGCGATGCGCGGCGAGGGCGGGCTGCTGAAGCTGCCCACCAACGGCCACCGCTTCATGCCCGACTTCGATCCCCGGGCGGAACTGGCCCCGCGCGACATCGTCGCGCGCGCGATCGATCATGAGATCAAGCGCCTCGGCCTGGATTACGTCCACCTCGACATCAGCCACCGGCCGGCCGGCTTCATCGAGCATCATTTCCCGACGATCCTGACCAAGCTGCTGGGCCTAGGCATCGACATCCGCCGGGAACCGATCCCGGTCGTGCCGGCGATGCATTATACGTGCGGCGGGGTCGTGATCGACCGCGACGGGCGCACCGACCTGCCCGGCCTCTATGCGGCGGGGGAGGTGACCCAGTCCGGGCTGCACGGGGCCAACCGGCTTGCCAGCAACAGCCTGCTGGAATGTTTCGTGTTCGGGGATGCGGCGGCCAAGCACATCCACGATCATTGGAACGAACTGCCCGAACCCGGTGCGATCCGCCCCTGGGACGAAAGCCGCGTCACCGATTCGGACGAGGATGTCGTCGTCCAGCACAATTGGCGCGAGATCCGGCGCTTCATGTGGGACTATGTCGGCATCGTCCGCACCACCAAGCGGCTGGAACGCGCGCTCCACCGCGTCACCCTGCTCGCGCAGGAGGTGGAGGATTATTACGGCAATTACCGCATCACGCCCGACCTGATCGAATTGCGCAACCTGGTGGACGTCGCGGGGCTGATCGTCCGCTCGGCGCTGGCCCGCAGGGAGAGTCGCGGACTGCATTATACGTTGGACTATCCCGACACGTCCCCCGACGCGCGGGATACGATCCTCGTTCCCTGAGGGCTTGAAGCACCTTCCGTGCTCCTGCGAACGCGGGAGCCCGGAACCATGAGCCGAGTCCCTAGCCAGCTGGGCTCCGGCCTTCGCCGGAGCACTGTTCCCGCCAGATCGAATTGCCCCTCAGCGCGGCTTGACGAAGCGCAGGGTCATGCGATCGCTTTCGCCGATGGCGACGTACTTCGCGCGGTCCTGCTCGCCCAGTTGCAGCGTCGGCGGCAGGGTCCACACGCCCTTGGGCCAGTCGGCGCTATCCTTCGGGTTGGCGTTGACCTGGCTCTCGCCGGCCAGTGTGAAGCCGGCGGCGGTGGCGAGGCGCACCACGGTGGAACGCTTCACATAGCCGCTGGTCTTCTCCCGCTCGGCCGAGGCGTTTTCGGGCAGGCGGTGGTCCACCACGCCCAGCACGCCGCCCGGCTTCAACGCCTTGAACGCCGCCGCGAAGAAAGCGGGCGCTGCTCCGTCCGGCCCCCCGTCCTTCGCCATCAGCAGATTGTGGACGTTGCGGAACGTCAGCACCCGATCCGCGCCGGCGGCGGGGGCAAGCTCGGCCGTGCCGGCGGGATCGAAGGCGATGACCTTGGCGCGCGCCGCGCCCGGGCCCTTGGCGACCAGTGCCTTGGCCCCGTCCGGCCCGCGCGGACTGGTCGCGGCGACGTAGCTGCCCTTGTCCGCCAGCAGCGGCATCAGGATACGCGTATACCAGCCCCCGCCCGGCGAATATTCCACCACCGTCTGGGTGGGCGTCACGCCGAAGAAGGTCAGCGTCTCCACCGGATGGCGATAGCGGTCGCGTGCGCGCTCCGCCTCCGGCCGGTCCGGGTTCGCCACGGCGGCACTGATGGCACCTTTCTGCGCCACGGCCGGGGTGGCCAAGGCCGTAAAGGAGAGCAGGGCGGCGGAGGCAAGCAGGCGCATCATGGTTCTCCCGGATAGTGAAACAATGATGCCCGCCACCGTTGAGCCGTGCAAGCCAGCGGAACAGGTTGTCCGCCGCCGGGTTGGACAGCGAACTTCCCGAACAGCGCAAGGAGACGGACCATGGACGATGATCGCGTATGGGGCTTCGAGGAAAGCCTGTGGACCGCCGATGCCGAACATTATCGCGAATCGATCGACGACGAATGCCTGATGGCGCTGCCGCACCCGCCCTTCGTGCTGAGCGGCCAGCAGGCGATCGAATCCGTCGCCAGCACGCCTCGCTGGGACAGCGTGACGCTCAGCCAGCGCCAGGTCGCCCGCCCGCAAGAGGGCCTGATCGTGGTCGCCTACAAGGCGGACGCGCGCGAGGGCGACGAGGCGTATGAGGCCTATTGCACCTCCACCTATCGCCGCATCGCGCACGAGGAATGGCGGGTGGTGCAGCATCAGCAGACGCCCCCGCTCAAGATGACGTGAGCCACAAGGTAGCAGCCGCTCGCGCTACGGCGTGACGGCTGCTACAGCGGCACGCTTATGTCCCCCAACCATCTCTATCTGGTCGACGGGTCCGGTTACATCTTCCGGGCCTATCATCGCCTGCCGCCGCTCACCAACAAGCATGGCCAGCCGGCAGGCGCGGTCTACGGCTTCACCACCATGATGTGGAAGCTGGTGGAGGAGCTGCACGCCGCGGACGGTCCCACGCACATGGCGGTGATCTTCGACGCATCGTCCAAGACCTTCCGCAACGATATGTACGACCAGTACAAGGCGCACCGTCCGCCGCCGCCGGAAGATCTGAAGCCGCAATTCCCGGTAATCCGCGAGGCCACCCGCGCCTTCTCGCTGCCCTGCATCGAGGAAGAGGGGCTGGAGGCGGACGACATCATCGCTTGCTATTCCAAGGCCGCGCTCGCGGCGGGCTGGAAGGTGACGATCGTCAGCACCGACAAGGATCTGATGCAGCTGATCGAACCCGATCGGCTGGACATGCTCGACACCATGAACAATCGTCGCCTGAGCGTGGAGCATGTGCAGGAGAAGTTCGGCGTGCGCCCCGAACAATTGGGCGACGTGCTGGCGCTGATGGGCGACAGCGTCGACAATGTTCCGGGTGTGCCCGGTGTCGGGCCGAAGACGGCGTCCGAACTGATCAACACCCATGGCGACCTGGAAGGCGTGCTGGCCGCCGCGTCCGAGATCAAGAAGCCCAAGCTGCGCCAGGCCCTGATCGACCATGCCGATGCCGCGCGACTGAGCCGCGAGTTGGTGCGCCTGGTGTGCGACCGGTCGCTGCCGCAGCCGCTGGACGAGCTGGCGATGAAGGGGCTGCCCAAGGAACCGTTGCAGGCTTTCCTGGCCGACCAGGGCTTCCGCTCGCTTCTGACCAAGCTTGGCGGCGAGGAGGCCAGCGCGGCGCTGCCGGCGCGGGTCGAGGAAGCGGTGCCGTTCGTCCATGCCGATTACGAGACGGTCACGACCGAGGAGGCGCTGGACCGCTGGATCGCCGCCGCCTCCGCCGCGGGCGTGGTCGCGGTCGATACGGAGACGGACGGGATCGACTGCATCCGCGCCAATCTGGTCGGCGTCAGCCTGTCGGTGGCACCGGGCAAGGCCTGCTACATTCCGGTCGGTCATGGCCGGGGCGGTGAAGACCTGCTGACCGAACGCCCGGCGCAGCTCGACCATCCCCTGGTGCTCGCCCGGCTGAAGCCGCTGCTGGAGGATCGGGCGGTGCTGAAGGTCGGCCAGAACCTGAAATATGATCTGGTGATGTTCCGCCGCGCCGGCATCGACGTCGCGCCGTATGACGACACGATGATCCTGTCCTACGATCTGGACGCGGGCCTTGGCGGGCATGGCATGGATGACCTTGCCAAGCGCCACCTCGACCATGCCTGCATCGCGTTCAAGGATGTGTGCGGCACCGGCAAGAACCAGATCAGCTTCGATCGGGTGCCGCTCGACCGCGCGACCGAATATGCGGCGGAGGATGCGGACGTCACGCTGCGTCTGTGGAAGCGGCTGAAGCCGCGACTGGCGCAGGAGGCCGCGACCCGCGTCTACGAACTGGTCGATCGCCCGCTTGTGCCTGTCGTGGCCGAAATGGAGCGCGCCGGCATCCTGGTCGATCGTGAGGAACTGCACCGCCTGTCCACCCAGTTTGGGGATGAGATCGTGCGGCTGGAAGCGGCGGTGCACGACGCAGCGGGCGGCCCCTTCACCATCGGCAGCCCCAAGCAGCTGGGCGAGGTGCTGTTCGACCGCCTCGGCCTCGCCGGCGGGCGCAAGGGCAAGAGCGGCGTCTATTCCACCGACGTGACCGAGCTGGAAAGGCTGGCGGCGGACGGCGCGGACGTGGCCCGGCTGGTGCTGGAATGGCGCCAGCTGAGCAAGCTCAAGTCGACCTATACCGACGCGCTCCAGCAACAGATCAATCCCGCGACCGAGCGGGTCCATACCTGCTTCAGCCTGGCGGT
The DNA here is from genome assembly GCF_934560975.1 of uncultured Sphingomonas sp. GTDB lineage: Bacteria > Pseudomonadota > Alphaproteobacteria > Sphingomonadales > Sphingomonadaceae > Sphingomonas_I. Next base: position 101,673 of record NZ_CAKTFO010000007.1, on the reverse strand, counting down.
GGCGCAGACCGGGCGGTTATCCTCCACCGATCCGAACCTGCAAAATATCCCGATCCGCAGCGAGCATGGCCGCCGCATCCGCCACGCCTTCGTGGCGCCTGCCGGCCATGTCCTGCTGGCGGCGGACTATTCGCAGATCGAGTTGCGGCTGGCCGCCCACATGGCCGACGTCCCGCAGTTGCGCGACGCCTTCGCGCGTGGCTACGACATTCACAGCCTGACGGCGGAGGAGCTGTTCGGCGCGGTCGACCGCGACACGCGCGCCAAGGCGAAGACGATCAACTTCGCCATCCTTTACGGCATCTCCTCCTGGGGGCTGGCGGGGCGGCTCGGCGTCGACCGGGGCGAGGCGCAGGCGATCATCGACCGCTATTTCGAGCGTTTTCCCGGCGTGAAGAACTACATCGCCGAAACCGTGGCACAGGTGCGCGAGAAGGGCTTCGTCACCACCCTGTTCGGGCGCAAGACGCACCTGCCGGGGATCAAGGGCAAAACCGTGGGCGAACGTCAGGGCGCGGAGCGTCAGGCGGTCAACGCGCCGATTCAGGGCACCAGCGCCGACATCATCAAGCGTGCGATGGTGCGGATGCCGGCGGCGCTGGCCGATGCCGGATTGGGTGACGTGCGGATGCTGCTGCAGGTGCATGACGAGCTGGTGTTTGAAGTGCCGGAAGGTCAGGTCGATGCCGCCAGGCCGGTGATCGAGCATGTGATGGCGACCGCCGCTGAACCCCACGTCACCCTGTCCGTGCCGCTGGGGATCGAGATCGGTACCGGCCGCAGCTGGGGCGACGCGCATTGAGCTGCGTGCCGTATCTCCGCCCGCCTGCTTCCTCCGCCATCCTCGCCCCTGCGGGTGACCGCTGGTGACGGCGGCCGCTGCGACGCTCGACGCCACCGGGCCGGGCGATATCGAGGCGCTGGCCAAGGGCGGGCGCACCAACTTCTTCGGCTTCCTGCTCCGCCTGGCGGCGCGGCTGCCCTTCCTGTTCATCGCCGGCCGCTGGTATGGCGCGGACGCGCTCGGCCGCTTTGCCTATGCCACCATCGTGGTGGAGTTTGCCGGGCAGATCGCCACCATGGGGCTGAAGCGCGGCCTGGCGCAGCAATTGTCGCGCACCCATCGCGAGCATGTGCATGTGGTGTGGGACGGCCTGCTGCTCGGCTGGCTGACGTCGGTGCTGGCGGTGGGCATATTGCTGGTCGTGCCGCAGATCATGTTTCCGAACAGCGCGATCAACGGGCTCGACCGGCTGCTGGCGTTGACCGTGTTCGGCTGGGTGGGATCGGACATTGCCCTGGCCGCGCTGGCCTATCGCGGCGACGTGGGCGCAACGGTCAAAGCGCGGTCGTTGATCGAGCCGTGGGCGATCAGCATCGCCGCCTTTGCCTTCGCTTTCTATTCGACGCGCGACGGCCTGATCATGGCCTATGCCATTTCGGCGGCGGCGGCGCTGGCGGCGTCGCTCTGGCCCTTGTTCAAGAGCTATGGGCCCCCGCGCGGCTGGCGGCCGGAGCCGGTGCAATTGTCCAAGACCGCGATGCGCAACCTGCCGCTGGCGGGTGCGGACGCGATCGAATGGGGCTCGCGCCGGCTGGACGTGGCGATGCTGGGCCTGTTCTTCTCGCCCGCGATCGTCGGCATCTATTACGTGGCCCAGCAGGTCGCGTCCCTGCCGCAGAAATTGAAGACCAGCTTCGATCCCATTCTGGGGCCCGTCATCACCCAGAACCTGGCGGAAGGAAACAAGGTCGCCGTCGCCAAGCAGGTGCGGCAGGTCGGCTTCTGGATCCTCGCGGCGCAGATCGGGATCGCGCTCGCTTTGTCGATCCCCGGCAAGGCGGTGATGGGGCTGGTCGGCCCCGGCTTCGTCGGCGGCACCGGCGCGCTCGCCGTGCTGCTCGCGGCGGAGGCGATCGCCGCCACTGCCGTGGTGAGCGAGGCGGCGCTGATCTATGTCGCCCCGTGGCGCAACCTGTTGATCTCCGTGCTGATGATCGTGGTGCAGGTGGTGATGTCGGTGGTGCTGGTGCTGCTGCTGCGCGCCGTTCTGCCGCTGCTCGCGGATGCGGGCTGGATCAAGCCGCGCCCCGTGCCTCGCAACGACGCGATCGCCGCCGCCGGGCCAGCCATCGCGCTCGCGCTCGGGCTGGCGCTCGCCTCCGTGGCCAAGGCTTTCCTGCTCCATCGCCTGCTGGGTGCACGGGTCAATGGCTGGCGGCAGTCGTTGGTGTGGGCGGCGATCCCGGCGGCGATCGTCGGCTGGGGCGTCACCCGCCTGTCTCACCGCTTCGAGTGGGTGGAACTGGCGTTGGGCGTCCCCCTGATCCTAGGCGCGTTCGGTGCCTATATCTGGTTCAGGGGCTTCAATCAGGATGACCGCGCGCTCTTCCGCAAGGCGCCTGCGGCAGCGTAAGGACGGCACATGGAACGCGCAGACGTCATCATCCTCGGCGGGGGGCTGGTCGGCCTGACCTTGGGCATCGCGCTCGACGCGCATGGCCTGTCGAGCATCGTGGTCGATCCGGTCGATCCCGCATCCGCGCTCGCCAGGGGCTTCGACGGTCGCGCCTCCGCGGTGTCCAGCGCCAGCCACCATATGCTGGACGCGATCGGCGTCGGTGCGCGGCTGGCAGGGCAGGGGTGCCCGATCGGATCGATCCGCGTCACCGACGGCCTCGCCCCGCGCGCTTTGGTGTTCGATCCCGATCCGAACAGCGGCCCGCTGGGCGTGATGTATGAAAATCGTGCGCTGCGCCGGGCCTTGCACGAGGCGGCGGTGGCGGCGGAGCACCTGACCCTGCTCGCCCCCGCCACGCCCGCGCTGGTGGAGCGCGACGCCGCTGCCGGGCGCGTGACGCTGGCGGACGGACGCCGCTTTGCCGCGCCTTTGCTGATCGCGGCGGAAGGGCGCAACTCGCCCACGCGCACGGCGGCCGGCATCCGGGTCGCGCGCTGGAACTACCATCATCGCGCGATCATCGCGACGCTGGGGCACGAAAAGCCCCATGGGCAGGTGGCGCACGAAATCTTCTACCCCAGCGGCCCCTTCGCCCTGCTGCCGATGCGGGACGATGCGGAGGGGCCCCGCTCCGCCATCGTCTGGACCGTCGCCGAGGAACAGGGGCTGGCGATGCTGGACCTGCCCGACCGCGCTTTCCTGGCGGAGGCGGAGAAGCGCATGGGCGGGATGCTCGGGCGCTTGCGGTCGGCCAGCCCGCGTTCTTCCTATCCGCTTGGTTTCCACCACACCGCGCGCATCACGGCGGAACGGCTGGCGCTGGTCGGTGACGCCGCGCACGGCATCCACCCGATCGCGGGGCAGGGCCTCAACCTCGGCTTCCGCGACGCCGCCGCTTTGGCGGAGGTGCTGGTCGATGCCGCGCGGCTGGGGATGGACCTGGGCGATGCGCAGGTGCTGGAGCGATACGAACGCTGGCGGGCGCTGGACAGCTTCCTGGTCGCGGCGGCTACCGACAGCCTGACGCGCCTGTTCGGGCTGCCGGGCCGGGCACCGCGCGCCATCCGCCGCTTCGGGCTCGACATGGTGTCGCGCATCCCGCCGCTGCAGCGCCGCTTCATGCAAGAGGCGCGGGGCGAGACCGGCACGCTGCCCAAGCTGCTACAGGGCGAGACAGTCTGATCGGCCGCTAGCGCAGCAATGCGGCGGCGACGCCGTAAAGGCTGGTCAGCGTCAGCACCGCACCCACCAGGATCATCAGCGTCTTGGCCGGGATGCGCTTGGCGATGATCGCCCCGAAGGGCGCGGCCACGATCCCGCCGATCAGCAGGCCCAGCATCGCCTGGGTAAAGGTCGCCAGCCCGAAATGGGCCAGGAAGGTCGCGGACACGGTCAGGGTCAAAAAGAACTCGGTGGTGTTGACGGTGCCCACCGTCCGGCGCGGACTGGCGCCCTGAACCAGCAGGTTGCTGGTCACGATCGGCCCCCAGCCGCCGCCCCCCGCCGCATCCAGGAAGCCGCCCACCAGCCCCAGCGGCGCCACCACCTTGGGCTTCTTGTCGGCCGGGGGATATTTAAGTCCGCGCCACAGCAGGTAGAGGCCGATCGCGGTCAGATAGGCGAACACGAACGGCCGCGCCGCGCCCGCGCTGATGTTGCTCAGCACATAGGCGCCCAAAAATCCGCCGACGATGCCGGGAATGGCCAGGCGGGAGAACAGCTGCCAATCGACGTTGCGGTGCAGGACGTGGCTGATGCCCGATGCCGCCGTGGTGAATGTCTCCACCGCATGGACCCCGGCCGATGCGGCGGCGGGCGGCACGCCCAGGCTGATCAGCAGCGTGTTGGAAATGACGCCGAACGCCATGCCCATCGCGCCGTCGATCACCTGCGCCACGAAGCCGACCGCGATAAAGGGCAGCAACTGCGCCAGGTCGATATCGAACAATCCCGGCACCTTTGCTCCCCAGACATGAACCGGCAATAATGGCCTAGCTTTGGGTAGGAGAACTAACCGCTCGGGTCTGGTGCGTCAAAAGCCGTGGGCTAAGCTTTATCTATTGCAGGGTATGGCCGTCGCTTTCATCGCCCGCCGACGAAAAGGTCAGCAACTCGACCAGCACGTCCGCGCGTACGCCTAGGTCCGCCGCCTCCAGCAGGCCCTGCTTGGCGGCCGGATCGAACGGCAGCACCTGCGACAGGCCGTTGACCAGCGCCTCGTCGTCCAGCCGCTCGACCCCGCCCCAGTCGATCTCATAACCATGGGCATCGGCGAAGCGGCGGGCGGCGCGCTCCACATCGGCGCGCACCACGCTGGGCAGGGGATCGGGGTCCTGTTCGTCGACGGCAAAGGCGTCGGTGTCGCCCATCACCTGGCGAAATGGTGTCGCCACATCCATTTCATTGAGCAGGCGGAAGCGGGTGAGGCCACGCAGCACCAGGTTGAACTTGCCGTCCGCCAGCGCCTCGACATGCTCGATCTTGCCGACGCAGCCGACCCCGAACAGATCGGGGTGCAGCGCATCCTCCTGTCCGCCGGCCGGCTGGATCATGGCGATGCGGCGGTCACGCGCCAGCGCATCGCTGACCAGGGCCCGGTAGCGCGGCTCGAAGACGTGCAGCGGCAGGAAGCCGCGTGGCAGGAGCAGCGCGCCCGCCAGCGGAAAGATGGACAGCCTGTTCCCGGTCTTCAGCATCAGCCGAACAGAACCGCCGAAAGCCGCCGACGTTGCGCCGCCACCCACTTGTCCTCCAGCCCATGGGCCTCGAACAGGGTCAGCAACCGCTTGCGCGCCGCGCCCTCGTTCCATTCGCGATCCCGCTCGATCGACCCCAGCAACAGGTCGGCGGCCAGGTCACGATTCCCGGTAATCAGCGCGCCCGCCAGTTCGAACCGCGCCTCCTGATCGTCGGGATTGCCGTCCACCCGCGCCCGCAACGCGCCGAGGTCATCGCCGGCATCCGATTCGGCGGCAAGGGCCAGCGCGGCACGGGCGCGCGCGATCCCGGCATCCTTGGCGGCGTCATCCGGGGCGGCGTCCAGCACCGCCTGCGCCTCCTCCGGCCGCCCGGCGGCGATCAGCGCGCGGGCATGGCCGGCAATCACCGCCGGATCCTCGGGCGCCATCTCCGCAATCTGTGCGAAGATCGACACGGCGCGGTCGGCATCGCCTGCCTCCAGCACCTCTTCGCCCATCGCGACCAGCGGGGCGATATCTTGGTGCAGGGCATCGTCCGCGCCCTCGATCGGCAATTGACGCAGCAACTGGTCCAGCAGCTGGCTCAGCTGCCCTTCGGTGCGCGCCTGGGTCAGGTCGGCCACCAGCTGGCCCTGGAACACCGCATAGACGGTCGGGATCGACTGGACGCGGAACTGGGCCGCGACCACCTTCTGCTCGTCCACGTTGATCTTGGCGAGCTTCACGCCCTTGCCGGCATATTTCGCCGCGACCTTTTCCAGCACGGGGGTCAGCTGCTTGCACGGCCCGCACCATTCCGCCCAGAAATCGAGTATCACCAGCGCGTTCATCGACGGTTCGATCACATCGCGCTTGAAGGCCTCGATCGCCTCGCGGTCAGCCGCGCTCATCCCCAAAGTGGCCAAGGTGCGTATCTCCTGATTGTCGCGCCCTATGTGGTTTCGCCGAGAGAATGAGACAAGAGTGAGAAAGGGGGCTTGCGCGGCTTGGATTCGGGCGCTAGTTGGCCCCCACACCGACGGGGAGTTGCTCCCCGCCAAACGCCGAGCGGGCGTAGCTCAGGGGTAGAGCACAACCTTGCCAAGGTTGGGGTCGAGGGTTCGAATCCCTTCGCCCGCTCCAGTTTGTTTGCCGGGACATGGTCCCGGCTTCCCAGGACATATAGGGCCGATCGTTGACGGCGTGATGACACGGCGTCGTTGGCGTTGACCGGTCGCGCGTCGGTGATCCTGCGCCGAACCATGATCCGTCATCAAACTGGGCGGCCCCCTATCTCGAATTGCCGGGCGCATTCTCCTCTTCTCCCGTCGCCTCCATGGAGGCGGGGCCCATCTCTGTCCCGTCCGGATGCTCACGCCGAGGTCCGCGCCGATCGATCCGACCCCCAGCGGCAATATGCGACGCGAGAGATATGGGCTTGCCTCCGCCGCGGCGACGGCTGGGAGGCTTCCGCCAGGGTGCAGCAGCCGGACAGGCGGGGCATTGCTTGGTGTCGCAATAAGCAGGGCAGCCGCACCGAAGGCCTCAACCACTCCTCCGTCGTTCCTGCGGACGCAGGCCCATCTCTGTCCCGTGTGGATACCGACGCCAAGATATGCGGTGGGTGTTCCACCCCGAGCGGCAATCCATGGTGCGAGAGATATGGGCCCTGCCTCCGCTAGGGCGACGATAAGGAGGCGCAACGGTGGATAGAGGGGCGTGGCGGCCGTTGGCAGGGGCAACCTTCGCGGTTCGCGAGCGCCCCCTCAACGCCGGGCGTCTACGGCATCCTTCGCCCGCCACGCGAGCGTGACGGCGCCGGCGACCAGGGCCTCCGCCGCAAGGCCGATCACGGCGCCGGCCAGCACGTCGGTCGGGAAGTGCGCCCGGCGGGGCACCTGCAGCACGCCGATCGCGCCCGCCGCCGCCTGCGCCGCCACGGCATGATTCGGATATTCGCGCGCCACCGCCCGGCCGAGCGCCACCGCGCCCGCCGTATGCCCCGACGGGAAGGAGCGCAGCGCCGGATCGTGCGAGCGGCCGCGCTCCATCCGGTAATTGCCGTGTTCCAGATGCTCGCGCGGGCGCGTCCGGTCGAGATTGTTCTTGCCCACCGTCTTGGCGGCGGTGGCCAGCACATGCGCCAGCGTCATCCGCGCGCCGGTTCGCGCCAGCTTCACGTCGCGGCGGAGCAGCCCGGCCGCCATCACCGCGCCCGACAGCGCCAGCAGAGGCGGCTGGTCTCCGATCTTGCCGATCGCGGCCAGCGCCTGGACGGCGGGTTTGCGCAGCCATGGTGCGGCCCGCTCGATCAGGGCCAGTTCGGCCTGCTCGATCGTGGTCGCCGCGTCCTTCCCCCTGGGTTTCACCATGATGTCAGGGCACCAGCTTCGGCTTGGCATGGGGAGCGGAGGGTGCCTTGTTTGTGCTCGGCCCCTCGCCACTCCGGTCGCCGCCGCGCAGCAAGCCGGACACCCCCTGCACCAGCAGGTTGGCGAGGTTGGCGCCCGCCTGTTCGGGATGCCAGCCCGTTCCGCCGCGCGCCGCACCGGCCGGGTCCTGGTCGTCGCGCCGGACGACCAGCGCCGACGCCGCCGCCACCAAGGCCGCCGCCGCGACCTCGCGCGCCAGCGGGCTGTTGACCAGATGCGTCACCACACCGGCAACCGCGCGCAGCTCCTTGGGCAGCGCCGGCGCATCCTGCGCCTTGCGCTTGTCCTTGCGCTGCCTCTTGTCCTGCTTGTCCTTGTTCTTCTTCGCCATCGCATACTCCTGATGGGAGGACTCGTATGACGGTGCCGGGTTCCGAAGCTGTGGTCAGCGCAGGCGTTCGAAGCCATAATGGTCGCGGATCGCCGCGTTGAAATATTCGCCCCACGACGCCGCGTCATCCAGCCCTGCGGCTACCTCTGCCGGCACGTCGCGATAGGCATAGCGGATCCCGCTCTGGAACGTGATCGTCAACCTCCGCCGCGCCGGGTCATAATCGTGGGTTCGGATGACCGAGGAGGGCATGGCCTGATAACGCCCGGCCGATCCCCGGTCTCCGTGTGCGAAGCGGGCGCGGTTCAGCGCAGCCCGACATAGCGGCCGGGCGCGTCCTCGATCGCCGGCAGCGCGCCTCCGCCGGGGATGCGCGCGCTGTCCGCCGGCACCTCGCCGCCGGATTGCGTCCCGATCCAGGCGAGCCAGTCGGGCCACCAACTGCCCTTGTGCTCGGTCGCGCCCGCGACGAAATCGGGCAGGGTCTTCGCGTCTCCCTCGTTGGTCCAATATTGATATTTGTTGGCGGCGGGCGGGTTGACCACGCCGGCAATGTGCCCCGATCCCGCCAGCACGAAGCGCAGCGGCCCGGCGAAATGATGGGTCACTTTCCAAACGCTTTCCGGCGGCGCGATATGGTCCTCCCGGCCCGCCTGGACATAGGCGGGCGTGGTCACCCGCGACAGGTCGATCGAGACCCCGTCCACGGTCAGTTCGCCCTTTACCAGCCGGTTGTCGCGGTAGAAATCCGCCAGGTAGCGGCGGTGCCAGTCGGCGGGCAGGTTGGTGACGTCGCTGTTCCAGTGGAGCAGGTCGAACGGGCGATAGTCGTCGGCCAGCAGGTAATTGTTGACCACATAGTTCCAGATCAGGTCGCGCCCGCGCAGCAGGTTGAACGTCGCGCCCATGTAGCGCCCGTCCAGGAAGCCGTCCGTCGCCAGATGCTCGATCATGCCCAGTTGCGCATCGTCCACGAACAGGCCGAGGTCGCCCGCCTCGCTGAAATCGACCTGCGCGGTGAAGAAGGTCGCGGATGCCACCTTGGCCGCCTCGCCCTGCGCCGCCGCCCACGCCAGCAGCATCGACAGGGCCGTGCCCGACACGCAATAGCCGACCACATGGACGCTCGGCACGTCCAGCAGTTCGCGCACCGTGTCGATCGCATCAAGCTCGCCGCGCAGGACATAATCGTCCATGGTGGTCGTGGCCATCGCCGCGTCCGCCGACTTCCACGACACCATGAACACGGACAAGCCCTGATCGACCGCCCATTTCACAAAGCTCTTCTCAGGGCTGAGGTCGAGGATGTAGAAGCGGTTGATCCATGGCGGGAAGATCAGCACCGGCGTCGCCTGTACCCTGGGCGTGGTCGGCGCATAATGGATTAGCTGGTAGAGCGGTGTTTCCTTGATCACCTTGCCCGGCGTGACGGCCAGGTTCTTGCCGACCTCGAACGCGCCCGCGCCGACATGGGTGATCTGCCCCTTGCCGATATCCGCCAGCATTCGTTCCAGCCCGGTGATCAGGTTGCGCCCGCGCGTTTCAAAGATGCGGTCCAGCACCTGCGGATTGGTCAGCGCGAAATTGGCCGGGCTCATCGCGTCGACGAAGCTGCGGGTGGTGAAGCGCAATTGCTCCTTCATCCGGGGATCCAGCCCCTCCGCCGCGTCCACGCCCTTCAGCAGCTGGTCGGCAATCGCCGTGTAGCTTTGGCGGATCAGGTCGAACAGCGGCTCTTCCCATTGCGCGCCCTTGAAGCGGCGGTCGCCCTGGCCATCGCGCGACGGTAGCAGCGCGGACCACGCCGACACCGCGTCCTTCCACCACGCATTCCGCGCGTCCAGCACCGCCTTGGGCTCGATCCGGCTCTTGGCCATGATCTCGGCCGTGTCGTCGGCCATTTTCAGCGCGGCGGAGGCGCCATGCTCCATCAGCAACTGCTGCATCTGGCCGATCACGCCGGTCCAATGCGCCATCTCGTCCAGCAGGCTGTCCTGTTTCTCGGCCATGCCTCTCCCCACGGGTGCCAAAGGGCCGCTAAGCAGGTATAGCGGCGTCGCCCCGGCAAGATGGGCGATCCGCGCCCGCTCGCAAAGAGGCTTGTTTCTACCCGAGGTAAAGATGACCGAGGAATTCTACCGCATCCGCCGTTTGCCCCCTTACGTGTTCGCCGAAGTGAATGCGATGAAGGCGGCGGCGCGCGCGGCGGGTGAGGACATCATCGACCTCGGCATGGGCAATCCCGATGGCGCGCCGGCTCCTCATGTCATCGACAAATTGTGCGAGGTGGCGCGCAATCCCAGCGCGCACGGCTATTCCGCATCGTCCGGCATCAAGGGGCTGAAGAAGGCGCAGGCCGCTTATTATGCCCGCCGCTTCGGCGTCGACCTCGATGCCGACAAGGAAGTGGTGGTGACGCTCGGCTCCAAGGAAGGGCTGGCCAATCTGGCGCAGGCGATCACCGCGCCGGGCGACGTGGTGCTGGCGCCCAATCCGTCTTACCCGATCCACACGTTCGGCTTCATCATCGCCGGCGCCGCCATCCGCTCGATCCCGGCCGCGCCGGGGCCGGATTTCTTCACCCGGCTGGAATATGCGATGGCGTATACAGTGCCGAAGCCTTCGGTGCTGGTGATCGGCTACCCGTCCAATCCCACGGCCTATGTCGCGGACCTGAAATTCTACGAACAGGTCGTCGCCTTCGCCAAGGAACACAAGCTGTGGGTGCTGTCGGACGTGGCCTATGCCGAAATCTACTTCGGCGACACGCCCACGCCGTCGATCCTGCAGGTGCCGGGCGCCAAGGACGTGGCGATTGAATTCACGTCGCTGTCCAAGACCTATTCGATGGCCGGCTGGCGGATCGGCTTCGCGGTCGGCAACCGCACGCTCATCTCCGCTCTGACCCGGGTGAAGTCCTACCTCGATTATGGCGCCTTCACGCCGATCCAGGCGGCGGCGGTGGCGGCGCTCAACGGGCCGCAGGACATTGTGGAAAGCAACCGCAAGCTCTACAAATGCCGCCGCGACGTGCTGGTGGAAAGCTTCGGCCGGGCAGGGTGGGACATCCCCTCGCCGGAAGCGTCGATGTTCGCCTGGGCACCGATCCCGCCGGCCTTGCGCCACCTCGGCGCGCTGGAATTCTCCAAGCAGCTGCTCACCCATGCGCAGGTGGCGGTCGCGCCCGGCGTTGGCTTCGGGGAGGAAGGCGAGGGCTATGTCCGCATCGCGCTGGTCGAGAATGAACATCGCATCCGCCAGGCCGCGCGCAACGTGAAGCGTTACCTGGCCAGCATGGGCGTCAACGCGGCCAAAGCCAGCCAGGTCGGCTGATCGGCGCCATGCTCGACGACATCTTCCACGTCTCGAGCCTCCCGGGGCTGGCGAACACGATTCAACTCGCGCTGGCCCCGGCCTTCCTGCTGAACGGCATCGGCATCATCCTGAACATGCTGACCGGGCGGCTGACCCGCATCGTCGATCGCGCGCGCGGGATCGAGGCGGATTTTACCCCGCGCGATCACCCCAACCATGCGCATCAGGTGACGGAATTGCGGCTGCTCGACCGCCGGATGAAGATCGTCAACAACGCCATCTTCCTGGCGACCGCCAGTGCGGTGGCCTTGTGCACCGTGGTGGCCGCAATGTTCATCGCGCGACTCGCCGGGTTCGGCTTCGCCCGCACCCTCGCATCGATGTTCGCGATGGCATTGTTGCTGCTGATCGCCAGCCTGGTGCTGTTCCTGGTGGAAGTCAGGGTCGCCGTGCGCGCCATCCAGATCCGGGACGAGCTTCTGGAGCGTAGCTGATCTTGGCGATGTTCTTGCCGCGAGCAGAGTTGATCCTGCGGCCGCTGCCGATATCGTAGGTTACAGCATGTTAAAACGCACCCGCAACGTTTCCCTAGCACTCTGTTAACTATCGAGCACTAGACAGGGACTCAACGGACGCAGGGCACACAACGTGTCGCGGCCAACAACCCTTGTGTGAGTGGATAGCATGTTCGTAGATTTCCGTGCCGAGGCGATCGACTCCGCCGACCTCCGTCATCCGCCGGTCGGGCTGGGTGAAAACCTGTATGATCGCGGCATCGCCTGCTCCTGCGCGAGCGAGACGATGGACCTGGTCGAAGCGCACAAGTGGTTCAACCTGGCCGCGATGCACGGCGATCCCCGCGCCGCCGCCGCCCGCACCAGCCTGGCCCTGGACATGACCGCGCGCGAAGTCGCCGAAGCCCAGCGCCGCGCCCGCACTCACCTGCGTACCCTGAACTGAGCCTGCCCGCGGACAGGCTCACGTTCCGGCCGCCCGCTTGATGTCGTAGCGCGATCAGGCAGCGCGACACGGACGTCATGCCCAAGGTGGATCAGGCTTCGTCGAAACCGATCATCGTGTCGGGCTGTCGGCGGTGAAAGCCGAGCAGCATGGTTTCACGACCGGCTGGAACTCCATCAATTCGACCCGCGTACCATCGGGATCATACAGATTGGCCTGCCATTTGCCGTCCAGCCCCATTTGCGGGCCGTCATGGCGCGGGCTCAGCCGGTCTTCGCGAATCAGGGTGGTAACCGCCGCCTGCATGTTCGCGACGCCCAGTGACAGGTGGTTCAGCACGCCCAGCTGATTGGCGTCCACCTTCTCCATCGGCACGTCCGATCCCGGACCGACCATCATATATTCAAGCCAGTCATGCCCGTCCGGTGTCTGCTGCGATACCCAGTCGACCTTGTCGGCATTGAACGCGCCATACCAGTAAGGCCGGAAGCCGAGCAGTTGCCGGTAGAAAACGTCCTGCTTCGCGCGGTCATGCACCGCATAGCCGACATGGATGATCCGCCCGCTGATCGCGCCCTCCACCGGCGTGTCGTCCTGGGTAGCGGGCTGGACGAACTGGACCTCGTTGCCTTCCGGGTCATGCGTCGCAAACCATTGCGTACCGTCGGCGCCACGTTGCACGGCGCCCAGATCCTTCATTCCCCGCTTGGCAAGCCAGGCGCGCAAGCCCGGCGCATCGGCGGTCTGGTATGCGGCATGGGCCAACATGCTCGCCCTCTGCTGCGGCGGCGCGGGCAACACCTCCACGAACTGGCGCGCGCTCAGGTAATAACGCACGCCCTTTGCATTTTCGGGATCCGCATCTTTGCGGGCGCCAAGCACGTGGACGTAGAATTGCTCGCTCTTGTTCATGTCGCGCGAATAGACGGCGAGGTGCGATATGCCGGTAATCGGCGGACGATCGGCCGGGGCCGATGGCGCGGCGGTGGCACCCACGGCCGCAAGCGCGGCAATGACGCACAGGCCCGCGCGAGCCCGCCCGCGCCGCATGATCCGGATCGACGTGCCGCGATCGGTGCTATGCCGCTGTTTCATAAGCCTTGTCCTTCTCCAGTCCGCTGCTCTCCGGCAGCATCGGGACAGCTTAGGAGGCGTTCTCTATCCTGTCACGGCCCGTCACGACGTTGGATGCCACGGGTTCGCCATGGCGGCGGGGCACGACCAAGGTCGGGATTGTGGCTTTTGCTGGCGCCAGGCTGATGCAAGGGCGCGCGCAAGGGATCCGCCGGTGGCAGAGGCGGCAAGGCGGCGTGCGATCGGGAGTGTGGACCATGACCCTGCGTTGGACCGTTCCGGCTCTGCTGTCGGCCTGTGCGGCCGTGGCCGGCGCAGCGCCCGTCGCGCAAGACAGCTTTATCCCGCTGTGGCCGCACGGCGCGCCGGGGTCCGAGGGCCACGCCAACGAAAGCGAGCGGCTGGAGGGAGGCAGCTATGTGCACAACGTCCACAATCCCTCGCTTGCCATCTCCCCCGCCGATCCCGCCCGCGCCAACGGGGCCGCGATCGTCATCGTGCCCGGCGGCGGGCATCGCATGCTGGTGTTCCAGAACGAAGGCATGGTCCCCGCCAGGGCGCTGAACCGCTACGGCATCACCACCTTCGTCCTCAAATATCGCCTCGCCCGGGAGCCCGGCTCAACCTACACGATCGAGGGCGATGCCGCCGCCGATGCGCGGCGGGCGATACGCTGGGTGCGGGCCCATGCGCGCGACTATCGCGTCGATCCCCATCGCATCGGGATCATGGGCTTTTCCGCAGGGGGTGAATTGGTGTCGCTGGTGGCCGACAATCCGGCGCCGTCCGCGTCGGCCGCTGGCGACGCGATCGATCGTGAAAGCGCCCGGCCGGACTTTCAAGTGCTGGTCTATCCGGGGCCGCTCGGCATACCCGGCAAGGCGGTTGCGGGGGCGCCCCCGGCCTTCATCGCCGCCGGATCGGTCGACACGTGCTGCGCGCCGCCATCGCTGGCGCTCTACGGCCAGTTGCGCGACGCGGGCGTGTCGGCGGAACTGCATATGTTCGCGGACACCGACCATGGCTTCAACCTCGCCATGCACAATGACCGCATTTCGATCCAGCACTGGCCCGACCGGCTGGCCGACTGGTTGAGCGACGGCGGCTGGCTGGTCGCAAAACGCTAATGGGGAGAGTTTTAGGAGGGGAGCAGGGCCGGAACATGCGTCCCGGCCCCACGATCGTTCAGGCGATCAGAAACGAACGCCGAAGCCGACGATGCCGGCATCGCGGCCGCCGAAATTGCCTTCATATTCCGTGCGGCGATATTCGGCCGACACGTAGGTGCGCGGGGTCAGCGCATATTCCACGCCACCGCCGTAACGGACGCCTTCAAGGTTGTTGTGCGTGCCGTTCTGGAACTCGACGCGGGTCGTGTCGTAGCCGACCTTGGCGAAGCCCAGGATCTGCGGGGTCAGCACATAGCCGGCGCGGGCCGAGATGGCGACGTCGCGCGACAGGTGGGTGCCGGCGAACTTGGTGGTGGTGTCCTCAAACGTACCCTCCGCGCCGAGCACGACGTTCGGGGTCACCGCGACGTCGTAACCGAACGCGCCGCCATAGGTGAAGCCGTCACGGCCCTGGGCCTTGTCATAGCCCAAGGTGGCGCCGATGCGCGCACCGGTGAAGGGGGCCCCGTCCTGCGCAGCCGCCGGAGCAGCAACAGCAACAGCCGCAAGCGCAGCGAGAGCAATCGAACGCATATCTTTATTCCTTTTGCGATACCCACGGGCAAGCCGCGGGGAGGGGGCTTCTCCGCGCCGCAACATGAATGTCACATAAACGAAACAGAACTTGTTGCCTTGCTGCAACGGTCTCGCTGAGGATCTGCTGACAAGCCCTTGAACAGGCGTCGTGTGCGCCCACCCGCAACAAAGTCGCACGCGCAAGACCTATGGACGCGATAATATGTTGCGCCGCGGCGACAGACGATGGTTGCGCTTGCGTAAACTGCCATCGCACGGTGATCGGGCTCGGTCGGGGTCATGCCCCGCCCGCGCGATTTTTAGCCGTCAGGCGCGCTGCATTTTCCAGCTGTGCATGAACCCGTTCACGCGCGAAAGGTACGGTGAAGCAGCGATGGCGTGAGTCGCCGGCCGCACTGTCGGCGGTGCATGTGCCCCGTCGATCCTTCAAGACCGGCTTCGATCTGGCCCGATCGAAAACCGCGCTGCGACCAGCGAACGCAAAGCGCCGATGATGCCGCTGGCGGTCGGCGTCCGCCTCGCCAGGGCATGGGACTGTGTCGACGTCGGCAAAATACGCTCCCCGGGATGCCCGTAGGTCGCATATGAAAGAAGGGCCGCCCGGTCTGCACCGAACGGCCCTTCCAAACATGGGTCAGCGGCCGGGTATCCGGCCCGGGAGACCCCGGCGTTCCTAACAATCGCTAGAAACGCGTCCCCCGAACGGACTGAACCGACCCCCAAGCTGAACCATGAGACATCGGATCACCTCCTTTCGCTAAGTTGACGAGCAACCGGAAAGTGGGCTGTTCCGGCCCCAAGAACAAGGCTTGAAAAACAAATATCCGCCGTCAGGATGTTGCGCCTTGCTCAGGTTCGGCAATCCTCGATCACGCGCGACGGTTCGGCCCAGGCCGGCAGGTAGAGCGTCGCCTGGCCTGCCGCATCGACGGAGAAGCGCCCCCGGCTGAACGCGATCTGGTCCAGCGCCGGATCGCTCGCGCGCACCGTCGCCGCGCCCGTCGTCAGTGGCCAGGCGCGCACCGCGTAGGAGGTGCGGATGGTCAATTGCCCCTCGATCGCTCCCTGCCGGATCAGCGCCACCTCGCGCCGTGCCCGGTCGCAGCGCATGGCGAATACAGGCGGGGCGCCCACCGTGCCGAACGCGGCTTCACTGGTCGCGCCGGTCTGGCGATAGCTCCATCTGCCGGTCGTCAGCGGAACGTCGCGCCAGTCGGCCGGCTTGGCGGCGGACGTGGGCACCGGCGCAGCGGACGGCGCAGGCGGCGGCGGTGCCGCCGGCGGAACCACGCTGCTGCAAGCGCCGAGCGCAAGCGCAAGTCCCAGTGCGCCGCTGCGGTACGAAAGACGCAAGGTCACCGGCCGATCAGGCCTTGGCCGGTTCGGCGGCGAGCGCGTCGGCAAAGGCCCGCGCCTGGGCGCGGACCTGCTCCGCGCTCTGGCCGGGCTTGTAGAGCGCCGAACCCAGGCCGAAGCCGTTGACCCCGGCCGCGAACCACGGCCCCATCGTCTGCGGCGTGACCCCGCCGACCGCCAGCATCGGCACATCCTTGGGCAGCACGGCCCGTTGCGCGCGCAGCACGCCGGGGCTCGCGGCCTCGGCCGGGAACAGTTTCAGTACGTGCGCGCCGGCCTTCAGCGCCGCAAACGCCTCGGTCGGGGTGAAATAACCAGGGGCGGAGACCAGGCCGGCGGCGGCGGTGGCGGCGATCACCTCCACGTCGGCGGACGGCGACACGACGATCCCGCCGCCGGCATCCTTCACACGCGCCACGTCGGCGGCGGCCAGCACGGTGCCCGCGCCGATCAGCGCTTCTGCTCCGAAATGCCGGGCCATCGCCTCGATGCTGCGCAACGGCTCGGGCGAGTTCAGCGGCACCTCGATGATGCGGATGCCGCTCTCCACCAGCGCCTCGCCGACGGCGATCGCCTCTTCGGGACGGATGCCACGCAGGATGGCGACAAGCGGGCAGGCGCGGAAACGGGTCTGGAAATGGTCGAAATGGGTCATGGCAGATGCCTCGCTAGGGCGGTCATGCCGGCAAGGAAAGCCTCGTCGCCGTCAATCGCCCGTGATTCGCGCCCGAACGCGCGCAACGTCTCGGCATAGAGCCGGGTCAGCGCCGGCGCGCCGATCAGCGCCACCGGCTCATCCCCGTCGATCAGGTCGAGCCCGCTCAGCACGTCGCTGCCGATCAGCAGCCCGCTGGCATAGGAGGAGGCATCCTCCACCGTCAGCACGCCCAGCAGCGGGCCGGCCCGCACATGGAACAGGTCGGTCAGCGGAGCCCGCCTGCGCGCCCGCTCCACCCCTTCGACAAAGGCCGGGCCGAAGCAGGGCTGCGCCGTCAGGTGGCTCGCCAATATGCCGTTGCCGCGCAGCAGGGAGAACAGCTCACCGGTGATGGTGGTGTGAAAACGGGTGATCGCGCCGCCTTGCGTCCGCACCCATTTGGCGTGGGTGCCGGGCAGCGCCGCCAGTCCGTCCGCCTCCGCCAGTCCCGCTGCGATCGCGCCGAGCAGTTGCACCTCCTCGCCCCGCATCACGTCGGCCCGCCCATCGCCCAGGTCGCGCAGCCCCGGCACGATGAAGCAATCCTGGTCCGGGATGGCGTGCAATCCGGCGGCCAGCCCGTTCAGGTCGAGCGGACAGTCGAGATAAGGCGCCTCGATCCATCCACGGGTGGAGCCGATCATCCCCGCCAGGATCATCGGCAGCGCGCCCAGCGTCTCGCGTATCTCCGCCACCGCCGCCGGAAAGCCGCCCGGCGCCACCGCGATCACGCCCTTGTCGTCGCGCATCCGTCCGACCACCGCCCCGTCGCCGTTGATCGCGAACGCGCGGCGGTTGGTCGATCCCCAGTCGACCGCGATCCATTGTGCCTGGCCCAGTGTTCCTGCTCCCGTTCAGACCGCGACCGGCGCGGCGATATGCGCCTGCGGTGTGTAATCGCTCACCGCAATATCCTCGATCCGATAGTCGAAGATGCTCTCCGGCCGGCGCAGCAGGTGCAGCTTGGGCGCGCCCTCCGGCGTGCGCGACAGCTGCTCCTCCACCAGATGGGCGTGGTTGAGGTAGAGGTGGACGTCGCCCCCGCTCCAGATCAGCTCGCCCGGCTCCAGCTCGCATTGCTGCGCCAGCATCGCGATCAGCAGCGACGCGGAAAAGACGTTGAAGGCGAAACCCAGGCCCAGGTCGCACGACCTTTGCCATACCATGCCGGACAGCCGGTTGCCGCTGACATGGAATTGATAGGTCATGTGGCAGGGGGGCAAAGCCATCTGCTCCAGCTCCGCCACGTTCCAGCCGGTGAAGATGTGCCGCCGTGACGCCGGATTGGTGCGCAGGCCTTCCACCAGCGCGGCGATCTGGTTGATGCCGGGGCCCGGCTTGTAGAGGCCCGGTATGTCGGCGGCCTCGTAATGCGGCCAGTCGACCCACTGCTTGCCATAGACCGGGCCGAGTTCGCCCCATTCGGCCGCAAAATCCTCGTCCGCCAGGATGCGCGCCTCGAACGCATCGCGGTCGATGTTCTCGCCGGTGGCCTCGCGGTAGCGGGCGAGCGGCCAGTCGGTCCAGATATGCACCTTGTCCGCCACCAGCGGGCGGATATTGGTCGATCCGCTCAGGAACCACAGCAATTCGCGCGCCGCCACCTTCCACGCCACCCGCTTGGTGGTGAGCAAGGGCATGGCATTGCCGCGCAGGTCGAACCGCATGGTCGCCCCGAACAGCGATCGCGTGCCGACGCCGGTGCGGTCGCTCCGCTCGTCACCCGTCTCCCACACGGTTCGGACGAGATCGAGATAGGGCTGCTCGTAATGCATGGGATCACGGATTAGCCGGATCGGGCCATCAGGCCAATGATACTGATCCATTTCGGATGAACCGGCCAGGATCTCCCGCAAACCGGACCGGGTTGCTCTTGGACGGATTGCCATCGGCCAGGATGCGGTAATGCGTGCTTTGTGTTCCCCACAGCATCAGCGTGGAGGTCGCGGATACTCGCGTCGCCGTGGGGCTATTCGCCGATCTGTTCGACGGTTTGACCCACGAACGGCTATGCCTTGCCTTTCTGAACCGACACGCGCGTCTGCTCGGCCTGCGCCTCATGTCTGACGCAAGCGCAAGCGCGGTGGACCTGCCCTTGCCCCGCATTTTCGAGGAAGCCTTTCGCCTGCGCGCGAGCGGACTGATCGTCGCGCATAACCATCCGTCCGGCGATCCGGAGCCAAGTGCCGCCGATCGCGCGGCCACCCGCCGGCTGGCGGATGTGGCGCGTGCGCTGGACTTCCACCTGATCGACCACCTGATCTTTGCGGGCGATCGGGTCAGCAGCTTTCGCGCGCTCGGGCTGCTGTAAGGGGCCCGATCAGGCTTGGTCGCGCACCCGTTCGTGGTGGCGGATCACCTCGTCGATCACGAAGCGCAGGAACTTCTCCGAAAAATCGGGGTCCAGCTTGGCCGATTGCGCCAGCGCGCGCAGCCGCGCGACTTGCGCCGCCTCGCGGCCCGGATCGGCGGGCGGCAGGCCGGCCGCCGCCTTGTGCCGTCCCACCGCCTGCGTCACCTTGAACCGTTCCGCCAGCAGGAAGATCAGCGCGGCGTCGATATTGTCGATGCTTTGGCGATATTCGTCGAGCTGTGCGTCGGCCACGTCGTTCCCCTTGCTGGATCGGCGCCTTCTTGCGGGCGGGGACCGTGTGACGCAACCCATGCGCTTGCGCATGGCGCGTGCGAGCGCCTACAGGGCCGACCCATGGCAACGGTCACGCCGCTTCATCGCGAAACGCCGCCCTCGCTCGATCCCATGATCGGGCTGGTCACGGCGGATATGAATCAGGTCAACAGCGTCATTCTGGCGCGGATGCAGTCGGATGTGCCGCTCATCCCCGAACTGGCCGGTCACCTGATTACGGGTGGCGGCAAACGAATGCGGCCGATGCTGACGCTCGCCTGCGCCCGCCTGCTCGATTACCAGGGCACGCGCCACCACAAGCTGGCCGCCGCCGTGGAGTTCATCCACACCGCCACCCTGCTGCACGACGATGTGGTGGACGGGTCCAATACCCGGCGCGGGCGGCGCACCGCCAACCTGATCTGGGGCAATTCGGCGAGCGTGCTGGTGGGCGATTTCCTGTTCAGCCGCGCGTTCGAGCTGATGGTGGAGGATGGCAGCCTGCGCGTGCTGCGCATCCTGTCCAACGCCAGCGCGGTGATCGCGGAAGGGGAGGTCAACCAGTTGACCGCCCAGCGCCGAATCGAGACGGGCGAGGAACGCTATCTCGACATCATCGGCGCCAAGACGGCGGCTTTGTTCGCGGCCGCCTGCCGGATCGCGGCGGTGGTGGCGGAACGGTCGGACGAATGCGAACAGGCGCTGGACGCCTATGGCCGCAATCTCGGCATCGCGTTCCAGCTGGTGGACGACGCGATCGATTATGCGTCGGACGACAAGACGATGGGCAAGGATGCCGGCGACGATTTCCGCGACGGCAAGGTGACGTTGCCCGTGATCCTGGCCCATGCGCGCGGCAACGACGCCGAACGCCGCTTCTGGCGGGAGGCGATGGAGGGGCATCGCACGTCGGACGCCGACCTGGCCCACGCCACCGACCTGCTGAACCGCGCCGGCGCCATCGCCGACACCAACGCCCGCGCCCGCCTCTACGGCCAGCGCGCGATCGATGCCCTGTCGGCGATTCCGGGCGGACAGGCCAAGGCCGCCCTGGTCGAAGCGGTCGAGTTCGCCGTCGCCCGCGCTTACTAGGGACTGGAGCCAGGCACCGAAGCGGGATCGCCCCCGCCACGTCAACGCAAGCTTGTTCTCCCGCGAAGGCGGGAGCCCTGTGTTCCCGGCGACGTCTTCCCAGTCCTAGGTTCCCATCTTTGCGGGAGCAGCGAGGTTATCTGAGGAGAACCGAACCTTGCATTGCGGGGACGGGATCGCCCCTCCACCGTTAAAGCAATCTGTGCTCCCGCGGAGGCGGGGGCCCTGTGTCCTGACGACGTGTGTCCTGGCGACGTGTGTTCCTGACGACGTGTGTCCTGACGACGTCCTCACGCCCCTGGCTCCCGCCTTCGCGGGAGCATAAAGATCAGCTGAACCGACCGGACCCCGCATCGCGCCACCATGGCGTTCCGCAGTCGTTGAGCCGACGCCGGTCCATCAAGCGCGACTCACTCCGGGCGGCACCCAGCTTAGGCCACCCCCTTGAACCGCGCCGCGCCCCTCACGCAGCCATTGCGGGTTCGGGTTCCTCCGCCTGCGCGCGCTCTTGGTAAGCGGCGGCGAATAGCAGGTGAATCTGGCGCACCGCCGGATCCCGCGCCTGTTCGGCCTGGGTCCGGCATTGCGCCGCGCGCTGCTGGAAATAGGTTCGGTCGTCGGTCCGGGCGCGCATGGCCAAGCCTCCTCTCGCTCCACAAGCGGCAGCGGTCGACCTGCTGTCAGCCGGCGTCATGCCTGTAGGGACGAGTCGGCGCCGACGCCGGATCTTACGCCTGTCCGGCGGATTTGCCTAATCGGTGGCCGATGATTGCGGGTCGCCCATCTGCGGCACGATTTCCACGATCTGGTCGCCCGGCTCGATCCGCGCGGCCTCGATCTGCCAGAAGCCATACGCCTTGCCGCCGCGATACAGGCGCACGCCCAGGCCGGTGGCGATGTGGGCCAGCGGCTTGCCAAAGTCGTCCGGGCTCGCGTCGCGCTGGTGCAGCGCCACCTCGCCATGCGCCGCCGCCAGGTCGGACAGGTAGTTGGCCAGATGCTGGCCGTGGGTCGATCCGGCGAGCAGCAGGCCGGCGAAGTGGGCGGGATTGATGACGGTGTTGGCGCCCGCCTGATGGGCCAGCGCCTCGTTGTCCTCGTTGCGGATCACCACGCTGATCGGCACGTCCGGCGCCAGCCGCCGCGCGGTGAGCACGATCAGGATGGAGGTGTCGTCGCGCCCCGCCGACACGATCACCGATCGCGCGGTGGCGATCCGCGCTGCCTCCAGCGTGACGTTGCGGGTGGCGTCGCCCTCCAGCACGTTCGCGCCGCAGGTTTCGGCGGCGGCGATGGCGTTCGCCCCTTCGTCGATAACGACGATGTCCTGGGCGGGCGTGCCGCGCGCCACCAGTTCGCGCAACGCCGCGCTGCCGCTGGTGCCATAGCCGCACAGCAGCACATGGCCCGACAGCCGTTTCTGGATCACCCCCATGCGCCAACGCTCCCAGGTTCGTTTGAGCAGAAAGTCATAGGCGGTTCCCAGAAAGATCAGCCACACGAACAGCCGCACCGGCGTCACCACGAACGTGTCGAACATCCGGGCGCGCGGCGTCACCGGCACGATGTCGCCGAAGCCGACCGTGGTGACGGTGATCATGGTGAAATACATGACGTCGATGAAGCTGATATGCCCGTCGACATTGTCGCGCAGCCCGACGCGATCGAACCAGTGGACCGCCAGCACCACGCCGATCAGCGCAAAGGCGGCGAACACCCGCCACGCCAGCGCCACCCACGGCGGCACCGCCGACCGGCGGCGCAGCGGAGAGGGGGCCCGGGGCCGCCCACGCCCGCCGCTCATTCCTGCCCCGGCAGCAGGCGGAGGGGGTCGACCGGGCGGCGCCCCTCGCGCACCTCGAAATGCAGCTGCGGCCGGCGGGCGCTGCCGCTGGCCCCGGCGCGCGCGATCGTGTCGCCCCGGCTGACCGACTGGCCCCGCCGCACCATCACCCTGTCGGCATAGCCATAGGCGGTCAGCCAGCCTTCGCCATGCCGGATCAGGACCAGCTGGCCGAACCCGCCGAGCGGACCGGCAAAGGCCACAACCCCGTCCGCCGCCGCGCGCACCGGCATCCCGATCGCGGTTGCGATATCGATTCCGTCATTGCGCCCGCCGCCGGCATATTGGCCGAAGCGGCCGATCACCTTGCCCGGCAGCGGCCAGGCGAAGCGGCCGGCAAAGGCCCGCGCCGGCTCGCTCACCGCAACGGTCGGCGGCAGCTTGCGCGCGGCGGAGCGGGTGGGGGCGGCGGGTTTCGCCTGTTCGGCCAGGGCCGGCTCGCTGCCGGTGACCAGATCGTCGATGTCGATGGTGAAGGCGGCGGCGCGCTGTTCCAGCGTCATCTTCGCCACCTCCTTGCTGCTCGGGATCATCAGCCGCTGACCGGCGCGCAGCAGGTAGGGCTCCTTCAGGTGGTTGAGCGTGGCGATGCGCGACCAGTCGACGCCATAGGCGCGGGCGATGGCGATGCCGCTCTCGCCCTTGCCTACGGTGTGATAGCGCCCGGCCGGGATCTTCAGCCGCCGGCCGCTCCAGACGGAAAAGGGCGGATCGATCCGGTTCGCCCGCGCGATCGCCTCCTCGCTGGCGCCGGTCCGCATCGCCACATGGCTCAGCGTCTCGCCCGGCTTTACGACATAGGTCCGCGCCGCCACGTCGCGCGCGGCGGGGGTGGCGGCCTTGACCTCCCAAACCGGCGGGGGCTCGCTGTCCGGCTTCGGCGCCGCCGCGATCAGCAGCAGCGCGAGCGGGGCGAGCCCGGTCCTCACCGGTACAGGCTCTCCAGCCGGGCCATCGACGCCGCGTGGGTCATGTCGAGGTGGAGCGGGGTGACGGTGACATACCCTCGGTCGGACAATTCCAGGTCGGTGGCGACGCTCTGGTGCTTCACCCGGCCCACGTTCAGCCAGTAATAATCATAGCCGCGCGGGTCGGTGCTCTTCTCCAGCTGCGGGTCGCCATAATCGCGCAGGCCCTGGCGCACGACCCGGATGCCCTTCACCGCCTCCGGATCGATCGCCGGGAAGTTGATGTTGACCAGCGTGTTGGGCGTCCAGTCGCCGAGACCCGCGATCAGCGGCTCCAGTGCGGTCCTGGCCCAGGCTTCCGCGGCGGAGAAGGGGACGGTGTCGCCCATGCCCGGCCGCGCATCGACCTGGCTCAGCGCGATCGCGGGAATGCCGGCCAGCGCGCCCTCCATCGCGGCCGCGACCGTGCCGGAATAGCTGACGTCCTCGGCCAGGTTGGACCCGCGATTGATGCCGGACAGGATCAGGTCGGGCGGATTGTCCTTCATGATCAGCGCCAGTGCCGCGATCACGGCGTCGGTCGGTGTGCCCGTCACCGCATGGTGACGGTCGTCGAAGGTCCGCAGCCGCATCGGCTGGCTGATCGTCAGCGAGCGGCCCTTGCCCGATTGCTCCTCCGCCGGCGCGACCACGGTGACGTCCTCGGAAAAGCCGCGCGCAACCTCCTCCAGCAGGTGGATGCCGGCCGCGCCGATGCCATCGTCGTTGGTGACCAGGATACGCATCAGGCCAGCGCCCCGATCCGGTCGATCCCGCCCATGTAAGGCCGCAGCACGTCCGGCACGGTCACCGATCCGTCCTCTTCCTGATAATTCTCGATTACCGCCACCAGCGTGCGGCCGACCGCCAGCCCCGATCCGTTGAGCGTGTGGACGAAAGCTGTGTTGCCCTTCACCCCGGCAAGAATCGGACGATAGCGCGCATCCATCCGCCGCGCCTGGAACTCGCCGAAGCTGGAGCAGCTGGAAATCTCGCGATAGCGGTCCTGACCCGGCAACCACACTTCCAGATCGTAGGTCCGCCGCGCGGAAAAGCCCATGTCCCCGTCGCACAGCAGCATCCGGCGATAGGGCAGGTTCAGCGCCTCCAATATGCCCTCGGCCGCGCGGGTCATGCGCTCATGCTCGTCCGCCGCCTGTTCGGCCGTGCAGATCGACACCAGTTCCACCTTCTCGAACTGGTGCTGCCGGATCAGGCCGCGCGTGTCGCGCCCCGCAGCACCCGCTTCCGAGCGGAAGCATTGGGTCAGCGCGGTCAGCCGGATCGGTAGCGCCGTTTCCGCCAGGATCTGCTCGCGAACCAGGTTGGTCAGGCTCACCTCGGCGGTGGGGATCAGCCAGCGGCCGTCGGTGGTGCGGAACGAATCTTCGGCGAACTTGGGCAGCTGGCCCGTGCCGAACATCGCCTCGTCCCGTACCATCACGGGGGTGGCGGTTTCGGCATAGCCATTCTCGCTCGTGTGGCGGTCCAGCATGAACTGGCCCAGCGCACGGTGCAGCCGCGCCGCCCCGCCGCGCAGCACGGTGAAGCGCGCGCCGGAAAGCCGCGCGCCCGCCTCGAAATCCAGGCCCAGCGCCGGGCCGATATCGGCATGGTCCCGCGCCGCGAAGGCGAAGGCGCGGGGCGTGCCCCACCTCTTCTGCTCGACATTGCCGTCCTCGTCCTCGCCCGCCGGCACGTCGTCGGCGGGCAGGTTGGGGAGGGCGGCCAGCGCCTGGTCCAGCGCCGTCGCCGCCTCGGCCGCGTCCTTGTCCAGCACGGCCATGCGGTCCTTCAGCCCGGCGACCTCAGCCATCAGCGCCTGTGCCGCCGCCTCATCCTTGGTGGCCTTGGCCTTGCCGATCTCCTTGGAGGCTTCGTTGCGGCGGGTCTGCAGGCCCTGCGCTTCGGAGATGCGCGATCGGCGCGCCTCGTCCAGTTGCAGCAGGGTCGCCGCCTGTGGCGCCAGGCCACGCTTGCCAAGGCCGGCGTCGAACGCGGCCGGATCGTCTTTGATTGCGCGGATATCGTGCATGGGGCCAGCCTAATGGCGGGCGGCCGTGGCCCATGCAAGCTGCAACCCGTCGCGCCGCCTCGCGTTGGTCCGGGGACAGAACGAACAGAAGGAGTATGTCGATGCGCGTTCCCCATGACAGCTATGTGCTGGTGGCCGACGGGGCGAAGATGCTGTTCTTCCGCAACGAAGGCGACGCGGAGGCGCCGAACCTCCAGGTCGTCGCCGCCGAGCAGCAGGCGGATGCGTATGACCGCGACATCAAGACGGACACGGCCGGTCAGAAGCCGGGCATCCCCGGCGGCCCCGGTGGCGCCTCGATCGGCGAGACGGACTTTCACCAGCAGGCGGAGGATCGCTTCGCGGCCGAGGCGGCGGAGCGGATCAACAGTGCGGCGCTGGCCGGCGAGTTCCAGAACCTGATCGTGGTCGCGTCGCCCAAGACGCTGGGCGAGCTGCGCAAGCATTACGGCAAGCATGTCCAGGACAAGATCACGGCGGAGATCGCCAAGGATCTGACCGGCCATCCCGTGGATCGGATCGAGGCGGCACTGATGAACTACGAAGCCTGACGCACATATCGTCCTGTTGAGGGCACGAGTCGTCGCTGCCGGCTCTGGACTGGACGGATCGTGGCATCATGTCGGCACATAGGCCCGATCGTTACTGAACTGACACAAGGAGTTTCGCATGAAGTATTTCACTCTGTTGCTGGTTGGTTCGGCTTTGGCGGCGGCTCCGGCACTGGCGCAGACCGCGCCGGCCCAGCCGACGCAACAGGCGAATGCCCAGACCGGCGGCGCGGCCAGCGCCGTGTCCGTGACCCCCGGCACTGCCGTGGTGGACGCCAGCGGTGCCCCGGTCGGCACCATCGAATCCGTGACGCCGCAGGGTGCGGTGGTCTCCACCGGCACCGCCAAGGCGACCCTGCCGCTCAACGCCTTTGCCAAGCGCGACGCGGGCGTGGCGATCAGCATGACCAAGGCGCAGCTTGAACAGGCGGTCAGTTCCGCCGCGGCCGCCGCCGTGCCCGACTTCGCCGTCGGCGGCGCCATTGCCGATTCCGCCGGCGCCAATGTCGGCACGGTGGAGAGCGTCAGTGGCGATCAGGTGACGGTGAAGCTCGCCAGCGGGTCCCAGGCGGTGCTGCCCAAGAATGCCTTTGCCAAGGGCGCGACCGGTGGCCTGACCATCGGCATGACCGCGGCGCAGCTGGACGCGGCGGTGAAGGCCGCCCAGCCGCAGGGCGGCGGCGCCGACTAACGGCATGGCGGGCAGGTGGAGCGTTTGCGATAGGCCGTTGCGCTCCGCCGTCTTGCCGTGGATCAGTCGCATGCGTATAGCGCCCCCCGGCGAGGGGCATGAGCCAGGGCTCGTGCTCCGCCGGGGGGCGGAAAGTTCATGGCGACTGCGGTGAGCGAGATCGACGAGGCTGGTGAGGACTATGTTCTGGAGGCCGATTATCGGCCTTCTCCGTCCGAGCCTTTCATGAACCAGAAGCAGCAGGCCTATTTTCGCCACAAGCTGCTCGACTGGAAGGAGTCCATCCTTCGTGAATCCCAGGGGACGCTGGCCCAGCTTCAGATCGACTCCCTGCGCGAACCCGACGTCACCGATCGCGCATCGTCCGAAACCGATTGGGGGATCGAGCTTCGCACCCGCGACCGCCAGCGCAAGCTGATTTCCAAGATCGACGCCGCCATTCGGCGCATCGACGAAGGCGAATATGGCTATTGCGAGGTGACGGGCGATCCCATCTCGCTGGCCCGGCTGGAAGCGCGGCCGGTCGCGACCATGACGGTCGAGGCGCAGGAGCGGCACGAGCGCCACGAGAAGATCTCGCGCGAGGAATGATGCTGCTACGGTGAACAAACCGTAACGGAGAGTGCGTTAATCACTTTTAAGCCATTTCGGGGGCAATGCCTTCCACTCGGTAGCCTTGAGAGGTTTGTGGTGGAAGAGTCGGTCAGTCCGGACGTCCAGGAGGACGAAGACGCCCGCTACGCGGATGTGCGTTCGGAGCCGAGGGCCAGCATGTTCCTGATGGCGATCCTGCGGCGTGCCGGCGGACCCGACGTGTCGGTCAAGGTGCGCAACCTGTCCAGCGGCGGACTGATGGCGGAATCCCCGGTCACCTTCCTGCGCGGTGACGCGATCCAGGTGGAGCTGCGCGGCATCGGCCAGGTCGACGGCAAGATCGCCTGGATCGCCGGCGGCCGGCTCGGCATCGCCTTCGACGCGCCGGTCGATCCCCGTTCCGCCCGCAAGCCGGTCGGCGGCAACCCGCAGCCGCAACTGGTGAAGCCCTCCCGCGCGATGTGGCGACCCAGCATCCGCTGACCCTCCTTTGACCGGACCCGCTCACCGGGCCGGACAGGCTGACCCGTCGCCGCCCCATCCATGTTGCGTTGCCGGACGGCTCCTCTATGCCCGCCACCACACGGCAAGAGAGACGATCCATGGCGCTAGTGAAGAAGTCCGCTCTTGGCGCGCGTGCCGGCTCCGGCCAAAGCGGGGATGCACCGGTGGCAGCGGAACAGCAGGCGGCGCCGCGACGTCCCCGGGCGCAGCGCGCATCCACTCCGGCCGAGCGGATCGACCAGGCGACAGGCGAACTCGCCGCCGGCCTGATCCAGGCGTCCGCCGCCTCCACCCAATTGCAGCGCGCGATGGAGCAGATTTCGAGCGGCGCGGAGGAAGCGGCTGGGGCCGCGCAGGAATCGCTCGGCACCATCGCCGTCCTCAATGCCACCTTCCGCGATGCCAGCGAACGCGCCGAACTGTCGCGCCGCAGGGCCGACGCGGTGCGGTCGGCCTATGGTGAGGTCGGCACGCAGATCGATGGCTCCGCCGCCGCAGTGGAGCTCAATGCGCGGCGTCAGTTGGGGCTGGTCGATCTGATCGGATTGCTGGAATCGGGTGCGGCCGACCTGAGCGAGATCGGCCGCACCGTGGCCGAGACGGCGGAAGAAACCGGGCTGCTCGCGCTCAACGCGGCGGTCGAGGCGGCACGGGTGGGCGAGGAGGGGCGTGGCTTCGCCATCGTCGCGGACGAGGTGCGCCTGCTCGCGGGATCGTCCGAAACCAGCGCGCGCGACATCAGCGCCCTGGCCCAGGCCGCAGCCACCGAGGTGAAGCACATTGCCGCCGACACCCGCGCCGCCGCGTCCGTGGGCGAGCGTGAGGCGGCCTCCGCCCGCGCGGTGCTGGTCCAGTTGGACGCCTCACGCCAGGAATTGGCCGCGCTGGCGGGCGGGGTCGGGGACATCGTACTCGCCGCCGCCGAGATCGAAACCGCCTCGCGCGATGCGGAGCGCGGCGCCGAGGTGGTCGCCACCGCCGCAGAGGAGCAGTCCGCCGCCGCCGCCGAGGCGCAGCAGGCGATCGCGCAACAGACCCAATCGCTCGACCAAAGCCAGGACACCGCCGAATCCCTGGGCGATCTGGCGGCGGCCCTGCGCGAGGGCGGGCGGGATCACGCCGCGCTGGAGCAGGTGGCCGTCGCCGCCGAGCAATTGTCGGCCACGGTGCAGCAATTGTCAGGCGCCGCGACCGAGATCGTGGTCGCCGTGGACCAGATCGGGCGCGGCGCCCAGTCGCAGGCCGCCGCGACCATCCAGGCGCACAGCGCGATGAGCCTGATCGAGGCGAGCGCCGAACGCTCGCAGGCGATCGCCCGCCATACCGCCGAACGGCTGGACGGCGTCGTCGCGTCCGCCGCGGACGGACGTCGGATCGTGTCCGGCCTGGCCGATGGCGTCGCGGCCGCGCTTGGCCGCACCCGCGACGTGCTGCAACGCCTCGCCGCGCTGCGTGACGCCAGTCGCAGGATCGAGCGGGTCACGGACGCGCTCGCCTTGCTGGCGGTGCAGACCGGGATGCTCGCGGTCAGCGGTTCGGTGGAGGCGACCCGCTCGGGCGAGGTCGGGCGCGGCTTCGCGGCGGTGTCCGCCGATATTCGCAAGCTCGCCCATGACGCGGCGGCGCGCGCCGAACGCGCCAGGGGCGGGGTCCGCGCCATCCAGGACGGCATCACCAGGCTGGAACGCGACCTCGACCAGATCGCGTCGGCGGCGGAGGTGGAGGTCGGCCGCAGCCGGGTGGTGGCCGACCGGCTCGGCAACGTGCTGGACGAATTGGCCCAAACCCGCGCCGCCGTTCAAGCGATCGAGGCCGGAGCGGACCGCGCGCTCACCTCCGTCCGCGAAATCCGCCTCGGCACCGAACAGATTGCCGGCGCGGCCGAGCAGGCGCGGGTCGCCGCGCGCGAGGCGGGCAGGGCCGCCGCCGAGCAGGCGCAGGGCGCGGAGGCGCTGGCCGCCACCATCGAGGAGATCGCCTCGCTTGCCGGAACGCTCCAGCGCGCGGACGCCTGACGCCGGTGTCCCCCGCTGGAACCACTGCACGCAGCGCCGCCACGCTGACCCTGATCGCGGGCGGCGAGCGGGTGGCGGTGGCCGCGGCGGCGGTGCGAGGTGTCGTCCGCCCGCCCCGGCTTACCCCCGTGCCGCTGGCGCCGCCCGCCTTGAAGGGGCTGGCCAATATCGACGGCGCGGTCGTGCCGGTCGTCAGCCTGGCGGCCCTGCTCGACCGTCCGTGCGGGCGTAACGGCCGCATGGTGCTGCTGGACGGCGCCACGCTTTGCGGGCTGCTGGTGGAGGATGTGGGCGCGCTGGTCGCAAGCGGGGCGGGGGGGGATCGCTCCGCCGAGATCGTGGCGCTGTTGGCCGCTCGGCTCGGCATCGCGCCTCCCCGGCCACGCGTGCCTGCCCGCATCGATCCCGTAGAGGCGCATGCGAAGGAACAGGTGGTGGCCCTGCTCGGCCTGGTGGTCGGCGGACAGGATTATGCGCTGCCCGTGGCGCAGGTGGATCAGGTTCTGCGCCTGTCACCCCACCATGCCGCCCCGCCCGGTTCCGATCCGGTCGCGCTCGGCACGATCGCGCATCGCGGAGCCACGCTGCCCTTGCTGTCGCTGGCTGCCCTGCTCGGCTTGGCCCCGGGCGGAGCGGCGCAACGGGCGCGGGTGGTGGTGACCAGGATCGGCGCGCACCGGGTCGGCTTGGTGGTCGATGCGACCGGGCAGGTGCTGCGCGTGGCGAAACGGCTGATCGATCCCGTGCCCGCCATGCTGCAACGCAGCCGGGGCGCGGCGCGCATCCAGGCGATCTGCCGCGTCGCCGACGGCACCCGGCTCATCCCCCTATTGGCGGCGGAGCAGCTGCTGGCAGAGGATCAGGCGGCGCGCCTGCTGCACGCCTCCGCCGCCTCGGGGGAGGTGTCGGTCGCAGGGCCGGCGGCGGCGCCCGAACGCTTTCTCTTCTTCCGCATCGGCGCGACCGAATATGCCCTGCCGATCGCGGCGGTGGAGGAGGTCGCGACCATGCCGCAGCAGCTCGCCCGTGTGCCCCGTGCCCCGGATGTCCTGCGTGGCCTGATGAACCTCCGCGGGCGCGTCCTGCCGGTGATCGACCAAGGCCGTTGCTTCGGCGGCACGCCCGTCACCGCCGCCACCCGGCGCGTGATCGTCACCCGCACGCGGGATCTCCGCGCCGGGCTGTTGGTCGATGCGGTGAGCGGAGTATTGGCGGTGCCGGTCGCCGCCATCGCCCCCGCGCCGCCGCTCGCGGCCGAACAGGGCGCCTTGTTTCGCCGCGTCATCCGGCTGGACGACGGCGCCCGCACCCTGCTGGTCGCCTCCCCCGACGCGCTGCTCGGCCGGACCGGGCGGGATCCGGTCGCGGAGCGGGTCCGCTGAATGGCGCGGCGGGCATGATCCGGCTGCTGATCGTCGATGATTCGCCGCTGGTCCGGCTGCTGCTGACCGATCTGTTCCGGGGCGCGGGCGACTTCACGGTCGCGGTGGCGCGCAGCGGGGAGGAGGCGCTGGCCGCCTTGCCCGTCTTCCGGCCGAACGTGGTCACGCTCGACATCACCATGCCCGGCATGAGCGGCCTGGCCTGTCTCGACCGCATCATGGTGGAGCGGCCCTGCCCGGTGGTGATGGTCTCCGCCCTGACCACCGAAGGGGCGGAGGAGACGGTGGAGGCGATGGCGCTCGGCGCGGTGGCGTTCGTGCCCAAGCCACGGGGCGCATTGTCGCTCGAATTGCCGGCGGCGGCCGAGGAAATGGTGTCCACCGTGCGCGCCGCCGCCGGTGTCCGCCTGTCGCGCACCACCCGCCTGGCCGAGCGGGTGCGCCTTCACCGCGCGCGCGCCCTGGCCGGCCACCCGACCGACCCCGTTCCCCGACCCGCACCGCCGCAAGGCCGTCCGGTTCAGGGCGGGCTGGTGCTGATCGGCTGTTCCACCGGCGGCCCGCCCGCGCTGGACGCGATCCTGCCCGCATTGCCCGCCGGCTTCGCCAGCCCGATCGTGATCGCCCAGCATATGCCCGCCAGCTTCACCGGGCCGCTCGCCCGTCGGCTCGACCGCATATGCGCGATCGGTGTGGAGGAACTGACCGGCCCTACGATCCTCCAGCCCCGCCGCGCCTATATCGCGCGCGGCGACGGCGACGTCCTGATCAGCCGCCGTCAGGGCGCGGTCGCCGCCATGCCCGCGCCCGGCAGCCCGGACCATCACTGGCACCCCAGCGTCGACCGCATGGTCGCCAGCGCGCTAGGCATCGTCGCCCCTGAACGCCTGGTTGGCGTGTTGTTGACCGGAATGGGAACGGACGGGGTGGCGGCGATGACGGAGTTGAAGGCCAAAGGCGGCCGCACCGTGGCGGAGGCGGAGGAGACGGCGGTGATCTGGGGGATGCCCGGCGCGCTGGTCCGTGGCGGCGGCGCGGACTTCGTCACGCCCCTCGACGGCATCGCGCGCCTGCTGGCGACGCTCGCCGGATGAGCCAGCCGATCGGTGGGGGCGGGCCGCCCCCCGCAAGCCTGTCCGCCGACGATTTCCGGCGCGTGACCGACCTGCTCTATCGCTGGACCGGCATGACGTTCCGCGACAACAAGCATTATTATATCGAACGGCGCGTGGCGGAACGGGTGCGGCATTCGGGCGCGGCGGACATGCGCCAATATCTCGCCCTGCTCGCCAGCGATGCGGCGGAGCGGCAGGCGCTGATCAACGCCTGCACCGTCAACGAAACCTATTTCTACCGCGAGGACTATCAGTTCGCGGCCCTCGCCAGGGACCTGCTGCCCCGCATCATCGAACGCCGCCGCCCGGGCGACCTCGTGCGGCTGTGGTCCTTGCCCTGCTCGACCGGGGAGGAGCCTTATTCCATCGCGATCTGGCTGCTGGAAAACTGGCGGCTGGTGGATGCCTACAATGTGGAGATCGTCGGCTCCGACATCGACACCCATGCCGTCGAGCAGGCACGGGCCGGCTGTTACGGCAGGCGCGCCCTGTCCCGCATGCCGCCGGCGCTGGTCGACCTCTATTTTGAGGCCGAACACCGCCACCGCCGCCGGATCATCGCCGATCTGCGCGAATCCGTGCACTTCACCGCCGCCAACATCATCGATTCCGCAAGCGTCGCGGCGCAGGGCAGGTTCGACGTCGTGCTGTGCCGCAACCTGCTGATCTATTTCGACGAAGCGTCGCGCGCGGCGGCGGCCGCCAACCTGTTCGATGCGCTCAATCCCGGCGGCTTCCTCTGCCTGGGGCATAGCGAATCCATGGCGCGCATCGACGAACGCTTCATCCTGCTGCGTCTGGCGGACGCAATCGTCTATCGGAAGCCGTGATGGACGAACTGCTCGAACAATTCCTGATCGAAGGGCGCGAACTGGTGGCGGAGGCGCAGGCCGCCTTGGGCCTGCTCGCCGTCCATCCCGGCGACGCCACGGCGATCGACCGCCTGTTCCGGGCGGTGCACACGCTCAAGGGTTCAGTCGCGATCTTCGACATGAAGCCGGCGGAGCGCATCCTCCACGCGGCCGAGGATGTGCTGTCCGCCGCGCGCAAGGCCAGCCGCCCCTTGGCCGGCGGACAGGTCGCGGCGGTGCTGGCCTGCGTGGATCAGGTCGATCGCTGGATCGACGCGATGGAGCAGGGGGGCGAGGTTCCGGCATCGATGGAGGTGGCCCAGCACCTCCTCGCCGCCCTGCGGGGGGAGGATGCCGCGCCTGCGCCCCGGTCCTGGCTCGATATGCTGCGCGAACGGGAGGCGCCGACGGTCGCCGCCGTTGCCGGGTCGCTCACCGCCTTCCGCTACCGGCCCGACGCGCAATGCTTCTTCCGGGGCGACGATCCGCTGGCGCTGGTCGCCGCCATGCCCGGCCTGCTCCGCCTGGCGGTGCTGCCTGCCGAGCCTTGGCCCACCCTCGACACATGGGACCCGTTCCGCTGCGTCATGGCGTTGGAGGGGATCAGCACCGCCGCGGCGGAAGAGGTGCGCGCCGCCTTCCGGTTCGTGCCCGACCAGATCAGCATCGCCACGATCGACCCGCCATCGTCGCCCGCCGTGCCCGCGCCACCCACCCCGGCGCCGTCCGCCCGCACGATCCGGGTGGACGGCACCCGGCTCGACCGGCTGAGCGAGGAGGTGGGCGAACTCGTCACCGCCGCGAACGCCCTCACCGCGCTGGCGGCGGAGGCGGAGCGCGCCGATCCCGAACTCGCCGCCGCGATCCGGCTGAGCCATGCGGGCCTCGACCGCGCGCTCGGCCGGCTGCGCCGCTCCGCCACCGCGCTGCGCCTGGTCACCCTCGGCACCGGGCTCCAGCGCCTGCCCCGCCTCGCCCGCCAGATCGCGGACGAACTCGGCAAGCCGGTCCGCTTCACGGTCCAGGGCGAGGGGCTGGAGGTCGACAAGGACATAGCCGATGGCGTGTTCGAGCCGCTGTTGCACCTCCTCCGCAACGCGATCGACCACGGGATCGAGCCCCCGTCCGTCCGCGCCGCCGCCGGCAAGCCCGCCGAGGCACGGGTCGGTCTCACCGCCACGCCCCGGGGCGGCGAGGTGGCGATCACGCTGGCGGATGACGGCCGGGGCATCGACCCCGACCGCATCCGCCGGGTTGCGGCCGAGCGCGGCCTGCTCTCCCTTGATGCCGCCGCCGCGCTGTCGGACACGGAGGCGCGCGGCCTGATCTTTGCTCCCGGTTTCTCCACCGCATCCGACGTGACCGACATTTCCGGGCGCGGCGTCGGCATGGACTCGGTCCGCGCGACGGTGGATCGGCTCGGAGGGCGGCTGGAGGTGGACAGCACGGTCGGCCAGGGCACGCGCATCACCCTGCGCTTTCCGGTCCATGCCGTCACCACCCGGCTGCTGATCGTCCGGGCGGGCAGCGAACGCTACGGGATCGCCTTCGACCAGATCCGCCAGGTTGTGCGGATCGGGCGCGACCGATTGACGGACGTGGGCGCGGGCCGCGCCTGCGTGCTGCGCGACCGCACCGTCCCGGTACTCGGACTGGCGGAGGCGCTGGGCGGAACCGGCGCGGGTGCGGACCCGCTCCGCCTGCTGGTGACGGACACCGCCGACGGCCCGATCGCGTGGGAGGTGGACGGGCTGGAACAGGTGGTGGAAAGCATCGTCCGCCCACGGGGCGGGCTCCTTTCCGGCGCATTGTACGTCGCCGGCACCACCCTGCTGGCCGATGGAGGGGTGTTGCTCGTGCTCGATCTGGCGGAGCTGGTCGGATGACCGTGCGCGTGGAGGGCGACCGCGTGATCCTGTCGGGGCCATGCCTGGTGGAGGATGCCGAACCCCTGCTGCTGGCGCTGCAAGCCGGCGCGCGCATGGTGGACTGGACCGCCGCCACCCGGCTGCACGGCGCGCTGGTGCAGCTGCTGCTCGCGGCCTGCATGCCCGTGGTGGGGCAGGTGGCGGACCCGTTCCTCCGCGCCCACGTCGCGCCGCTGCTGCAAGCCCCTGTCGGGGAGGGCATCAAAGCGTTAAGGTCGGCCGATTATGCGGGTCCGCATCAGGATCCCGTGCGGAGTATGCAATGACCGTGAAGGTGTTGATCGTCGACGATAGCAAGCTGGCCCGGATCGTGGCCGGCAAGGCGCTGGCCGAGCTTCAGCCCGATTGGCAGAAGGTGGAGGCGGGTGGCGGCGCCGAGGCGCTGGCCCTGCTCGACGCGCAG
Source organism: uncultured Sphingomonas sp. (assembly GCF_934560975.1). GTDB lineage: Bacteria > Pseudomonadota > Alphaproteobacteria > Sphingomonadales > Sphingomonadaceae > Sphingomonas_I. The sequence continues at coordinate 66,085 of NZ_CAKTFO010000007.1, read as the reverse complement.
CCGGCGGATCTGGCGCTGCTCGACTTCAACATGATGGAGATGGACGGGCTGGAACTCGCGGCGGAACTGCGCGCGCGTCATCCCGACATGCCGATCGCGATCGTCACCGCCAACATCCAGGACGAGATCATCGCCCGCGCGCGTGACATCGGCGCCACCTTCGTGCCCAAGCCGGTGACCAGCGAAGGGCTGCGCGGCTTTCTTTCGGGCGCGGCGTTGCGCCTGCGATCAAAGGGGTAATCGTGTCGGAGATCGTGCTGGGCGAGCTTGAGCGCGATGCGCTGACCGAGATCGTCAATATCGGCGTCAGCCGCGCCGCCAGCAGCCTGCGCAAGATGGTCGCGGATCAGGTGCTGCTGTCCGTCCCCTCGATCGAGGTGGTGAGCCAGGACCGCGCCGCTCGCCTGATCGGCGAGCGCGAGGTGAGCGAACTGGTCGCGGTGCGGCAGGATTTCACCGGCCCCTTTTGCGGCCGCGCGCTGCTGATCTTCCCCGAAAGCAACAGCCTGGAACTGGTCCGCGCCGTCACCGGCGACGAACTCGGACCCGAGGAGGTGCGGGAGATGGAGCGGGAGGCGCTGGCCGAAACCGGCAACGTCATCCTCAACAGCTGCCTTGCCACCATCGCCAACATGCTCAAGCGGTCGTTGACCATGACCATCCCCGAAGTGTTCAGGGGCAGCGGCACCACCCTGTTCGGCGCGGGTGAGGGATCGTCGGGGGGGCTGGTGCTGTTCCTCTACATCGACTTCTCCGTCCGCAAGCGGGACATTCGCGGCTATATCGCGATGGTGATGGACCTGCCCTCGCTCGCCACCCTGCGCGAATTGCTGGGCGAGTTCATCCAGCGCGTCGCCGGCGACGACCTCTGACATGATGGCGGTGGAGACAGGCGGCGGCGGATCAGCGGCGCAGGATCGGCGGCCGCCGGAAACCGGCGCCGGCTGCGGCTGGAACTGGGACATTGCGGGCGAGCGCCTGTATACGGACGCGGCCTTCGCGGATCTCCACGGCCTGGACGCGGAGGAGGCCGCGCGTGGCCTGCCCACCGCCGCTTTCTTCACCGCCATCCATGCCGATGATCGCGCCCGGATGCGCATTGCCGTCGCCGGCATGGTCGCGGGCAGCGAAACCTTTTCCAAGGAGTTCCGCATCGTCGCCGCCAACGGGTCGGTGCGGTGGATGCACGGCCGCGGCCGGACCGAGTTCGACGCGCAGGATGCTCCGGTGCGCTTCACCGGCTTCCTGGTCGACGTCACCGATCGCAAGCGGACCGAGGAGCGGCTGCGCATCGCGCAGTCGGCCGGCGGGGTCGGCACGTTTGAATATGTGGACGGCTTCGCGACCGTGTCCGTGTCCGACGCATTCTGCCGCCTGCTCGGCCTCCATCCCGCCAGCGTCCTGCCGGTGCGCACGATCAACGCGGTCGTCGCGCCCGATGGCGACCCGCTGATCCCCGACGTCGAGCCCGCCGCGCTGGAAGGCGACTTCCGCATCCGCCGCCCGGACACGGACGAGGAACGCTGGATCGCGCGCCGGGGCGAGGTGGTGCGCGATCGGGCGGGATCGGGCTACCGGCTGATCGGCGTCATCTACGACATCACCGCCGGCAAGCGGCAGCAGGACGAACTGCGCGCGTGGGCCGAAACGCTGGAGGCACGCGTCGAGCAGGCCGTCGCCGAACGCCGCCAGGTGGAGGATGCGCTCCGCCAGGCGCAGAAGATGGAGGCGGTCGGCCACCTGACGGGCGGCATCGCCCACGATTTCAACAACCTCCTCGCCGGCATTTCCGGTTCGCTGGAGATGATGCAGATCCGGCTGGCGCAGGGCCGGCTGCCCGATCTGGAACGCTACATGACGGCGGCGCAGGGGGCCACGCGGCGCGCGGCGGCCCTGACCCATCGCCTGCTGGCCTTTTCCCGTCGGCAGACGCTCACCCCGTCCTCCACCGATGTCAACAAGCTGGTCCACGGCATGGAGGATCTGATCCGCCGCACGGTCGGCCCGGAGGTGGCGCTGGAGACGATCGGCGCGGCCGGGCTGTGGCGGACGTTGGTGGACGGCAACCAGCTCGAAAATGCCCTGCTCAACCTGTGCATCAACGCGCGCGACGCCATGCCCGATGGCGGCAGGCTGACGATCGAGACCTCTAATGGCTGGATGGACCGGCGCGCCGCCGCCGCGCGCGATCTCGACCCCGGCCAGTATGTCAAACTGTGCGTCAGCGACACCGGCACCGGCATGGCCAAGGAGGTGATCGAGCGCGCCTTCGATCCCTTTTTCACCACCAAGCCGATCGGCCAGGGCACGGGCCTCGGCCTGTCCATGATCTACGGTTTCGCGCGCCAGTCCGGCGGGCAGGTCCGCATCTATTCGGAGGTGGGGGAGGGCACGATGGTGTGCATCTACCTGCCGCGTCACCTGGGCGACGACGAACCCGCCGCCGACCAGGACCGACCCGTCGACCTCGCCCGTGCGCTCGCCGGCGAGACGGTGCTGGTGGTGGATGACGAGCCCACCGTGCGGATGCTGGTGGTCGATGCGCTGGAGGATCTGGGCTATGCCGCGATCGAGGCGGCGGACGGCCCGGAAGGCCTGCGCATCCTGCAGTCGGGCGCGCGCATCGACCTCCTCGTGACGGACGTGGGCCTGCCGGGTGGCATGAACGGTCGTCAGCTGGCCGAAGCCGCCCGTGCCGTGCGCGACGACCTCAAGGTGCTGTTCATCACCGGCTATGCCGAAAACGCCGTCCTCAACCACGGCCATCTCGACCATGGGATGGAGGTGCTGACCAAGCCCTTCTCCATGGACGCCCTGGCCCAACGCATCCGCACCCTGATCGAGGATCGCCGCTGACCGGCTGGGGGCGTGAAACCCCATCCGGCCTCCTCTATCTCCCGCGTCAATCTCGTGTTCCCGCGAAGGCGGGAGCCCACGCGGGTGCTCCGACCGAGCCCACGCGGGTGCTCCGACCTTCAAGGCTCGCCGCAACGCCCCGCCCCCTGCGGCGCCCCCGCGCGGTGCGGCGGTTCACCTCGCGCATCGCCGGGATGGTAGAGGCCGCGCTGGAACGGCCGCAGTGCCGCCTCCGTCAGCGGCACCGGGCGCAACGCGCCGGTGGCGTAGCGCCGCACCTGATCGTCGAAATGGGGGGAGGCGGGATGGCCGCTCTCCCCACCCGCCGACACCGCCCACGCCTTCGCTCCGCCGGGTGCGAACTCCACCGCCGCGACGAAGCTGTTGCCGCTGGTGCCGTAGAAGCATCGCTGCCCCGGTTGCCGGGTGACGCTGAACGACGCCAGCGACCCGAAATTGCCGGAGGTGAAGGCGATCGGCAGGCTCGGCCGGCTGTCGTCGAACGTCCCATGCACCGCGCCATTCTGCCGCTGGAACCGGTTGATCCGCTCCCATGCGACCCGCCAGCCGCCCCACTCGCGCTGCAGCCGCGCGACCCCGCTTGCAAAGGCGCGCAGCCGGTCCGCGTCGGTGGTCCGCTCGGCCAGATAGGTGAACAGCGGCACCGTGGCCGCCTTGGCTTTGGGCCCTTCCTGCGCCCACAGGGCCTCGCCCCAATAGACCGCAAGCGACGTCGCCTCCGACGTCAGGCCCCATCGCCGGTCCCATCCGGTCAGCAACGCGAGCGGCCCCGCCAGCCGTGCCCGCAGCGTATCATCTGCGGCCAAGGCGTCATGCCCGCGCCGCAACCCCGGCATCTGCTGGTCGAAGAAGGGCAGGAAACTGTCGAACGCCGCCGCGGTCAACGATCGCGCGCTGAACCGCCGGTCGCCCGACAGCAGCATGGCGGCATGCACCCCGCGCGGATTTTCGCCGAACTGGTCCATGTAGCGCGGGAAATCGGCGGCGCGCGGGCTGGCGCTGCCCGCCGCCGTCCACGGCCAGTTGTTGGTGTTCATCGCCCATCCGGTCGCCGGGTTCACCGCCTGGGGCAATTGGTCCAGCGCGTGCAGCCCCTTCCAGTCGGTCGCCGGATCGCTGCCGTCCACGGGGCGCGTATAGTCGAACCGGTCGTCGCGCACCGGCACGAATTGCGGGTGGAGATAGGCGATGGTGCCGTCATCGGCCGCGAACAGGGTGTTGTTGGAGCTGTTGGCCTTGCGCTCCGCCACCGCCAGATAGTCGCGCAGCGTATTGGCCTTGGTCCGCAGGAAGCTCTGTTCCAGCGCCGCGCGCGGGTTGTTCAGCATCGCCACCGCCACCCAGCGTCCGTTCTCGCCCCGGATGATCGGCCCGTGATGGGTCGCGAAGACAGTGAAGCGCCGCTGCGCCAGCGCCCCATCGACCTGCCGGACCGACAGCGTCACCACCCGCTGCCGCAGCGGCCGCCATGCGCTGCCATGGCGATAGGCCAGCCGCCCGTCCCTGCGCGCCACCTCCACCGCGAATTCGTCGATCGTGTCGACCCCGCTCGACGTGTGCATCCACCCCGCGTGGCGGTTGAACCCCTGATAGATGAAGAACTGCCCCCAGGTCGCCGCGCCATAAGCGTCCAGCCCTTCGTCGCTGGTCACCTGCTGCTCGGCGCGAAAGAAGAAGGAGGTGTGCGGGTTGATCCACAGCAGGGGATGGCCGTTGGCGCTGCGCGTCGGGCCGATGGCGATGCCGTTCGACCCCTGCGGCTCGACCATCCGTCCCGCCTCGGCCAGCATCGCCCGCACAGGTCGAGCCTGCCCGCCGCCGTAAAACGTCTGCAACCGATCGAGGTCCACGCCACGCTCGATATCGCCACCGATGCTGCCTTCCGAAAAGGCCAGCGCCATCCACGGCTCGAACCGGGTGATCACCAGCGGGCGCGCATCGGCATGGGTCGCCAGATAATGGTTCAGCCCCGCAGCCCACGCGTCCGTCAGCGCCTTCAGCCAATCGGGCGAGGCGGCATAGTCCGCCTTCAGCGCCTCGGGATCGAGGAACAGGCGCTGGCGCAGGTCCTGCCACAACGCGGCCTCGCCCTCCGCCTCCGCCAGCCGGCCCAGCGCCACCAGGTAATTGCGTTCGATCCGGGGAAAATCGTCCTCCGCCTGCGCATAGATCATCCCGAACACCGCATCGGCGTCGCTCTGCCCCTTGATGTGTGCGATGCCGACATCGTCGCGCACGATCGTGACCCGCGCGGCGCGGGCATCGTCGCGCTCGGCGGCGGCGGGTGTGAGGGGCAGGAGACAGGCGGCACCGGCAAGCAGCGGCAGTTGAAGGAAGCGCATGACGCCTTCCTCCCACCCGCGGAGCCTGCGATCAAGGCTGCGCAACCTGTGTTTGGACGGGGGCGGAACGACAGGAACAAGGCCCCCGCCGGGCGGGTTGACCGCGCATGACCCGCGACACGCTCACCCACGCCGCCGCTTTGTCCGGCCTCGGCCTCGCCGCCGGACTGGTCGGCGCGCTCGCCATGTCGGGCAGCCAGAAGGCCGAAATGGCGATCACCGGGCGCAAGCCGTCCGACACGCCCGCCAAGGCCGTGGAGGAGGTCACCGGCACCGACGTGCAGGATCCCACCGCCGAACAAAGTCTGTCCACCGCCGGTCACCTCGCCTTCGGAACCGCCCTCGGTCTCGGCCTCGCCGCGATGGAGAAGGTGCCGGAACCCGCGCGCACCATCGCCTTCTTCGCGGCGGCGTGGGGCGCGGGCACCTCGCTCATCACCGGGCTCGGCCTGTCCGATCCGCCGACGAAGTGGGACCGCACGCAATTGGCGACCGATCTCGGCCACCATGCGGTCTATGCCGCCAGCGCGGCGACCGCCTTCTACGGGCTGCGCAGACTCGCCAAGGTGTGACGGCGTAACGATTGACGCTCCGCTGGCGGCGGCAGTATAGGACAAGGCGGGCGGCTCCATCCGGGCCGCCTTTTTCTATTTTCCGGAGCTTTTTCCGACCGATTTTCTTGAAGGAGTTCGTTTCCATGTCGATCACGCCTTTGATGCCCGTCTACCCCCGGTGCGGCGTGCGTCCGGTGCGCGGCGAAGGCGCCTGGCTGATCGGCGAGCGAGGCGAACGCTATCTCGACATGGCGGCCGGCATCGCGGTCAACATCCTCGGCCACGGCCATCCCGCTCTGGTGAAGGCGATCGCGGATCAGGCCGCGACCCTGATGCACGTCTCCAACCTCTACGGTTCGCCGCAGGGGGAGCATTTCGCGCAGCGGCTGGTGGACAAGACCTTCGCCGACACGGTGTTCTTCACCAATTCGGGCGCGGAGGCGGTGGAGTGCGCGATCAAGACCGCGCGCCGCTATCACTTCGCCAAGGGGCAGCCGGAAAAGAACCGCATCATCGCCTTCTCCAACGCCTTTCACGGGCGGACGATGGGTGCGATCTCCGCCACCAACCAGCCCAAGATGCGGGAAGGGTTCGAGCCGCTGCTGCCCGGCTTCACCGTCGTGCCGTTCAACGACCTTCAGGCGGCGGAGGCGGCGATCGGCCCGGACGCGGCCGGCTTCCTGGTCGAACCGGTGCAGGGGGAGGGCGGCATCCTGCCCGCCAGCCATGACTTCCTCACCGGCCTGCGCCGTCTGGCCGACCAGCACGGGATGCTGCTGATCCTGGACGAGGTGCAGTGCGGTTATTCTCGCACCGGCACCTTCTTCGCGCACGAGCAATATGGCATCACGCCTGATATCATGGCGGTGGCCAAGGGCATCGGCGGCGGCTTCCCGCTCGGCGCCTGCCTCGCGACCGAAGATGCGGCAAGCGGCATGGTGATCGGCACCCACGGCTCCACCTATGGCGGCAATCCGCTGGCGATGGCGGCGGGCGAGGCGGTGCTGGACATCGTCGGCGAACCCGCCTTCCTCGATCAGGTGAAGCGGATCGGCGAACGGATGCGCCAGGCGCTGGAACAGATGATCCCCAACCACGATCACCTGTTCCAGGAGGTGCGCGGACTCGGCCTGATGCTCGGCATCAAGCTGAAGGGCGACAGCCGGGCGTTCGTGGCGCATCTGCGCGACAATCACGGCCTGCTGACGGTGGCGGGCGGCGACAATGTCGTCCGCATCCTGCCGCCGCTCACCATCGACGAAAGCCATGTGGCCGAATGTGTCGAGCGGTTGAGCGCCGGCGCGCGCAGCTACACCGCGCCCGCCACATAGCACCGACACCCGACCGGTCCCCGTCTTCGGGCGGGGACGAACGGAGCCCTGACGCAATGACGACCCGCCACTTCATCGACCTGGCCGATGCCGGCCCCGACGCGGTCCGCGCGATGCTGGACGATGCCCGTGCCCGCAAGGCGGCCCGCGCCGGCTGGCCCCGGGGTAAGGCCGACGCCGACCGTCCGCTCGACGGCCATGTGCTCGCCATGATCTTTGAAAAGAATTCCACCCGCACCCGCGTTTCGTTCGACATGGCGATGCGTCAATTGGGCGGCACCACCATCGTGATGGACGCGGGCTCGATGCAGCTCGGCCGGGGCGAGAGCGTGGCCGACACGGCGCGCGTCCTGTCGCGCTATGTCGACGCGATCATGATCCGCACCGACGATCACCGGAAAGTGGTCGAGCTGGCCGAACATGCCACCGTGCCGGTCATCAACGGCCTGACCGACCACAGCCATCCCTGCCAGATCATGGCCGACCTGCTCACCGTGACCGAGCGCAAGGGCGCGGTCGCGGGCGGCAAGTGGGCGTGGCTGGGCGACGGCAACAATGTGCTGCATTCCATCATCGAAGCGGGCAGCCTGCTTGGCTTCGACGTGGTCGCCGCCTGTCCCGAAGGCTACGATCCCGACGCGCAGGTGCTGGAGGCCGCCCGCGCCCGCGCCGGCAACCGCCCCCCGGTCGTCACCCGCAATCCCCACGAAGCGGTGGCGGGCGCGGACGTGGTCGTCACCGACACCTGGATCTCGATGGGTCAGGACCATGTCGACGAAAAGCTGGCGGCGCTCACCCCCTATCAGGTGACCGAGGCGTTGATGGGCGAGGCGCACGGCCAGGGCCTGTTCCTCCACTGCCTGCCCGCCCATCGCGGGGAAGAGGTGGTGGACGCCGTGATCGACGGGCCGCAATCCGCCATCTGGGACGAAGCCGAAAACCGCCTCCACGCGCAGAAAAGCGTGCTGCTCTGGGCCTTGGGCAAGCTGTAACGGCGGCGCTGTCGATCGCGTCACGCTTCGGGCATGCCGCCGGCCGTGCCGCGATCGATCCGGTTGCATCGCGCGGGCGGTGCGGTGCAGATGGGGCATGACCATCGCCCGCACCGCCCGCGCACTTGCCGCCACGCTTGCCGTGATGGTCCCGTCCAGCGCGTGGGCCGACAGCCAGTTCAAGCTGCTGGTCCTCGCCATCCCCAACAAATATCATTACGAATATATACCGGTCGCACGCGACAGCCTGGAAAAGCTTGCCAAGCTGCACGGCTTCGACTTCACCTGGACCAACAATACCAGCGCGTTCGACGGCGACCTTCGCCAATATGCCGCCGTGATGTTCCTGAACACACCGGGCGAAGAACTGACACCTGCGCAGCGCAAGAGGTTCGAGGATTATATCCACGCCGGCGGCAATGCGATCGTCGTCCACCGCGCCGCCATCACCCCGCCCAACAACTGGGTCTGGTATGAAAAGCTGGTCGGCCGCTCCTTCGTCAACCACCCGATGGTGCAGACGGCAGTGGTCAACACGACGGACCGCGACTTCCCTGCCACCTTCGGCATCCCCGCCCGCTGGATCTGGAGCGACGAGTTCTACGTCACGGCCAACCCCTACAAGGTTGCCATCAACCCGGTCCTGAACGTCGACGAAGCCAGCTACGACCCCACCCGCATCTGGCCGGGCCAGGTCGGCATCCGCATGGGCCGCGACCATCCCGTCGCCTGGTACCACCGCTACGACGGCGGCCGCGTGTTCGTCACGACATTGGGTCACAATGTAGAAATGTACCGCGATTCCAAGTACCTCGCCCACCTGCTGGGCGGCATCTACTGGACCGCGACCGGATTGGGTCAACAGCACTGATCGGGCCGGTCCAGATATGCGTAACGCACATCGTGCCACTGTAATGGCCTGTATTGCAACCCCCGTGTAACACAACTCGTCATCTGTGTAAGACGACATTAACGCATATGTCCTACGCTTTCTCTATAAGGAGACAGTGATGCGGATGTTGCCCAATGAATTCGTCCTGACCACGGCCAAGCCGCTTCACCACGCGCCTGTAATGCCGCACCTCAGCGTTCCGGTCCTTGTCGCGATGCTGCCGCTCATGCTCCTGTGGTGGGCTGTGCTGTCCGTCTTCATCGGCGGAAAGGTCGCGGCAGGGGCGGTCACGTCGCTCCGCACGACCGGTCGAGGCTAACCGCAGACCTCGTACGCGAGGGGTATGTCAGCAACCGCTTCCGATCCACCCGACCCGCGCTCCTGCGAAGGCAGGAGCCCGGTCGGCGCGGGAATTACCGCAAGGTCTGGCTCCTGCCTTCGCAGGAGGACGGTGTGATGCATCCCGATCGCGAACCACTCTAGTCCCGACCTCAGCCGACGGCTTGACAAACCAGAACAAACCGTGTACAAGCCTTTCCGTTCCACACGTCCGGCCGGGGTGGGGGACAAGCTTGCTTCGCCTGCCTGGAAGGGTGGGGGAAGGACGACCGGTGCGGGGCCTGCCTCATGCGTCCAGCAGGAAGCGCTTCGCCAAAATGAGTCCGTCTCGTCCGCATGCTTCGCGCTGCGGTTCATGGACTGTCGACGTCGCGTGCCGGGGTGAGCGGGCGGCGTCATGATCCTCCTTCGGGCGGATCGAGACAGCAATTCCGCAAGCCCCCACCGTCGCCGGGCAGGACGACGGAACGCACCGGTCGCAAAGCTCGCCGCGGGCCATGTTCACGCCTGCGCGGCGTCATGCCCGCAAATCCTACATCTCCGCGTACGTCGCGCCGATCCCACGTCCGATGCCACACGTCCGGTCCCGCACCCCCGATCCCGGGCCTGCATGGAAACGCCGCGATCGCGCCCTACATAAAGCGCATGACCTTTCCTCCGATCGATCACGCCCTCGCTTTCACCATTCCGGACCGCCATGCCCGCGGTCGCCTCGTGCGGCTGGGCGAGACGCTCGATTCCATCCTCTCCGCGCACAAATATCCGCCCGCCATCGAAAAGGTGCTGGCGGAGGCGCTGGTGCTCGCCGCCTTGCTCGGCGCGACGCTGAAGGATGCCGCCGGGCAGCTGACGCTCCAGGCGCAGACCGAAAACGGCGTGATCGAGCTGCTGGTGGCCGATTATCGCGGCGGTCAGCTGCGCGGCTATGTCCGCCACGATCCCGATCGCGTGGCCGATCTGCCGGAGGATGCGACGCTGCCCGATCTGTTCGGCAAGGGTTATCTGGCGATCACCTTCGACCAGGCGGTCACCGGCGAACGCTATCAGGGCATCGTGCCGCTGGAAGGCGACAGCCTCGGCGAGGCGGCGCAATCCTATCTCGCCCAGTCGGAGCAGATACCCAGCCTGGTCCGCATCGCCGTCGAGCGCACGGGTGCCGGCTGCATCGCCGGTGGCCTGATGCTGCAACATCTGCCGGAGGGCGAGGAGGGGCGCGAGCGGTTGCACACCCGCCTCGACCATCCCGAATGGGGCCATGTCGCGGCACTCGGCGGCAGCGTGCGGGGGGAGGAGCTGGCCGATCCGGCGCTTCCGCTCCAGACCCTGTTGTGGCGGCTGTTCAACGAAGACGAAGTGCGCGTGTTTGAAACCTTCCCGCCGGTACGCGGCTGCCGTTGCGATCCCGGCCACGTCGCCAGGGTCATCGCCCGCTTCCCGGAGGAGGAGCAGCGCGCCATGGCCAATGACGACGGCCTGATCGAGGTGAATTGCGAGTTCTGCGCCCGTCGCTTCACCATCGAGCCGCTGTCGGCGTGAATTCCGTTAACCCGACGTTTAGCCCGATGGGGGTAGGGAGAAGTCGTGCCGGATCGGCACTGTCCTCCCTAGCGGCCATTGCGGCCGACACTCGGGCCGCCTCCCAAGGCGGCCCTTTCTTTTGCGCGTGACGCACGCATCCGGTATCGGGTCGAACATGACGGACAATGCGGACAATCCCGCCGGCGCGGCCGTGGTGCTGGTGTCGGGCGGACTCGATTCGATGGTGGTGGCCGCGCTCGCGGTGGAAGCGGGCAAGCGGCTGGTCGCGCTGACCATCGACTATAACCAGCGCCATCGGGTGGAGCTGGACGCCGCCGCGCGCATCGCCGCCCGGCTGGGCGCGGAACGCCATGTGGTGCTGCCGCTCGACCTGTCGCGCTTCGGCGGCTCCTCGCTCACCGACAGCGCCATGGCCGTGCCCAAGGACGGGGTCGGCCCCGGCATCCCGTCCACCTACGTGCCCGCGCGGAACACCATCTTCCTCAGCCTAGCCCTCGGCATGGCGGAGGCGAGCGGCGCGCGCGAAATCCACATCGGCGTCAACGCGCTGGATTATTCCGGCTATCCCGATTGCCGGCCGGAATTCGTCGCCGCGTTCCAGAACCTCGCCAACCTCGCCACCAAGGCAGGCGTGGAGGGCGACGCCTTTCAGGTGCGCACGCCCCTGCTCCACATGACCAAGGCCGATATCGCGGCGGAGGCGGCACGGCTCGGCATCGATGCGGGGCTCAGCTGGTCCTGCTATGATCCGCAGCCGGACGACCTGCATTGCGGGCGCTGCGACAGCTGCCGCCTGCGCGCCAAGGGTTTCCAGGAGGCGGGCCTGCCCGATCCCACCCGCTATGCGGTCGAGCCGGCATGAGCTACGCCGTCAAGGAGATGTTCCTGACCCTGCAGGGCGAAGGATTGCAGGCGGGCATGCGCGCGGTGTTCCTCCGCTTCGCCGGCTGCAATCTCTGGTCGGGGCGGGAGGAGGATCGCCACAAGGCCGACTGCACCTTCTGCGACACGGATTTCGTCGGCACCAACGGCGATGGCGGCGGGCGCTACCCCGATGCCGATTCGCTCGCCGACAAAGCGTGGGAAATGTGGTCGCTCTGGATCGAGCGGGCGGGCGGCTTTCCGATGGTGGTCATCACCGGCGGCGAACCGATGTTGCAGCTGGACGCCGCTTTGGTCGCCGCGCTCAAGGCCCGCGGCTTCCGCGTCTCGATCGAAACCAATGGCACCTTGCCGGTGGTGGAGGGGGTCGACTGGATCTGCGTCAGCCCCAAGGCCGGGACGGAGATCCGCCAGCGTACCGGCAACGAACTCAAGGTCGTGTGGCCGCAGAACGGGCTCGACCTGGAGGCGATGGAGGGCTGGGGCTTCGACCACCTTCTGGTCCAGCCGCTGGACGGCCCCAGCATGCGCGACGCGCGCGAGGCATGCATCAAGTTCGTGGTGGGGCACCCCCGCTGGCGCCTGTCGCTCCAGAACCACAAGATGATCGGCCTGCGCTGACCGCCCGCGGCCCGCACCTGATCCCGCGCTTCCACACCTGACCTGCGCTCCCGCACTACCCTCGTGCTCCCGCGAAAGCGGGAGTCCGGGCCCCGGCGCGGTTCCATCTCCTGGGCTCCCGCCTTCGCGGGAGCACGGTGTTGCGTTACCAAAGCGTCATTCGTGGGAGCGACCACGCACCGGCATCGCCGTCCCGCGACCCGGCGCACCCCGCCGTTACGAACAGACCTTCTTCATGCGGCCCTTCTTGTCGAAGCAGCCCGCAAATTCCGACGCACCGGCGACCTGGACCGGGATGCCGTTGCTGTCGAGCGAGTAATATTGCTCCCCGCGCGGGATCAGGCTGCCGCGAAACTCGCGCATCCGGGTGGTGGCGATCTGGGTCAGTTCGCCAGCCGGGCGGTCCAGCGTCTCGCGACCGATCGAAGATGCCGCCTCGCAGAAATTCAGCTGCGCGTTGAGCGTCGAGAAGCTGTTATACGTGCGGGTCGTATACTGATCCAGCGCGGTGGCCCATGTCTTGCCGGTCGTGCGCTTGAAGTAACCTTGCAGCGTCGTGTAGCTGCGCTGCAACTCCCCCGAATGCTGGCGCAGCATGTTGTTGTAGTTGACGACCGTGCGGAGCGAGGGCGCGAACTGGCACTGCAAAGCCGCGACGTTCAGGCCGGCGCGCATCGTCCACACCAGGTTGGCCAGCTGTTCCTTGGCCGTGGCGCCGGCCAGCGGCAGGGTGATGCCCGGCTCGCCGCCCGCCACCGGGCCGCCATTCTCCACCGTCTGCTTGTTCCAGAACAGGAACGCCTGGCCCGGAGTCGCCGCAACCGCCGTGACCGCCACCGCCACGATCGCCGCTACCCCGTCACGCCACCCCATACGCATCGCAATCTCCCTCACCCCTCCTGCCTAAGGGGCTTTGGGGGCAAGGAAAAGAGGGTGAACGCGTGATAGCCGTTCGGCTGGTCGCAGCTTAATGGCGATGGAGGTGCTTGAGCGCGTAACGACCTTCGCTGAACGGCTCGAACAGGCCGGGGATGGCGGGGTGATCGACCGGCTCGTCACTGGAATCGCGTTCCAGATTGCCCTGGCTGCAATAAGCGACATGGCTGCCGTCCGCATGTTCGGCCAGCAGGTGGTAGAAAGGCTGGTCGCGTTCCGGGCGCACATCCTCGGGAATGGCGGCATACCATTCCTCGCTGTTGGCGAAGACCGGGTCGATGTCGAAGATCACGCCGCGAAAGCCGAACAGGCGGTGGCGCACCACGTCGCCCAGCGCGAAGCGGGCATGGACCACCGGCGGCATGATCGGAAGATCGGAAGGATTGGACGGCAGGGCACGATGCGGAATCATGCCTACAATCTAGTGTCGCGCCGTCCGCAAGCAAGCACCGCTTGGCAAGCGCCGATTTGTCGGCTAACGGCCTCCTCCTTCGACCCACCCCGCTGCGGAGAGGTGCCAGAGTGGTCGATTGGGACGGTCTCGAAAACCGTTGTGCCTTTACGGGTACCGTGGGTTCGAATCCCACCCTCTCCGCCAGCCGGTCCGTGCCAGGATCGGCTGCCCCCCCGGGGTAAGGCCGGCAGCCTGCTTTCCCTGGTCAGTTCAGGTCCAGCATCACCACCGACCTTGGCGGCAGCGTCACCGTCAGCGTGCCGCCGTTCAGCTGTGCCGCGGAAAAGGCCCGTGGGACCACCGTGTCCGGCCGCTCGAAACTGTTGATCGAATCGATCGCCGGGGCGGTGATGATGCGGCCGGTCACGGCGCTTGCGGTCACGCCGGACAGGGCCGCCGTCACGGTCGCGGGCTTGCCGGGGTCAAGGTTGGCCAGGCTGACATGCACCTTGCCGCCCGTGTCGCGCACCGCCGATGCGCTCACCGCCGGCATCACATACTGGTCCTTGTTGTACCATGGGGACGTCAGCGTGATCGGCAGGCTGGTCGCGTCCTGATACGGCTTGTAGAGGTCGAACACCCAATAAGTGGGCGTGCGCACCATCTTCGCGCCGTCGGTCAGGATCATCGCCTGCAGCACGTTCACCATCTGCGCGATGGCGGTCATCTTCACCCGGTCGGCATGTTTGACGAAGATGTTGAAGTTGATCGCCGCGACCAGCGCATCCCGCAGCGAATTCTGTTGCCGCAGGAAGCCGGGATTGGTGCCGGGATCGGGGTCGTACCAGGTGCCCCATTCGTCCACCACCAGCCACAGCCGCTTGCCCGGATCATATTTGTCCATGATCGCGGCATGTTTGGAAATCAGCTCCTCCATCCGCAGCGTGTTGGCGAGCGTGCCGGCCCACGCCGCCTCGTCGAACCCCGTCGCCGGTCCCTTATGCTCCCAACTGCCGGGGAAGGTGTAGTAGTGCAGGGTCAGGCCGTCGATCTGGCGTGACGCCTCGCGCACCAGCGTCTCGGTCCACTGATAATCGTCGGAATTGGCGCCGCTCGCGAACTTCAGCGTGTGCGTGCCCGCCGGAACCTTGACGAAGGTGGCATAACGCTTGGTCACGTCGGCGGCATAGTCCGCGCGCATGTTGCCGCCACAACCCCACAGCTCGTTGCCGATCCCGACATAAGGCAGCGCCCATGGCTGCTTGCGCCCGTTCTTCGCGCGCTCGTCGGCCAGGCTGCCGGCGGGGGAGGTGATATATTCCACCCACTCGGCCAGCTCGCGCGGTGGCGCATTGCCGACATTGCCGGAGACATAGGCCTCCGCCCCGACCAGCTCGCTATAGTTCATGAACTCGTGGGTGCCGAAGCTGTTCGGCTCGGTCACGCCGCCCCAATGGGTGTTGATCTTGACCGGCCGCTTGGCCGCCGGGCCGACGCCCTCGCGCCAGTGATATTCGTCGGCGAAGCAGCCGCCGGGCCAGCGGATCACCGGCACGTTGATCGCCTTCAGCGCCTCCAGCACGTCGCGGCGATAGCCGTTGACGTTGGGGATCTTGGAATTGCGGCCGACCCACACGCCTTCATAGATGCCGTGGCCGAGATGCTCCGCGAACTGGCCGAAGACCTGGCGGTCGACCTTGGGGCCGGGCTGGTCGGCCCGCACCGTCATGGTGGCGGAAACCGCCGCAAGCTCGGGTGCCTGTGCGATGGCCGGCATCGCCGCCAGGATCATGGCCAGGCTTGCCGCAAGCAGCCTCCAACGGGTTTGGCGCATCACGCTCTCTCCACTTGGTTGGTCCGCTTCCGGGGCGGGCGGTTGTTTTGTCGGACCAGATCATGCGCCTCGATCAAGATCAAGCCGGCAGCGGGGGTGGGGGGCGTGGCGCGGCGCGGGAACGCGGATGCGGATCGGCCGTTCGATCGGGCAACCTAGCTGGACTTCACACGCATTTATGACCGATCCTGACACGGGCGCTCTCGCCGCGCTTGCCGAACCCGTTCCCGTTCCCGCGCTGGGTACTGGCGAAACCGCCGCGGCACTTGCCGAACAGCTGGAGCAGGGCGACCTGATCGCCGCCGCCGTCGACGAACCCACCGGCATCGCGATCGCCCAGGCGCTGCGGGCGGCCGCCCCCCACGCCGTCGTCCTGTTCTGTCCGGGCAGCGACGCATTGCCGGGCGACGATGCCCCGGCATCCCCGGCCAATGTCGGGCAGCGGGTCGCGGCCCTGCGGCAATTGCGGCTGCTTCGGGGCGACGCGGACGGTGACCGCGCGCCCATCGCCTGCATCACCACCGGCGAGGCGCTGGCCCGCGCCTACCCGCCGCCGCCCGCGTTCGAGGCGGAGCCGCCCGCCGTCAAGGTCGGGGCGGAGGCCGACCTCGCCGCCTTGTGCGAGCAATTGGTGGCGATCGGCTATGTGGTGGACGAACGGGTGGACGAACCCGGCGAAGTCGCCTTGCGCGGCCAGGTGCTGGACGTATTCCCCGCCGACGTCGACCGTCCCTTGCGGATCGAGGTCGCGGACGGGCGCATCGTTTCGATCCGCATCTACGACCCCGCCGACCAGCGCACGGTGGAGGAGGTGGACGCCCACGAACTCGGCCGCGTGGCGGAG
Organism: uncultured Sphingomonas sp.; assembly: GCF_934560975.1. Taxonomy (GTDB): domain Bacteria; phylum Pseudomonadota; class Alphaproteobacteria; order Sphingomonadales; family Sphingomonadaceae; genus Sphingomonas_I. Next base: position 49,708 of record NZ_CAKTFO010000007.1, on the reverse strand, counting down.
CCGGCTCTGGGCGACGACCGCACCAGCCTGCTCGATCACCTGCCCGGCGCGCAGGTGGTGATCGGCGGCGGCGCGGACGAACGCCGCCGCCGCTTCCTGGCTTTGTCCGCCGATGCGGCCAAGCGCCGGCCGCAGCGTGCGATGCGCGACGTGATCGACCAGAAGGCCTGGAACAAGGCTGTATCCGGCCACCAACGGCTGGACCTTGCCCGCGAGGGCGAACCGCCCGCCCGTTTCGTGGAGGGCAAGGCGCCGCTGCGTGCCTTTGCCGCCGCCGTCCGCGCCGCGTGGAAGGCGGGCGAATGCGTCGTGCTGCTCGGCGGCGAACGCGACCTGCGCTTCCTCGGCCGGCGCGCGACCAAGGCGCTGAACACCGATGTGGTCCCGCTCGGCGGCTGGGCAGAGATACGCGGCAGCAAGGCGGACGGCCTCCTGTCGCTGCCGATGGCGGTGGATCGCGGCTTCCGGCGAAACGGCATCCTGGCCGTGGCGGCGGCCGACCTGCTCGGCAGCCGCGCCGAACGCGACACCGCCGCGACCAACGTCGCCGACACCGCCTTGTTCGACTTTGGCGAGATCCGCGCCGGCGACGTGGTGGTGCATGAGGATCATGGCATCGGCATCGTCGCGGGCCTCGACCGGCTTGCGGGCTCCGAAGGCGGCGACGATGCCGGCGACGCGATCAAGCTCACCTACGCCAATGACGGCGTGCGGCTGGTGCCGGTGGCGGAGGCGGACCGCATCTGGCGCTACGGCGCGGAGGCGGACGCGGTTGCGCTCGACCGGCTCGACGGATCGAGCTGGGAGAAACGACGCGGCGAGATCGATGCCGCCATCGCGGAGAGCGCCCGCACCCTGACCCGATTGGCGGCCGAGCGCGCGGAGCAGACCGCCCCCGTGCTCGACCCCGATCCCGCCGCCTATGAACGGTTCGCCGCCGGCTTCGCCTTCACCGAAACGCCCGACCAGGCCAAGGCGATCGCGGCGGTGCGCACCGATCTCGCCTCGGGCAGGCCGATGGACCGGCTGGTCATCGGCGACGTCGGCTATGGCAAGACGGAGGTCGCGTTGCGCGCCGCCGCCATCGCCGCTTTGGCCGGCAGGCAGGTCGCGATCGCCGCGCCCACCACCGTGCTCGCCCGCCAGCATATCGAAAGCTTCACCGAACGGTTCGAGGGCACCGGCATCGTCGTCGCCGGCCTGTCGCGCCTGTCCTCCGCCGCCGAGAAGAAGAAGGTCAAGGCCGGGCTGGCGGACGGATCGATCCATGTGGTCGTCGGCACCGGCGCCGTCGCCGGCAAGGGCGTTGCCTACAAGGATCTGGCGCTGGTCATCATCGATGAGGAGCAAAGGTTCGGCGCGGCCGACAAGGACCGGCTGCGCAGCCAGTCCGCCGGCCACGTCCTGACCCTGTCCGCCACGCCGATCCCGCGCACGCTTCAGATGGCGCTGGTCGGGCTTCAGCAATTGTCGGTGATCGCCACCCCGCCGGCGCGCCGCCAGCCGATCCGCACCGCCGTCGGCACGTTCGTGCCGGAAACGCTGCGGGCGGCCCTGCTGCGCGAACGGAGCCGGGGTGGGCAGAGCTTCGTCGTCGTGCCCCGGATCGAGGACATGGCCCCGCTTGCGGAAACTTTGGGCAAGCTGGTGCCGGAGCTGGAAGTGCTGCAGGCGCACGGCAAGATGCCGGCGGCCGAGATCGACGAGGCGATGGTCCGCTTCGGCCGGGGCGAAGGCGACGTGCTGCTCGCCACCAACATCATCGAGGCGGGGCTGGACGTGCCGCGCGCCAACACGATGGTGATCTGGCGCGCCGACCGCTTCGGCCTGTCGCAGCTGCACCAGTTGCGCGGCCGGGTCGGGCGCGGCAGCCGGCGGGGGCAGGTGCTGCTGTTCACCGATCCCGAGCATGAGATAGCGCCGCGCACGCTCAAGCGGCTGCGCACGCTGGAGGCGTTCGATCGCCTCGGCGCGGGCTTCGCGATCAGCGCGCGCGACCTGGACATGCGCGGCGCCGGCGACCTGCTGGGCGAAACGCAGGCGGGCCACATGAAGCTGATCGGGATCGACCTGTACCAGCAACTGCTGGAAAGCGCGCTGCGCCAGGCGCGGGGCGAAACGGTGGACCGCTGGACGCCCGAACTGCAACTCGGCCTCGACGGTCGCCTGCCCGAATCGTGGATCCCGGACGAGGAACTGCGCGTCACCACCTATGCCCGCATCGCCCGCCTGGCCGACGCCGATGCGCTGGCCGCGCTGGAGGAGGAGCTGGAGGACCGCTTCGGCGCGATGCCGGAGGAGGTGCGGCGGCTGCTCGCCATTGCCGGGCTGCGGGCCGAGGCACGCGCCGCCGACATCGCCCGCATCGTCGCGGGCCCCGGCGCCATCGCGATCGAGCCGCGTCCCCGCGTTAAGATCGACGCCAGGGCGCATGGTCTGGAGGAGAAATCGGGACGCTATCTGTTGCAGGAGCGGATCGAGGATCCCCGGCAGCGGATGGAGCGCGTGGGCGAGATCGTGCGCGCGCTGATCCCGGCCGACTGACGCGGCGGCGGCGCGCCGCGACCGACCGGGCGGCTGGCGATCGTCAGCCGGTTCGGCCGGTCCTCACTGCGCGCGGCCGGCCTGCATCCAGCCGAACGACTGCGCCGCGATTGCCACCTGGGTGCGGTTGCGGACGTTCAGCTTGCGCATCAATGCGGTCATGTGCGCCTTCACCGTCGCCTCGGCGATGCCCAGGTCGAATGCGATCTGCTTGTTGAGCAGGCCGGAATGCACGCCGCGCAGCACCTTCATCTGGGTCGGCGTCAGCTGGATGGAGGGCGCCTGCGCCGGATCGGCCCGTCCTGGCAAAGCGGATTCGTTCTGTTGAAGCATGGTCGCCATCGTCACTCTCCTGCGCGCGGCGTCTTGGTGTCCGGTGCCCGATCATTGCCGGGCTTGGCTGGACTCGCCTTGCAAAGGCAGGATTAACGGTATCTGTTGGACAACTTCAAGCGATTTCCGCCCATCATGGGCCCGAAATGAACAGCGGCACGATGGTCCGATGCGAAGCTGTCGGACAGGCGGAGCCGACGCGGCCGCTGCTTGTGACGCGAACGAAACCGCGCGATGCTGGCAGCATATTGGGGGTGACGATGAGCCAAGCACGGCTGGCCGACCGGGCCTATTCAGGCATTGTCGAGATGATCAACGTCGACCGGCTTGCCGCCGGCGATCGGCTGCCGTCCGAATCCCGTCTGGCCGAAATGTTCGGCATGTCGCGCACCATCGTGCGAGAGGCACTGGTGCGTCTCGCCTCCGACGGCATCACGGAGGCGCGGCGTGGGTCGGGATCGTTCGTGAAGAGCCGGCCGTCCGACCGGCTCGGCGCCTATATGCCACTTTCGGAATTGCCCGCGACGCTCGGCAGCTACGAAGTGCGCTTCGTGCTGGAGGCGGAGTCGGCCCGGCTCGCCGCGATGCGCCGGTCGGCGGAGGATATGGACGTGATCGAGGACGGGCTGGAGCAGTTGCGCGCCGCCTTGCTGTCCAGCGCGCCGGCCCATGCCGAGGACATGGAGCTGCACCGCCGCATCGCCCAGGCGACCGCCAACCCCGCCTTTCTGGTGGCGTTCGATTCGCTCCGTTCGGAAACCGACCGGATCATGCGCGCCGGCGTGGACATCTCCCGCTCGCGCCCGCCGGAGGTGATCCGGGTGATGATGCGGGAGCATGAGATGATCGTGGACGCGATCCATGCCCAGGATGCGGACGGGGCCGCGCTGGCGATGCGCTGGCACCTGTCGGAAGGCCGCAAGCGCCTGATGCCCTGAACCGGACTCCTGTTCGACCTACACCGATCTCCTCTCGTGCTCCTGCGCATCACAGGAGCACGCTTGCCAGCCCGGGCAGGACAGAGGCTGATCGATCAGCGGCCTCGTTTGAGGGTGCTACGCCCGCAGCCAGGCGAGCGCGTCGTCGCGCAGGCGTTCGGGTGGGGCGCTGGCGTCCAGGATCAACGCCGCCTCCTGCGGCTCCGGCCGCTCCAGCGTGGCCAACTGGCTCTCCAGCAAGGTCGGCGGCATGTAATGGCCTTGCCGGCTGGTCAGCCGCCGTGCCAGTTCCTGGCGGTCATTGTCCGGCAGCAGGAAGCGGGTCGGCGCGCCGATCGCCTCGACCAGCCGCGCCCGATAGCTGCGCCGCAGGGCCGAGCAGGCGGCGACCGCAATCCCCTCCGCCGCGACGCTGGCGCCGATCGCCGCGCCCAGCCGGTCCAGCCACGGCCAGCGGTCCTCGTCCGTCAGCGGGATGCCGCTCCGCATCCTGGCCACGGCGCTGTCGTCGTGAAACGCGTCGCCCTCCAGGAACGGGCAGTGCAGCGCCTCGGCGATCAGCGTGCCCAGCGTGGATTTGCCGCTGCCGCTCACGCCCATCACGATGATGGCCATGGGCGACCGGGCTGCGCGAGTGGGTGGTGGTTGCAAGCATTCCCCCGGCAAAAGCGGTGCATGGCCGATTGTCGGGGCGACATACCGGCCGGCATCATGGTCCGCATCTAACGACAAGCCAACGTCATCCGGAATTACGACCATGGTCGCGGATGCCGGGTCCAGCCGATCGGCCTAGGCCTGCATCAATGGCGGCATTGCCGGTCATCAACGACAGAGTGGTGGGAGTGGGCATGAAGGCTGGTTTGCTGGCGGCTGCCGCAATCGTGATGGTTCCTGTGAGCGGTTGGGCCGCGACCGGATCGGTGCTGCCGACCGCGCCCAATGATCCGCGCGCCGTTACCGTGCGCGGCAAGGGCGACGGGCGCACGGACGATAGCGCGGCACTTCAGCGCGCGATCGACGCGGCGCGCGACAAGACCGGGCACGGCCTCGTCTTCCTGCCGTCGGGGCGCTACCGCCTGACCCGCAGCATCCTGATCCCGCCCGGCGTCCGCATCCTCGGCGTCGGCCCGACCCGCCCGGTCCTGGTGCTGGGCGCCAACACGCCCGGATTCCAGAAGGGCGTCGCGACCATGGTCGTGTTCACCGGCGGCGACCAATATAATGTCGGCCAGGTCCCGGTCCCGGTGCCGACCGTCGTGCCGCCCAGCCTGCAGGTGCGCGACGCCAATAGCGGCACCTTCTATTCGTCGATGAGCAATGTCGACGTGGAGATCGGCAACGGCAATCCGGCGGCGGCGGCGGTGCGCTTCCGCATGGCGCAGCATGCCTTCCTGACCCACATGGACTTCCGCCTGGGCTCCGGTTTCGCGGGTGTCTACCAGGCCGGCAACGTCATGAAGGACGTGCATTTTCATGGCGGCCGCTACGGCATCGTCACCGAAAAGACCTCGCCCGCCTGGCAGTTCACGCTGATCGATTCCACCTTCGACGGGCAGCGCGACGCCGCCATCCGCGAACATGAGGTCGACCTGACCCTGGTCAACGTCGCCATCCGCGACACGCCGGTCGGGATCGAGATCGATCGCGGCTACAGCGACTCGCTGTGGGGCAAGGACGTCCGGTTCGAGAATGTATCGCGCGCCGGCGTGGTCATCTCGAACGAGAACAACGTCTATACGCAAATCGGCTTCGACAATGCGGTGGCGTCCAACACGCCGGTCTTCGCCCGCTTCCGCGAAAGTGGGCGCACCGTCGCCGGCAAGGGCCGCGCCTACAAGGTCGGATCGTTCAGCTACGGGCTGGCGGTGCCTGGCCTCGGCAAGATGGGCGAATACAAGACCGAGGCGGACGTGACCGCTCTGTCCGCGCTGCCGGCTGCGCCGGTGCAGGCGGTACGCGCCACGCCGCCTTTGTCCGAATGGACCAACGTCAAGGATCTGGGCGTCAAGGGCGACGGCCGCACCGACGATACCGCCGCGCTCCAGCGGGCGATCGACAGCCACCGCGTGCTGTATCTGCCGATCGGCTTCTACATCGTTACCGACACGCTGCGGCTGCGTCCCGACACCGTGCTGATCGGCCTGCATCCCGCGATCACCCAGTTCGTCATTCCCGACAACAATGCCCGCCATGCCGGGCTCGGCACGGTGGTGCCGGTGGTGGAGACACCGCGCGGCGGCGACAACATCGTCTCCGGCATCGGCATCTTCACCGGGCGCATCAATCCGCGTGCCTCCGCGCTCCTGTGGCGCTCGGGGGCGAACAGCCTGATGGAGGATGTGAAGATCATGGGCGGCGGCGGCACGCCCACCGTCGACACCAAGCCGCTGGGCGCGGCCAACGCCCACAGCGGCGATCCCGTGGCCGACAATCGCTGGGACGCGCAATATCCCAGCATTTGGGTGACGGACGGCGGCGGCGGCACCTTCACCGACGTGTGGAGCCCCAACACCTTCGCCCAGGCCGGCTTCTACGTGTCCGATACCAGCACGCCCGGTCACGTCTACGAAATGTCGGTCGAGCACCATGTCCGCAACGAGATCGTGCTCGACAATGTCCAGAACTGGGAGTTCCTGGCGCCGCAGACCGAGCAGGAAGTGGGCGAGGGGATGGACGCCATCTCGCTCGAAATCCGCAACTCCAGCAATCTCAGCTTCGCCAATTACCACGCCTATCGCGTGACGCGGACGTTCCACCCGAACGAGGCGGCGGTGAAGCTGTTCAATTCGTCGGACATCCGCTTCCGCAACGTCCATATCAATGCCGAAAGCGGCTATGCCGGGTGCGAGGAGGAAGGTTGCGGCACGTTCCTGCGCGCCAGCAAGTTCCCGTTCGACAACAGCATCCAGGATCGCACCAACGGGCTTGAACTGCGCGAGCGTGAGTTCGCCAAGCTCGACCTGCCGGCCAAATCCGACACCGCCAAGCCGCCGCGCATGGGCGCCGACGTCAAGAAGCTGGAAAGCGGCTTCTGGTCGATCTCCGGCGCGACGGTGGGCGCGGACGGCGCGCTCTACTTCGTGGAGCATCGCTTCCAGCGCATCTACCGCTGGACCGAGGCGCGCGGGCTTGAGGTGGTGCGCGACAATGCGCTCGACCCCGTCAATCTCGGCATGGACCGGTCCGGCAAGCTGCTGGTCCTGTCGTCGCTGGGCGCCAAGGGCGGCGTCTATTCGATCGATCCCAACGGTCCCAAGGACCAGCTGACCGTCATCCAGCCGACGCCGGCCCGGCCGCGCGCCGACGCCACCACCCTGCTGCCGGTGAATTGGTGGAACAATGGCGAGTTCCGCGACCAGCTGAACCCCACCACCTATCAGTTCACCACCCTGGCGGAAATGTTCGCCCGCGACGCCGGCACGCCCAAAGCGCGCGAATATGTCTCGCCGGACGGAAGCCTGGTGCTGCCGGCCTTCCGCGTGTGGCAGCAGGGCACGCCCGACCATGTCGGCTGGCGCTGGTCCGACACGCTCGACAGCTTCGGCCTGATCGGGGGCAAGCCGGGCAAGCGCGTCTATGTCGCCAACGCATCGGAGAACAAGACCTACAGCGCCATCGTCGGCGCGGGCGGCGCGCTGACCCAGATCCAGCCGTTCGCCAATCGCGGCGGGGAAAGCGTGACCACGGATGCGCGCGGCCGGGTCTATGTCGCGAACGGACAGGTGTTCGTCTACGCGCCGGACGGCCGCGAACTGGGCCGGATCGACGTGCCGGAACGCCCCCTTCAGCTGGTGTTCGGCGGGCCGGACAAGCGCACCCTGTTCATCCTGACGCACCACTCGCTCTACGCGGCCAAGCCGTAACCGCAATTCATCGCACAAGAATATCGACAGGTGAGGATTACCCAATGCGCCACATCGTAGCTGACACGCCCGAAGCCCCGTCGCGACAGCGCAGCCGCGCCATGCTGGTCACCACCAGTCTGGCCGCGCTCGCCATGGCCGCGCTGACCGGGCCGGCTTATGGCCAGACGGCGCCTGCGCCGGCGGCACCCGTGCCGGACCTGCCCGCCTCCACCCAGTCGGCCGATCCGGCCGCGCCCGCGCAACTGGTCGGGCCGGCCAATCCGGCGTCGCCCGCCACCACGCCCACCGCCCCCGGTGAGGCGGATATCGTCGTCACGGGATCGCGCATCACCTCCAGCGGCTTCAACGCGCCGACGCCCACCACCGTGATCGGCGAGGCGCAGATCGCCCAGAACGCGCAGCCGAACATCTTCAACACGATCGCGCAGCTGCCGTCGCTGCAGGGTTCGACCGGCGCCACCACCGGCACGTTCAGCACGTCCAGCGGCACGCAGGGCCTCAGCTCCTTCTCGCTGCGCGGGCTCGGCGCGATCCGCACCCTGACCCTGCTCGACGGCCAGCGCGTGGTCGGCGCGAACGTGACCGGCGTGCCGGACATCAGCATGTTCCCGCAATTGCTGGTCAAGCGCGTCGACGTGGTGACCGGCGGTGCGTCCGCTTCCTACGGGTCGGACGCGGTCGGCGGCGTGGTCAACTTCGTGACCGACACGCGCTTCGAAGGAATCAAGGGCAACATTCAGGGTGGCATCACCAGATATGGCGATGACGAACAGGGCCTGGTCCAGCTGGCGGTCGGCAAGGCATTCCTCGACAATCGCCTGCACGTCATCCTCAGCGGCGAATATGACCATGAAGGCGGCGTTGGCGCGGGCGACTTCGGCACCGACCTGGCCGGCAGCCGCAACTGGTATCGCGCGTCGACCTTGCTCAACACCGGCCAGCTCAACAATGGCCTGCCGCAGTTCAACTATCGCGACTATGCGCAGCCCTACCAATATTCGCGCTACGGCCTGATCAACAACGGCCCGTTGCAGGGCATTGCCTTCGACCAGAACGGAACGCCCTACAATTTCAACTACGGTTCCGGCGGGCGGCCGACCGGCACCGGCACCGTCACCGGCTGCTACACCGGCAACAGCTTCTGCGTCGGCGGCGACCTGACGGGCGCGCCGGGTTCGGGCGCGTCGCTGAAGTCGGAGCTGGAACGCCTCAACGGCTTCGGCCGGGTGGGGTTCGACTTCGCGCCGAACAACGAGATCTATGCCACCGTCAACGTGGCGCAGGTCAAGACCAACAACCAGCCGAATCCCGGTTATAACCGCCCCAGCCTGACGGTGCAGTGCGCCAATCCGTTCCTGCCGCAGCTGGTGCGCGATCGCTGCGCCACCGCCGGCATCACCCAGTTCGGCTTCGGCACCAGCAACGCCAACTTCCCCGATCCGCACGTCTATACCGATCGTCGCCAATATCGCTTCGTCGGCGGGCTGAAGGGCAAGTTCGACGTGGGCGGAACGGATTGGAGCTACGATGCCTATTATGAACATGGCATCACCATCTCGGACATCAACGTCCGCGATATCGTGCTGCAGAACCGCTACGTCGCCGCGACCAACGCGATCACGCTGAACGGCGCGATCGTCTGCGCCGATCCGGCGGCGCGCGCGGCGGGCTGCCAGCCGATCAACATCTTCGGCGGAGCCACGCCCTCGTCGTCGGCGCTGGCGTATGTCACCCCGGAAAACGGGCCGTTCCAGCATACCAAGCTGACCCAGGACGTGGTCAGCGTGAACTTCTCCGGCACGCCGGTGGAGTTGTGGGCGGGGCCTCTGTCCGTCGCGTTCGGCGGCGAATATCGGCGTGAATATTACCGCGTGAACGGCGATCCCTATGGCGCCGGCGTCACCGATCGTAGCCCCAACAGCGATGCCTATCCTGCCGATCCGCTGCTCAACTCGGCGCTCGGCAGCAACTGGGCAGCGGGCAATTACAAGAACGGCCGCGGCAAGTATGACGTGTATGAAGGGTTCCTCGAACTCGATCTGCCGCTGTTCGACAGCGAGACCTTGGGTCGCGCGAACCTGAACGGTGCCGGGCGCGGCACCCATTACAGCACGTCGGGTACGGTGTGGGCGTGGAAGGTCGGCGGCACCTGGGACACGCCGTTCGACGGCTTCCGCGTCCGTGCGGTGACGTCGCGCGACGTGCGCGCGCCGAACCTGTCGGAGCTGTTCGCCGCGCCGACCGTCACGACGGTGCCGAACTTCAACGATCCGTTCAACAACCAGGCGGTGCAGATCTTCCAGAACACGGTCGGCAACCCCGCCCTGAAGCCGGAAATCGCGCGCAACACGGAAGCAGGCGTGGTGCTGGCGCGTCCCTCCTGGCTGCCCGGCCTCAGCCTGTCGTTCGATTATTACAACATCAAGCTGAAGGGCGTGATCTCCACCCTGACGGCTGACCAGATCGTGCGCTTCTGCTTTGAAGGCAACAATGCCTTCTGCGGCGGCTTCACGCTCAACGGTCCGCAGGGCAGCAATTTCGTCAACGTGCAGCCGTTCAACCTGGCGTCGTGGAAGACCAACGGCTTCGATATCGAGGCGAGCTATCAGTGGCAGAAACCACTTGGCCTGGATGGCAGCTTCACCATCCGCGCGCTCGGCACCCACGTTCGCGAGTTCGTGGTCAGCGCCGGCGTGCCGGGCGTGAACCCGATCGATCAGGCGGGCGCCAACACCGGCAACACGCCCGACTGGAAGTGGCTGGCGGTTCAGACCTATGCCAATGACAGGTTCAGCCTGACGCTGCAGGAACGCTGGTTCTCCGACGGCGTGTTCGGCAACCAGTATGTGGTCTGCACCACCAGCTGCCCGGCCTCGACCGGCAACAATCCGACGATCGACTATAACCGGATGAAGGGCGCCTTCTACTTCGACGTGGGCGGTACGTTCAACGTCAACAAGGCGATCCAGGCCTATTTCAAGGTCGACAATGTGTTCGATCGCGATCCCACGCCATCGCCGCAGACCAATACCGGCATCGATATCAACCCGGCGCTCTACGATACGTTGGGCCGTATCTATCGCGCCGGCGTCCGCTTCAACTTCTAACTCCACCTGTCCGGCCGGGCGCCGGACAGAATCCCTTCCCCACCGACTCGTCCCGGCCGTGAAAAGCCGGGACGCCTTTTTCTTTGTTTCGGAGCGACGGATGACCAGCTGGAGCGGCGCGGGTTTGATGGCGATCACGCTGGCGGCACTCGCCGTTCCGGCTCACGCCTCTCCATCGGTCTTCACCTCCACCCCGGACGATCCCGCTGCCGTCACCGTGAAGGGCGTAGGCGACGGCAAGGCCGACGACGGCGACGCCCTGCAACAGGCGATCGACCAGGCCGCGACGCATAAAGCGGGCGGCATCGTCTTCGTGCCGCAGGGCACGTATCGCATCAGCCGCACCCTCTTCATCTGGCCGGGCGTGCGCGTCTATGGCGTGGGGGCCAAGCGGCCGGTGATCCTGCTCGGTCGCAAGACGCCGGGCTTCCGGCGCGGCCTGTCCAACATGGTGATTTTCGCGGGTGGCCGGCGGGAGCGCGATCCCGCCGACGCCCGTCGCATCGCCTTCCCCCCGCCGGGCAGCGTGCCGTTCAACAAGGATGTGGCCGACGCCAATCCCGGCACCTTCTACTCGGCGCTGAGCAATGTCGATTTCCGGATCGAGGCGGGCAATCCCGCCGCTACCGCCATCCGCTTCCACGCGGCGCAACATGCCTTCCTCAGCCATATCGATTTCGACATCGGCTCGGGGCTCGCCGGCCTCTACCATGTCGCGAACGAGGCGGAGGACCTGCACTTTCGCGGGGGCCGCTACGGCATCCTTGCCGAAAAGCCGTCGCCGGCCTGGCCGTTCGCTTTGGTCGATTCCACGTTCGAGGGGCAGCGCGACGCCGCCATTCGCGAGCATGAGGCCGGGCTGACCCTGGTCAACGTCGCCTTCCGCAACACGCCAATCGGGATCGAGATCGATCGCGGCTATGGCGACTGGCTGTGGGGGCAGGATGTGCGTTTCGAGGGCGTGAAGCGCGCCGGCCTGGTCATCTCCAACGAACGCAACGTCTATACGCAAATCGGCTTCCAGAACGTGTCGGCCACCGGCACGCCCACCTTTGCGCGTTTCCGCGAGAGCGGCAGGACGGTCGCGGGCAAGGGCGCGTCCTATCGCGTCGCGTCCTTCACCCATGGCCTGACCCTGCCCGGTGTCGGCCAGATGGGCGCCTATCGCACCGACATGAACGCCACGGCGGAGGCGGCACCCGCCGCCGCGCCGGAGCGCGCCATCCGCCCGCTGCCGCCCGTGTCCGAATGGGTCAGCGTGCGGACGCTGGGGGCGAAGGGCGACAACAGCACCGACGACACCGCCGCGCTCCAGCGCGCGATCGACACGCACCGCGTCCTTTATTTCCCGGCGGGCTTCTACCTTGTGTGCGACACGCTGCGGCTGCGGCCGGACAGCGTGCTGATCGGGCTGCACCCCAACCGCACCCAGATCGTCCTGCCCGACCAGACCCCGGCCTATCAGGGCGCGGGCGCGCCCAAGGCGCTGGTTGAATCGGCACAGGGCGGCGACAACATCGTCGTCGGGCTCGGCCTTTCCACCGGCGGCATCAACCCGCGCGCCACCGCCTTGCTGTGGACCGCCGGCGCCAATTCGTTGGTCAACGACGTCAAGTTCCAGGGCGGGCACGGCACCAACCTGTTCGACGGCACCCGTATCAGCCCCTACAATGCCAACCAGAGCGGCGACGCCGACCCCGCCAAACGGTGGGATGCGCAATATGCCAGCCTGTGGGTGACGCGCGGGGGCGGGGGCACCTTTGCCAATATCTGGAGCCCCAACACCTTCGCCCATCCCGGCATCTACATTTCCGACACGGACACGCCGGGCCGGATCATCCAGGCCTCGGTCGAGCATCACGGTCGTACCGAAATCGGCCTCAACCGTGTCGCAAACTGGGAATTGCTGGCGCCGCAGACGGAGGAGGAGGGCGGCGAAAGCCCGCAGGCCATCTCGCTCGAAATCCGCGACTCGCACGACATATTGGTCGCCAACTGGCACGCTTATCGCGTCACCCGCACGCATGAGGCGGTGTCGGCGGCGGCGCGGCTCTACAACGTCCGCGACATCCGCTTCCGCAACGTGCACGTAAATGCCGAAAGCGGGCTCGGCACCTGCGACGAAAATGGCTGCGCGACCTTCCTGCGCGCGAACAAATTCCCGTACGAGAATGCGATACAGGACGTGACGCACGGGCTGGACGTGCGCGAGCGGGAGTTCGCGGTGCTGGACGTGCCGGCCACGCCCGCGGCCGTCGCACCCGCAACCTTCGATGGGCGCTCGGTCGAGAAGGTCGCCGACGGCTTCCACTCGATCGGCGGCGCGGCGGTGGATGGGCAAGGCACGCTCTACTTCATCGATCGCCGGCGGCAGCGCATCTACAGCTGGTCGGACGCGCGCAAGCTGTCGATCGTCCGCGACCAGACGCTCGATCCCGTAAATCTGGCGGTCGACCGATCGGGCAATCTGCTGGTCCTGTCGTCCGATGGTCGCAACGGGACGGTCTACAGCCTCAAGCCCGGCAGCCCGGACGACCAGCTGTCGGTGATCCCGCCCACGCCCGCCGCGCCCCATGCCGGTGCCGCGACCGTGCTGCCGGTCAATTGGTGGAACAATGGCGAGTTCCGGGACCAGCTGAACCTGAACACTCTTCAGTTCACGACGCTGGCGGAAATGTTCGCCCGCGACATGGCCGTAGCCAAGGCGCGGGAATATGTCTCCCCGGACGGCAGCCTGGTCCTGCCCGCCTATCGCGTGTTCCAGCAGGGGCCGGCCACCTTCCGCGGCTCGCGTTTCTCCGACGCGCTCGACACCTACGGCTTCACCACGGCCAGACCGGGCGAGCGCCTGTTCGTCACCAACGCATCGGAGAACAGAACCTATAGCGGCCTGCTCGGGCAAGGCGGTGCGATCACCGACCTGCGGGTCTTTGCCGATCGCGGCGGCGAAAGCGTCGCGGTGGATGGCGACGGCCGGGTCTATGTCGCGAACGGCCAGGTGTTCGTCTACGCCCCGGACGGGCGGGAGATCGGCCGGATCGACGTGCCGGAGCGGCCCTTGCAACTGGTGTTCGGCGGACAAGACAAAAGCGACCTGTTCATCCTGACCCACCATGCTTTCTATCGAGCGGCGCGGCGGTAGAGCCCCGGCCTGCGCATTCCCGTCCTCCCGCAAAGGCGGGAGCCTGGCCGGCCGGCGATACAGTTCGGGTTCCGTCTGCGGGAGCACGAGGGTGTGTGATGATGGCCGACGGAGTCGTTAATCCTCCGCTTCTATTACCGCCGTGCGTGCCGGTTTTGGCTGATCCAGCATGACCTGCACCAACGCGCGATAGGCCGTGCCATCGCCGACGACACCCACCTCCGCCTCCAGCGCGCGGTAAGCCGACAGGACAGTGCGGCCGCATTCGGTCAGGCGCGCGCCCCGCTCGCGACCGCCGCCGGACAGCGTTTCCACCAGCCGTTCGTGGAAGCAGCGGTTCATCTCATCCACCAGCAGCCAGGTGCGGCGATAGCTCATGCCCAGCGCGCGGGCGGCGCCCTTGATCGATTGTTCGCGGGCGATCACGTCGAGCAGGTCGGCCTTGCCGGGCCCCATCGCGACCGCGTCTCCGCAAAACAGCTGCAGCTTCACCTTGAGTGGTCCGATGTGCATGGCGCCCGTCAACTGGTTCGATCCGAGGGGCAACTTGCCGCCACCGCCGGCCGTTGATCAAGCCATCCCATTCTTCGCATCCAAGGATCCGTTCCACGATGTTCAGCAGCGTCAACCCGGCCACCGGCGACACGATCGCCACCTATCCCGAACTCGATACGGCGGAGCTGGAGCGCAAGATCGCGCTGGCGACGCAGGCGTTCGACGGCTGGCCCGCCACGCCGGTCGCGACGCGGACCGATCTGCTTCGCCGCATTGCCGACCAGTATGACGCCAACACCGACCGGCTCGCCCGCATGGCGACGGCCGAGATGGGCAAGACGCTGGCGTCAGCGGTGGCGGAGGTGGAGAAATGCGCCGCCGCCTTCCGCTTCTATGCGGAGCAGGGGCCGGCCATGCTGGAGGCCCACACCACCACGCTGAAGGATGGCGGCACGGCGGAGGTGCATTGGCTGCCGCTGGGTCCGGTGCTGGCGATCATGCCATGGAACTTCCCCTATTGGCAGGCGGTCCGCTTCCTCGCGCCCACCATCCTGGCCGGCAATGTTGGCCTGCTGAAACATGCCAGCATCGTGCAGGGCGTCGCCGGCCTGATGGAGGAGATGGTGGTCGCGGCGGGCGCGCCGGAGGGGCTGTTCCAGAATCTGGCGGTGAAATCGCCTGCCGTGGCCGACATCATCGCCGACGACCGCATCGCCGCCGTTACGCTGACCGGCAGCGAAGGCGCCGGCATATCGGTGGCGGAGCAGGCGGGCCGTTACCTGAAGAAAATTGTGCTGGAACTCGGCGGGTCCGACCCGTTCGTCGTCATGCCCTCCGCCGACCTCGACAAGGCGGCGGAACAGGCGGTCAAGGCGCGCATCCAGAATGCCGGACAATCCTGCATCTGCGCCAAGCGGATGATCGTCCACGCCGACGTCTATGACGCCTTCATGGATCGGTTCGCGGCGGCGATGCAGGCGGTGCGGGTCGGCGATCCCCTTGCGGATGACAGCGACATGGGGCCGCTGTCCAGTTTCGAGCAGCGGGACACCGTGATCGGCCAGCTGGCGGAGGCGAAGAAACTCGGCGCGACCCTGCTGTTCGGTGGCGAGCCGCTGGAGGGGCCAGGCGCCTTCCTGTCGCCCGGCATCCTCACCGACGTGCCGCCCGACAGCCCGTTCAAGCATGAGGAGGTGTTCGGCCCGATCGCGATGGTGTTCCGCGCGCGGGACGTGGACGATGCGGTGCGGCTGGCCAACGACATCCCCTTCGGCCTCGGCTCGTCCGTCTGGACGGAGGACAAGGAGGAGCAGGCGCGCTTCACCCGCGACGTGGCGGCGGGCATGATGGCGATCAACCAGATGCTGGCCTCATCGCCCGAGGCGCCGTTCGGTGGCATCAAGCGGTCGGGCCATGGCCGCGAACTGGGCGCGTTCGGCCTGCACGAGTTCATGAATGCCAAGACCGTGCTGCGCGCCAAGGCCCTGCCCGCCACCCCGTCCGAACAGGTGGAGTGACGGGCACGGGCGACGTCACGGCTTGGGCTTGAATGAGAACAGTTCGGTCCGGATCGCGGGCGGCGCGCCGGGCTTGAACCACATCGTATCCTGGATGTGGCTGGCGGTGACGTAGATCGTGCCGTCCGGCCCTTCGGAGAAAGTGTCCGGCCAGCGCAGGCGGCGGTCGGTCAGCACCTTTTCCACGCCCCCGCCGTTCAGCCGCGTGATCGAGAAATCGGTGGGCGAGGTGAGGTAGAGCGTGCCCGCCTTGCTCATCCACAATCCGTCCGCGACATGGGTCTGGGCAACCGTGCGGACGGCGCGCGCGCGATCCTGGTCGCTGACCTCGGCGCGGAGCTGCGCGGTGTCGATCGCGTAGAGCGTCTTGCCGGTCAGCGCCTGCCAATACAGCGTGCGGCCATCGTTGGAGAGGGCGATGCCATCCGACGCGAAGGTCGGCTGGCGGCCGTCCGGGCGGACCAAGGGCTTGCCGTCGATCGTTACCTTGACCGTCTTGTCGATCTGGGTCGAGGGGTGCCCGTCCAGCGCGCGCCAGCTGCGGCCGCTGTCCAGGTCGACCACGATGATCGCCCCGCGCGTGCCGCTGTCGGTGATGTAGCCGAGCTTGCCGTCGGGCGAGAAGCGGATGTCGTTGAGGTAGGTGCCCTGCAGCGCCACGTCGCCGGGCACCGCGATCACCTTGACCACCTGATTGCTGGCCAGGCTGATCTTCACCAGCTTGGGCGCGCCCTCCAGGATCTTCTCGTTACCCGGCGCGCCGGGGTCCAGCACCCAGAGGTTGCCCTGGCCGTCCGGCACGATCGACTGCACGCACACGAAATAGTCGCTCACGGGCAGCTCGTTGGCGCGCGCGTTGCGCCAGCTGTTCCAGCGTGCGTCGGGATAGGGCTTGAGCGAGCCGTCCTGCATCACCTCCGCCACCGACACCGGCGAATCCTCGGTCCAGCGGGGGAAGTTGACGAAGCGGCGGCCTTCCGCCGTGACGGCCACGCCGGTCGCCTGATGCGGGAAGCTGGCGACCTTGGTCAGGCCGGATGCCTGCTGCGCCTGGGCCGCGCCGAACGCCCCGCCGGCCACCGCCGCCGCAACGGCTACGCCCGCAAACAGCCATGTCTTTCTGGTCATGCGCCTTCTCCTTCGTCCTCGACGAATTGTTGATCGGCCACCGAACCACCCGGACTTGCGTCCGTTCCACGCCGGATCGCGCCGCACCGTCCCAGCTCGACGCCGCCGAATGGCCGCCGGTCGGAACGTCTCGCCGCCCACCTTGTTACTGGGGCATGAGGAGTGGGGGCATGATCGTTAACGGGCCGGCACGCCGTCGCGCGGCCGCGTGCATTGGGGCAGATGGCGGCACGGCAGGGTCATGGGCGCGATGACAGGATTGCGGAACCCTGCCGCGGACGATGGCCGTCCACCGCCTGTCGACCTGCTGAACGGCGCGAGTCTGTTTCTCGACTTCGACGGCACGTTGGTCGCCATTGCGGAACGGCCGGACGCAGTGGAGGTCGACGCGGCGCTGGATAGCCTCTTGGACCGGTTGGGCCGGGTGCTGGCGGGGCGCGTCGCCATCATCAGCGGCCGTGCCCTGGCGGAGATCGACCGGTTGATCGCGCGTGGGCGGTTCGCGATCGGCGGCAGCCACGGACTGGAATTACGGTGGCCGGACGGCCGGCTCGACGCGCCGGCCGTTCCCGAATGTTTGGAGGAGATCATAGCCGAGATGCGAAGCCTGCAAGCCACCTATCCCGAGCTTGTGGTGGAGGAGAAGCCGTTCGGCGCCGCGCTCCACTACCGCCAGCTACCGACGGCCGAGCCCGAGTGCCGCGCCCTGGCCGCAAGGTTGGCGCGGCATGAAGGGTTCGCGCTGCAATCCGGCAAGATGGTGTTCGAGATTCGCGCCGCCGGGCACGACAAGGGATCGGCGGTACGCGCGTTGATGGGCGACCCCGCGCTGACCGGATCCCGCCCGATCTTCATCGGCGACGACGACACGGACGAAGCGGCGTTCCGCGCCGTGGCCGAACTGGGCGGCGCGGGCATCCTGGTCGGGCCCGGGCGGGGTACGGCGGCGCGCTACCGGCTGGCGGACGTGCCGGCGACACATCAATGGCTTCACCACGCAGCGGAGGCGCTGGCATGACCCCCGATCTCGATCTTTGGCCCATCGGCAATTGCCAGGTCAGCGCGCTGATCGACCGCGCCGGCAGCTTCGTCTGGGCGTGCGTGCCCCGCGTTGACGGCGACCCCGTCTTCTCGGCGCTGGTCAACACGCATGAGGGCGATCAGCACGGCATCTGGTCGATCGAGCTGGAAGGCGGCAAGGTCGTCGAACAATCCTATCGCCGCAACACCGCCGTGCTGGTGACCCGGCATGAGGACGAGCAGGGCAACGCGATCGAGGTGACGGATTTCAGCCCGCGTTTCCGCCACCACAACCGGCCCTATCGCCCGGTGGCGTTCGGGCGGATCGTCCGCCCGATCGCCGGCGCGCCGCGCATCACCGTCCGGCTGCGCCCCTCCTGTGGCTGGAGCGGCGAGACACCGGCGGTCACCAGCGGGTCGAACCATATCCGCTACCTGCTCGACGCGCAGACCCTGCGCCTCACCACCAACGCGCCGGTCGGCCTGGTGCTGGAGGAGCGCACCTTCCGGCTGGAGCGGGAGCAATGCTTCTTCCTCGGACCCGATGAAAGCTTCAGCGGCGACCTTGCCATCACGCTGGGCCAGATGCTGGCCGACACCACCGCCGAATGGCAGGATTGGGTGCGCGGCCTGGCGACCCCGGTGGAGTGGCAGGAGGCGGTGATCCGCGCCGCCATCACGCTGAAACTCTGCCAGCATGAGGAAACCGGCGCGATCGTCGCCGCCTTGACCACGTCCGTGCCCGAACATGCCGGGTCGCAGCGCAATTGGGACTATCGCTACTGCTGGATCCGCGACGCCTATTACACGGTGCAGGCGCTCAACCGGCTGGGGGCGCTGGACGTGCTGGAAGGCTATCTCGCCTATCTCCGCAACATCGTGGATGCCGCGCATGGCGGGCACATCCAGCCGCTCTACGGCGTGTTGGGCGAGGCGCAGCTGGAGGAGCGGGAGGCGCCCGCGCTCGCCGGCTATCGCGGCATGGGGCCGGTGCGCGTCGGTAACCAGGCCTATGAACAGATCCAGCACGACGCATACGGCCAGATCGTCCTATCCAACGTCCAGGCCTTCTTCGACCAGCGCCTGTTCCGCATGGCGGGCGACGAGGATTTCGACGCGCTGGAACGGGTGGGCGAACTGGCGTGGCAGGTGCATGACAAGGCGGATGCCGGCCTGTGGGAATTGCGCACCCGCCAGTCGGTCCACACCTATTCCGTCGCCATGTGCTGGGCGGCGTGCGACCGCCTCGCCAACGCCGCCGAGGCGCTGGGCCGGGAGGAACGCCGCGCCTTGTGGCAGGAGCGGGCTGACGCGATCCGCGCCACCATCGTCAACCAGGCCTGGCGGGACGATACGCAGCGCCTGTCCGCTACCTTCTCCGGCGACGATCTGGACGCCAGCCTGATCCAGCTGCTCGACCTGCGTTTCCTCCAGCCCGACGATCCGCGCTTCCTCAGCACTTTGTCGGCGGTGGAGGAGGGGCTGCGGCGCGGGTCGCACATGCTGCGCTATGCCACGGAGGACGATTTCGGCCTGCCCGAAACCGCCTTCAACGTCTGCACCTTCTGGCTGATCGAGGCGCTGCACCTGACCGGTCGCCATGCCGACGCGCGCACCCTGTTCGAGGAGATGCTGAGCCGCCGCACCCAGTCCGGGCTGCTGTCGGAGGATATTGATCCGGCATCGGGCGAATTGTGGGGCAATTTCCCGCAGACCTATTCGCTGGTCGGCATCATCAACTGCGCGGTGCTGCTGAGTAAGCCCTGGAACGCCATTCGATGAGCCGCCTGATCATCATCTCCAACCGCGTTTCCACGCCGTCGCCCAGCGGCGGGGCGCAAGGCGGCCTGGCGGTGGCGTTGCAGGCGGCGTTGCGGGAGTATCGCGGCCTGTGGTTCGGCTGGTCGGGCGAGACCACCGAGACCTTTACCGGCCACATCAACTTCCAGCGCGAGGCGGGCGTCACCACCGCCACCGTCGACCTGGAGGAACAGGATGTCGACGAATATTATAACGGCTACGCCAACCGCACCCTGTGGCCGCTGTTCCACTATCGCATCGACATTGCCGAATATGAGCGCGGCTTCGCCGGCGGCTATCAAAGGGTGAATGATCGCTTCGCCGATACCGTCCTGCCGCTGATCGAGCCGGACGACATGGTGTGGGTGCAGGACTATCATATGTTCCCGCTGGGCGAGGCGCTGCGCGGGCGGGGGGTGAAGAACCGGATCGGTTTCTTCCTCCACATTCCCTGGCCGCCGCGCCGGCTGCTGGCGACCCTGCCCGAGGCGGCGGAGCTGACGCGGACCATGTTCGCCTATGACGTGGTCGGTTTCCACACCGACGAATGGCTGGAATCCTTCCGCGACTTCGCCGTGCACGAACTGGGCGCGGTGGAGGAGCAGCCCGGTGTGCTGCGGCTGGACGGGCGCTGCGTCCGCCTGGTCACCGCGCCGATCGGGATCGACACAGCGGCCTTCGTGGACGCATCCCGCTCCACCCAGGCGCGCCTCTCCTATCGCCGGATGCGCGACAGCGCCGACGGGCGCGACATGATCGTGGGCGTCGACCGGCTGGATTATTCCAAGGGGTTGGAAGAACGCTTCCTCGGCTATGAACGCTTCCTCCAGGAGCATCCGGAGGAGCGCAAGGAGGTGTTCCTGCTCCAGATCGCGCCGCCCTCGCGCGGGTCGGTCGAAAGCTATCAACGCATCCGCACCTCGTTGGAGGCGTTAGCGGGGCGGATCAACGGCGCCTATGCCGACGTGGACTGGGTGCCGATCCGCTACGTCAACCAGGGCTATCCGCGCGACGTGCTGGCCGGCATCTACCGCGCCGCCCGCATCGGGCTGGTCACGCCCTTGCGCGACGGCATGAACCTGGTCGCCAAGGAATATGTGGCGGCGCAGGATCCGGAGGATCCGGGCGTCCTGCTCCTGTCCCGCTTCGCTGGTGCCGCCGCGCAGATGGAAGTGGGGGCCGTGCTGGTCAATCCGTACAGCGCGGAGGAAATGTCGGACGCGATCATGCTCGCGCTCAAGATGCCGCGCGAGGAACGGATTACGCGCTGGCGGGCGTTGATGGACAATGTCGCCAAGGAAGACGTGCTGTGGTGGCGCCAATGCTTCACCGACGCGCTGGAGGCGGTGGAGGCGTGATCGCCGGGCTCATCGAAGGAGCCCGGCGATCAAATACGACTATGCGGCGGCGATTGGTCGATCGTCATTTGCCGGGCGACGTCTGCCTGTGTTAACTTCTGATATACGGCCTTGGTTGATACCCAAATCGGCTGCTAGATCGTGCTGTATCTCGCCAGCGGCGAGCCTCCGCTGATTAACGCGGATAGTGTCGTCATTGAGTGTGTGCGCTCTGGTCTGGCAGCCATGTACAACTTGCCCCGATCCGAAGCTCCGACGCGCCAACGTCGGAGCTTCGCCCTTTATAGGGGCTATCAATCCATGTTCCCGGTTCTGAGTGGATCAATCGCAAAATTTGGGTGAGTCTAGTAAATTGCTCACCCAAAAGCACGCTTTACTCCGCCGCCACGCCGGTCGCACCGAACAGCCCGACTTCACCGCTTTCCTCCTCATTCGCCGCATTGCGGGCGGAGTTGGCGGCCTTGCGGCGGTCGAAGCTGTCCCACACGTCGCTCCACTCGCCGCGGGTGGCGGCCTTGGAATATTCGGTGGCGCGGGTTTCGAAGAAGTTGGCGTGCTCGACACCGTTCAGCAGGGGGGCGAGCCAGGGCAGGGGATGCTCCTCGATCATGTAGATCGGCTTGAGGCCGAGCTGCCCCAGGCGCCAGTCGGCGATGTAGCGGACGTAACGCTTGATATCCTTGGGCGTCATGCCGTTGACCGGGCCCATTTCGAACACCAGGTCGATGAACGCGTCCTCGATCTGCACCGTCTTGTGGCACATGTCGGTGATGTCCTGCTTCACCGCCGGCGTCAGGCAGCCGCGTTCCTTGCAGAAGGCGTGGAACAGGCGGATGATGCCTTCGCAATGCAAGGTCTCGTCGCGGATCGACCAGGTGACGATCTGCCCCATGCCCTTCATCTTGTTGAAGCGCGGGAAATTCATCAGCATGGCGAAGCTGGCGAACAGCTGCAGCCCCTCCGTGAAGCCGCCGAACATGGCGAGCGTGCGGGCAATATCCTCGTCGCCGTCCACGCCGAAGGTGGCGAGGTAGTCATGCTTGTCCTTCATCTCCTTATATTGGAGGAAGGCGGAATATTCGGTTTCCGGCATGCCGATCGTGTCGAGCAGGTGGCTGTACGCCGCGATGTGTACCGTCTCCATATTGGAGAAGGCGGTCAGCATCATCTTGACCTCCGTCGGCTTGAACACGCGGCCGTACTTTTCGTGGTAGCAATCCTGCACCTCCACGTCGGCCTGGGTGAAGAAGCGGAAGATCTGCGTCAGCAGGTTGCGCTCGTGATCGGACAGCTTCTGCGCCCAATCGCGGCAATCCTCGCCCAGCGGCACCTCTTCGGGCAGCCAGTGGAGCTGCTGCTGGCGCTTCCAATATTCGAACGCCCACGGATATTCGAAGGGCTTGTAGGAGCGGGAGGCCTGGAGAAGCGGCATGGGAGTAAACTCCGTCGGTTAAGCTGAATAAAGCCAGAAGGCGATGGCGAAGACGATCAGGATCAGGCCGAGGCTGGCGAGCATCGCGCCGGTGATCCTGAGCACATAGGCAAGCTGCGGCGTGGGCGCGAGGCCGAGCAGGCGGCGGACCCGCGCGGGGGCGAGCAGCACCGGCAGCCCCGCCAGCCCGATCACGACACCCAGCGCCGCCATGATCCTGAGCGATAAGGGCATGACCGAACTCATGCGGCTTTCCGCCGGGTCGCGCGTTCCACCGCCGCAACCTCAACCCAAGGAGTAGCAGAATGGCTGACCTGTCGCAGATCCGCGAGCATATGGAAGTGATCGGCGCCGATGGCGTCCACGTCGGAACGGTCGACAAGGTCGAAGGCGACCGCATCAAGCTGACCAAGAAGGATTCGGGTGCCGAAATCGAGGGCGCCGAGGGCGGCCATAGCGGACACCATCACTTCATCTCCGCCGGCCTGATCGCCGACGTCGAGGGCGACCAGGTCCGCCTGTCCGCCAACGCCGACGTCGCCGTGACGTTCGAAGAGGAAGAATAAGGCCGCGCCCTCCCTTCCCGCACGGGAGGGGAGGGGTGCCACCCCGGGCTTCATCCCACCGTCGCTCCTGCGAAGGCCGGGGCGCATTTCTGTTGAGGCTGGGTACAGGCCTTTGAAGTGCGCGCCGGGTGCCACGCCCCGGGCGGTGTCGCCGGACGTGAGAGGCCTGGGCCCCGGCCTGCGCAGGGGCGACAGGGTAGGAGAGAGGCGGACGTGTGCGCTCCCGCTCCGCCTACGCCTTACTGGCAGTCCGGAATGTCCCGCCCCGCCCGCAATCGGGAGGATTACCGGCAGGCAAGCATGTCCCACACCGCCGGTAATCCGGGGGTTTACTGGCAGGCCAGGCACTCGTCATAATCCTTGGCTTCGACCTCGATCTGGCGAAGCTGGGGCGTGTTGTCCGCCTCCACCCCGCCGGCGAAGCCCGCGCGCTGGATCGACTTGGAGCGGAGATAGTAAAGCGACTTGATGCCGAGTTCCCACGCGCGGAAGTGGAGCATCAGCAGATCCCATTTCTCCACGTCGGCCGGGATGAACAGGTTGAGCGACTGCGCCTGGTCGATGAAGGGCGTGCGGTCGGCCGCCAGCTCCAGCAGCCATCTTTGATCGATCTCGAACGAGGTCTTGTAGACGTCCTTCTCGTCCTGGCTCAGGAAGTCGAGGTGCTGGACCGAACCGCCCTGTTCCAGAATCGAGTTCCACACGGCATCGCTGTTCTTGGACTTTTCGATCAGCATCTTTTCCAGATAGGGATTGCGGATCGAGAAGCTGCCGGACAGCGTCTTGTGGGTGTAGATGTTGGCCGGGATCGGCTCGATGCAGGCGCTGGTGCCGCCGCAGATGATGCTGATCGACGCGGTCGGCGCGATCGCGGTCTTGCAGCTGAACCGCTCCATCACGCCCATGTCGGCGGCGTCGGGGCAGGGGCCGCGCTCCACCGCCAGGTTCATCGACGCCTCGTTCACCTGCGCCTGGATGTGCTTGAACATGCGCAGGTTCCAGCTCTTCGCCATCGCCCCTTCGAACGACAGGCCGCGCGCCTGGAGGAAGGAGTGGAAACCCATCACGCCCAGGCCGACCGACCGTTCGCGCGCGGCGCTATATTTGGCGCGCTCCATCCCCGGTTCGGCCCGGTCGATATAGTCCTGCAGCACATTGTCGAGGAAGCGCATCACGTCCTCGATGAACTGCCGGTCGCCATTCCACTGGTCCCACGTCTCCAGGTTGAGCGAGGACAGGCAGCAGACGGCGGTGCGATCCTGCCCGAACTGGTCCTTGCCGGTCGGCAGCGTGATCTCGGAGCAGAGGTTGGAGGTCGACACCTTCAGCCCGGCATCGCGATGATGCTTCGGCATCGCCCGGTTCACCGTGTCGGCAAAGACGATATAGGGCTCGCCGGTGGCCAGGCGGGTCTCGACCAGCTTCTGGAACAGGGCGCGGGCATCCACCTCGCCGCGCTTGGACCCGTCCTTGGGGCTGCGCAGCGTGAAGGGCGCGCCCGCGCGCACCGCCTCCATGAATTCGTCGGTCAGCAGCACGCCGTGGTGGAGGTTCAGCGCCTTGCGGTTGAAGTCGCCGGACGGCTTGCGGATCTCAAGGAACTCCTCGATCTCCGGATGCGAGACGTCGAGATAGCAGGCGGCCGAACCACGACGGAGCGAGCCCTGGCTGATCGCCAGCGTCAGCGAGTCCATCACGCGCACGAACGGAATGATGCCGCTGGTCTTGCCGTTGAGGCCGACCGGCTCGCCGATGCCGCGGACATTGCCCCAATAGGTGCCGATCCCGCCCCCGCGCGAGGCAAGCCACACATTCTCGTTCCAGGTGTTGACGATCCCGTCGAGGCTGTCGTCGACCGAGTTGAGGTAGCAGGAAATGGGCAGGCCACGGCCCGTGCCGCCGTTGGACAAAACCGGCGTCGCCGGCATGAACCACAGGCGCGAGATGTAATCGTACAGCCGCTGGGCGTGCGCCTGATTGTCGGCATAGGCCGAGGCGACGCGCACGAACAGGTCCTGGTAGCTTTCGCCGGGCAGGAGGTAGCGGTCGCGCAGCGTGTCCTTGCCGAATTCGGTCAGCAGCGCGTCGCGGCCATGATCCACCTCAAGCGGAAAGGGCGTGTCGCGCCGGCGGGAACCGGTGGCGGGTGCTTCCGCCGCATGATCGATCAGGGTGGCCATGTCGTGTGTCGCCGTCTCGCCGCTGCCAGAAAGGTCCATTGCGAATCCTGCCCTTGTTCTCGTTCCGTTCGTGCCCGCGCGTCAAGCCCCAGGCCTGATGCATCGCCGCCATCGGGCGGAAAAAGCCGCATACGCGCGCAAAGCCGTTCCATCCCCATGACATAGGAAATGGTTGGTTCTCGGCAGCGATATGGTGGTCGCTCCAGCACATCTCAACTGACTGTCGCGCCTTACGCTCGACACAAGGGATAGTGTCACCGGAGAATCGCGCGCACAAGATGTTTAATTGTCGCCCGGTAAGATTGTCCGCTTGACGGAGAAGAAAGCGGCGGAATTTCGCGCCTGCACCGGCGAGGTAAAAGCGGCTGTCGAGGCCCGACGCGCCGGCTCTAGCCGGCGGTCAGGACGCGCCCCGCCAGCGCAGCCAGCGCCACCACCGCGATCGCCATCTGCGGCGGGCGGAGGCGGGCGAAATGGGCCGGGGCCAGTCCCTGCCGGGCGGCGGACGGATCGTTCGCGCCGACCAGGGCATAGCCGATGGCGAGCAGCGGAAAGGCGACGGTGAGCGGGGTGGCAAGCGCCGCCAGTCCCAGCAGGAACAACAGCATCATCAGCACGATCTGGCGGGGGCGCGGGCCACCGTCCGTCGCGAAGCTGAGTCCACGCGTGACCCCGGACAGGAACAGCAGGATCGCCGACCCCCACAGCCATGCGCCGGCCACCGCCCACCGCCCGCTTTCCACCGGCAGCAACCATGATGCGACCGCCAGCAGCAGCAGCAGCAGAACAGGCCCATAGCCGAAGATCAGGCTGAGCGGCGGAATATTGGGGGAGCGATCCATGGATGCGCGAACGGGCAGGCGCGCTTCGGGTTGCGCCGGACAGGCACGACGCTTGCGCAATCCGGTACGGGTCCGTACCGAACGATCGGCATATCGTTCGCGGCATAATGACGGAACCGGATGCGGAGCCGGCGCTTGCATATCCGACCAAGGTCAAGAGGGGCTTCGAAGCGACAATGCGATGCGGCGGCTGGGACGATCTGGAAGAGGTGCTCCGGCCATGCGGCGGGCGTTGAGGGTTGCGGGCACGGTGCTGCTGTGGCTGGCCGTCGTGCTGCTGTTGCTGCCGGCGCTGCTGCCGCCGTTCCTTGACCGCATCTATTATCGCGGGCCGGTGAGCGACCACTATAACGGCGCGCGCTTCTTCAACCCGGATGGCGAGTTCGGAACGGGCGGCTCGCAGAAGCGGCGGCCGATCGGCTGGATGATGCGCTTCATGAGCGGCGGCGGGCGCACGCCGTGGCCGAAGCATGTCGCCGTGCCGCCCGGTTATCCCGCGGCGGCGGGCACGGCCTGCCCGGTGACGCCGAACCGGGCGCGCGAGAATTGGGGCCGCTGCGTCGACCATGTCGATCCGACCCGCATGTTCGCGACCTGGGTGGGCCATTCCACCGTGCTGGTGCAGGCGGGCGGGATCAACATCCTGACCGATCCGGTCTGGTCCGAACGGGTGGGGCCGTTCGGCGTCACCGGGCCGAAGCGGGTGCGCAATCCCGGCATCCGCTTCGACGATCTGCCCAAGATCGACCTGATCCTGATCAGCCACGACCATTACGACCATATGGATCTGGCCACGCTGAAGCGGTTGTGGGCGCGCGACCGGCCGCTGATCGTCACCAGCCTGGGCAATGACACGATCCTGCGCGGCGTGGGCGTGCCGGCGGTGGCGAAGGATTGGGGCGAGACGGTGGCGGTGCCGCGCGCCAAGGGTGCCGCGGGCGGGCCGATCACGGTGCGGATCGAACGGGTCCACCATTGGGGTTCGCGCTGGATGCAGGACCGCAATCGCGCCTTGTGGTCGGGCTTCACCGTGGCCTTGCCGGGCGGCAACCTGTTCTATGCGGGTGATACCGGCTTCGGCGACGGCAGCTGGCCCAACGACGCGCGCAAGGACGGGCCGTTCCGGCTGGCGATCATCCCGATCGGCGCGTTCCGTCCGCGCAACGTGATGAGCGGCAACCATATCGGCCCGGAGGAGGCGGCGGAGGTGTTCCAGCGCGTGGGTGCGGCCCATGCGCTGGCGGTGCATTGGGGCACGTTCCAGCTGTCGGAGGAGGGGATCGACCAGCCGCCGATGGTGCTGCGCCAGGCGCTTGGCCGGCGCGGCATCGCCCCCGGACGCTTTCGGGCCATGGAGGTCGGGCGCAACTGGGAGGTTCCGCCGCTACGCTGAACGCGGGCGGCTTTGGCGCATGGCGAGGGTGGCGATCAGCGCCACCGCGATCATCGCCGTGACGTACCAGAAATACAGGCTTTCGTGGCCCGCGCGCTTGAGGCCGAGTGCCACCGCCTCGGCCGATCCGCCGAAGATCGACTGGCTGATCGCATAAGGCAGGCCGACGCCCAGTACGCGGACGTGGGCCGGGAACAGCTCGGCCTTGACCACCGCATTGGTGGCGGTCGCGCCCGACAGGATCGTCAGCGCAGCCAGCACCAGCAGGAACAAGAGGAGCGGATCCTGCGTGCGGCCGATCAACGTCATCAGCGGCACCGTCATCAGGATGCCGCCGCCCGCGAACCAGTAGAGGAGCGGCTTGCGCCCGATCCGGTCGCTCAACCCACCCAGCAGGGGCTGCAGCAGAATCGCGACGACGGTAGCGGCAGCACAGATCTGGCTGGCGAGCGGCTTGGCTACACCCGACGTCACCACCAGATATTTCTGCATGTAGGTGGTGTAGGTGTAGAAGGCGACATTGCTGCCCACCGCCAGCCCGAAGGCGATCAGCACGCCGCGCCGGTGATCGCGCCACAGCACGCCCACGCCGCCGTCGCGCCGGGCGCCCTGCGGCTCGGCCGCGAAGTCCGGCGTCTCGGCCAGGTTGCGGCGGAGCAGGAACACGCCGCACGCCAGTAGCGCGCCCATCACGAAGGCCAGCCGCCAGCCCCAACTGGACAAGGCCGCCTCGCCCAGGCCGATCCCCTGCATCCCCAGCAGCAAGGCGAGCGCGAGCAGCTGCCCGCCATAGAGGGTGACATATTGGAAGCTGGACCACAGCCCGCGCCGGCCGGGCGGCGCGACCTCGCTAAGATAGGTGGCGGCGGCGCCATATTCGCCGCCTAGGCTGAGGCCCTGCACGATCCGGGCGAGCATCAGCAGCAGTGGGGCGGCGATCCCCGCCTGCGCATAGGTCGGCGCGCAGGCAACCATCAGCGACCCGCCGCCCATCAGCCCGACGCTCCAGGCGAGTGCTGCGCGACGGCCATGGCGATCCCCGATCCGCCCCATCAGCCACCCGCCGAGCGGGCGCATCAGGAACCCGATCCAGAAGATGCCGCTCGTCGCCAGGAATTGCGCGGTCTGGTCGCCGCCGGGAAAGAAGGCGTTCGCGAAATAGAGCGAGAAAGCGGAATAGACGTACCAGTCGAACCATTCGACCAGGTTGCCGGCCGACCCGCCGACGATCGCGCGGGCCTGTTCCCGCGTCACGGCGCGTCGAACAAGCCCAGCCCGGCAACCTCCTCCGCCGTCAGGTCGAGCCCGAACAGCAGGCTCAGCCGCATGCGGAAGACGCGCGGATCGTCGATCACGCCTTCCGCCTCCCGGTCGCCGTTGCGGCGGCGATAGGAGCGATCGGTCAGGCTGGCGAAGCCCTGCGGCAGGACCAGGCTGACGATGCTGGTCTGGCGGAAACGGCTTTCCGGCGCGGTCGACGTCCAATGGTTGGACAAAGCGAGGTCGGCGGGAAAGACCGGATCGAGCGTGAAGCTGAACTGCGGATGCCGCCCGGCGGAGGTGGTGCGCCCGTCGGTGAAGCGGTGATCGCCCTCCCGCTCCAGCATCCAGCCGTGCAGCGGGTCGTGGGCGAGGTGAAAGGTCGCGCCGTCGGGGGCGGATGCGGTCTCCCCCTCCGCCAGCGGCATGGGCGGGGCATAGGAGCCGCCGAAGCCCGCATCCGCGATCCAATCCTGCCCGTCGATCGTGACCAGGGCCAGGGTGTGCGTCCGGGGCGGGATCGGCCCGGGCTGGCCCAGCCACACGCGGGCGAGCAGCGGACGCGCGACAAAGCCGAGCGCGTTCAGCGCGTCCAGGAACAGGCGGTTATGTTCGAAGCAATAGCCGCCGCGCCTGGCGGTCACCAGCTTGGCGAATACCGCGCCGCTGTCGATCGCGATGCCGCGCCCCAGCAGCACGTCGAGGTTCTCGAACGGGATGGACAGGCGATGCGCGCGTTGCAGCGCGACCAGCCCGACGGCGTCGGGATCAGGCCGGGCGGAGAGGCCGATGCGGGCGAGGTAGAGGTCGAGATCGAAGGACACGGGCTAGGACA
Organism: uncultured Sphingomonas sp.; assembly: GCF_934560975.1. Classification (GTDB taxonomy): domain Bacteria; phylum Pseudomonadota; class Alphaproteobacteria; order Sphingomonadales; family Sphingomonadaceae; genus Sphingomonas_I. The sequence continues at coordinate 19,952 of NZ_CAKTFO010000007.1, read as the reverse complement.
TGCCCGCCCCGACACCCCCGGCGCAAGCCTGTTCTGGCCCGATCCTGTTCCGCAGCAGAAGCGGCGCGCTTACAGGTTGGGGTAAGCGGTAAGGGCGGCTGTTGCCACGCCCCAGCCGATGCCTACGCCGACCGCGCCCGCCATCAGGCCATAGGCCTCCTCGCGCAGGTTCAGCAGCCCGGCGCGGCGCAGGTTGAACAGGAAGCAGAGATAGCCCGGCACCTCCACCGTGCCGACGATCGCCACCAGCAGCATGATGTTGCCGGTCCACAATCCGACCGCGCCGCCGATCGCCAGCCAGATGATGCGCAGCACGTTGGCGTAGAATTGCGACCGCGTCTTTCCGAGCGCGACCAGTGCCTCGTTGGCGGCAAGGGCGGGCAGGCGCAGCAGCGTGGTGATCAGGATCAGCTGCAGGAATACCGCAACCAAGTGGTAGCGGGGATCGTAGAGCAGGGCCACCAGCAGCGGCGCACCGCCGATCATGCCGCCAATGCACAGCATATAGAGCAGCACCACCTTGCGCCGCGCATCGTACAGCACGCGGCGCAGGTTGCCGGGGTCGGTCCGCGCCGTGTTGGAATAGACGGCGAACAGCACGCGGCTGGCATACGGGCCCGCCAGCGCGGTGGGCGCGCCGGCCAGCGTGATCGCAATCGCGTACAGGCCAAATTGAGCGAGCGGCATCAGCTTGGCCAGCACCACCTTGTCCGACTGCATGATCAGCAGGGACAGGATGCTCGACATCGCGATGTAGCGGGAAAACGCCCACAATTCGCGCATGCGTGCCCGATCGACCTGCGGCCGGCGAAACGCCGGACGGAACAGCAGGTAGGATGTTGACGCCTTTGCCGCGGCGCCAACCAGCATTCCGATCACCATCGCCCAATAGCTGCGCAACAGAACCGCAAGCGCAATGGACACGATGATCGTGGTGACGCTGCTCGACAGATCGAGAAACATCAGCCGCCATAGACGCTGCTGCCTGACCGCGGTCGCAAAGGCGAGCGACGACAGCCCTTCCAGAGCAAAGCTGATGCTCCACACCGCCAGGACGGGCCCGAGCTCCGGCTTGCCCAGCAGCTGCGCGATCGGCATCGCCGCTACTGCCATCGCCGCCGCCAGAGCGAACCCGCGCACCGCCCGGATTGTCCACACCTGATCGAGGAAGCGTGGATCGTCGCCTTCCTTGTGTCGCACGATGAAGCCGTAGAGGCCGAGGTCGGTGAGCATCGTCAGCGCGAACGCCACGGACGTGATCACTCCCACCACGCCATAAGCGTGCGAGTCCAGCAGCCGCGTCAGCGTCATCGAACTGGCGATGCGCAGCAGGTTGGTGATGCCGACGCCGACGGCGATGCTGGCGACGCCCCCCGTTGCGAAGCGGCGAAGACGGTCGGAAAGGGTCGGGGAAGCGGCGCTTGTCATGATGGTCCGTGCTTGCGGGCGCAGCCGCTATATCCCGCATCCGTTATTTCGCAATTGCGAAAGGATCGTCGCGCCGTTGCCGCCGCGCGCGCTGACACTATTTTCAGGGAATGGCGATCCAGATCCGCACCAGCTTGGCCGAACCCGAAACCGGCAGCTCCTTCGTTCCCCATCGTCCCGAACGGCCGCAAAAGAGCCAGGGCGGCAAGCCGTTCCGCCTGGTGTCCGATTACGACCCCGCCGGCGACCAGCCGACTGCCATCGCCGAACTGGTCGGTCAGGCACGCGCGGGCGAGCGGGACCAGGTGCTGTTGGGCGTGACCGGATCGGGCAAGACCTTCACCATGGCCAAGATCGTGGAGGAATTGCAGCGCCCGGCCCTGGTGCTGGCGCCCAACAAGATCCTGGCCGCGCAATTGTACGGCGAGTTCAAGAGCTTCTTCCCCGACAATGCGGTCGAGTTCTTTGTCAGCTATTACGATTATTACCAGCCGGAAGCCTATGTGGCGCGGTCGGACACCTATATCGAGAAGGAAAGCTCGGTAAACGAGGCGATCGACCGGATGCGCCACTCGGCCACCCGCTCGCTGCTGGAGCGCGACGATGTGCTGATCGTCGCGTCGGTATCGTGCCTGTACGGCATCGGCTCGGTCGAAACCTATTCGGCGATGATCTTCGACCTGAAGAAGGGCCAGTCGGTCGACCAGCGCGAGATCATCCGCAAGCTGGTGGCGTTGCAGTACAAGCGCAACGACGCCGCCTTCCAGCGCGGTAGCTTTCGCGTGCGCGGCGACAATCTTGAGATCTTCCCGTCGCATTACGAGGATAGTGCGTGGCGGATCAGCTTCTTCGGCGACGAGATCGAGGAGATCGCCGAATTCGACCCGCTGACCGGCAAGACCTCGGCCAAGCTGGGCAGCGTGCGCGTCTATGCCAACAGCCACTATGTCACGCCCGGACCGACGATGAAGCAGGCGGCGGAGGCGATCCGTTTCGAACTGACGGAGCGGCTGAAGGAGCTGAACGGTGAGGGGCGCCTGCTGGAGGCACAGCGGCTGGAGCAGCGCACCAACTTCGACCTGGAGATGATCGCCGCGACCGGCAGCTGCGCGGGGATCGAGAATTACAGCCGCTTCCTGACCGGCCGCCTGCCGGGCGAGCCGCCGCCGACCTTGTTCGAATATCTGCCCGAAAATGCCTTGCTGTTCGTGGACGAGAGCCACCAGACCGTGCCGCAGGTCGGCGGCATGGCGCGGGGCGACCATCGCCGCAAGATCACGCTGGCGGAATATGGCTTTCGCCTGCCCAGCTGCATCGACAATCGCCCGCTGCGCTTCAACGAATGGGATGCGATGCGCCCGCAATCCATCTACGTCTCGGCTACGCCGGGCACGTGGGAGATGGAGCAGACCGGCGGCGTCTTCGCCGAACAGGTGATCCGCCCGACCGGGCTGATCGACCCGCCGGTGGAGGTGCGCCCGATCGAAAGCCAGGTGGACGATCTGGTCCACGAGGCGAAGCAGGCGGCGGACAGGGGCTATCGCAGCCTGGTGACCACCCTCACCAAGCGGATGGCGGAGGACCTGACCGAATATCTCCACGAAGCGGGAATGAAGGTCCGCTACATGCACTCCGACGTGGAGACGCTGGAGCGCATCGAGCTGATCCGCGACCTCCGGCTCGGCGTCTATGATGTGCTGGTCGGCATCAACCTGTTGCGCGAAGGCCTCGACATCCCCGAATGCGGGCTGGTCGCGATCCTGGACGCGGACAAGGAGGGATTCCTCCGCTCGGAGACCTCGCTGATCCAGACGATCGGGCGGGCGGCGCGCAATGCCGAGGGCAAGGTGATCCTGTACGCCGACCGCATCACCGGGTCGATGGAACGCGCCATGGCGGAAACGCAGCGTCGGCGCGAGAAGCAGCAGGCGCATAACGAGGCGCACGGCATTACGCCGGAATCGGTGAAGCGGAACATCAGCGACATCGTCGCCCACCTGTCCAGCCGCGATCAGGTGACGGTGGATACCGGGATCGAGGATGCGCCCCACATGGTGGGCCACAATCTGCGCGCCTATATCGAGGATCTCGAAAAGAAGATGCGCACCGCCGCCGCCGACCTGGAGTTCGAGGAGGCCGGACGGATCCGCGACGAGATCCGTCGCCTGGAATCGGACGAACTCGGCCTGCCGAGCGAACCGAGCCGTGCGCCGGTCAGGGGCAATTCGACCCTGGGCAAGCCGGGAACCCGCCAGACCCGCTATGGCAAGGCCAAGGCGGCACGGGCCGATCGGCGCGAACGGGCGCGCTAGAGGCGCCTCGTGGATGGGTGGGCCTGCCGACGCGGCGGCCCGTCCATGCGCCGTCGCGTCACGGGGGCGGAGCAGAGTGTTGCCGATAAGACACGTTTCTGCTTTTCGTCTCATGTCACGCAACCGACGCCGACCGCGCAGGGTTATTGCGCCTGCGAGAGGGGCCCGAGGGCCGCTCGCCCGATGAACATCAGGAGTTATGTATATGTACAAGATCGTCCTCGCTGCCGCGCTTGCGGCGGGCGTGTCCGTTGCCGCTTCCGCGCAGGATACCGCTCCGGACGGCAGCCGTCCGTTCGGGATCGAGCCCTATGTCGGCGTCCTCGGCGGCTATCACAGCTTTGACCGCCGCAGCGAGTTCGGCACCAACGGTCGCCGCGGCTATCCGGACGGCGCGCTGATCTCCGGCATCGCAGGCGTGAACGTGCCGCTCGGCGCATTCTTCGTCGGTGCCGAAGGTAACGCCACCAAGGGCTTCAAGGATATCGATTGGGAATATGGCGCCAAGGGCCGCGCCGGTTTCCGCGCTGGTGACAGCGGCCTGATCTACGTGTCGGCCGGCTACCAGTGGGTCAATGGCCGTCGCGGCTTCTCCGATCAGAAGGACGTGATGTACGGCGCGGGCGTCGAAGTCGGTCCGAAGGACATCGGTCTGGGCGGCATCACCGGCAGCGCCGGTCCGCGCCTGCGCCTGCAGATCGACACCTATGACTTCGACTCCATCCGTCCGATGGCCGGCGTGGTGTTCCACTTCTAAGGTGGAGAAAGGCGACGGGGCGACCCGTTGCCTTGCTACAGGATCTCATGGATCCTTTGCGGAGGGCGTCCCAGGCGGACGCCCTTTTCCGTTCGGACCAGCGGCCGTTCGATCACAACGGGATTGCCTGCCATCGCGTCGAGGATCGCGTCGTCAGACGCATCCTTCAGCCCCTTTGCCTCCGCTTCGGCCAGACGCAGCCCATCGCGCGGCGTCATTCCCGCATCGGCAAAGAGCCGCGCCAAGTCGGCACGGGCAGGCGGGTTCTTCAGATATTCGACGATGACGATGTTGGCCCCGGCCTGCTGCAACAGCGCCAGCGCCTCGCGCGATTTGGAGCAGCGGGGATTGTGGTAGATCGTGGCCTTCATGCGGTCTCCCATGTGCAAGCCTGGATCGTAGCACGCTGGCGCGGCAACATGCAGCCGCCCAAACCGCACGCCCTTTTCATCACGCAAGCACATCTTGTGTGACGGCGAGCCTGTCCCCTCCTAAGCGCGAGACGACGAAGCTGTTGGAACCCATATGCGCGCTTATTTCGTTCCGATCCTGGCCGGCGGCAATCTGCCGGATCGGCTGTTCGCCTGTATCGGCGCGTTCGTGGGTATTGCCCTGACCGGGCTGATCAGCGCGCTGCTGGTCCATCCCGCAGGTGCCTGGCTGTGGATCGTCGCGCCGATGGGCGCATCGGCTGTGCTGGTATTCGCAGTTCCGGCGAGCCCCCTGGCGCAGCCGTGGCCGGTGGTCGGCGGCAACGTCATCTCGGCAATGGTCGGCGTGACAGTGGCGAAGCTGGTGCCGATCCCCTCGTTGGCGGCGGGGTTGGCGGTGGCTCTGGCTATCCTGGCCATGTCGCTGACGCGCTCGCTCCATCCGCCGGGCGGGGCGGCGGCGCTGACGGCAGTGGTGGGCGGACCGGCGGTGACGTCGGCGGGATATCTGTTCCCGCTGCTGCCGATCGGCCTGAATGCTGTCATCCTCGCCGGGATCGGTCTCGCCTTCCATCGCTGGTCGGGGCACAGCTATCCGCACCGTCCGGTGCCGGTAGCGGGCTATGTCGTGCCGCCGCTATCCGGCCTGCCGCATCCCGAGGATATCGACCTTGCGTTGGAGGAACTCGGCGAAACATTCGATGTCAGCCGGGAGGATCTCGACCTGCTGTTCCGGCGCGTCGAGTATCACGCTGCGCAGCGTCGGGGTGGGGCGAAGACGGCATAGCCGGGCGCGGCAGGCGATACGGAGCAAGGAAAAAGGGCCGGCGCGCTTGCGGCGACCGGCCCTCCATCCGCTACATCCCCGGCTTATTCGCCCTGTTCGGCGAGCCAGCGTTCCAGCCACTTGATCGTATAATCGCCCTGCTGAAATTCGGGATCGTCCAGCAGCGCCTGGTGAAGCGGGATGGTGGTCTTCACCCCCTCGATCACGAACTCCTCCAGCGCGCGGCGCAGGCGGCGGAGCGCGCCCTGACGGGTGGTGCCATAGACGATCAGCTTGGCGATCATCGAATCGTAATAAGGCGGGATGCGGTACCCCGCATACAGGCCGCTATCGACGCGGACGTTCATGCCGCCCGGCGCGTGATATTGCTTCACCGTCCCCGGCGACGGGGCGAAGGTGCGCGGATCCTCGGCATTGATGCGGCATTCGATCGCATGGCCCCGGAACACCACGTCTTCCTGGCGCAGCGACAGCGGGTGACCCTCCGCGATGCGGATCTGTTCGCGAACGAGGTCGAGGCCGGTGATCGCCTCCGTCACCGGATGCTCCACCTGCAGGCGGGTATTCATCTCGATGAAGTAGAATTCGCCGTCTTCCCACAGGAACTCGATCGTGCCCGCGCCGCGATAACCCATGTCGGCCATCGCGCTGGCGACGATGCCGCCCATCCGTTCGCGCTCCTCCGGGGAGATGATCGGGGAGGGGGCCTCTTCCAGTACCTTCTGGTGTCGGCGCTGGAGCGAGCAGTCGCGCTCGCCCAGGTGGATGGCGTTGCCGTTGCCGTCGCCAAAGATCTGGAATTCGATGTGGCGGGGATCGCCGAGATATTTCTCCATGTAGACGGTGGCGTCACCGAACGCGGCCGCAGCCTCCGTCCCGGCCTGCTCCATCAGGGTTTCGAGCTGGTCCTCGCTCGGCACGACCTTCATGCCGCGCCCGCCGCCGCCCGATGCGGCCTTGATCAGGACGGGATAGCCGATCTCACGTGCCAGGGCCTTCGCCTCGGCCACGTCGCTCAGCGCGCCATCGGAACCGGGCACGAGCGGCAGGCCGAGCGCGCCGGCGCTACGCTTGGCCTCCACCTTATCGCCCATGGTCCGGATATGTTCGGGCTTGGGCCCGATCCAGATGATGTCGTGCGCCTCCACGATCTCCGCGAAACGGGCATTCTCCGACAGGAAGCCGTAGCCCGGATGGATCGCGTCCGCGCCCGAAATCTCGGCGGCGGAGATGATGTTCGGGATGTTGAGGTAGCTTTCGCCCGCGCTCGGCGGACCGATGCAGATCGCCTCGTCCGCCAGCCGGACGTGCATTGCGTCGGCATCGGCGGTCGAGTGGGCCGCGACCGTGCGGATGCCCATTTCGTGGCAGGCGCGGTGGATGCGGAGCGCGATCTCGCCGCGGTTGGCGATCAGGACCTTCTTGATCTCGGGCAAGGGCGCTTACTCGACGACGACGAGCGGCTGGTCGAACTCGACCGGCTGGGCATTGTCGACCAGGATGGCCGTGACCTTGCCGGCGCGCGGCGAGACGATCGGGTTCATGACCTTCATCGCCTCCACGATCAGCAAGGTGTCGCCCGCGCCGACCTGATCCCCGACCGAGACGAACGCCTTTGCACCGGGCGCGCTCGACATGTAGCAAGTGCCGACCATCGGCGAGCGGATCGTGCCGGGATGCTCGCCCGAGGGAGCCGCCAGCGCCGGTGCGGCGGCAGGCGCGGCGGAAGCGGGCGCCATCGGCGCGGCGGCGACGGCGACCGGCGCCGCCGAGGTCATGGTGACGCTGCGCACGACACGGATGCGGCGATCGCCATCCTGCACCTCGATCTCGGTGAGGCGCGTGTCATCGAGCAGTTCGGCGAGCTGGCGGACCAGCCCGGCATCAACCTGCATGGTGGTGTTATTGGTTTCGGTCATCCGACGATGGCCCCTGAAAGTGAAGCGGCGCTATTGGCAGGGACGGCCGCGAACGTCCAGCGCATCAAACGCATCCGGGTTTCATCCTGCGTCGCAAAGCCCTAGATCGGGTGCATGACGACACCCATCCATAGCGACGGCACCATCACTATCACGGTCAATGGCGGACACAAGCGCGTGGCCGCCGGCATGACCATCGCCGACCTGGCGCAGGAACTGGGCCTGGTCCCCGAAAAGGTGGCGGTGGAACGCAATTTGGAGGTGGTGCCGCGCTCCACCATCGCCCAGGTCGAGCTGGAGGATGGCGACGAGCTGGAGATCGTCCACTTCGTCGGCGGCGGCGACCATGCCGCGTCGATCGCGCAGGATACGTGGACGGTGGCGGGGCGGACCTTCCGCTCGCGCCTGATCGTCGGCACCGGCAAGTATAAGGATTTCGCCCAGAATGCCGCCGCTCTGGAGGCTTCGGGCGCGGAGATCGTGACCGTGGCGGTGCGGCGCGTGAACGTCAGCGATCGCAACGCGCCGATGCTGACGGATTATATCGATCCCAAGAAGGTCACCTACCTGCCGAACACCGCCGGCTGCTTCACGGCGGAGGATGCGATCCGCACGCTGCGCCTGGCGCGCGAGGCGGGCGGTTGGAACCTGGTGAAGCTGGAGGTGCTGGGCGAGGCGCGGACGCTCTACCCCGACATGGTCGAGACGTTGCGCGCGACCGAGGTGCTGGCCAAGGAAGGCTTCGAGCCGATGGTCTATTGCGTCGACGATCCCATCGCCGCCAGGCGGCTGGAGGATGCGGGCGCGGTGGCGATCATGCCGCTGGGCGCGCCGATCGGGTCGGGGTTGGGCATCCAGAACCTCGTCACGATCCGCCTGATCGTGGAAGGGGCCAAGGTGCCGGTGCTGGTCGATGCGGGCGTCGGCAGCGCATCCGACGCGGCGGTGGCGATGGAGCTGGGCTGCGACGGCGTGCTGATGAACACCGCCATCGCTGAGGCCAAGGACCCGATCATGATGGCGGCGGCGATGAAGGCGGCGGTGGAGGCGGGACGCCTGTCCTATCGCGCCGGCCGCATGGGCAAGCGGCTTTATGCCGATCCGTCCAGCCCGCTTGCCGGCCTGATCTGATCGCGATCGCACGCCCGAACGGTTCGTCGCGTGAAAGCCCCGGTTCAACTTGGCGCCCCTAAGCGCCGCCGTATGCGCCACACCCTGCTGACCCTGCCGCTGCTGTTGACCCCGATGATGGTGGCGGCCCAGACCGCCAGCCCGACCGAATCGGCAATTGCCGCAGGCGAGCCGGCCACGGCCGAGCATCCCGCCGCGGCGGCCGACGCGATGGAGGCGGAGGAGGAGATCACCGTCACCGGGCAGAAGCCCCCGGGGTCGGTGATCGGCGACATCCAGCCGGAGGTGACGCTGAGCCCGGCGGATGTCCGCTCCTACGGCGTCAACAATGTCTCCGACCTGCTCGATCAGCTGGCGCCGCAGACCACCAGCGGGCGCGGGCAGGGCGCGCCGGTGGTGCTGCTCAACGGCCGGCGGATCACCGGCTTCGGCGAGATACGCGACCTGCCGACCGAGGCGATCCTGCGGGTGGAAATCCTGCCGGAGGAAGTGTCGCTGAAATACGGCTACTCCGCCGATCAGCGGGTGGTGAACTTCGTCCTGCGGCAGCGTTTCCGGACGCTGGTGGCGCAGGCCGGCGCGGGCATCGCCACGGAGGGCGGCGGCGAGAACACCAATCCGGAGGTCAACCTGGTCCGCATCCGCCGCGACCAGCGGCTGAGCGTCAACCTCCGCTACCAGGGCAATGCCAAGCTGAAGGAAAGCCAGCGCGACGTCCAGTCGATCGCGAGCGGGCAACCCTATGACCTCGCGGGCAACGTCACGGCGCCGATCGGCAGCGCGTCGGCCGAGATAGATCCGGCGTTGAGCGCGCTCGTCGGTCAGGCGGTGACCGTTGCTGGTGTTCCGGTGACGGGCCGCACGCTTGCGGACTTTGCCGCCACCGCCAACACGCCCAACGTCACCGACGTGTCGCGCTATCGCACGTTGCGTGGATCGTCGCAGCAGATCAGCACCAACATCGTCTATTCGCAGCCGGCCTTCGGGCGTTCCACCGCGACGGTGAACGGCAGCCTGGCCTATACGGAGACGGACGCCCTGCGCGGCCTACCCGGCGCGACGCTGGCGGTGCCGGACGACAGCCCGTTTTCGCCTTTTGGCGGTAGCGTCGCGGTGCAGCGTTACCTGTCGACCGATCCCTTGCACCAGCGCGGCAGCACGCTGGACGGGCATCTCGGCCTGGGGCTGAACGGAGATCGCGGCAATTGGCGCTGGACCGTCACCGGCAATTACGACCACAGCGACACGCGCACCCGCACCGATCGTTCGCCCGACATCGCGAGCCTGCAAGATCGCCTGACCGCGCTCGACCCCGCTCTGGATCCGTTCGGGCCGCTGCCGGACGGGCTGGTCGGCGGCGCGCGGACGGATCGGGCGCGCTCCATCGCCAATAGCGGCGAGCTGCAGGCGATGGTCGGGGGTCCGGTCGCCAAGCTGCCGGCCGGGCCGATCAACACCAACCTGCGCGTCGGGCTTGATTATATCCGGCTCGATTCGTCGTCGGAACGCGCCGGCCTGCGCCAGTCCGGCGACCTCGACCGCCGCAATGCTAGCGGGCAGATCAATGTCGACCTGCCGATCGCCAGCCGTCGCAACGGCGTGTTGCCATGGCTTGGCAGCCTGTCACTGAACGGCAACGCGGCGGTGCGCGACCTGTCCGACTTCGGCACGCTGACCACCTATGGCGGGGGTGTGACGTGGACCCCGGTGACCAGGCTCAACCTGATCGGCTCCTTCACCCGCGACGAGGCGGCACCGACCGTGCAGCAACTCGGCAATCCCACCGTCATCACGCCGCAGGTGCGCGTGTTCGACTATGTCGCGGGCACCACCGTGGACGTGACCCAGACCAGCGGCGGCAATCCCGATCTCGACGGCAGCCGGCGGCGCGTCCTCAAGCTCGGCGCGACGCTGAAGCCGTTGAACAAGGGCGACCTGACCTTGATCGCCAATTATGTGCGGACGCGGACCACGGGATCGATCTTCAGCCTGCCCGAGCCGACCATCGATGTGGAAGGGGCGTTTCCCGACCGGTTCGTGCGCGATGCGGCGGGGCGACTGATCTCGGTCGATACGCGCTCGGTCAACTTCGATTCGGAACGGCGCGACGAGCTGCGCATCGGCTTCAATGCGTCCATCAACCTCAAATCGATCATGCAGCGCAAGTTTGAGGCGTGGCGCGCCGCGCGAGAGGCTGGTCAGGACGTGCCGCCGCCATTCCCCATTCCGCAGCGTCGCCAGCAGGAGCGGGCACAGCAATCGGCCGATCGCCAGCAGGCCGGGGACCAGCGACCGAGGGGCGAGGGGGCTTCACCCTCCGACGGTCCGCCGCCCGGCGATGCACCCGCGCCACCCCCCGGCGGTGGCGCGGGGCCTGGCGGAGGCGTTGGCGGAGGGCCCGGAGGCTTCGGCCGGGGTGGCGGCGGTGGTTTCGGACGCGGCCAAGGCGGCGGGCGGCTGCAATTCGCGCTCTATGACACGTGGACGCTGAAGAGCGACATCCTGATCCGTCGCGGCCTGCCGGTGATCGACCTGTTGAACGGCGGATCGATCGGCAGCGGCGGCGGCACGAGCCGCCACCGTGTGGAAGGGCAGGTCGGCTATTCCAACAATGGCCTGGGCGCCCGGCTCAGCGCCGACTGGCAAAGCGCGACCGCAGTGCGCGGCGGCGATACCGGCGCGTTGGGCGACCTCCATTTCTCGCCGCTCGCCACCGCCGACCTGCGCCTGTTCGCCGACTTCGGCCAGATGCCGGCCTTTGTCGGCAAGCCATGGGCGCGCGGGTTGCGGCTGACCTTCGCGGTCAACAACATCACCAACGAACGCCAGCGCGTGCGCGACGCGGCCGGCGACACGCCGCTCCGCTACCAGCCCGCTTACCTCGATGCGCTCGGTCGGACGGTGATGGTGACGGTCAGGAAGCTGCTGTTCTAACCATCATCTTACACAAGGTTACGCTACTTAACGCTTTGTAAGTGCAGCCGGCTTAAGCCCGGTCCAGCCATGTAGGGCTGGAGTGCGTGCCGTTGATCCTGATGTCCTGTTGCGTGCGGCTGCGTGCTCTCCTGCGCCAATTGGGTCGCAACGAAGCGGGCAACGCGCTGATCCTGACCGGCGCGCTGCTGATCCCCTTGCTGGCACTGGTCGGGTCCAGCATCGATGTGGGGCGCTATTATGTGGTGCGGTCGCGCATGCAGCAGGCGTGCGATGCCTCGTCGCTTGCCGGCCGCTGGGCGCTGAGCCAGGGGCAGAGCACCACCAGCGCTTCCACCGAGGCGGTCAAGTTCTTCAACTTCAACTTCAAACAGGGCCTCTACGGCACCACGCCGTTCACTCCCAGCGTGTCGGTGACGGGCACGTCGACCAAGGTTGTGGCCGTCACCTCCACCACCAAGCTTGGCGCATCGGTGATGGGCCTGTTCGGTTTTCAGCCGACGACGATCAGCACCACCTGCACCGCGCAGCAGGATTTCGTGAACACGGACATCGTGCTGGTGCTGGATACGACCGGCTCGATGGCGGACAAGGCATCGTCCAGCGACAACCAGACCAAGATTGCCGCGCTGCGTTCCGCCGTGCTCGCCCTCTACGACCAGCTTGCGCCGATCCAGCAGCAATTGTCGGCGGCGGGCATGCGGCTGCGCTTCGGGGTGGTGCCTTATTCAAGCACAGTAAATGTTGGGAAGCTGCTGTATAAGGTGAATGCGGATTACATTCGCAATCCCGTACCTTACTATCGCAAAGTCTGCAACAACAACAACTGCTACGCGCAACAGAATAGCGTCTCGCACAAGGCCTCTTCGTTTGCCGACTGGAGCGGGTGTATTGAGGAGCGGCAGACCGTATCCACGATCACAGCCAGCACGCAGACGATCCCGTCGGGCGCTTACGATCTGGATATCGACGCTCCGGCTGACAGTGCCGAAAAGCGCTGGCCGCCCTACGATCCCGATGCTGGATCGCAGACGTTTACCTATGGCAATAACAATACTCCGACTCAGACTGCCTGTCCGTATGAAGCGAGGCGATTGCAGGCGTGGTCACGAGGCGATCTGAACAGCTACCTCAACGCGTTGGCCCCGGACGGCGGTACTTACCATGATATCGGCATGATCTGGGGTGCGCGTCTGATCTCCCCGGCCGGTGTGTTCGCGGACAGTCCTGCGAGCTATAATGGCATGCCGACCAACCGCTTCATTATCTTCATGACGGACGGCCAGCTCGATACAGGCTCCACGATCTATTCAGCCTACGGCATCGAAGCCTATGACCAGCGTGTAACAGGCGGCAGCCTCAGCACCCAGGACGCGCGTCACCAGCAGCGTTTCAACCTGATGTGCAGCACGGTGAAAAATCGCGGCGTGTCGGTGTGGGTGGTGGCGTTTGCCAGCAGCCTCGACACCAGCCTGAAGAATTGCGCGACCAATCCGGGGCAGGCGTCCACCTCCGGCAATTCCGCCGCGCTGATCGCCAAGTTTACGGAGATCGGCCGGAATATCGGCGCGCTGAGGCTCACCAAGTGAGGCGGCTGCTACGCGACCGCCGGGGTGCCACCGTGGTGGAGTTCGCCTTGATCGCGGCCCCCCTGATCATGACGATCATGGCGCTGACCGACCTGGCCTTTCGTGCTTTCATGGGCGTGCAGCTGCAGGGCGCGATGGACCAGGCCGCGCGCCAGGTGACGGTGGGCGGCGTCACCACCCAGACGGTGACCACCTTTGTTCAAGGGCGGATGCGGACCCTGCTGAGTTCCGCCGACGTGAAGGTCAAGCCGATGAGCTATGACGATTTCAGTACGGTCGGAAAGCCGGAGCCGATCACCACCGACACCGCCCCGCTCGGCACCTACAACAAGGGGGATTGCTTCCTCGACCTCAACAACAACAAGCAGTGGGATGCGGACGGCGGCGCCGGTGGCAATGGCGGCGGCGACGACATCATCTATTACACCGCGACGGTCAGCTACCCCGCGCTGATGCCGCTCGGCCGGTTCCTGGGCTTCCCCGACCTGACGACGATCACCGCCACCATGATGATGCGCAACCAGCCTTATGAGGCGCAGGCGCAGCCGGTCACGGTCTGCACATGACGGCCCATACCCTGGCGGGCGACCAGCGCGGCGTCGCCCTGATCGAATTCGCGCTGACCCTGCCGTTGCTGCTGCTGGTCGGGCTCGGCGGGATCGAGGTCGCGCGATACGTGCAGATGGTGCTGCGCATGAACCAGATCGCCCAGACGGTGGCGGACAATGCCGCGCGGGTGCGCAACGCGATGGACGAAACCGACGTGAACGAGGTGATGATCGGCGGCAAGCTGATGGGCGGCGACGATTTTGCCGCCAACGGCCGCATCATCCTGAGCGATCTGGAGCAGCGCACCACGAAGGCGAATGGCACGTCGGATTTCGCGCAGTGGATCCGGTGGCAGCGATGCGCCGGCGCGCTCAACATGGCGTCCAGCTATGGCGTGCCGCGCAACAGCTCGGGCGGGGCGGTCACCAACCTGGATAGCACCGTCAACACCGATCATGGCGCGGTGGAGAGCGCGTCCACCATCACCGGCATGGGGCCGGGCGATGCGCAGATCGCCGCGTCGGGCGGCACGGCGGTAATGGTGGCGGAAATCTTTTACGCTTATCGCCCGCTGGTGCCGTTCTTCACCTTCGGCCCGCAGACCTTGCGCGCGGTGGAAGCGTTCAACGTACGCCAGCGCACCGATTATTCGGTCTACAACGGCAACAAGGTCAGCGGCGACGGGCGATCGGATTGCCGGCTGTTCAAGGCGGGCATCCCCACCGGCTGATCGGCGTACGGCCGGTCAGAAGATCGGGTCGTTCTCGCTCGGGCTGATCGGGGTGTGGATGCCGCATTCCACCTTGTCCCAGCCGCGCCAGCGTCCGGATCGCGGATCCTCGCCCGGCAACACCTTGCTGGTGCAGGGCGAGCAGCCGATCGAGGGATAGCCCTGCGCCTCCAGCGGGTGGCGGGGCAGCTTGTGCGCATCGAAATAGGCGTTCAGTTCGTCCTTGGACCAGCCCGCCAGCGGGTTCAGCTTCAGCTTCGGGCCATCGGCATGGTCGACGTCCAGCTCGAACAGGGGCAGTGCCCGGCGGGTACCGGCCTGGAACCCCTTGCGCCCCGAAATCCACGCATCGAAGCCCTTGAGCGCGCGCTGGAGCGGCTCCACCTTGCGGATCGCGCAGCAGCCGTCGGGATCGTAGGACCAGCGCAGGCCCGTATTGTCCCTGTCCGCCAGGATCATCGGATTGGGACGGTAGACGCGCAGATCGACGAAGCCGAGCCGTTCCGCCACCTCGTCCCGATAGGCGAGAGTTTCGCCGAACATCTTCTGCGTGTTGGTGAAGATCAGCGGGATGGCCTTGTCCACCTCGCTCACCAGATGCAGCAACACAGCGGATTCGGCACCAAAGGAGGAGACCAGGGCGACCCGGCCGGCGAGGTCGCCGGTCAACAGGTCCCGCAGCATCTCGCCCGTCGGTCGACCGGTATGACGCGCATTCAGCGCGTCCACGTCCGCCTGGGTGAAGGCGGGGCGAACGTCCAGCGTATCCAGCCGCCGTGCCGCCTCAGCCATGGCGCAGCCTCCACACCGGCGCGCGCGCATCGGCGGCCGGTTGGTAGACCTGCGGGAAGCGGGACAACGCCGTCTCGACCGCCGCGGGATCAAGCTCCCGTTCGCTCGCCAGGGCATCGAAGCCGCAGCGGCGATATTGCACCACCTGGTCGAGCAGGATCTCGCCCTGCGCGCGCAGTTCGCCGGCATAGCCCGCCTCGCGCAGGATACGTGCGGCGGAATAGCCGCGCCCGTCGCGAAAGGTGGGGAAGGCGATCTCGATCAGCGCCAGCCGATTGAGGTGGGGGAGAAGCGCGCGCGCATCCTCGCCCGCTTCCAGCCGCACGGCGGTGGCGTTGGTCTGGCCGAGGAAGTCGTCGAGCGTCCCCGCCGGCTCTTCATGCGCGGCATCGTCGCGGAAGCGGATCAGGGTCATCCGTAAATCGCCTGCTTGAAGGGTTCGAGGCCGACGCGACGATAGGTGTCGAGGAAGCGTTCCCCCTCCGCCCGCAGCCCGCGATAGGTTTCCAATGCCCGTTCCACCGCATCGACCACGCCGTCTTCGGAGAAGCCGGGGCCGACGATCCGGGCAAGGCTGGCATCCTGCGCGCCCGATCCGCCGAAGGAGAGTTGGTAATTCTCCTCCCCCTTACGATCGACGCCCAATATGCCGATGTGCCCGGCATGGTGGTGGCCGCAGGCGTTGATGCAGCCGGAAATCTTGAGTTTAACCTGGCCCAGGTCGCGCTGGCGATCGAGGTCGGCGAACCGCTCCGCAATCTTCTGCGCCAGCGGAATCGAACGGGCATTGGCGAGGCTGCAATAATCGAGCCCCGGACAGGCGATGATGTCGCTCACCAGATCGAGATTGGGGGTGGCGAGGCCCGCCCCGTCCAGCGCCTGCCACACCGCATACAGGTCGGCCTTGCGGACATGCGGCAGGACGATGTTCTGCGCGTGGGTGATGCGCAGTTCGTCATAGCCGTAACGCTCGGCCAGATCGGCGATCAGGTCCATCTGCGCCGATGACGCATCGCCGGGGATGCCGCCGATCGGCTTCAGGCTGATCGTGACGATGGCATGGTCGGCCCGCTTGTGGGCGGCGGTCTGCTGGTCGAGCCAGATCGCGAAATCGGGATCGCCGCGGTCCAGTTCCGCCGCGCCCTCCACGAATGCCGGGGGAGCGAAGAAGGCGGTAATGCGCTCCAGCTCGGCGGCTGGAGGATCGATGTCCAGCGTCTGCACATGAAGGAACTCCTCCTCCACCTGCCGGCGATATTCGTCCGCGCCGATCTCGTGCACCAGGATCTTGATCCGCGCCTTGTAGATATTGTCGCGCCGGCCGTAGCGATTATAGACCCGCAGGCAGGCCTCCAGATAGCTGACGAACCGGTCGGCGGCCACGAAGTCGCGGATCAGCGGCGCCACCATCGGGGTGCGCCCCTGACCGCCGCCGACATAGACCGCGAAGCCCAAGGTGCCGGTCGAGTCCCGCTTCAGCTGCAGACCGATGTCGTGGAGGCGCATCGCGGCGCGATCCTCGTCCGCCGCGATCACCGCGATCTTGAACTTGCGCGGCAGGTAGGTGAATTCGGGGTGGAAGGTCGACCATTGCCGCAGCAGTTCGGCATAGGGACGGGGGTCCGCCACCTCGTCCGCCGCGGCACCGGCATATTGGTCCGAACTGATGTTGCGGATGCAATTGCCGCTGGTCTGGATGGCATGCATCTCGACCGTCGCCAGTTCGGCCAGGATTTCCGGCGCGTCCTCCAGCTTGATCCAATTGTACTGGAGGTTCTGGCGGGTGGTGAAATGGCCGTAATCGCGGTCATATTTGCGCGCGACATAAGCCAGCATCCGCATCTGGCGGCTGTTGAGCGTGCCATAGGGAATGGCGACGCGCAGCATGTAGGCGTGGAGCTGGAGGTAGAGGCCGTTCATCAGCCGCAGCGGCTTGAACTGGTCCTCGCTCATCTCGCCGGACAGGCGGCGGGCGACCTGGTCGCGAAACTCCTCGACACGGGCGTCGACGATCGCCTGGTCGTGTTGGTCATACTGGTACATGCGTCAGCCCTTGGAGCACGTCGCCCCTGCAAAGGCAGGGGCCCATGTCTCTCGTGGCGAGAGATGGTGCGTGTAGAAACCGGTATCGGTCCGCGGCGTCGCGGCACGGCGTGAGCGTGTCATATCACCCAGCTTTCGCGCGCGACCTGCTCCGCCTGCACGCCGAGGTCGGGGCGCACGGTCGGGCCGGCGGCGCGGATACGGTCCTTGATGTGGAGCGGGACGGGGCCGGTTTCGCCCAGGGCTGCGTCGAGCAGATAGGGCACGTTGACGCGGCGCGCGGCCTCCTCGCGCTTGGCGATCGCCTCGCCAGCGTCGGCCACGTCCACCGCATCGGCGACCAGCCGCGACCAGCCGTCGCCGGTCCACCAGACGACGTCGCCGGTCACCAGGTCGTTCCCGGTCAGGATCTTCACGCCAGCGCCTCCGCCTGCGCGGCGAAGGCGGCCAGACGGCTCTCCGCATCCGACAGCAGCACGACCTCGCCCACGACAATGATCGCGGGGCTCTGTACTCCATCGCGATCGACCATGTCGCCAAGGTCCGCCAGCAGGGTGCGCAGCGCGCGCGATCCGGGCAAGGTGCCGCGTTCCAGCACCGCAACCGGCATGTCGGGCGCGACCCCATCGTTCATCAACTTGTCCGCGATCGCGCGGGCATTGGCGAGGCCCATGTAGATGACCAGCGTGCGCCCACGTCCCGCCAGACCCGACCAATCCTGTTCCGACAGCCCCTTGCACTGGCCAGCGACGAAGCTCACCGCACTCGACCAATCGCGATGGGTGAGGGGCAGCATGGCCTCCGCCGCACAACCCAGCGCCGCCGACACGCCGGGGACCACCTCCACCCGCAGCCCGGCGGCGCGCACGGCTTCCACCTCCTCGCCGCCGCGCCCGAAGACGAAGGGGTCGCCGCCCTTCAGCCGCACAACCACCGACCCCGCCTTCACATGGGCGACGATCAGGGCATTGATCGCCTCCTGCGGCAGGGTGTGGCGGGAGCGTTGCTTGGCGACGGAGATGCGCTGCGCCGACGCGGGCGCATGGTCCATCACGCGCGGGTCGATCAGCCCGTCATGGACGACCACGTCCGCCTGGCGGAGCGCCTCCACCGCGCGCAGGGTCAGGAGGTCGGGATCGCCGGGGCCGGCACCGACCAGGATCACGCGTCCGCGCGCATGGGGATCAAGAAGGCTCGCCATGGTCCCGGCATGGGCGGATCCGCGTGGGCGCGCAATCCAGCGATCCTTTGGCCCATGCTAGAGATACTTGTGCGCGCCGGTTCTTTCCCGAAATCACGCGGGAGCGCGGCAGACATGCATCGGTCGGCGGTTAATCGGGCCTGCCGGTTGACGCGGGCTCGCCAAGCCCGGCAATGGACACGCTGCGGCGCGCCGTTCCGTTGCGCGCGGCCTCACGGACAAGGACCAAGTGAACGATCTCGACCAGACCAAGGCGGACCTGCTGAGCGCCATTTCCACCGCCGATGCGGATGCGCTGGAGTCGATCCGCGTGGGCGCGCTCGGCAAGAGCGGCAGCATCACGGCATTGCTGAAGACCCTGGGCCAAATGGCGCCGGAGGAGCGGCAGGCCAAGGCCCCCGCCATCCAGGCACTGCGCGGCGCGGTGGCCGATGCCATCGCCGGGCGCAAGGCGGTGCTGGATGCGGCCGCGCTCGATGCCAAGCTGGCGGCCGAGACGCTGGACATGACGCTGCCGCTGGCGGGCACGGCCGCGGGTTCGATCCATCCCGTCAGCCAGGTGATGGACGAACTGGCGGAGATCTTCGCCGACTTGGGCTTTTCCGTCGCCACGGGGCCAGAGATCGAGGACGACTGGCACAATTTCACCGCGCTCAACATTCCGGAGACGCATCCGGCGCGCGCGATGCACGACACCTTCTACTTCCCGGACAGCCAAACGCACGGGGATGGGCAGGAGCACAAGATGCTGCTCCGCACCCATACTTCGCCCGTCCAGATCCGCACCATGACCAGGCAGGCGCCGCCGCTGCGGGTGATCGCGCCCGGCCGCGTCTACCGATCGGACAGCGACGCCACCCACACGCCGATGTTCCACCAGATCGAAGGGCTGGTGATCGACAAGGGTATCACCCTCGCCCACCTCAAATGGACGCTGGAGACCTTCCTCAAGGCGTTCTTCGAGCGCGAGGACATCGTGCTGCGCCTGCGCCCCAGCTACTTCCCCTTCACCGAGCCCTCCGCGGAGGTCGACATCGGCTACACGATGCAGAAGGGCAAGCGCGTCGTCGGCGGTTCGGAAGGCTGGATGGAAGTGCTGGGCAGCGGCATGGTCAACCGCAAGGTGATCGAAGCGGCCGGGCTCGATCCCGACGAGTGGCAGGGCTTCGCCTTTGGCACCGGCGTCGATCGCCTCGCCATGCTCAAGTACGGCATGGACGATCTGCGCGCCTTCTTCGATGGCGATGTCCGCTGGCTTTCGCACTACGGCTTCTCCGCGCTCGACGTGCCGACCCTGTCGGCCGGCGTCGGCACGGCTGCCTGAGGGAATACAACGATGAAGTTCTCGC
>NZ_CAKTFO010000006.1 GCF_934560975.1 uncultured Sphingomonas sp. | reverse complement strand
CTCGGGATCGATCTGGTCGTAGACGTCGAGCTGGCCGGCATTGACGATGCCCATGTCCATGCCCGCCGGGATGGCGTGGTAGAGGAAGATGGAGTGCATCGCCCGCCGCACCGGCTCGTTCCCGCGAAAGCTGAACGACAGGTTGGACAGGCCGCCGGAGATATGCGCGTGGGGGCAGCGGGCGCGGATTTCCTTGCACGCCTCGATGAAGTCCACGCCGTAATTGTTATGCTCTTCGATCCCCGTCGCCACCGCGAAGATATTGGGATCGAAGATGATGTCCTCGGGCGGGAAGCCGATGCCCATCAGCAGGTCGTAGGCGCGGGCGCAGATCTCGACCTTGCGCGCCTGGGTGTCCGCCTGGCCGACCTCGTCGAACGCCATGACGACCACCGCCGCGCCATAATCCATGCACTTGCGGGCATAGCGCAGGAAGGATTCCTCACCCTCCTTCATGCTGATCGAGTTCACGATCGGCTTGCCGGAGACGCATTTCAGCCCGGCCTCGATCACCTCCCACTTCGAGCTGTCGACCATCACCGGCACACGCGCGATATCGGGCTCGGCGGCGATCAGCTTGAGAAAGGTGGTCATCGCCTCAAGCGCGTCGAGCAGGCCTTCGTCCATGTTGACGTCGATCACCTGCGCGCCATTTTCCACCTGCTGGCGCGCGACATCCACCGCCTTGGCGTAATTGCCCGCCATGATCAGCTTCTTGAAGGCGGCCGACCCGGTGACGTTGGTGCGCTCACCGATATTGACGAACTGGGCAGAGGAAGGGGTGCTGGCCATCAGATGATCCGTTCGTCCCCGGCGGTGTCAGGCGGCGGGTGGCAGGTGGGATGCGCCGCGACGTTCACGCGGGCACAATGGGGGTCGCTGACGGCCTTAAGCCGCGATCACGAACGGGTCGAGCCCGGCCAGCCGCATGGTGATGGCGGGCCGCGCGACCGTGCGCGGGGCCACGCCCTGCACCGCCGCCGCCATCGCCGCGATGTGCGGCGGCGTCGTGCCGCAGCATCCGCCGACGACGTTGACCAGCCCGTCCTGAGCCCAGTCCCCGACCAATCCGCCGGTGGTTTCCGGTTGCTCGTCATAGGCCCCGAGATCGTTGGGCAGGCCCGCATTGGGATAGGCCATGATCAGCGCGTCGGCGACCTCGGCCATGTCCTTCAGGTAAGGCCGCATCAGGTCAGCCCCGAACGCGCAGTTGAGGCCGATCGTCAGCGGACGGGCATGGCGCACCATGTAGGTGAACGCCTCGACCGAGTGGCCCGACAGGTTGCGGCCGGACATGTCGGTGATCGTCATGGACAGCATGATCGGCACTTCGATCCCGCGCGCCTCCTCGATCTCGCGCACCGCGACGATGCCCGCCTTGGCGTTGAGCGTGTCGAACACGGTTTCGATCAGGATGAAGTCGCAGCCGCCGTCCAGCAAAGCCTCGCCCTGCTCGCGATACACGTCCTTCAGCTCGTCGAAGCCGACGGCGCGGAAACCGGGATCGTTGACGTCGGGCGACAGCGACAGCGTCTTGTTGGTCGGCCCGATCGCGCCCGCGACGAAGCGGGGGCGGCCGTCCCGCGCCTGGAACAGGTCGGCGGCGGCGCGGGCGATGCCGGCGGCGGCCAGGTTCATCTCCCGCACCAGATGCTCGGCGCCGTAATCCGCCTCGCTGATGCGGTTGGCGTTGAAGGTGTTGGTCGACACCATGTCCGACCCGGCCGACAGATAAGCCTCGGTGATTTCCTGGATCAGGTCGGGCTGGGTCAGCACCAGCAGGTCGTTATTGCCCTTCTGGTCGAACGGCATGGCATAGCTGCCGCGATAGGCCGCCTCGTCCAGCTTGTACCGCTGGATCATGGTGCCGAACGCGCCGTCGGTCAGCAGGATGCGCTTGGCCGCTTCGGCGCGGAAGCGTTGCGCCGCCTCGCTCTTGATCATGCCGCTTTCTCCGCGAGCCGTGTCTGGGAACGGATGCCGAGCAGATGACAGATGGCATAAGCCAGCTCGGCCCGGTTGAGCGTGTAGAAGTGGAAGTGCCGCACCCCGCCCGCATAAAGGCGGCGGCACAGTTCGGCGGCGATGGTGGCGGCGACCAGCTGGCGCGCGGCCGGGTGATCGTCCAACCCCTCGAACAGGCGGTCCATCCACGGCGGAATGGCCGCGCCGCACAGGCCGGCAAACTTGCGGGTGGTGGCGACGTTGGTCACCGGCAGGATGCCCGGCACGATCTCGGTCGAGATGCCCGCCGCCGCCGCGCGATCGCGGAAGCGGAAAAAGGTCTCGGGCGAGAAGAAGAACTGGGTGATCGCCCGGTCCGCGCCCGCATCGACCTTCGCCTTGAGATTGTCGAGGTCGGCCTGCACGTCGCTGGAGGACGGGTGGCATTCGGGATAGGCCGCCACCGAAACCTCGAACGGCGCGATCCGCTTGAGCCCGGCGGTCAGCTCGGCCGCATTGGCATAGCCGTCGGGATGCGGGCGGAACGCCTCGCCCACCGTCGGCGGATCGCCGCGCAGCGCGACGATATGGCGCACGCCCGCATCCCAATAGGCCCGCGCAATCTCTTCTATCTCAGCCTTGCTCGCTTCGACGCAGGTCAGGTGCGCGGCGGCGGGGATGGTCGTCTCGCGCGCGATGCGGGCCACGGTCGCATGGGTGCGTTCGCGCGTGGAGCCCCCTGCCCCGTAAGTGACGGACACGAATTGCGGGCCGAGCGGCGCCAGCGTCTCGATCGCCGACCATAATTGCTCGTCCATCTTCTCCGTCTTGGGCGGGAAGAATTCGAAGCTGACGACGGCATCCCCCGCCAGGTCCGCGAACAAGGGCGCGTCGAGCGCGCGGCGCGCATCCTCAAGCTGCGAAAGGGACAAATCGGCCATGGGCCGCATATAAAGATTCCTTTATATGCGGGTCAAGGCACGGAAAGTTGCAGCGGCCGATAGCGGAAGTTGCCAAATTGCGCCTCGCCCGACCCTGCCGCATAGAGGCCCGGCCGCAGCATCAGGAAGCCGCAGCGCATATTGTGGTGGTAGCCGGATACCGCCGCCCCCCCGGTCGAACTTGCGCCAGATCCGGCCGCCGTCGCCGCTGGTCGGCCCAGATCACGAAAATGGAATTTGGCTGCGCCTTGACCAGGTCGCGGCTGCGCCAGATGGTCAGGCCGGGACAGGAATCGAAGCTGGAAAAGTCATGTAATAATCCGCGCCGCCCTTCAGGGTGGCTGGATCGGGCCGGTCGCGGGCGATCAGCGGATTGAGGAAGCGTCCATCGCCCGGGTCGGTAATCCGCTGCCCCTCAAAGCCGCGGCACCAAACCGCCGGCCAAGGCCGTGGCCAGCGCCTCGCGGCGACTGACCCCGTTCATCCGGCGAAGCCGTGCGTGGCCGCCCAGCGGACGAACAGATCGGGCCAGACCTCCGCCGGCTTGCCCTTGGCCGCGCGCAGGCCGAAGCCGTGACCGCCAGTCTCGAACAGGTGCGTCTCCACCTTGATCCCCGCCGCCCGCGCCGCCGCGCGCAACAGCAGGCTGTTGCCCACCGGCACCGCGCCGTCATCCTCCGCATGGGCCAGGAACAAGGGCGGCGCTTCGGCCGTAAGCGTGTCGGCCGGACTATGCGCGCGCTCCATGGCGGGCGTGGCGTCGGGCCCCAGCAGCAGTTCGCGCGATCCCGCATGGGCGATCGGCAGGGTCATGGACTGGACGGGATAGATGGGCGCCGCGATATCCGGCCGCGCGCTCAAACCATCCGCCGCATCCACCGGCTGGTAGACGGAGGCACCGAAGCGCGTCGCCAGATCCGCGCAGAGGTGGCCGCCCGCCGAAAAGCCCATCGCCGCCACCCGATCGGCCCGTACGCCGTAATCCTTCGCCCGCGATCGGATCAGCCGCATCGCACGCTGCGCATCGGCAAGCGGCACATTGGCCCGGTCGCTCCACCCTTCGCCGGGCAGGCGGTAGAACAGCACGAACACGGTCCAGCCGCGCGCCGTCAGCCACCGCGCGACCTCATACCCTTCCTTGTCGATCACGATGTAGCGATAGCCGCCGCCGGGCGTGACCAGAGCCGCGCAGCCATTGGGATGCTCCGGCCGGAACACCACCATGCGCGGCCGGGCGATGCCGTGGACCTCGCGATCGCCGACGCCGTTCGCGCCGCTCCGCTCCACCACCGCCTCGACCGGCAAAGTCGCAGGTGCGTTGGGCGCACCCTTCGGCCACAGGTCGATCGTCTCGGTGGGGTCGCGATGCTGCGTGCGGCCCGCATTCAATCCCGGCGGCGGCGTCTGCGCCACGGCGACGCCGGTAATCCCTGCCCCCAATGCCGCCACAATGGCCCCGCGACGATCCAGCATATCCTCTCTCCATGGTTCAGGCGGACGCCCCGCCATCAGAAGCCAGGCGAAAGCGTGGGGTTACATCTTGAAGCGGACACCCACCAGGAAGATGCGGCCGAAGTGATTATATTCGTATTTGCGGTTGGCATCGACCTCGACATAGCGGTCGCGGCAAGCGTCGGTTAGTTCACGCCTCTCCAGCGACAGCTCCAGATTAGGCGTCAGCTTGTAGCGGAACGACGCATCGACGTTGGCGACCGGGTTGTAGCCGTCGAAGATGTTGCCGGCCCCCGACCCCGCATCGATATCGCCGCTGCGATAGCTGACCGACACGCGCGCGGTCGCGCGCAGGGCCGCGACC
Source organism: uncultured Sphingomonas sp. (assembly GCF_934560975.1). Classification (GTDB taxonomy): domain Bacteria; phylum Pseudomonadota; class Alphaproteobacteria; order Sphingomonadales; family Sphingomonadaceae; genus Sphingomonas_I. The sequence goes on along the minus strand of NZ_CAKTFO010000006.1, from coordinate 122,017 downwards.
AACGCCTCCGCCGGGCGGGTGAGCAAGGCGTCAGGATCACCCTCCCCCACCTTCATCTCGGCCAGGAACGCCCGCGCCCGTGCGATGGCGTTGAGCGGGCCGGAGGCGGTGACCTGCTGCCCACTCATGGTCGCGAAACGGTGGAACAGGCCCCTGGCGGTGCCCGCACCGTCGCGGATGACGATGCCGCCGCCCGCGCCGACGCAGCCAGCGCCGCTCCTGCCCCGAGCCCCGAGCCCCGCGATCATGCTCCGCCGCGACAGCCCGGTCATTGTCCTCCCTCCTTGTTCCCCGCCTCAGCGGGCGAGCCACCCCCCGTCGACCGCGAGGATGTGGCCGTTGACATAATCGGATGCGGCGGACGCCAGGAACACGGCCGCCCCGCCGAGATCGCCGGGATCGCCCCACCGCCCCGCCGGAATGCGGTCCAGGATCGCGCGGTTGCGCGCCTCGTCCGCCTGCAATGCGGCGGTGTTGTTGGTGGCGATATAGCCGGGCGCGATCGCATTCACCTGCACGCCCTTGGCCGCCCATTCGTTGGCGAGCAGCTTGGTCAGCCCGCCCACGCCAGACTTGGACGCGGTGTAGCTCGGCACGCGGATGCCGCCCTGGAAGGTCAGCATGGAGGCGATGTTGATGATCTTGCCCGCGCCCGCCGCGATCATGTGCCGGCCCGCCGCCTGGCACAGGAAGAAGACCGACTTGAGGTTGGTATCGATCACCGCGTCCCAATCCGCCTCGGTGAAATCCACCGCATCGGCGCGGCGGATGATGCCGGCATTGTTGACCAGGATGTCGAGCCCGCCGAGCCTGTCCACCGCCTCGTCCACCACCCGCCCCACGGGTTCGATCGAGGACAGATCGGCGGAAATCACCTCCGCCCTGCGGCCCAGCGCGCGCGCCTGCGCCACCGTGTCGACGGCCGGCGTGCGACCCACGCAGGCAACGTCCGCGCCGGCCCCCGCCAGCGCCAGCGCGATCGCCTGGCCGATGCCGGTATTGGCGCCGGTGACCACCGCCACCTTGCCCGTCAGGTCGAACATCGCCCCGCTCATGCCAGCTGGCAGATGTCGAGGACGTTCATGTCCGTATAATCCTGGTTCTCGCCCGCCATCGCCCAGATGAAGGCGTAGGCCTTGGTGCCCGAACCCATGTGGACCGACCAGGGCGGCGAAATCACCGCTTCCTCGTTGCCGATCACGATGTGGCGCATCGCATCGCCCTCTCCCATGTAATGAAAGACGCGGTCGTTGGGCCCGTCCAGCTCGAAGTAGAAATAGATCTCGCTGCGCCGCTCGTGGATGTGCGGCGGCATGGTGTTCCACACGCTGCCCGGTTTCAGCACGGTCAGACCCATCACCAGCTGCGCAGAATCGCACACGCCCGGGATGACCAGCTGGTAGATGGTGCGTTCGTTGGATTCCTCCAGGCCGCCGCGCTCCAGCGCGTTGGCGTCGGCAATGCCGAGCTTGCGCGTCTGGAACGCCTTGTGCGCCGGGCAGGACGCCAGGTAGAAACGCGCGCCCTCGCCCGAAAACTGCACGTCGCTGGCGCCCATGGTGACGTAGAGGCAATCCTTGTTGCGGAGGGTGAAGGTCTCCCCGTCCACCGTCACGACGCCATCGGCAGCACCGACATTGACCACCGCCAGTTCGCGCCGTTCCAGGAACGGGTGACCGGCGGCCGAGGGCGGCTCCGTCTGGTCGGGCAGCTTGACGGGCGTCGCCCCCACCAGCACGCCGCCGATCACGAAGCGGTCGGCATGGGTGTAGTTCAACACGCACGCGCCTTCCCGGAACAGGTCCGGGATCAGGTAGCGGTCCCGCAATTCCTCGTTGGACACGCACTCCATCATGTCCGGGTGGGTGGCGTAGTAGGTCCGCTCGAACATCATGCTCTCCCAAAGTCGCGTAATTGGTAACCGGTGTCAGATGGCAGTGCAACCCGCCTCAGGCTCGTGGCGGCGCCACGCTGGCACGGCGGATCAGGGTGGACAGGAACAAGGACGGCTCCCCCACCGCGTCATCGTCGTCCAGCACGTCGCTCAGCAATTTCAACGTGGCCGAGCGCGCCATCGGAATGATCGGCCAGCGCACGGTGGTGAGCGGCGGCCAGATGTGGGCGGCGATCGGCGTGTCGTCGAAGCCGATGACCGAGACATCCTCCGGGATGCGCAGGTCGCGCTGGCGCGCCGCATGCATCACGCCGGCCGCCATTTCGTCGTTGGAGGCGACGATCGCGGTCGGGCGCGGCGTCACGTCGAGCAGCCTGTCGCCTGCCGCGATCCCGCTTTCGAAGCGATAGGTGCCGTGGGCGATCAGGCTGCGTGGCAGCTTGATCCCGGCATCCCCGATCGCCTGCTCGAACCCCGCGCGCCGCTCCGCCGCAGAGCGGAAGCCGTGCGGACCGGCGACGAATCCAATTCGACGATGGCCCATTTCGACCAGGTAACGCGCTGCGTCGGCCACCGCCTCGCGATCGTTGGACGCGACCATATGGTCGTCATCGTCCAGCCGCGCCGATCCCATCCGCACATAGCGCGCGCCCGCCGCGCGGCAGACCTCCGCCACCGCGTCATTCTCACTGACCGGCGGCAGCAGCAGCACGCCATAGAGCCGCTGCCGCTCCAGGAAATGGCGGATGTCCTCGGCCATGGTGGGCGATCCGCGGTCGATCGGGCGGACCAGCAATTCGAACTCGGTATCGCGAATCGCCTCCAACATGCCCTGCTGGGCGTTCATCACCATCTGCGCATTCGGATTGTCGTGGATCAGCCCGATCAGGAAGTTGCGGCGCAGCGCGAGCCCGCGCGCCTGCGGATTGGGAACATAGCCCAGTTCCTCGATCACGCCTTCCACCTTGCGCCGCGTATCCGCGCTGAGCAGGGGCGAACGGTTGATGACTCGGCTGACCGTCTTTTTGGAGACGCCGGCCAGGCGGGCGACGTCATTGATGGTCGGCTGGCCGCTGCTGCGCATGCTGCACCCGATAACGCGGACGCGACCGATCGCAAACCCAAACCGGCACTTGCCCCTGACACCGGTTTCCCATAGCGTTGCGGAAATATGGGGAGGAGCCCGCCGGTGCAGACATTTGCCACCGATCACGATCCCGATGGATCCGCCGAGACGATCGCCCGCGCCTTTGTGGAGGCGCGCCGCGCCGGAACCGCGCTGCCGGACTATCCCGGCGCGATCCCGTCCGACCTCACATCCGCTTATGCCATCCAGGATGCGGCGCTGGCGCTGGACGGACGCGTGGTGGCGGGCTGGAAAGTGGGGCGGATCAATCCGCCGCAGGACGGCGTGGACCGGCTGACTGGCCCGATCTTCGCGGATCAGGTGGTCACGGCCGATCCCGGCCAGGTGGTCGCCATGCCGGTGTTTGCGGACGGGTTCGCGGCGGCGGAGGCGGAATATCTGCTGCGGTTGGGCGACGGGTTCGATCCCCATCAGTCCCGTTTTACGATGGAGGATGCGATTGCCGCCGTGGACACGGTGCATGTCGGGATCGAGATTGCCAGCTCCCCCTTCCCCCGCATCAACGAACTGGGCCCGACCGTCACCATTTCCGATTACGGCAACAATAATGGCCTGGTGATCGGGCCGGAAATCACCGGCTGGCGCGATACGGACATCAACGACTGGCCGGTCGCGCTGCACGTCAACGATGCGCCGATCGGCTCAGCCCGCGCCGCCACGATGCTGGACGGACCGTTCGGGGCGGTCCGCTTCCTGCTGAACCATGCCGCCGCGCGGGGTCGGCCGCTCGCCGCCGGCACATGGGTGCCGACCGGCGCGGTCACCGGCGTCCACCGCGTCGCCGTGGGGGATTGCGTGGAGGCTCGCTTTGGCGATCAACTCACGACATATTGCTCCATCATAGCCCGCTAACGGGCAGAACAGAGAGAGGGTCGATGGCTGGAGAGATGGCACCCGCGTCCGCCGGCCCGGAGACGCGTGTCGGCAGGTATCGGTGGACGGTCTGCGGCCTGCTCTTCGCCGCGACCGCGATCAACTATGTCGACCGGCAGATGATCGGCGTGCTGAAGCCGACCATCTCGGCCGAACTGGGCTGGTCCGAAACCGCCTATGCCGACATCGTCTTCTGGTTCACCGCCGCTTATGCGATCGGTTACCTCGCCTTCGGCCGGATCGTGGACGTGCTGGGCGCGCGCATCGGCTACACCATCGCCTTCCTGATCTGGACCTTGGGTCACACATTGTGCGGCTTTGCGGGCACGGCACTGCAATTCTCCATGGCACGCTTCGTGCTCGGCGTGGGCGAATCGGGCAATTTCCCGGCGGGCATCAAGGCGGTGTCCGAATGGTTTCCCGCTCGGGAGCGCGCGCTCGCCACCGGCATCTTCAACGCCGGCGCCAATGTCGGCGCGATCGTGACGCCCTTGATCGTGCCGGTCATCACCGTGGCCTATGGCTGGCGCGCGGCGTTCATCATCACCGGCATCTTCAGCCTGGGCTGGCTGGTGGCGTGGCTCGCATTCTATCGCCGCCCGCACGAACATCCCCGCCTCAGCGCGGCCGAGCGGGCGCATATCGACAGCGACCCGGCCGATCCCGTCACCCCCATCGGCTGGATGCGCCTGCTCCGCCTGCGCGAGACATGGGCCTTTGCGGTCGGCAAGTTCCTGATCGACCCGGTCTGGTGGCTGTTCCTGTTCTGGACGCCGGATTTCCTGGCCAAGACCTACCATCTCGACCTGCTCGGCTTCGGCCCGCCGCTGGTCGCCATCTACCTGATTTCCGACCTGGGCAGCGTGGCGGGCGGCTGGGCCTCGTCCCGCCTGATGCAGCGCGGGCTGTCGGCCAATGTCGCGCGCAAGCTGACCATGCTGGTCTGCGCGCTGCTGGTGACGCCGATCTTCTTCGCGCAACATGCCGACAATCTGTGGCTGGCGGTGTGCATCATCGGCCTGGCCACGGCGGCGCACCAGGCCTTTTCATGCAACCTCTATACCCTGCCGTCCGACATGTTTCCGCGCGCGGCGGTGGGGTCGGTGATCGGTATCGGTGGCACGGTGGGTGCGATCGGCGGCATGTTCATGGCCAAGTTCACGGGATATGTGCTGGAAACCACCGGCAGCTACACCCCGATTTTCGCCGTGGCGGGCAGCGTCTACCTGCTGGCCGTGGTGCTGATCCACCTGCTCTCGCCCCGCCTTGCCCGCGTGGAGGCGCGTTGAAGCGACCGCGTCGGGACGGGCGCGGACGCCGTTCCGCCTGACCGCGCCTTGCCCGCCACCTATGCGGCGGGTGGCGCCCTGGCGCAGGCGCCGGGGGTCCATCCCGACGGGATCAACGCATCGCTCGGCGCGCTGACACCCGTCTGGCGGAAGCCGCATCCTGGCTCGCGCTGATGGATGGCGCGCCCGGGCTGGAGGGGGCAGGGCGGCCTCGGCTCCACCAACAATGCCTGCGGTTCGGTCGGCTCGGCCTGGATCAGATCGCGGCGGCGCGGGATTAACGCGCGGGCCTGCCGCTATTCTTTGCGGTCATGGCCCGTCTTGGCCTATTCGGGCCCGCGAACGCGTGATCGGCCTCGGTTGATCCGCGCGCTTGCCGCCCCATCTGGGCGGAGAACGACATACGGAAGGGCAAGGCACATGGATTTGAAGGGCGAGATGTTCATCGGCGCGCGCGCGGTTGCTGGCACGGTCGGTGAGATCAGGGCGGTGAACCCCGCCACCGGAGAAACGATGGAGCCGCCCTATCGCGGCGCGACCACGGCCGAGGTGGACGAAGCATGCCGGCTGGCCGACGCCGCCTTCGACACCTATCGCGAGACCACGCCCGAGGCGCGCGCCGCGTTCCTGGAAGCGATCGCCGCCAACATCCTGGACCTGGGCGATGCGCTGATCGAGCGGTGCATGGCGGAAAGCGGCCTGCCCCGCCCCCGCCTGGAGGGTGAGCGCGGCCGCACCGTGGGCCAGTTGCGCATGTTCGCCGGCGTGGTGCGCGACGGATCCTATCTGGACCTGCGGATCGACCCGGCCCAGCCCGATCGCAAGCCGATGCCGCGCGTCGACCTGCGCCTGCGCAACGTGCCGGTCGGCCCGGTGGCGGTGTTCGGCGCGTCCAACTTCCCGCTCGCTTTCTCGGTCGCGGGCGGCGACACGGCGTCCGCGCTGGCGGCGGGTGCCCCGGTGGTGGCGAAGTCGCACCCGGCCCATCCCGGCACGTCCGAACTGGTCGCTCAGGCAGTCCGCAAGGCGGTAGCCGATGCCGGCCTGCCCGAAGGCGTCTTCTCCCTGCTGTTCGACACCGGGCATGAAGTCGGCCAGGCCCTGGTCGCGCATCCCGCGATCAAGGCGGTGGGCTTCACCGGTTCGCGTCGCGGCGGCCTTGCCCTGATGGAGATCGCGCAGAAGCGGGCCGAGCCGATCCCGGTCTATGCCGAGATGAGCTCGATCAACCCGGTCATCCTCTTCCCCAACGCGCTGGACGCCAAGCCGGAAGATACCGCCAAGGCCTTCGTCGGCTCGCTGACGCTCGGCGCGGGGCAGTTCTGCACCAATCCCGGCCTGGTGCTGGCGGTGGAAGGCGACAGCCTCGATCGCTTCACCGCCACCGCCGGCGAGGCGCTGACCGCGCAGCCGGCCGCGACCATGCTGACGCCGGGCATCCACAAGGCGTACGAGACGGCGGTCGAGGAGCTTGCCGGGCATGGGCAGGTGCAGACGCTCGCCCGTGGTCAGGCCGGGCATAATTGCCAGGGTCAGGCCGGCCTGTTCGCCACCACCGCCGCCGACTTCCTGGCGCACAGGGAATTGCAGGACGAGATTTTCGGCGCGACCTCGCTGATCGTCCGCTGCCCCGATCTCGCCACCGTGCACGCGGTGGTAGAGAGCCTGGAAGGGCAGCTGACCGCCGCTATCCACATCGTCGAAGCGGATTATGACGATGCCAGGGCGCTGCTGCCGCTGCTGGAAAAGAAGGTCGGCCGCATCCTGGTCAATGGCTTCGGCACCGGAGTCGAGGTCGCCCATGCGATGGTGCATGGCGGTCCCTTCCCGTCCACCGCCGACGGTCGCTCCACCTCGGTCGGCAGCCTGGCGATCACCCGCTTCCTGCGTCCGGTCAGCTATCAGGACCTGCCCGACGCGCTGCTCCCGCAGGCGCTGCGCGACAACAACCCGCAGGGCTTGCCGCGCAAGACGGACGGCCAGCCGAGCTAAGGGCTCACGACAAGATCGGCCGTGGGCAGTGCCCGCGGCCGGCTTGCTGCGCAGCGCAATCGGTTGGTTCAAGGCGGACCGGCAACCTCGTCCGCTGCCGCACAGGTCAAGCTGCCACGCCTATTCAGCGATCATGCCGTGCTGCAGCGCGATCGGCCGGCCGCTGCACGTCTGGAGCTGGGCGAATGCAGGGGCGGCCGTTGCCGTCACGCTGCACGGCCAGCACGAGAAGGCGGTGGCAGACCGCCTTGGCCGGTAGGAGGTGTGGCTGAAACCCGAAGCGGCAGGCGGGCCCTATGTGCTTACCGTGGACGGCGGCACGGCCGAGGGCAAGGCCGAGATCCGGGACGTGAGGCCGGGCGACGTATGGTTCGCGTCGGGCCAATCCAACATGCAATTCCCGCTCAAGGGCTTTGACGGCGCACCGCTGAAGAACTCCGGCGCGGAGATCGCCGCCGCCACCAACCCGCGTGTCCGGCTCCTCCGCATCGCGCATAAGGGCAGCGCCGTTGCCTTGCGCACATCGACGCGACCTGGACGACGACTCGCGCGACCGCTGCGAACTTGTCGGCGATCGACTATGTCTTCGCCCGTGAGATCGCCGCGCGCGAGCACGTCACCGTTGGCGTGATCGACTCCACCTGGGGCGGTACGCCGGCGGACAATTGGGTGTCGACGGACGCCTTTGCGACCGATGCGCCCCTCGCCCCTGCCATCGACACACACGCCCGGTTCCAGCAGGAGCAGACCGACGCGGATCTCGCGCTTGCCGCCGAAGCGCGCGAGACGCTGCGATCCGGGCATCCGGCGGCAAGCCCTCGTCCACCCATGGCACCCTCCGGAAGAGGCATACCGGCCATCATCCCTCTACAATGCCATGGTTGCGCCCTTTACCGGCTACGGCACCAAGGGCGTGATCTGGTATCGGGGAAACCGACAGCAACGTGGCGCGTGCGCCTTATTATGCCGACCTGTTGAGGGAACTGATCGCCGACTGACGGCATAATTCCGCGCAGGGAGCTTTCCCGTTCCTCTACGCGCAAATCCGCGGATCGAGGGCGAGAGCGTGGTGGCAACAGGGGTCGTACCGCAGCCACGCTACATGCGATACAAGTGGAGCAACGTCGTGCCCGGAAGCCTGTACAATGCCGCGCGCCTACCCATGTCGACCTTCACCTCCGAAGTGCGGATCCAGGGGCGTATGACTTACCCTTGATAGCGGGACCGCCACCTCGAAGCGCAACGTGGCGTGGCGTGGCGATCGGCAATGTCGCCCGGCACCCGCCGGCTCAATGAGGCACATCGAACGGGCGTCATCGTGACATCAGTGCGCTACTTTTGCGAGATGGAGGACCAAACGCGCATTCTCCATCATGGGGAGCAGCCTTTCGCTTCAGTCAGCACGCGCATGTCCCCGCGATGGCGGATGCCTCAACCATGCACAGCTGCCGCGGAATGGGTGCGGTCATCTTGTTATGCAGCCATGCTGCGGGCCGGAGAGGGTCACCTGCGGCATTATCTCGCCGAAGGTGTCACGCTGCCCTTCACCCTCACCCGAGACAATGCTATTTTGTATCCATGCCTCTGGATTCACGGCCGAGTTCGTCGATTGATCTGCTCGTTCACAGCCGCATGCTGATATCGCAGTCTCGTGACGCCATCGCCCGGTCCCACGCGCGAGTTGCGGAGAGCCTGAACCTGATGCGGGCCGAGCACCGGCAGTTCCATCGCGCCTGGGACGGGGAGGTAGTGTCGGATGGTGAACGGGCCATGCTGCTGGAGGCGACAGATGCAGGTCAACAGCAGGCCGGAGGTGAACGGGAGATCCGCGACACGCTCCGAAATCGCTAGGCCACGTGGACAAAGGACAGCCACAGCAAGGCTGAGGCGAGACTGACGAAGCCGAGGCAGGATGCCTCGGCCTCGTCGTATCGGATTGCGAGACGTCGCCAATTCTCACGCTGGCTGAAGAACTGCTGGATGCGGCTTTGCAGGCGGTATTTGCGGCGATCATGCGCGGCGGGGTGATTTCGGCCCCGCTTGGCGGGGATCACCGCCTGGATGCCATGCAAGGGCGATCCTGATGCGCACGCACGATCATGCGGTCGATCATGTCGGCAGTGCGGCCCAGCCCCGCCATCTACCGCCAGCATTTCCGGCATGGCATCGGCTATGCCGCTCTCGCCCCGCCTCCGGTAGCGACCGAACATGCTGTTCCACTTGCCACGCACGTTCGGCGGCCAGCGCCATTGCAAACCCGCCCGTGCCTGCCGGCCGGCATCCTCGCCCGCGCTCCGGGGCAGCAGCGGTCCGATGACTCTACTCGCACCTCGCCGCCAGCCAGATCGTATGAGGCGGGCCTGTGTCACCGCCGCCCGGATCCACCTCAACGATCTCGACCTTGAAACCGGCCTGGCGGAGCCGATCGGAAAAGGCGCTGTCCGAATAGGCCGACCAGACCGCCAGCATGCCGCCGGGGCGCAACGCGGCATACGCGGCGCGTAGCCCCCAATTGCAGTAAAGGCGCTCGTTGGCGAGATTGATCAGGCCATCGGGGCCGTTGTCGACATCGAGCAGGATCGCATCAAAGCCCGCCCGCTGCTCGACGATCACATCATGCACATCGCGGATCTCGAGCGAGACGCGCGGATCGCGGAGGGAGTCGCCGTGGATATGCTCCAGCGGACCCTCGGCCCAGGCGACGACCTTCGGCACGAGCTCTGCAACCACGATGCTCGCGCTCGGCGGCAGCGCGGACCGGGCGGCCGCGAGTGTGAAGCCCATTCCCAAGCCGCCGATCAGGGTCCGCCCGGCACGCTTGCCGAGACGCTCGAAGACGAGCGTCGCAAGAGCCTCTTCCGACCGGTACGCCCAACTGCCCATCAGCTGCTCGTCCCCGAACAGGATCTCGTATTCCTGTCCGTGGCGAACCAGATGCAATTGCCCGCCGCCCGGGATGTCGGCCGTGTCGACGAGGACTCCCCAGGACCCGTTATCCTCCTCCACCTGGTTCGCCGCCTCGGCGGTGAGCAGCGTCAAGCGTCGCCCTCACGACGTGCGCCCGCCAGGCGGCCGTGTTCGGCGTCCTGGCCCGACCCTTCAAGCAGCTTGTCCGTGGCAGCTTGCAGCCGAACGCTATCCGCACGCTCGCTGCGGAGGGCCAAGGCGGTCCAAGCATCGGACGCTTGCCGACACCGCTCACGCACGTTCGGGAGAGTTGCCGCATCGGCCGCCACCTTTTGCCGGGCAGCCTGTTCTCGGTAGAAAAGCAAAGGGGACATCGAAGGCTCCCGAGACTCGAGGTAGACGGGCGGAGGACCAGACACCCCGCTGAATGCCTCGTCAGGCGGCCTGCAAATTCACCGCAGAGGTCTTGCCACGCCGGTCCGTCTCCAGTTCATAGGAGACGCGTTGATCCCTATCGAGCGTGCGCATGCCGGCGCGTTCCACGGCACTAATGTGGACAAAGGCATCGTCGCCGCCATCTTCGGGCGTGATAAAGCCATAGCCCTTGTCGACATTGAAGAATTTTACGGTTCCGGTGATCATCTCGGGATCCTTTGTCCTGTTGTCTGTCGGGCATGCGCCAACGGCGGCGCATCCCGGCTTCGTGAGGCTAGAAAGGGACAAGGGGAGGGTAAGTGGCCCGATATCCGTCGCATGCGACGTCAGCATGGTTGATATGGAGAGCCCCAAGGGGAAAAGATACCCCGCCACGTCAATATATGATGATTTTGAGCAGGATGCGGCGGCAGAACACTTGCGCGCAACGCTTCGATACCCATTATTGTGCAGTGCAGCAAGATGGTTATAGCCACGCCTGTGCAGGCTTCCACCATCGAAGGACACCGCCATGCGCAAGCTCTCCGACACCATCGCCCGGCTCGCGAACTTGCGTGGTGCGGCCCTTATGGATGGCGGTTTCAATGGCTCCAGTCGCCTGACGGGACTTGAGGACTTTGGATCCAACCCGGGCGCTCTCCGAGCTCATGTTTATACCCCCAAGTCGCTGCCCTCCGAAGCAGCGCTGGTCGTGGTCCTGCATGGCTGCACCCAGACCGCCGCCGGCTATGATATCGGTGCGGGCTGGTCGGAAATGGCTGACCGCCACGGTTTCGCGCTGCTTTTCCCGGAACAGCAGCGGCAGAACAATCCCAACCTTTGCTTCAACTGGTTTTCCCCCGAAGACAATCGCCGCGCAGCCGGAGAGGCATTGTCGATCCGGCAGATGATCGCGGTGGCAGCGGACCGATACTCCATCGATCCCGCGCGGATTTTCGTCACGGGGCTGTCCGCCGGCGGCGCGATGGCGTCCGTCATGCTCGCGACCTACCCCGAGGTGTTCGCCGGCGGGGCGATCATCGCCGGCCTGCCATACGGATGCGCCAGCACAATACCCCAAGCCTTTGACAGCATGCGCGGGCACGGCATCCCGGGCGAGGCCGAGCTTGCGGCGCTGGTCCGCGCTGCGTCCGGCCATGGCGGCCGCTGGCCGACCATCTCGATCTGGCACGGCAGCGGGGACGCGACCGTGAACCCAAGCAACGCGGCGGCGATCGTCGGACAATGGCGCAGCCTGCACGGCGTCGACGTCGCTCCCAGCACGATCGAGGCTGTGGATGGGTACCCGCATCGGGTCTGGCGCGACAAGGAAGGTCGTGAGGTGATCGAGGAGTATAGCATCACCGGCATGGCGCACGGCACGCCCCTCCACACCGTCGGCGAAGACGGCTGTGGCCGGAGCGGCGCCTACATGCTTGAGGCGAGCATTTCGTCTACGCACCACATCTGCCGCTTCTGGGGCCTGCTCGAAGATGAGGGCGGGAGTCAGCAGGGGCCCCAGCTCGAACCTGAGTGCGCGAGGCAAGAGTTTCTACCGGTGCCTGCATCGGCACAAGCGCGGGACACGAAAACCCACCGTATCTACGCACAGCAGCAGCCCGCTGACCAGACCAGGGCGCCGGCGGGTGTAGGCAAGGTGATCGAGGACGCGCTGCGAGCGGCCGGATTGATGCGATAGCCGTCCATCGGCGCTCCTAAGCCCCGCTCGAAGAGGGGCATCAGACCGTGTGGGTTGATGAGGCGTTCGGGAGCGCTGTCAAGGCGGCCGGCCTACCTGAACTCAACGGGCTTCGCTCCCGCACGGCAGCAAAGCATGTGTGCTTCCAGGCGGAAGCACACATGCGGTTCACCCGCTGGCGCCGGATGTCGACGGCGAACAGCGGACCGCGCCGGTTCTACCACCGCCCGACCGTCTCTTGGCCGATGTCGATCCCGTGCCCCAACAGCGAGTCTTCCACGCTCCGCCCGGAGAGCGGGAACCGCGCGTCCATCATTACCACCAGCCGGATCACCTCGGGCGACGCGTTGAAGTAGCGGAACGGGCTGTCGGCCTCGCTGATGCCCGCGGGCTGGCAAGCCCCTGCCCCGCCCCGCCAACTGCCTCGACAGCGCCCGCTTCGCTGTTTCGGATCAGCGCATCCCGGCTGCGGCCAACAAGATCAGCAGGTTGAGACGTTTCACCTTTTGCGATGCGGTTCGTTCGGTATCGATCCATTCGTCGGTCGAGTGGCCGCGATCGCCCGCCGCCGCTCGTGAGATCGTGATTGCAGGGATGGACAGGCCCATCGGCACGTTCGAGTCGGTTGAACTGGCTGTAAGTTTCGGCGAGATTCCTTCTGCCTGGTAAGCAGCCACTGCCAGCCTGACGAGCGGGGCCTTGGCCGGGGTCGCCCCGGCGGGACGATCACCAACGGACGTCTTTTCCACCTTCACTGCGCCTTCCTTGACCGAGCGCGCGGCATTTTCCGCAGCAACCGAACGATCGACGATCGCTATGAAATTGCGCTCCAGCCGCGCCAGTTCGGTCGCACTTTCCGATCGCATGTCGACTTCCAGTGTCACCTCGCGCGGGATGGCGTTGACCGATGTGCCACCGCTGACCACGCTGCCACTGTAGGTCGTCTTGGGATTCGCCGGGACGGGAATGCCGTAGAGGCCCGTGATCGCCCCGGCCAACGCACCCATCGGGTTGACCAGCCCGAACGCACCGTAGCTGTGCCCGCCTGGTCCCGTGAAGGTCAACCGGTAACGCTTCGATCCGACACCCCCGATGGTGAAGCCGTCTTCCGCTGCTCCGTCGAGCGAGAAGAAGGCGGCGGCCCGACCCTTGTATTTGCCCTTGCCGAACAGGTGCCGCACACCGCGCAGATCGCCCAATCCCTCTTCGCCCACGTCGCCTACGAACAGGATGTCCATCGGGGTTGCGACCCTGGCCGCCGCCATCGCCTTGATCAGGCTCAACTGGGTCGCGAGGCCGGTGGAATCGTCTCCCACGCCCGGCGCGTGGAGCCGCGTGCCCTCCCGGCGCACCTTGATCGGCGTACCTTCGGGGAACACCGTATCGAGGTGCGCGGCCATGATCACCACCTTGCCACCCGGCGCAGCCGTGCCCCGGCGCAGGCCCAGCACGTTGCCCGCATCGTCAATTTCCACGTCGGTCAGCCCGGCGGCTCGGAACATCCCGGCATAGGCTTGTGCCCGGCGCGATTCCTTGAACGGCGGCGCGGGTATCTCGGTCAAGCGGACGATGGTTTCCACCCATTCGTCATGTTCGCGCTCCAGCGCCGCCACCGCCGCGCGGTAAGCGGGCTGCGCGCGGATGCTGCGGATCGTCGCAGCATCTGCCGGCACGGTGGGGGTTGCGGTCTGCGCCATAGCGGGACCGGCGGACAGCAATGCCGCCAACGCCAGCCCCAGCGCCCCTGCTCCCTTTCGCCCGATCATGCCTTCGCGCTCGCGAAACGCTTGGAACGGTAGGGCCGCGGCGCATAGCGCAGGTCGGGAACCCAGGGGAAAGTCGGCACGCGATTCCTGTTCTCGATGTGCACGATGTCCTGGTTGATCGCTCCGGGTGACAGCGCCATCAAGTGCGGATTGGCCAGCGGCTTCATGGTCGGGTTCAGGTAGCCGCACTTCAGCACCACGATCTTGAAGGCGGTCGGCTCCAGCCGTAGCGGGCGAAATGCCTCCGCCGCATGATAGGCCCGGCGCTTGGAGGAGAGGGTCATGGTGACGCCGTTGAACGCGATCACCGCTTCCCGCTCGGCCGGGTCGGTGACCGGAGACAGATATTTGACGGTCGCGGTTACCGGTACCGGGCTGCTGGCGATCGGATCGAGCGACCCGCCGACCTTGAGCGGGATCGTCTTGCCCACGCCCGCCGCATAGCAGGCATCGGTTGCGGGCTTGTCGGTCATGCCGCCCAGCAGGACATTTTGCGCCCCGGCCTTCAGGATTGCCTGAAGGAACAGCGACTGGTCGGCATTGCCACCGCCGCCGGGATTGTCGCCGGAGTCCGAAATCACGACCGGCTGGGTAGTGGCCGCCATCGCGGTGGCAATGGTTTCCTCGATCGTGCCGGTCGGGCTGCCGAACTTGAAATCGCGCCGCGCCTCCCAATATCGCGCGGCGAGTTCGGCGGCGATGCGCGCCTGCAAGGCGGGATCGGTGCCCGTCACCACCACCGACGCGGCCGAGCGCGGCTCATCCGCCCAGACATAGCCGACCAGCTGCGACACATCGAGCACGCCGGGCTGGCGGTTATATTCGCTCAGGTCCGACCACAGGCGACGGCCCGGATCCCATTCGGTGCTGCTCTGCTCGCCTGCCAGCCCCACCGGGATGGTCGCCCAGATGATCGCCGGGCGGATGCCGTAGCGAAGGCAGTGGGTCAGCATGTCGGTGGCGCGCATCGTATTCTCGACGCGATCGACATGCGGCGCGGTGCGGTAGGCGGTGATGGCGTCAAGGTTGTCGACGATCTTCTGGCTGATATTGCCATGCAGGTCATAGCTGGCCGACAGGATGCAATCCGGACCGACCACGGCGCGCGTCGCCTCATACCAGTCGCCCTCGGCATCCTGCATTCCGTCCACGAACATCGCGCCGTGCATGGCGAGGTAGACGCCGTCCAGTGGCAGCAGCGCCTTCAACCGGCCCAGATATTCCGCCTTCAACGCATCATAGGCATCACGCGCGATCGGTCCGCCCGATCCGGCATTGGCGACCAGGGTGGGCAGGAACGGCACGTCGTACCGCTTCAGGAAGGTGAAGCGTTCATTGTTGAGGATATCGTCGCCGCGCAGGACGTCGAAATTCTCCATGCGCGCGCGAATGCGGCTGTAGGTACTGCATTCTGACGCGATGCCGCCCACAGCGATGCGCGGCTGGCGTTTGTAGGGCGGCACGATCGCCGCCTGGGTGGCACCGCTCGCCCCGGCAATGGCGATGACCGACGCGGACTTCAGGAAGGAACGACGTTGCATAAGGCTGGCTCCGAACAGCTTGAACAAGGGGCTGTCCGCCACCCACGGTGCATGGCGGACAGCATGACGAAATCAGAAGGCGGTGCTGATCGAACCGGTGATGCCGAAGCCGCCGCCGATCAGATAGGTTGGCGCGGAACCCGCAATCGCCGCACCCTGTCGGCTGGCAGTGGTCTGCGCGTTGGAGGTGACCCCCTGGATGCCCGACAGGTATTTCTTGTTGGTGATGTTGGTCAGGTTCAGCTGCGCCTGCGGCTTCTTGGCAAAGCCGATCGACGGGAAGCGATACCCGATGCTGGCATTTGCGGTGGCGAAGCTCGGCAGAACCTCGTCATTCATGAAGGTCGAATATTGGTCGCTGATATAGGTGCCTTCGACCGAGGCGAAGAAGGAGCCGTTGTCGAAGTTCAGACCGGCCGAACTCACCCATTTGGGGCTCAGCACCGCGCGCTTGCCGGCGGTCGGCAGCAGCACGCCGCGCACGGGATAATCGTCCTTGGTCTCCGCATCCAGATATTGCCCGGAAATGTAGGGGCTGAAGCCATGCCACGGCACCAGCCCGATCTCCGCCTCGATCCCGCGTGCCGACTGCCCGCCGACATTGACCGCGAAGCCGACGCTGGTGCCGTTCACGATCTGGCTGCCCTGCACCAGCCGGTCTGTCAGGTCGTAGTTGAAGGCAGCCACCGTGAAGTGGAGCACCTCGCCATGATGGCGAAAGCCGATTTCCTGCCCGACGGAATATTCGGGCGTGTAATTGCCGGATGGGGTGCTTGACGCGATGCCGGTCGCCGCATTGTAGATGTTGACGTAGGACGACACGGCGGACGGTGCGCGGAACGCCGTGGTGATGTCGGCGAAGATCTGGTTCTGGTCGTCGAAGCTGTAGCGGATCGAAGCCTGCGGCAGCGGCCGCTGGCTCAGGCTCTCCATCCGCATCGCGGTGCCGGGTAGCGGACTCTTCGATACGCGATCGACCCAGACATATTTCAGCCCCAGGTTCACCAGCAGCTTGTCGTCGGCCAGCTTGGCGGTCATGTCCGCATAGGCGCCGTGTACGTTCTGCTCGATCCGCGCGGCGAAGTTGCGGAAGATCGCCCCGCTGTTGGTCAGCACCGATCCCCGGTCGCCATAGGGATCGCGCACGTTGCCGCTGGCATCGGCCGGCTGGAATGCCGCCTGCTCCTTGTGCACGAAGTTGGAATACCAATAGCCGACACGGAACTGCGCCAGCCCGACATTCCAGCGCAGATAGCTGTTCTGGCCATAGGTCTTCTGGTCATAGCGGTCGACGTTCATCACGGTCGCGACCGTCTGCCCGGCGGGTACGCCCGAGGCCTGCAACGGACCGGCAAATTGCGATCCGTAGTAAGCGGTCTGCAGGTTGAGGTTGCTGGCGCCGTTGATGATGCCATGCGTGTAGAGGAAGTAGGGCGTGACGACGATGTCGAGCTTGTCCGTCAGTGCGAAACTGGATGGCGCGCTGACGTAGAGGCTCTGGCGATCCGCGACGCGCAGCCTGTAGTAATTGGGGTTACCCACCCCTGTCACCGGGTCGACCGTGTAGCTGTTGTCGAAGTTGAAGCCGCGACCGAACTGCTTGTATTGCGCCAATGTCGGGTTGCGCGATCGGTCCGACTTTTCCTCGTTATAGGTTGCAACGAGCGAGATGGTGTCACCGCCAGCGAACTCCTTCACGAACTTGCTGTCGATATGGTGGCGTTCCGTCCGGCCCGGTCCACGCCAGCTGTCATTGTAGGTGCGCGATCCTGATATGAAGCCGCGAATGCCGGTGCCGCCGATCTCGCCCAGGTTGAGGCGCAGGAATTGACGGTTGAGGCCGTGATTGCCGACGCTGGCGGATGCGAAACCGCCCATCGCGCGCGACGGCGTAATCAACTCCTCCTGCAACAGCGCGCCGACCGAATTGTAGACGGGAGCGGTGATGTCGGTGGAACCGCGCGTCAGGTTGACCATGCCGATGTTCTCGGTATCGGCCCATTCGCTGGGAAAGGCGCTGTACGACAGCTGGTCGCCAATCGGCATGCCTTCGAAATTGAAGCCGAGCGATGTCTGGCTCAGGCCGCGGATGGTCAGGTTGGGCGCGCTGCCGAACGGATCGCCGCTGCCCAACACGACGCCCGGCAGGTTGCGGATCAGCGTGAACACATTGGTGGTGGATGCCTGGCGATCGATATAGTCGCGCGTGATGGTGCTGCGCAATTTGGTGCCGGTCTGAACCGACATCAGGCCGCCACCGGGCGTGGTGTTGGTAACGCCGTTGGCGGAGACACCGTGCCCCGTGACGACGATGTCCGTCGTTCCGGCGTCCGCCGTGCCGTTGAACCGGTCTCGGTCAGCCGCCGGCTGCTCCAAAGGCGCGGTGCCATCGGTGGTTTGCGCCTGCACGGGCGCCACGAACAAACATGCCGATGCCACGGAGGCGAGCAGCAGGCGTGTGCGATTGTGAGTGTTCAAGACGTTTCCCCTTTACCCTGTCGTACAATGTCCTTTCATTCTTCCTGCGTGCGTCTGGGCGATCTTCGTCGCCTCGGTTTATTCGATTGGGATCTAGGCGATTGCGAGCTTGAAGAAGCCACGCTCCGCGGCGATGCTTGCGGCTCCGACCGCCCAGGCCCGCTGGTCCAGGCGCATGGTGGTCAGGATAAGCTTGCGATTGTGATCCGGCATGACGTTCGCTTCCGCCGTCTGGCGCATCACGCGCACGTAAAGGCCGTCCGCCGGCCCGTCCGTCAGCGCCACCACGATATGTTCGGGATCCAGCGACTGTACGATCTGCGCCACCGCCAGCCCCAATGCGGTGCCCGCCCGGTGCAGGATATCGATCGCGCCACGTCTGCCTTGTGCCGCCGCCACCTCCAACGCCGCTATGCTGTCCGGCAGTCCAGCGTCACGCGCGTGCGCGGTAATGCTGCGAAGAGAGGCGAGCGTATCGAGGCACCCACGCTTGCCACATTGGCAGGGCAGACCGTTGGGCTCGACCGTGGCATGCGCAATTTCGCCCGCGCCGCCTCTTGCTCCGCGATGCAAATCGCCCTTGATAAGGTGACCGCAGCCGATACCCTCACCAACCGCGATCATCGTGCCCTGCTCGCAGCCACGTAGGCTGCCGAACAGACGCTCGCCAAGTGCCAGCGCATTGGCATCATTCTCGACGAAGACCGGCAATCCGGTAGCTTCCGCAACCATCGAACCGATCGGCAGGTCGCGCCAGTCAAGCAGGGTCGAGCGAACGCAGATGCCGCTGGTCGCGTCCACCACCCCCGGCACAGCCAGGCCGATGCCCGCCACACGCTCGCGGCGGTCGGGATGCGCTTCCAGCATCGCCGCCGCCGCCCGCGCAATCTCGGCCACGATCGCCTCGGCGCCACTGCCATGCGAAAATGTCGTCGCATCGAGCACCTCGCCATGCAGGTCGGTGAGCGTCAGGGCGAACGGAGCGGTTGAAAGCGACACGCCGATGAAGAAAGCGGAGGATGCGGACAAAGCCAGCCGCACCGCAGGCCGACCGGTGCCATACACCGTCTCGCCCTCCATCAGCATACCGCGGCCAAGGAGGTCGGCCGCCAGCGCCGACATCGACGCCTTGCTGATGCCAAGCTGCTCCACCAACTCAGTTCGGCTAAGCGGACCGAATTGGTTGATAAGGCGCAGGACGTTTGCATGCGTGTCGGTCAGCATCATCACCTCAGCGAGGCCAGATAGATCGCCGTTTGAACTAAGTGTCAACAACCAAAACCGACTAGCCTGACACTGTCTTGATTGCCATTCCGCGCCGCTGGCAAGTCCGGTGTTCGACGCCTGGATTGTTCCTTAGGTGAACTAAGCTGCGGCCGGCAGCCACGAAGAAGTTCGAGGGGCGGCCCTCTGCATCATTGGCAGGAGGCCTGGTGTTCCTACCGCCGTTGGTCATGGCCGATCAGTCGCCCGAGACGTCCTTTATCACGCGCGGGCTTGAACGCCGTGCAGCGCGCCTTCAGGTAGGTCGCGTCGATGATTGCTGCCCGCGGTTCAGCATGGCTCGCAGCCGGCCCCTCCATCAGCTAGCCGACATTTCGAAAACGAAAAGGAGGGAAGCATGACGCCTCCCTCCCCCGTGTCTCGAATCAGAACTGAACGGTGGTGCTGATCGCGATGTTGCGGCCCAAGCTGTCGTAGCGCTGCGGGATGGTATTCGTGCGCGCCAGGCTGATGTTGTACGAGTTGGCGATGATCGGCGGGTTCTTGTCCAACAGGTTGTTGGCGATCAGGCGCAGGCTGAACCGCTGCGCGATGTTGAAGGTCAGCGCCAGGTCGAAATAGCTCTGCGGCGCGATGTGATAGAAGGTGGTCTGCGCACGTTCGTCGGTACCGCCGATCGCCGGATCGCCCGAGTTGTTCGCATTGGTCAGAGAACCCGTATAGCGCCAATTGAACGAGGCGCTGAACAGGTTACCCGGCATCGAGTAGGTGGTGCGCAGCGTGTGGCTCCATTTCGGGAGCAGCGCACTGCAACCATTGCCGAAATAGCCGGTGCAATTCCGCTGCGGCTGATCCGGCGCATCCTGACCGCCCGCGAAGGTCGTCCGCGACCCGTTGAAGTCGAAGTCCAACCGCCCTGCGCTGCCCAGGCCGAGTGCATAATTGGCCTGGAAATCCCAACCACGCGCGATCGAGAAGTAATAGTTGGTCGTGCCCTGGCGGATGAAGCCGCTGGTCGCGTTGCTGTTCAGCGGCGCGTACAGCGTGCCGTTCGCAGCGCGAACGATCCCCGAGCAGAAATAGGGGTCGCCGCCCGAACGCTGACACCCATCGGTGTAATAGGTGTAATCGTTGTACGTCAGCGAGTTGTTGATCTTGATGCGATACCGGTCGACCGAGAAGGTCAGCCCACGAATGAAGCGCGGCTTGACCACCAAGCCATAGGTCTGGGTGTAGGCAGTTTCCGGATCGGCGGTGAACCCGCCCGAACGCACGGTACACTGGTTGTCCGGGCACAGCAGCGTGGTGCTGCCGTACAGTGCATCCGACAGGCCGGTCGCACTGCACACTTCGCGCGAGGCGATCGGCGCGCCGTAGGCGACGGCGCCGGTCTGCGGGTTCGTGGTCACGGTCGGCGCACAGAAGTCGTTCTGCGATCCGCCCTGACGGCTGTAGCTGATGTTGCTCGCCTGATAAGCCTCGACCACCGTCGGCGCGCGCTGGGCCTTGTTGAACGAAGCGCGCAGGGTGATGTCGGGCACGGGGGCATACAGCCCTTCCGCCTTCCAGGTCTTGAAGGTGGAGGGGTTGGAGCTGTACTTGGACAGGCGCCCGGCCAGGTTCGCCTGCACCAGATGCGCGAATGGCTTTTCCTGCACCAGCGGCAGCTGGAGCTCCGTATTGGCTTCCCACACATGCAGGCTGCGATCCGAATCGGAGCCGCTATAATCTTCGCGGAACCCTGCGGTCGCGGTCGAGAACTGGCGATCCTTGCGGAATTCGGCGCCAAGCGCGATCGCGACACCGTCATCGGCGAACGGCGAGGTGATGCCGTACTTGCCGAGGTCACCGGTCACGTTGGCCTGGACGTCGTAGAGGATGCCGACGGTCTTCTGGATCGCCGGCTCGACCCCGTTGTAGAAATAGTCAATCAGCGCCCGATTGTTGTTGCCCGCGCTGAACGCATCGAAGGCAACACAGTTCGGGTCGGTGCCGTTGAGCTTGGACACGCAGGTCGGCGTGCCGTTGACGTTGACGACGTTCAACGAACGGTTGACGTTGGTATAGTTGCTGAGGCGCGAGGAATTCCAGTCCTGCTGGTTGCGGGCATACACGCCGCCCACGTCATAGGTCCACGAATCGCCGAGCTTGCCGCGGATACCGCCGGTGGCGCGGATGCCTTTGTTCAGATAGCTGTCGACCTGATAGGGCAGACCGCTGAACCGGTAGCGGACGTCCAGCGGCACCAGCCCGGTCGTCGCGGTGCCGCACACGGTGGCACGCTGGCTGGCGGACATGAACGGGTTGTCGCAGTTCACCTGATACTGGCCGGCATCGTAGTTCGACGCGGCGAAGACACGGGTGGGGTAGCGGTTGATCGACTTGTCGCGGAACCACAGCGCGGAACCGTAGACTTCATATTCGGGTGCGAGCTTCAGCGTGACGAAGCCGCCGGCATTCACGCGGTTGAGCTTACGCTGATAGGAATAGCCGTCATACGGGTTGGCCGCATTGCCCGCGCCCGCTCCATAAGGAACGAAGGTGCGCGTGCCGTTGGGGTTGTTGACATACGCGCTGCCGCTGTTGGCACCCGAAAGCGGCGAAATATAGCCGCTGGGCGAATAAGACGACAGCGAACAGGACAGCGGACCATCCTTCGCTGCCTGCACCAGCTGGCACGCGGACGTCGAGCGTGCGTCGTACGGAATCAGATCCTGGTGCTTGTAGTTGACGAAGCCCGACACGTTCAGCGTGCCGTCGAACAGCCGCTTGCCGACAGTCAGCGTAACGTCCGTGCGACCGCCATCGTTGTTCCCGCCCCGCGGCGAGGAGAAACCGCTGGCCTGCGCCACCGGAGCGACGATGTTGGACGTGTTGGTGTGGTTGTAGAAATTGTAGTTGGCGTCGACCCGCACGCCGTCAAAGTCCGGCTTCAGGATGAAGTTGACGACGCCCGCGACCGCATCCGATCCGTACACCGACGATGCACCGCCAGTCAGGATGTCGACCCGCTCCAACAGGGACACCGGGATGATGTTGGTATCCTGGCCGTTCTGCGTTCCGATCCGTTTGCCGTCGATCAGCACCAGCGTCCGTTCGAAACCCAGGCTGCGCAGCTTGATACGCTGGCGGCCGTCCGAATCCTGGTAGGTCTGCTGATTGTCCGGCGAGATCTGCGGCAGGCGGTTCAGAACCTCCTCGACGTTGATCGGCGCCTGGGCCTTGATGTCGGCCGAAGTGACCGAGGTGATCGGCGCGGCGGAGGCCGTGTTGGGGCGTTGAATGCGCGTGCCGGTGATCACCACGGCGCCAACGTCGGCAGGTTCGGTTCGAGCATTGGCGACACCGGAAATGGCGTTGCTGCGCGTTGCCGAACTGTTGGGCACCTGCTGCCCCGGCGTCAGGCCGTCGGGAGCCGGCGTGGTCTGATCGGTGGCGGTCTGGTCGGCTGCGGGAGTGGTTACCGCCTGCCCGACGGACATTGGGCCAGTGGCCTGTTGCGCAGCTGTCGGGGCGGCGATGGCGAGTGCCCCTCCCAATGCGATCGACGAGACGGAATGCCGCAACAACATGAATGCCCCTTTGATGTTCAACGCACGATCATGACCGTCGTGCTAATCAAAACATGCTTTACCAATCACAGACGCTCGTCAATACCCGAATAAGACCTTTCCATTACAGTTTCAGGCGCACCATCGCTTTGGCGCCACAGTACGAGGGATGCCCAATGACCAGCCGACGTTCTCTGCTTGCCGCTTCGGGCGTGTTGGCGGTGGCCGGCCCGACCCTCGCCGCGCGCCGCCGTGCGGCGACGCCGGGCTCCGGCGCGGTTGTGCTGTCGACTTGGGATTTCGGCGCGGCGGCAAATGCGGCAGCTTTCGCGCGGATCGGCGCGGGGGGCACGTTGCTCGACGCGGTGGAGGCGGGCGGCATGGTGCCAGAGGCGGATCCTGCCAACCATTCCGTCGGCTATGCCGGCTACCCGGATCGCGACAGCCATGTGACATTGGACGCGGTCATCATGGACGACACCGGGCAGGGGGGCGCGGTGGCCGCGCTGGAAAACACGATGCATGCGGTGTCCGTTGCCCGGCGGGTAATGGAAAAGACTCCACACACTATGCTGGTCGGCGAGGGTGCGACCCGCTTTGCGCGCGACCAGGGCTTCCCGCAGCGCACGCTGCTGACGCCCGCCTCCGAAAAGGCCTGGCGCGACTGGCTGCGCACCGCCGATTACCGGCCGGAGGCGAATGTGGAAAATCGCGTGTCCCGTACGCCAGGCGGCGCGCTGGATCATGACACGATCGGCATCCTCGCGCGTGATGCCACGGGACGTCTGGCAGGCGCCTGCACCACGTCGGGCATGGCTTTCAAGATGCGCGGACGTGTCGGCGACTCGCCGCAGGTCGGCTGCGGCCTGTTCGTGGAGCGCGGCATCGGCGCCGCTACCTCCACAGGTTTGGGCGAGGAGGTGACGCGTGTCGCCGGCACGGCGCGCGTCGTTGCATCGATGCGGGCCGGCCTGACGCCTCAGGCGGCTTGCGAGGAAGTGGTCCGCCACATCGCAGTGCTGCGCGGCAAAGCGGCCCATGGGGTTCAGGTCGGTTTCCTGGCTTTGGGCCCGAAAGGCGATATCGGCGCCTTCTGCCTGCTTCCCGGCTTCACCTATGCCGCCACGGACGCGAGCGGGCGCACGACCGTGCACAAGGCCGACTCACTGTTCCAGGCATAACGGGAGGCGGCGCGATCCAGCCCGACGCCGCCCGCGCGAAGGCGACTTGGCCTATCAGCCGAGGGAGCCGGCGCTGGTCGCGGCCGACCTCCCCCTTGCGGCCGAAGCAGGGCTGGCCTGAACGGTGATCGGCGCGAGCGGGGCCGCGGGCCGGCTCGATCCGCCGTGCTTGCGGAATGGATCGCACATGCCCGCGCCTCCGATGCCCACCGACACGCTTACGCTCGCCCGCTCTCGCTGGGGCTGCACCGCTCCTTCGATCCGGTGCCGGATCTCGGCGACACGCTGGAGCAGGCAACAACATCGGTCTTCGACCGGATACTCACCTTCGGCGGCGCACCGAGCACCGCTGATCGTGTGGCGGAAAACAACTCACCCCGTCGGTCCGTGAGAGGCGGAACCTTGTTCCGGATTTGGCAGGCAGAACGGATGGCAACGGCCCTGTCAGCGAACGACACTATCGACGATACCAATGCATAACTAATGCCACCCTTCGCCGGAGAGCCGTAATGCAGGCCAGCACCTTCCCACGTCGATGGAGGGGTTTCGAGATTGCCGTGCCGACGCGCTTATTCCGCCGGGTTTGCGGCGATGGTAACCGGCGCCAGCAGGCCGGAAGGCGCGCCGGGCGCCGCCTCTACCAGCAAGGCAATACGCCGCCGTCCGCTTGCGGGGGGCAGGGCCACGAACAGGGGGGCGGGGTCGGCCGACGCCTTGTCCGCCAGCTTGCGCCCATCGACCCATAGCTCCGCCCGGCCGGCCACGGCGTCGAAGCGGATCACGCCTCCTTTGGCGGCCACCCTGCGCCACGGCGTAACGGCGGTGCGATAGACCCGCCACCGGCTACCGCCCGTGTCCGCCTGCGTCGCCCTACCCGGCTGCACGAACGCCCAACTGTTGTTGTCCCCATCCGTCGGCGCGATATTCGGGGAAGGCCGCGTCGCAAATGCCGGGGAACGGCGCCAGTCGAGCAGGCGCTGCACGCGCGGCGTGACGGCTACCTGCGCCACGGGCGCGGTCCGGGCCCGGTCCACCGTCACACGCGCCGGGCGCAGGCCGGGGGCGGTAGCGGTCAGGACCAAACGCCCCCCACCCTGCCCGGCACGAACGATCACCTGCGCCAATCCGTTGAACAGGGAGCGCGCATTGCCCTGTTCCGGCTCATGGCTGTTGGGATCGCCATTGCCCAGGCCGATGACCGCGCCCCCCTGGACAGTGAAGCGGGCGGGGAGGTTGACGGTCGGCACGTGCCGCCCACGCGCGTCGACCGCGTCCACCGTGATCGGCTGCACATCCTCCCCGTCTCCCGCCATGACGGTCCGCGCCGGGGTCAGGCGCAAGGCGACGGGATGGCCGGTCGTCTCGTGCGCGGCCACCGCGACGATACGGCCGCCCGTCCGCGCAACCGCCTCGATCCGGCCGGGTGCGTAGAGGACTGACCATTCATTGCCCATGATGCGATCGACCGCTTGCGTGCCCAGGACTTCGCCGTTCAGGCTCAACGCCACCGTCTCCGCATTGCACGACACGACGACCTTGATCGGCTGCCCCTCGCGTCCGGGCCATGTCCAATGCGGTGAAAGTCGGGCCACCGGCCGGTCGTCGATCCATTGCGCGCTGCGGATGTCGAAGGCGGTCTTGGGGAAGCCACACAGGTCGAGGATGCCGAAGAAGCTGGAGATGGTCGGCCAGTCGTACGGCGTCGGTTCGCCATGATAGTCGAAACCCGTCCACACGAAGCCGCCCGCCACGAATGGCCGCTCCGCGATCTTCTTCCACGTCGCACGGTGGGTGTCGCCCCAACTCGTCACCTCCGTGTCGTAGGAGGTGATGACGTGCGCCACCGGGTCGCTGTCATAGGCACCGCGCGTTTCATACGCGCTGGTGTCCTCCGAACTGGTCATCGGCCGGTTCGGATAAGCCCTGTGAAAGCGGTCATAATCGTCCTGATAATAGTTGAAGCCGGTGACATCGACCGCGCCCGATACGCTCACCGGGTCGAGGAAGGCGCCGTTCATCGCGGCGGTGACGGGGCGGCTGTCGTCCAACGTCTTCACCGCATGCACCATGCGGCGCACCATCTCCACGCCCGCCTCGCTGCCCTGCATCGGCTCCTCGTTGAACACGGACCACAGGATAATGCTGGGATGATTGCGGTCGCGCCGCACCAGCCATTGCAGCTGCGCGAGATAATCGGGCGCCGGGTTGAAGCGGCGATTCTCGTTCATGACCAGAAAGCCCATCCGGTCGGCCAGATGCAGCAGCTCCTCCGCGGGCGCCCCGTGGGAGCAGCGGATCGCGTTGCAGCCCATCGCCTTCAATCGCAACAGCCGCCATTCGAGCAGCGTATCGGGAACAGCGACGCCCACCCCGGCATGGTCCTGGTGCAGGCACACGCCCTTCAGCTTCACCGACCGATCGTTGAGCAGAAAGCCGCGATCCGCATCGAAGCGGATGGTGCGAAAGCCAACCGGCACACGTCGCTCGTCCACCGTCCCGCCATCGCGGATCACACGCACCAGCACCGTGTAAAGCATAGGTCGCTCGACGGACCACAACTCGACCCGGTCCGGGTTCAACACCAGCGCGGCCCGCCCCTGGTCCAGCGGCGACACTATCGTATCGGTCGCGTCCTGCGCGACGACACGCCCGACGCCATCCAGCAACTGCGCCTGGATCGTCACTGTCGCCGCATCGCGCGCGACGCTGTCCAGCGTCACCGCGACCGGCACCTGCCAGCCGTTCGCATGGCCACGCGGATCGCAATGCACACCGTCCGTGGCGATCGCGACCGGCGCGCGGCGGACCAGCCAAGCGTGGCGGTACAGCCCCGCGCCCTCATACCACCATCCCTCCATCGCCTCCGCATCGACGCGGATCGCGACCACATTCTCTTCCTCGCCGAACCGGGCGAATGGGGTCATGTCGATGACCACGCTGGAATAACCGGACCAGCTGTGCGCGACCTCGCTGCCGTTGATCCACACCGTGGCGTGGGAGGCGATGCCGTCGAAGTGCAGTTCGATCCGCTTGCCGCGATCCGCGGAGTCCAGCGTCAGGACGCGGCGATACCAGCCGATGCCGCGCGGGCGGTAGCCCTGACTGACGTTCGCGCTCTGCACGAAGGGCTGGGCGGCGGCCCAGTCGTGCGGCAAGCGGATGGGCGTCCAGTCGCTGTCGTCGAACGCGGCCGCGGCCGCACCGGGGGCATTGCCCGCCTTGACGCTGAGATAGGTCTCATGGTGGCCAACAGGGGGTGGCACCGGCACGTCTCCCGCGTGGAACACCCACCCCTGTTCCAGACGGACCCGACCGGGATCGACGACCGGCAGCGGAATGGGGAGGTCGGAGAGCGGCGCAGGCATCGGCAGCGCCCCCGCCCAGCCTGCGCGGCCTGCCCCTCGCGCCATCGCCACCGTCAGGGGCACGGGATCACCCAGCGCCGCGATAACCGCGCCGGACAGCAGGAAGGATCGGCGGTTCATGGCGTCACTCCGCGCGTGGGGAACAAGCGCCAACGGACGCTTACGGATCGCTCAGTTCCGCGACGAAGTCGTAGCTGTCGCCGCGATAATAGGACCGGGTGAACTCGGCCGCCCGCCCGTCCTTCAGGAAGGCTCGTCGTTCGATCAACAGGCCAGGCTGGCCCGTGTCCAACTCCAGCATGCGCGCGTAATCGACGCCGAATGGCACCGCGCGCAACCGCTGCAAGGCGCGAACCGGCCGATTGCCTGCCTTCTCCAACGCGGCGTACACGCTGTCGCACACTGCATCGACACCGGACAGGCAGTATCCCGCGATGGTCGTGAATTCCAACGCCATGGGCTGCTCGTCGGCATAGCGAATGCGGTGGAACCGATACACCGGCGCACCGGGCGACAGGCCCAGCGCCATGGACTCTTCCGGGTTCACCGTGCCTACGGAACGGCTGATCCAGCTGCTCGACGCCTGCCGTCCGCGTGCGGCCATATCCTCGGAAAAGGAGGTCAGTTTGGAAAAGCTCTTTTCCACGCGCCCGGCGACGAAGGTGCCCGCGCCGCGTCGGCGCGTCAGCAATCCCTCCTCCACCAGCCCGCCAATTGCCTTCCGCACCGTGATGCGCGAAATGTCGTACTCGGTCGCCAGGTCGCGTTCGGCAGGGATTGCGTCGCCCGGGGACAGCACGTCGCCGCCGATCGCATCGCGGATCAGGCTCTGAAGCTGGAGGTACAGCGGGGACGGATTGTCCCGCCGGAAACGGCCGATCTGCTTGGAAAAGGTCAACCCCCACCCCCTTGCTGCGGCCCAAACGGTGGGCACGGGCAAGAACCCGGTTCCGCATGACGCGGGTCAACCTAGACAATCCGCGCGGTGGCGACAATGCAACCCTTTCATGGCCCACATTGGTAATAGTCGCGGCTGTTTTGGCAAGTCCGCGCCGGCAATTCGGACGTTCGCCAGACCTTGCGCCTGGACCTACATTGGTACACTCTCGCACATGAAATACGAGAAAGGGAGCGGCATGGCGGCAACGAGATCGACATGGGGAGCGACGATCGCCGGAAGTATCGCCCTGGCTTCCGCGGCTGGCGCCGCATCGGCGCCGCGCGAAGCGGCGCTGCTGCCGCTGCCGGCGGCCGTTGAACACGCGGCGGGAGCGATCACCGTCCGCGCCGGCGCCCGCGTCGGCTATCCGTCGAACGATGCGGAGGCGGCGGATACGGCGAAACTGCTGGTCGAGCATGTCGGCAGGACGCGCGGCATCGCGCTGAATGCCGGACCGGGCGACGGCACCATCCAACTGGCCCGCGATCCCGCGATCGGCGGCCCGGAAGGGTATCGGCTGGACGTAACGCCGCGCGGCATCCGCATCGTGGCATCCACGCGCGCGGGACTGGTCCACGGCGCCATGACGCTGGCGCAGCTGCTCAGCCCCGATGCCCGCACGGGCCAGCCGGTGCGCGTGCCCGCCATGCGGATCACCGATGCGCCGCGCTTCGCCTGGCGCGGGCTGATGGTGGACACGGCGCGGCATTTTCAGCCGCTGCCCTCCC
The DNA here is from genome assembly GCF_934560975.1 of uncultured Sphingomonas sp. Classification (GTDB taxonomy): domain Bacteria; phylum Pseudomonadota; class Alphaproteobacteria; order Sphingomonadales; family Sphingomonadaceae; genus Sphingomonas_I. The sequence goes on along the minus strand of NZ_CAKTFO010000006.1, from coordinate 93,028 downwards.
TATACCTGATCGTTGACCAGATGGCGGCGGTGAAGCTCAACACGCTGCACCTGCACCTGACCGACGACCAGGGGTGGCGGTTCGAGGTAAAGCGCTATCCCAAGCTGACCGAGGTCGGCGCGTGGCGCATCGCCCCCTCCACCGGCGGCCCCGCCCCGGCCGAGCGGGTCGGCGGTTTCTATACGCAGGCGGAACTGCGCGACCTCGTCGCCTATGCCGCCCGGCGCGGCATCGTCATCGTGCCGGAAATCGACCTGCCCGGCCATGCCCAGGCGCTGGTCGCCGCCTATCCGGAGATCGGCGTCATGGGGGACACCCCGGCGGTCGGCCACGATTGGGGCGTCAACCCGCATCTGCTCGATCCCGGTCCCAAGGGCGTCGGGTTTGTCGAAGGCGTGCTGGATGAACTGATCGACATATTTCCCGGCACCTTCATCCACCTCGGCGGGGATGAGGCGGTCAAGGACCAGTGGGAACGATCGCCCGCCGTGCAGGCGCGGATGAAGGCGCTGAACATCACCACCGAGAACGCGATGCAGAGCTGGCTGATCGACACGTTCGGGCAGTATCTCGCGACAAAGGGGCGACGGCTGATCGGCTGGGATGAGATCCTTGAGGGCGGCCTGCCCCCGTCAGCCTCCGTCATGTCGTGGCGTGGCGAGAAGGGCGCGGTGGACGCGGCAAACCAGGGTCACGACGTCGTGCTGTCCCCCGCGCCGACCCTGTATCTCGACAGCCTGCAAAGCGATCACGGCGACGAGCCGCCCGGCCGCCTGTCGATCCAGACCTTGGCCGACGTCTACGCCTACGAACCCATGCCGGCGGGCATCGACCCGGCCAAGGCGAAGCACGTGCTGGGCGCGCAGGCCAATGCCTGGGCCGAGTATCTTGCCACCCCGTTCCAGATGCAGCACGTCATCTTCCCGCGCATCGGCGCGCTGGCGGAAACCACCTGGTCACGGGCACCGCGCGATTTCGCCGGCTTTACCCGCCGCCTGACTCCGCAGATGGCGCGCTGGCGCCGGGCGGGGGTTGAGGTCGCGGACAGCGCGTTTGCCGTGAACTACACGCTCGGCGGTACGGCGGGCGACGCGCTCCGCAAGAACAAGGTTACGGTGTCGCTCGCCACGCAGGCGCCGACCGCCGGCACGTTGCGCTACACGCTGGACGGCAAGGTGCCGACCGCCCGATCCCCCCGCTACGTCCGTCGGCTGACGCTGACGCCCGGGGCGACGATTCGTGCGGCAGTGTTCGGCGCGGATGGCCGGCCGGTCGCTGCGCCGCGCGCTTTCGCGACCGATCGCGCGGCGTTGCTACGACGCACCTCGTCCGAGATGGTGTCGTGCCCGCGTGGCGCGCTGGGCCTGCGGGTACCGCTGACGTCGGAGGCGACCGACAATGCGCCGGTGTACAACATCAACCTGTTCGACACCTGCACCGCTTACCCCGCCGCGCCGCTGGATGTGGCGGGCGGCTTCAGCGTCGACGTGGCGCGCCTTGCCCGTCATTACGGCTTGGCGCATGAGGCGGGCGCGGTGCGTCAGCATTACAACGTCACCGATCATGGCGAACTGCTGGTGCTGGTCGGCTGCCAGGCGGGGCGCAAGGGCCCGCCGGACAAGGGCGCGCCGAAGCCGGTGATTGCGGCATCCTTTCCCCTCCCCGATCCGGCCGCCTCCCCGACCCGAATGCGCTTTGCCGGCACGCTGCCGAAGGCGGACGGCGACCGGGACATCTGTTTTCAATTCACCTCCCCGACCAGCGAACCCTTCTATACGGTCGGGTCGGTGCAGCTGGAGGAGCGGCACTGATGCGCCGGCATGGCAAGATCTGGGCGCTGGTGGCGCCGATGCTGCTGGCGAGCACGGCGGCCACGGCCGCGCCGCGCACGATGACGTCCCTCGACGATGGGTGGCAGGCGCGGATCGCGCCGACCGACGCCGCAACGATTGCGGCCCACCGCCGTGAGGGACGGTGGTTCACCGCCCATGTTCCCGGCAGTGTGCAACAGGATCTGATCGCTGCGCATCGCATTCCCGATCCGTTCAAGGGGCTGAACGAAGCGGCGGTCCAGTGGGTCGGCCGCGCCGACTGGCAGTATCGCCGCACCCTGCGGGTCACGCCGGCGATGCTGGCGCGCGACCACCTGGATCTGGTGTTCGACGGTCTCGATACCTTTGCCACCGTGTCGATCAACGGGCATGACGTGTTGAAGGCGGACAATGCGCATCGCCGCTGGCGGGTCGCGGCCAAGCCGTTGCTGCGCGCTGGCGACAATATCGTCACCATCACCTTTGCCGCGCCGATCCGCGCCCTCCAGCCGATGGTGCTGGCGGAGGCGCACTCGCTGCCGGGCGAATATGATTCGGCGTTCGGAGACGAGCCCAAGCGACGCCAGACCTCGCCCTATATCCGCAAACCCAAATATCATTATGGATGGGATTGGGGGCCGCGCATCCTGAACGTCGGCCCGTGGCGGCCGATCCGGTTGGACGCCTGGGACGAGGCGCGGATCGAGAGCTTCCGCGTCGATCAGGACACGCTGAACGATGCCGAGGCGCGGCTATCCGGCAAGGTCGCGGTGATGAGCGGCCGCACCGGGACCGCGACAATCCGCGTAGCGGTGACCGGCCCAGACGGCCAGCAGGTCGAGGCGCGGACCGATGCGGCGCTGGTGCCGGGCCTCAACCAGATTACCGTGCCGCTGGCTGTGGCGGCCCCGCAACGCTGGCAACCGATAGGCTATGGCGCGCAGCCCTTGTACCGCGCGACGGCGGTCTTGGAACGGGCGGGAGCGGCCACGGACACGGCCCGGCGTCGCATCGGCCTGCGCACCGTGGAACTGATCCGGGGCACGGGCTCCGATCGGGGCGCCTTCGGCTTCCGCGTCAACGGGCTGCCCATCTTCGCCAAGGGCGCGAACCTGATCCCGTTCGACAGCTTTCCCGCGCGCGTCACGCCCGCGGCCATGCGGACCGTTCTGCAGGGCGCGCGCGACGCCAACATGAATACCATCCGGGTATGGGGCGGCGGCTATTACCTCGACGACGCCTTTTACGACATGGCCGACGAGATGGGGCTGATGATCTGGCAGGACTTCATGTTCGGCGGAGCGGTGACGCCGCCGGACGCGGCGTTCCGCGAGAATGTCCGCATCGAGGCGGAGGAGCAGGTCGAGCGCCTGAACAACCACCCGTCGATCATCGGCTGGAACGGCGGCAACGAGGTTCTGTCCGGCTGGGAAAACTGGTCGGATCGCAAGGCGTACAAGCGCGCGATCGGCGCGGATGGACAGGAGCGCGTGGGCACCGGCATGGCGGTGCTGTTCGACCGGGTGCTGCGCGATGCGGTGCTGACCCGATCGCCCGGATCAACATATTGGGCGGGGTCGCCGTCGACCGACTATGATGGTCCGGTCGACACCGATGCGTCCGGCGACCGGCATTTCTGGGATGTATGGTCGGGGTCGAAACCGGTCGAGAACTATCTCGACAGCTGCCCGCGCTTCATGTCCGAATATGGGTTCCAAGGCGCACCGGGACTGGCCACGATCCGCGACTTTGCAGGTGCCGGCCCACTGTCGCCCGACAGCCCGGTGATGAAGGCCCACCAGAAATTCCTGGACGGCGAGGGCAACGAACGGCTGTTATTCTACATGCGCGCGCGCCTAGGCGAGCCGAAGGATTTTGGCGATTTCGTGTATCTCAGCCAGGTCGATCAGGCGCAGGCGATCCAGATGGCCGCGCTGCACCATCGCGCCTGCCGGCCGGTGACGATGGGGTCGCTGTTCTGGCAGATCAACGATGTCTGGCCGGCAATCTCCTGGGCCAGCATCGACCACCAGGGCCGGTGGAAGCTGCTCCAATATGCCGCACGCCGCTTCTTCGCGCCGCAGGCGATCGTCGCGGAGCATCGTGGCAACGCGACCCGCCTGTCGCTGGTGTCCGACGCGACGCAGCCGCTGCCCGCCCGGTGGACCATCCGGTCGTTCGCGATGGACGGCACGCCGCTGAAGGAGAATGGCGGCACCGTCACGCTGCCGCCGTTGTCCGCCATTCCGGTGCCGACGCTGACCGACGATGCGCTGTTCGGCGGGGCAGACCCCGCCGCCAGCTACGCGGTTGCGGAGATGATCGTCGGCGATACGGTGGCCAGCCGCGCCATCGTCGAGCGCGGCGTGCCCAAGGACATGCGCTATCCCGATCCGGGGCTCACCGCGACGTGGACGGACAAGCAGGTGACGGTGACGGCCAAGCGGCTGGCGCGGGCGGTGATGCTTGATTTCGGCGCAATGCCAGCCCAGCCGTCCGACAACGGCTTCGACCTGCTGCCGGGCGAAAGCCGTACGGTGACGGTTGCCGCCGATGCCACGCCGGCAGCACTGGCAAGGGCGCTGACGCTGCGCTCGCTGGGGTCGCGCCGATGATCTGGATGCTCCTCGCCGCACAGGCTTCCGACCCGGTCGCCTCTGCCGTCGCCGCGATGACGCCGGAGCAGAAGGCCGCCCAACTGCAAAGCAGCGCGCCGGCCGACCGCCAGGCCGGCCTGCCCGCCTATGACTGGTGGAACGAGGGGCTGCACGGGCTGGCGCGCGACGGCATCGCAACCGTGTTCCCGCAGGCGATCGGCATGGCCGCAACCTGGGACACGGGGCTGATCCGCCGCATCGGCGACGTGGTATCCACCGAGGCGCGGGCGAAGTTCAACGCCCGGCCGGTGGGTGCCGACCGGCGCATATACCAGGGGCTGACCATCTGGTCGCCCAACATCAACATCTTCCGCGATCCGCGTTGGGGCCGGGGACAGGAAACCTATGGCGAAGACCCGTATTTGACGGGCAGCCTGGGCGTATCCTTCATCACCGGGCTGCAAGGTCCCGACCCCCTGCACCCCAAGGTGATCGGCACGCCCAAGCATTTCGCGGTGCACAGCGGGCCGGAGGCGGGACGCGACGGGTTCGACGTCGATCCCAGCCCCTACGACCTGGAGGCGACATATCTGCCCGCGTTCCGGATGGCGATGACCGAGGGCAAAGCGCGTTCGCTGATGTGCGCGTACAACTCCATCCACGGCATCCCCGCCTGCGCCGATGGCGCGCTGATGAACGCGCGGCTGCGGCGCGACTGGGGCTTTACCGGCTTCACCGTGTCCGATTGCGACGCCGTGTCGAACATCCAGCTGTTCCACCATTACCGCATCGACGGCGCGGGTGCGGCAGCGGCGGCGGTGCGCGGCGGCACCGACCTGAATTGCGGGACCGCTTTTGCAGCACTGCCGGAAGCGTTGGCGAAGGGGCTGGTGTCGCAGGCGGAGGTGGACACGGCGCTGACCCGTGCGCTGACCGCGCGCCGGGATCTGGGCATCGCGTTCGGCGCGACCAGCCCGTGGCGCAACATCCGCGCCGATCAGGTGGACACGCCCGCGCACCGCGCGCTGGCGCTGGAGGCGGCGCGCAAGTCGATCGTGCTGCTCCAGAACCGGGGCGACCGACTGCCGATCAGGCCCGGCGCACGGATTGCCGTGATCGGCGCCGATGCCGACGATCTGAGCGTGCTGCAGGGCAATTATCACGGCACCGCCGCCGCGCCCGTCACCCCGCTCGACGGCATTCGCGCGCGCTTCGGCGCCGCGAACGTCCGCTACGCGCAGGGGTCGGTGCTGGCCGATGGCGCCCCCGTTGTGGTGCCGGAAACAGCTTTACGCTCCGATGGCTCGCCGGGGTTGAAGGCGGAGTATCTGTCGTCCACCGGTCAGGTTATCGTAAGCCGGCGGGAGCGGCGCATAGACATTGACCACAACCGCGCGGCGCCCCTGTCCGGCTTGGGCGAGCAATGGCGCGTTCGCTGGACGGGTAAACTGGTTCCGCCCGGCCTCGGCGGCTACCGTCTGGCGGTCGATGTGCCGGCCTGCTGGAAATATTGCAAAAGCCACGACGCGGTACGGATGTGGCTGGACGGCAAGCCGGTCGCGGCGGGCGAGGTCGCCAACGGCCGTGTCGAGATCCCCTTCGACAGCGATGGGCGACCGGTGCCGATCCGCCTGGAACTGGATCACGTCAGCGAGGACGAAGGCATTCGCCTGTTGTGGCTGCCTCCGGCCGAGCCGCTGCTGAAACAGGCGGTCGATGCGGCGAACGCGTCCGATGTGATCGTCGCCGTCGTCGGCCTGTCGCCCGATCTGGAGGGTGAGGCGTTGCAGGTCAGCGTCCCCGGCTTCGTCGGCGGCGACCGCACCGACATCGCCTTGCCCCTCGTTCAGCAGCGCATGCTCGCCGCATTGAAGGCAACGGGCAAGCCGATGGTGATCGTGCTGACCAGCGGCAGCGCGGTGGCGATCGACCCGGCCGCCGCCGACGCGATCCTGGCCGCCTGGTATCCGGGCCAAGCGGGCGGCACCGCCATTGCCGACACGCTGGCGGGCGTCAGCAACCCATCGGGGCGCCTGCCTATCACCTTCTACCGCCGCACGGAGGACCTGCCGGCGTTCGTCGATTACGGCATGAAGGAGCGGACCTACCGCTATTTCACCGGCACGCCACTCTGGCCGTTCGGGCACGGGTTGAGCTTCACCCGCTTCGCCTATGCCGCCCCGCGGACCAGCCTCACCGTGGAAGCGGGCCGCAGCGCGACGGTGGAGGCCACCGTGTCCAACACCGGCGGCCGCGCCGGCGAGGAGGTGGCGCAGGCTTATCTGGTGCCTTCGGCCCGTGCGAGAGGCGGGCTGACCACGCCCGTGCTGCAACGGCAGCTGGTCGGCTTCCAGTGCGTGCCACTGAAGCAGGGCGCACGCGGCACCGTCCGCTTCATCCTCGACCCGCGCGCGCTGAGCATCGTGGCGCGGGACGGCACCCGGTCGGTGGTGCCGGGCGCGTATCGGCTGTTCATCGGCGGCGGACAGCCGGACGATGCGCCGGGCGTGTGGATCGACCTGACCATCACCGGGACCGCAACGGAGCTGCCGAAGTGATCGTGAATCGCCGCACCGCCCTGACCGGCGGACTGGCCATGGCGGCAGCCCCCGCGCTGGCGGCCGCTGCCGCCTTTCCCGACCGCCGTCCGCCCGTTGCGCAGCGCCGCTTCGTATCGCGGGCGGTGGAGCGGGAGATCGTACGCGTCCGCCGGTTGATCGCCGATCCGAAGCTTTCGGCGATGTTCGCCAACTGCTACCCCAACACGCTCGACACCACGGTGAAAATGGGCGTGGTGGACGGCAGGCCGGACGCCTTCGTCATCACCGGCGACATACCCTGTCTGTGGCTGCGCGATTCCTCGGCACAGGTGAAGCCGTATCTGCATCTGGCCCCGCATGACGCGGACCTGCGCCGGCTGTTCAGGGGGCTGATCGCCCGTCAAGCGCGCTGCATCCTGATCGACCCTTATGCCAACGCCTTCATGGAAGATCCGTCCGCGAAGACCGACCTCGACTGGTCGCTGCACGACAGGACCGAAATGAAGCCGGGCGTGGCGGAGCGGAAATGGGAGGTGGATTCGCTCTGCTATCCGATGCGCCTCGCCCATGAATATTGGCGGGCGACGCGCGACAAGGCACCGTTCGACGCGCTGTGGGCCGACGCCGCGCGGGCGAGCATCCGCACCTTTCGCGAACAACAGCGCAAGGATGGTCCCGGACCCTATCGGTTCCTGCGTGCGTCGGACCGCAGCACGGAATCCATGCCGCTCGACGGCTATGGCAACCCGTCGCGCCCGGTCGGGCTGATCCACAGCGGTTACCGGCCGTCCGACGATGCCTGCATCTACCCGTTCCTGATCCCGTCCAACCTGTTCGCGGTCACGGCCCTGCGCGAATTGGCCACGGTCGCGCATGAAGCACGCGGCGACACGGCGCTGGCGAACGATGCGATGGCGCTGGCGGCGGAAGTGGCGGCGGCACTGGATGCGCATGGCCGCATGCGCCTGCCCGACGGGTCGGAAGTGTGGGCGTATGAGGTCGACGGCTTCGGCAACGTGCTGTTCATGGACGATGCCAACGTGCCGTCGCTCTCCTCGCTGGCATATCTTGGCTGTGTGCCGACCGATGACCCGCTGTGGCGCCGCACCGCCGCCGCCGCGTGGAGCGGGCACAACCCGTATTTCTTCCATGGCCGTGCCGGCGAGGGCATTGGCGGCCCGCATGTCGGGCTGGGCCAGATCTGGGCGATGTCGGTGATCGTCCGCGCAATCTCGGGCGCGGACGACGCGACGGTGCGCGCCTGCCTGCGCACGTTGCGGGACACGGAAGCGAATACCGGCTTCATGCACGAAAGCTTCGACCAGGACGACCCCAGGCAATTCACGCGCCACTGGTTCGCCTGGGCCAACGGCCTGTTCGGAGAGCTGATCGTGCAGCTTGCCGATACCCGCCCCGCGCTGCTGGGCGCATCGTTGTGACCGCCCATCTCACCCGCCGCGCGCTGCTGGGTTCGGCGGCGGCCGCGGCGGTATCCACGGCCCTGCCGCTGCCCGCCGGCGCGTTCGTGCCGCCAACCGCGCGGCCGAACCTGTTCATCGGCACCGGCGGCCATGGCCATACCTATCCTGGACCGACGCTGCCGTTCGGCATGGTCCAGCTCGGCCCCGACACCGACGTCGAACGGTGGGACGCCTGTTCAGGTTATCACCGCGATGACACGTCGATCATGGGGTTCAGCCACACCCACCTGTCCGGCACGGGTATCGGCGACATGCTCGACGTGCTGCTGGTGCCCGCGACCGGGCCGGTGCGGTTGACCCCGGGAACGATGGCTGATCCCGACGCGGGCTATCGCCAGCGTTTCTCCGGAGAACTGGCGGAGCCCGGTTATTACCGCGTCCGACTGGAGACGGGCGTGCTGGCCGAACTGACGGTGACGGAGCGGACCGGCTGGCACCGCTACACCTTTCCCGACGGACCGGGGCACATCCTGATCGACCTGTCGCATCTGGTCGGCGACGCGCCCGGCGCTCGCCCGTTGATCGACGAGGCGTCGCTGGCGATCGATCCCGACGGCACGATCACCGGCAGCCGCCGGGTGCATCGCTGGGCCAAAGGGCGGCGTATCCACTTCGCGCTGCAACTCTCCCGCCGCCCGGATCGCGTGACCTTCTACGGCGATGACGACATGCCCCAACCGCAAGGGGCGAGCGGCGTGACCGGGCGGCGCTTGAAAGCGGTGCTGTTCTACGACGGTGCCGGGCCGGTGCCGATCGTGGCGCGCTGTGCCATTTCCGGCGTCGATGTCGCCGGTGCGCGCGGCAACCTGGCCGCCGAAGCGCGCGGCTGGAACTTCGACGCGACCCGCCGCGCCGCATCGCGCGCCTGGGCGGAGGCTTTGGGAACCGTGCGGGTGGAGGGCGGCACCGGCGACCAGCGCACCGTCATGGCATCGGCGCTGTACCACGCGCTGCTCGCCCCGACGCTGTTTTCCGACGCGGACGGGCGCTATGTCGGGCTCGACTGGCAGGTGCATCGCGCGCCGGCCGGCGAAGCCGCCTACAGCACCTATTCGTTGTGGGACACATACCGCGCGCTTCACCCCCTGCTGACGCTGATCGCGCCGGCACGCGCGCAGAGCCTGGTCGCGGACCTGATCCGGCAGGCGCAGCAGAGCCCGCTCGGCCCGCCGATCTGGCCGTTGCAGGGCGTGGAGACCGCAACCATGATGGGCTGGCACGCCGTTCCCGTGCTGGCGGAGGCGCAGGCGAAGGGTATCAAGGCCGATTACGCCGCCGCATGGCCGGCGATCCGGCGGCGGTCGTTCGACTTCGCCGCACCTGACCGCGACAACAGCCGCGGCCGCGACCTGTACGACCGGCTCGGCTATGTCCCCGCCGACAAGTGGAACGAGAGCGTCAGCCGCACGCAGGAATATGCCTATGACGATTGGGCGGCCCACCGCATCGCGCGCGGCGCAGGCGCGCAGGCGGACGCGGCCCGGCTGCTGAAGCGGTCAGGCAATTGGCGGAACGTCATAGACGGCGGCATCGGCTTCGCGCGTCCCCGCTTCCACGATGGTTCGTGGTGGAGCCCCTACGACCCGGTCCAGCTCGGCCACATGCCCACACCCGACTGGCGCGACTATACGGAGGCGAACGGCTGGCAGGCGACGTTCCTCAACCAGCACGACATATACGGGCTGATCGCGCACATGGGGGGCGATGCGGCGTTCGAGAAAAAGCTGGACGCGCTGTTCTCCGCCCCGTCCACCCTGCCGGCCGACGCGCCGCCAGACATTGCCGGGCTGGTCGGCCAATATGCCCATGGCAACGAGCCGGACCAGCACGCACCCTATCTCTACGCCTATGTCGGCGCGCCATGGAAGACGCAGGCGATGGTCCGCCGGCTGTGCACGGAGATGTACCGCAACGACCCCGACGGGATCATCGGCAATGACGATTGCGGCCAGATGAGCGCCTGGTTCGTGTTCTCCGCGCTCGGCCTCTACCCCGTCGATCCGGTGGAGGCGGCCTATGTCTTCGGCTCGCCGCTGTTTTCGCGCGCGGTGCTGCGGGTCGGCGATGGTCGGACGCTCACGATCGAGGCGCCGGGCAACCGCGCCGATACGCCCTATGTCACCGCTGTCCGCTGGAACGGCAGGCCGTGGACGAAAAGCTGGATACCCCATGCCGAGCTGATCCGCGGCGGCACCCTCACCTTCACCATGTCGGCCGAGCCGAACCGCCGCTTCGGCGTCGCCCGCGCCGACCGGCCACCATCGTTCGGTGGCCCCGCCCCGACCCACGGAGTTTCCGCATGATCGACCTGTCCCGCCGGACCCTGATCGCATCCGGCCTTGCGACCGCCGCCATGCCCGCATTCGGCGCGGCGGGCGTTGCGCCACCCCGGCCATGGGGCGCGACGCCCTCGCCCCGCCAGCTCGCCTGGCACGCGCGCGAGCAATATGCCTTCGTGCATTTCTCCATCAACACCTTCACCGACCGCGAATGGGGCTATGGCGACGAGAGCCCTTCCCTGTTCAACCCGACGGACTTCTCCGCCGACCAGATCGTCGCGGCGGCCAAGGCAGGGGGCATGCGCGGGATCATCCTGACCGCCAAGCACCATGACGGCTTCTGCCTGTGGCCGACGCGCCTGACCGAACATTGCATCCGCAACAGCCCTTACAAGGGCGGCAAGGGCGACATCGTCCGCGAGATGGAACAGGCGACGCGGCGCGCCGGCCTGTCGTTCGGCATCTATCTGTCGCCATGGGACCGGAACCACGCCGAATATGGGCGACCAGCTTATGTGGAATATTTCCGCAAGCAGATCGTGGAGCTGTGCACCGGCTATGGCGAGCTGTTCGAATTCTGGTTCGACGGTGCCAATGGCGGCGATGGCCATTATGGCGGCGCGCGCGAAACGCGGAAGATCGATGCGGCGCGTTACTATAACTGGCCGGAGACGATCGCGCTGGTCCACCGGCATCAGCCGATGGCCTGCACCTTCGACCCGCTCGGCGCGGACGTGCGCTGGGTCGGCAACGAGGACGGGGTGGCGGGCGATCCGTGCTGGCCGACCATGCCCAACCATCCGTATGTGCAAAGCGAAGGAAATAGCGGCGTGCGCGGCGCTCCGCTCTGGTGGCCGGCCGAAACCGATGTCTCGATCCGCCCCGGCTGGTTCTACCACGCCGACGAAGATGCCAAGGTGAAGACGCCCGAGCGGCTGCTGAAGCTGTACGATGAATCGGTCGGACGGGGCACCAACCTGAACCTGAACCTGCCGCCCGATCGTCGCGGGCGGCTGGCCGACATCGACGTCGCAGTGCTGCGCGCGTTCGGCGCGGCGCAGACGGCGACCTATGCGACCGACCGGGCGCAGGGCGCGACCGCGACCGCCACGTCGGAGCGCGGGGCCGCCTTTGCCGCCAGGCACGTGCTCGATGGCCGCCGCGACAGCTACTGGTCGACGCCCGACGCGGACAGAACGCCCACGTTGACGCTGGACTTGCTGCCGGGTCGTCCCTTCGACGTGATCCGGTTGCGCGAACATCTGCCGCTCGGCGTCCGCGTCACGCGCTTTGCGGTGGAGGCGGAAGTCGGTGGACGCTGGCGGAGGCTGGCGGAGCATCAGGCGATCGGCGCCCAGCGCATCATCCGCCTGCCCGCCCCGATAAACGCCCGCCGGCTGAGGCTGGTGATCCTCGAAGCGCCCGCCTGCCCGGCCATTTCCGAAGTGGCGTTGTTCCGCCAGGTCGCGCCTGCCGCCGTCGCGCCGGTGCGGTCGAGCGATCCGAACCTGCTGTCGCCGCGCCGATGGCATATCGTCGCCGCCTCGGCAGCCGGCGCGGAAGCGTTGCTGGACGACGATGCGGCGACGCGCTGGACGGTGCCCGCACCCGGCGCGGCCGCTCCCGCCCGCGTAACGGTCGACATGGGCGCGGCACACCGGCTGGCCGGGTTCAGCCTGACGCCCTCGCGCACCGTGGCGAAGGGCGTGGCGCCGCCGGCCGGCTATGTCTGCGAGACGAGCCTGGATGGCCGTACATGGGAGGTAGCGGCCAAGGGCGAGTTCTCCAACATCGCCTATGCGCTGGCGACACAGCGGATCGTCTTCGATGCGCCACACCGCGCACGCTTCCTGCGCCTGTCCTTCGCCGCCACCGCCGTTCCGGCGCAACGGCTGGCGATCGCGGGCATCGGAGCCTTTGTCGCGGATGGGCGGTCAGGAGGTGCGTAAACCTCTGCCTGCATCCAAGCAGGTGAAGAGCGCAGCAACCAGACCATGAATTTGGATGCGGGAGCCCGGTCAGCGCGCCGGGCCCACTGAATATCCCGTACAAGGACTGGCACGCTGCCGACGGGGCATGCGGCGATGTAGCGCTTACTTGGTGAGATGCGGGATCGACAGCTGCAGGGCATAGAGGCCGTCGTCCAGCAGCAGCAGGGCGTGCCGCCGGAACGCGACAACCATCGCCTCCTTGGCTTCGGTCAGGTGGTGGAATGAAGGCGCTTCGGCCCGGTCTTCAGATCCAGGACCGTCGCCCGGTTGCGCCACTTCGCCACCGTCCTTGGATTGATCCCCAGCTCGCGGCTCAACGTCGCCACCGGAGCTTGCAATTGCTGTATTGCTGCCCTGACGGCGTGCGTGGTCGTGGCACTCCCGTGACGAACCTGTCCCCTACGGCCCCGTCCGAAGCAAACGAAAGGCTCGCACCATCACCCGGTATCAAACAGCCGGATAGATCCTCCAATATCACGGCTACTATCGTCACTGTCACATTAAACTTCAATTATTGATACATCAAGCAGCATGTATTTTGCGAGATCTTACCCTTGCCGTTATAAAGACATTATCATAACTTACGTTAGATATAAATAGATGCATCATTAGGGAACATCCTCACGTCGGTCGCGCTTCACGCCAACACTCTCTTTTGGCAGAGGCATGACGCGGATGAAGGCAGTAGTCTGGCACGCAACCGGCGACATTCGCGTCGACGAGGTTCCCGAGCCCACGATCGAGCAGCCGACCGATGCGATCGTCCGGCTGACCGCAAGCGCGATCTGCGGCACCGATCTCCACTTCGTACGTGGGACGTTCAGCGGCATGGCGAAGGGGCAGATCCTCGGCCATGAGGGCGTCGGCATCGTCGAGGCGGTCGGACCGGAGGTCAGGAACATCCGGGTCGGCCAGCGGGTGATCATCCCCTCCACCGTGGGATGCGGCCATTGCCAGTTCTGCCGGCACGAATTCTACGCGCAATGCGACAACGCCAATCCGCAGGGCAAGCGCGCCGGAACGGTGTTCTTCGGCGGGCCGGAAGCAGCCGGCAACCTGAAGGGGTTGCAGGCCGAGAAGGCGCGCACGCCGTGGGCCGATACCAACCTCGTCCCTGTGCCCGACGAGATCGACGACGACCAGGCGATCATGCTGAGCGACATCCTGCCCACCGGCTGGTTCGGGGCAGACCTCGCCCAGATCGAACCGGGCGACCATGTGCTGGTCTTCGGCTGCGGCCCGGTGGGTCAGATGGCCATCGCCTCGGCGATCGTGATGGGCGGCAAGGTGATCGCGGTCGACCGCCTGCCCGACCGGCTCGACATGGCGCGGCGCCAGGGTGCACAGGTCATCAACTTCGACGAGGAGGACGTGCCGCAAGCGGTGCTGAAGTTGACCGATGGCGACGGCGCGCGGCGGGTGATCGACGCGGTCGGAGTCGATGCCCAGCATGCCCATGCGGGACCAGACGAGCCCGGCCTGCTCGGCAAGGCGAAGGAAGCGGTCGAGCAATATGTCATTGAGCCGATGGCCAACAAGCATGGCAGCCACTTCATCGCCGGCGACAATCCCGGCCAGGCGCTCGACTGGGCGGTGGAGTGCGTCGCCAAGGGCGGCACCATCTCCATCATCGGTGTCTATCCGCCGACCGACCGCATGTTCCCGATCGGCATGGCGATGAACAAGAACGTCACCGTCAGGATGGGGAACTGCAACCACCGCCGTTATTACGACGTGCTGCTCGACCATGTCCGCTCGGGGCGGCTCGACCCGGTCAGGATCCTCACCCAAACCGAGCCGATGACCGACGCCATCAACGCCTACAAGGCCTTTGACGAGCGTCAGCCGGGCTGGATCAAGGTCGAACTGGAGCCGGCGGCGTGACGGTAGGGACGCACGCATGAACATCACGCTGAACGTCAACCGGCACATATACCGGCTTGACGTCGATCCGCGTCAGATGCTGCTCGACACGCTGCGCGAGGAACTGGGGCTGACCGGCACCAAGAAGGGCTGCGACCAGGGCCAGTGCGGCGCGTGCACGGTGCTGATCGACGGGCGGCGGGTGCTGTCGTGCTTCACCCTCTCCGCACTTGCCGAGGGGGAGATCACCACGGTGGAAGGCCTGTCCGGCGAGGGCGAGCCGCTTCACCCGATGCAGGCGGCGTTTGTCGAGCAGGACGCCTATCAGTGCGGCTATTGCACCCCCGGCCAGATCCTGTCCGCCATCGCCTGCGTCCACGAAGGCCACGCGACCAGCGACGAGGAGATCCGCGAATATATGAGCGGCAATCTGTGCCGCTGCGCCGCTTACCCCAAGATCGTCGCCGCGGTGCGGCAGGCCGCGCCCGAGTTGGCGGGGCAACGCTGATGCGCGCCTTTGCCCTCGATCGCGCCGGCAGCTCGGTGGAGGCGCTCGGCCTGGGCGGCGCGTCTGTGTCCGCCGACGCCCATGTGCGCAGCCCCGTCCAGTATCTCGCCGGCGGCACCACTTTGTTCGACCTCATGAAGTTGCAGGTGATGCACCCGGAGCGACTGGTCGACATTTCCGGCCTGAGGGCGGAACATGGCCGCATTGCGGATCTGGAGGACGGCCTCTGGCTCGGCGCGCTGGTGCGCATGAGCGAGGCGGAGAGCAATCCGTCCGTAGCGCGCGACTATCCGGCGATCCGCGACGCGCTGTGGCAGGCGGCAAGCCCGCAGCTGCGCAACATGGCCACGCTGGGCGGCAACGTCCTCCAGCGCACGCGCTGCAACTACTTCCGCGACATCAGCTACCATGCTTGCAACAAGCGCGATCCGGGCACCGGCTGCGCGGCGATGGAGGGCTGCAACCGGCGGCTGGCGGTGCTCGGCACCAGCACCGCCTGCATCGCAAACTATCCCGGAGACTTCGCCATCGCTTTGGTTGCGCTCGGCGCGGAGGTGAACCTGCTGTCGGTCGACGGCCGCGAACGGGTACTGCCGTTCGAGGATCTTCACCGCCTGCCCGGCGAAACCCCGCACATCGAAACCAACCTGGCGCGCGGCGACCTCATCACCGGGTTCACCGTGCCCGCAGGCGCGTGGACGCGGCGATCGCGATACGTGAAGGTGCGCGACCGCGCCTCCTACGATTTCGCCCTCGCCTCGGCGGCGGTGGCGCTCGACCTGGATGGCGACACGGTCCGCGCGGTACGGATCGGCCTTGGCGGGATTGCGGCCAAGCCGTGGCGCGCCCACCAGGCCGAAGCGATGCTGGTCGGCCGGCGCCTTGACGAGGCAAGCGCGCGCGATGCGGCGGAAATCGCGCTCGCCGGCGCGGTTCCGCATGGCGAGGCTGCGTTCAAGATCGAACTCGGCCGCCGCACGCTGGTGCGCGCGCTGCTTGAGACCCGGACGATGGAGTTGCCGGCATGACCATGCTGATCGGCCGCCCCCATACCCGCATCGACGGCCCTGCCAAGGTGACCGGCCGCGCCTTGTATCCTTCGGACGAGGCGGTGAAGAACCCGGCCTGGGCGTTTCTCGTCACGTCCGCCATTGCGCGCGGGCGGATTGCGGGTTTCGACCTGGACGAGGCCCGCGCGATGGCGGGCGTGATCGACATCCTCACCCACGAGAATGTCGGCGGCGACAACCATCCGCCGAAGCAGCAATCGGGTGGCGAAACCACCACGACGATGGAGACGGACCGTATCTGGCACGACGGCCAGATCGTCGCCATCGTGCTGGCCGACAGCTACGAGATCGCGCGCGACGCTGCTTTTCGGGTGGGGGTGCGTTACGAGCGGGAAGAGCCCGCGGCGACGTTCGGTTCGCCGGGCACGCAGGAGGAAGTGCGCGACGACGGCGAGCACCGCGATTACGCGGTGGGCGATGCGGAAGGTGCACTGGCAGCCGCGGAGGTGACGGTCGACGCCTGGTATGAAACGCCGACCCAGCACCACAATCCGATCGAATTGTTCACCACCACCGCCGAGTGGAATGCGGGCAAGCTGACGATCCGCGAGCCAAGCCAGTTCGTCTACGGCCTGCGCGCCAATGTCGCCCAGCAGATCGGCATCGACCCGGACGACCTGCACGTCATGTCCAAGTTCGTCGGCGGCGCGTTCGGGTCCAAGGGCGGCGCCACTGCCCGTACCGCCTGGATCGCCATCGCCGCGCGGCGGATCAACCGACCGGTCAAGCTCGTCGCGACCCGCGACCAGGGCTTCACCATCGCCACCTACCGTGCCGAAACGCGCCACCATCTCCAGCTGGGCGCCACCCGCGACGGCAGGCTGACCGCGCTCCGCCATGAAGGGTGGGAGCTGACCAGTCGGCCGAGCACCTACAACGTCTCCGGCACCGACACGACCGCCAGGATGTATGGCTATCCCAACATCCTGACCAAGGTGAACATCGTCCACGCCGATCGCAACACGCCCGGCTTCATGCGCGCGCCGCCGGACACACCCTACATGTTCCCGCTGGAATGCGCGATGGACGAGCTGGCGGAGACGCTGGAGATCGATCCGGTCGAACTGAGGCGCCGCAACGATACGCAGGTCGATCCGGCCACCGGCCTGCCTTTCTCCAGCCGCCACCTGATCGCATGCCTGGACCAGGGTGCTGAACGCTTCGGCTGGGCAGGAAGGGATCCCAGGCCGGGCTCCATGCGCGATGGCAACTGGCTGGTCGGCTGGGGCATGGCCTCGGCCGCCTACCCGTCCAACATCGCCTCCACCGCCGCCCGCGTGACCTTGCGCGCGGACGGATATTGCCTGGTCGAATTGGCGGGACACGATATCGGCACCGGCGCCTACACCGTCGCCGCGATCACCGCCGCGCACAAGCTGGGGCTCAAGGTCGAGCAGGTCGCGGTCCATATGGGGGATACCACCCTGCCCCCGGCCTCGCTCGCCGCCGGATCGAGCCACACCGCCACCATCACCCACGCCATCGCCAAGGCGTGCGACGAGCTGGTGGCGCGGATCGCCCATGCCGCCTCGACCAGCAATGACGGACCGCTCGCCGGCAGGCGGCCGGACATGATGGCCTTGTCCGACGGGCTGCTGATCGTGGCCGGAGGCGGCTCGGAACCGCTCGGCGATGCGATAGCGCGCCTCTCGCATGGTGCGCTTGAGGCCCATGCCGAGCACATCCCCCAGGGTCTCGGCCCGGACTCGATGGACAAGCTCTACAAGGGTCAGCCGCCCATGTCCCGTGGGCAGCAGCGCAAGGACGTCACCGCTTATGCCTTTGGCGCGCAGTTCGTGGAGGTGCGCGTCCATCGCCTCACTTGCGAGATCCGCGTGCCGCGCATGGTCGGCGCCTTTGCAAGCGGCACCATCGTCAATCCGCTAACGGCACACAGTCAATATATGGGCGGCATGATCTGGGGCCTGGGTGCGGCGCTGGAGGAGAAGACCGAGATCGATCTGACCCATGCCCGCTACGTCAACGACAACCTTTCCGAATACCACATTCCCGTGAACGCCGACGTCCGGCAGGTCGAGGTGATCATGGTTCCCGAACAGGACGATGCGGTGAACCCGCTCGGCATCAAGGGGCTGGGCGAGATCGGGATTGTCGGCATGAATGCGGCCATCGCCAACGCCGTCCATCACGCCACGGGCCGCCGCATCCGTCGCCTGCCGATCCGCATCGACGACCTGCTCTGAACGGGCATAGGCCATGACCGACCGGCCGGACCAATGGCGGAGGTCGGGCGCTTCGACGGCGTTCGATCCGGCGCCTCCTGAAACGCGCCGATGATGTCGAACGCCACCACCTTTGGCCGCTTGGGGCCACCCAGACCGATCGTGTCGTTCCTTCATCATGGTTGCGCGTCCGCGATCCCGCGCGCCAGCGTCATGGAACGATCCGTTCGTGTCGAGGCGCTACGGGCGCGCCAGTCCAGCCACATGTGCGGCACCGTTAACGCACTCAGCAGCAGGAATGCGGTCCGAACCACATTCTCCTCCACCGCGTCGCCGGGGCCGGCCTGGAAGATGAGGGCGCCGAACGCCAGCGCGATCGCTGTCAAGGCAAGCGGCAAGGCCACCTCCCCCACCGGCATTCCGCCCGCGGGTATGGCAGCCGCCATGGCGCGCGGCGCGTGGATGACCGCGAAGTAGAGCGAAAACCCGATCAGCGGCGGGGCGAATGCGAACAACAGGGTAACCAGGACCAGATCCGTCGCGGCCGCCACGTCCGCGCTTTGCCCGCTACCGGCATAGGCGATGAGCGTTGCGGCGGCCGCCGCCAGCCACAACATTATCAGCGGCCCGCCGAGCAGCAGCGCCACCATATGCGCCTGTCCCGGCCCCGGCACCAGCACGGCCAGCAACTGCGCGATCGCAGCGGGATGGCACGCGGCCGAGACGATGACGGGCACGCCGCCATGGGCCACAATCCGGACCATGCGGCAAGGCGCGCTTCGCGATGCATCCTGATCCCCGAAATGAAGTACGGAAAGGAGCAGGAACAGCGGCAACGCAACGATCGGCAGCGCCCACCAGGCGAACAGCATCGCCGACGCAAGCGCAAGGTAGCCGGCAAGGAAGGGCTGCCACCACCTGGCGCCATGGCGCGGCGCAAAGGTGGATCGGGCGACCTTGTGGTCGAATGCGCCGTGCGGAAGGCCGGCCACCACCGCAAGCGCGAGAAAGCCGGTCTCCGCAACACGCCCCGTCAGCACGGCGCTTGCCACGATCGACAGCGCGACCGGCGCGATCCGTGTCGCCACCGATCGCAGCGTGCCGGCCGAAACGGAGGGGGTGCGGCTTACCCCGTGCCCTGCCAGTCCTGCCGACACGTCCCTTGCTCAGCGATGGTTCGGCTGAACCCGATGGGACGGCTCGACCCGCTCGGTACGCCCCGGCGCCTCCACCGTGTGGTAGGCGACCGGCGCCGGGCGCAGGTCATGCTCGGGCACCTCATCGGCGGCAAGGTCGGCCGACACCTTGGCGCGCGTCGCCGCCATGGAGAAAATGCCGTAGACCACCTTCGCGACCACGTCGAAGATCGTGTAGAGCGCGGCCGTGGCGGTCGGATCGATCGCCTTGGTGCCTTCGGAGCCCAGCAGGAAGATCACCGGATAGGCGAACCAGACCACCGACAGGATGGTGGCGTTGGTCTTGAACAGCTTGGCCGCACGCGGACCCGATTTCTCGGACTCCGTCCGCACCGGGCCCCACAGGCCGATATAGATGAACAGAAACGCGCCCGAGCTGATCAGATACCATGCCCACTTTGCCGTCGAACCCGTCGGGCTGAAGCCGGCGACCACGCCGGTCGCGATCATGTAGAAATCGGTGAAGACCAAGCCCAGCAGCAGCGCCCAGCGTCGAAACGGGGCATGCAGCGCGGTCAGGCACAAGCCGGTCAGCAACATGGGCGTGGTGATCGACCAGTCGAGATAGCGGGCGACGTAGAATTCGCGCCCGTCCGCCAGCAGGATCGATCCCTGCCCCAGCGCCATGGCGAGATAGGATGCCATGGCCGTCAGCGTCACGAACAGGTGCAGAAGATAATGGTTCTCCTCATCCCGCGTGCGGCGGTTCCAGCCCATCGCCAACAGAATGACCGATCCTGCCGCCATCGCGGCAAAGCCGAACCACAGCCAATCCGACGTCGTCATACCATACCCTTTCAACATTTTGCGCATCGAACGCGCGCAAGCAAGGAAATGACCAACCAAGAAGCAAAGTATTTTTACATCAAATATACATTATAAACTTGGATAAATCCAAAATATACCATCGTGACCAGCGGCGTCGATGGATTTTATTGTGCCGTGATACACCGGATCTTCGGTCGGCTTACTTTGAGTCGCCCGCCAAGCTCTCGCCTGTCACTCATCTTTCCGCATCAGCAATGACATGGCCCCTGACTAGCCGCCAGGTTGATCCGGGTCACCGGTCCGCTCGACGCGGGAACGACTGCCCGGCTCGCGGAGCGACAACTATTGCGGCCCTGTTGGTAAATGTTTAGCCCGCCTGTGTTCACGCGAACAGCAGGGTGGGGGCGAGACATGCGCGTTGCGGTGATATTACCGTGTTACAATGAAGAGGCGGCGATCGGGCAGACCGTTGCCGACTTTCGCGCGGCGCTGCCGGATGCGGCGATCTATGTCTACGACAACAATTCCAAGGACCGCACCGTCCAGGTGGCGCGCGCCGCCGGTGCGATCGTGCGGAGCGAAACCATGCAGGGCAAGGGCCATGTGGTCCGCCGCATGTTCGCGGACGTCGATGCCGACATCTATGTCATGGCGGACGGCGACGCGACCTACGACGCCGCCGCCGCCCCTGCCATGATCGAGCGCATGGTGGACGAGCAACTCGACATGGTGGTGGGCGCGCGCGTCAGCGAGGTGCAGGAAGCATATCGCCGTGGCCACCGCTTCGGCAATGCGATGCTGACCGGCATCCTGGCGCGCATCTTCGGGCGCACGTTCAGCGACATCCTGTCCGGTTACCGCGTCTTTTCCCGCCGCTTCGTAAAGAGCTTTCCGCTGCTTTCGGCCGGGTTCGAGATCGAAACCGAGATCAGCGTGCACGCGCTGGAACTCAGGATGCCCGTGGCAGAGGTGGTCACCCGCTATGGCGCGCGGCCGGAGGGCTCGGCATCCAAATTGTCGACCTATCGCGACGGATGGCGCATCCTGCGCACCATCCTCAGCCTGTTTCGGTTCGAGCGGCCCGTTCTGTTCTTCGGCGCGATCGGCGGCATATTGGCGCTGGTCGGCGTTCTGCTGTCGATCCCGCTTGTCCTTACCTATCTTGCCACGGGGTTGGTGCCACGTTTCCCGACTGCGATCCTGGCGACCGGGCTGATGCTGCTGGCATTCCTCAACCTGTTCACGGGACTGACGCTCGACACGGTCGTGCGCGGCAGGCGGGAGGTGCGTCGGCTGGCTTATCTGGGCTTCCCATCCCCGGCCCGCACGAAGAATCCTGCACAGGTTTCGCGGGTCGCATAGCAGACGGTGCGTGGGCGGCACGCGCCCGCCTTCGATAGCGTCATGCCTCCGCACGTGCGACACGCGCCGATGACCCGTGGCGCGATCGTGCGGTTCCTCTGGCATAAGGAGCCGGCAACATGATCACCTTCCTGGATGGGCGGCTGCGCCATCATGATCACCGCACAGCGATCGTGGCGATCTTCGCGCTCGGCCTGCTGTTCCGATTGGTGTGGGCGCTTCGTACCGGCAAGGGCATCCTCGTCGGCGAGGCACCCAATGTGGCGCGGGCCTTCGCGCGGACCGGCACGTTCAGCGATGCCTTCTTCGTCGGTCAGGGCCCGACCGCGCACCTGATGCCGACCACCCCGCTGCTTGCGGGCATGGTGCACAAGCTGTTCGGGATCGACACCCACACCACCCATGTGGTGCTGGGATTGTGGTCGGTCGCGCAGGTTTTCGCAAGCTACGTGCTCTTGTACCTGCTGTTCCGGCGCATGGGGGCGTCGCGCCTCGCCTTGCTGATCGGCGCGGCCGTGCTGAACCTGGTTCCGATCTTTGCCGGGGTGGAAACCCTGCTCGCCGCTTATTGGGAAAGCGCGCTTGCGGTCGACTTCGGCGTGGCCGCGCTGCTGATGCTTGCGACCTATGATGGGCGTCGCGACATCGGCTGGATCCCGATCTTCGGCGCATCTCTGCTGGCCGCCTTGTGCTTCTTCACCAACGTCCTGTTCGGTCTCGGCGTCTATCTGGCCGCGACGATCTTTGTGTTGCGCAACTTCAAGGGCCTCAAGCTTGCGGGCGTGATGCTGCTCGCCGCCGCATTGCTCGCGTTGGTCCTGGCGCCGTGGGTGATCCGCAACGGCCGGGTGATGGGTGAGACCATCCTGCTCCGGGACAATGCCGGGTTGGAGCTGGCGATCGCCAACTATCCGGGCGCCCTGCATGCCGCCGATCCGCTGGAGGCATATCGGCAGCGAATCCACGGCATCCACCCCTTCCTGTCCGAAGCCGCGCGCCAGAAACTGCGCGAAGCGGGTGGCGAGGCGGCCTATGCCGGCCAACTCGGCGGTGAGACCAAAGCGTGGATCCGGGCAAATCCGGGAGAGTTCGCGCAGCTGTCCTTGCGCCATCTCCGCCAGTTCTATTTCCCCAGCGCCTGGCAGTTTCGGTATACCAAGTCGGAACGCGCCGTGGAGATACGCCTGATGATCCACAACGTGATCGCCGCATTGGGCCTCGTCGGTGTTCTCTGGGGCCTGTGGCGTCGTGAGCGCCCTTTTTTGTTCGTCGCCGCCGTCCTGTTGGTCCCGGGGCTTTGTTATGCGCCGTTCCAGGCGATGCCGCGCTATGTGTATGTGATCTACGGCCTTCTGGTATTTGCGGCCGCCGATCTGGTCGCACGACTGATCGAGAGGGCGATCCCGCCCGCGCGATCGCACCGGGCTTGAATGAAGGCTGGTGGGCCATCCGGTAAGTGACGTGATCGCCACCCGAAGGTCTAGGACAGGATCACGCGCCCGATCGCCTCGGTAAGAGCCCTCAGCCGAAACGGCTTCTCGCAGCGTTGGACGCCGGCAAAGCGTTCCGGGATGGCGGAATGGTCATAGCCGGTCGCGAACAGGAACGGCACGCCTTGTTCCGCAAGCCGTTCGGCAACGGGAAACACCTGTTCTCCCGCCAGATTTATGTCGAGGATCGCGCCGTCGACCTGCGGCTCGGACCGGATCAGGTCCAGCGCATCCTCGACCGTGGACACTGGCCCGAGAACGGTGAAGTCGATCTGCTCAAGCTCGCGACGCAACTGGTCGGCGATCATGTATTCATCTTCGACGATCAGGATGCGGCACGCGCGCGGGGTGCGTTCGGGCATGGGTTTCAGCCTGCTCCACTGCTGGACGAAACGGGAATGGCGATGGTGCAATGCACGCCGTCCGGTTCAAACGTGAACGAGGTCCTGGCCTTCAGCTGGTACGGCAAGGCCCGCTCGATCAGCTCGCGACCCTGACCGCTGCCGATCTGCGCCGACGTTCGGTCGGGCATGACCACCCCGCTTTCGCGCCAGTCGATGAACAGCCATGGCTTGCCGCCCGCGCCCTCCGCCTGGAACGACCAGGTGATCGCGAGCTTGCCCGAAGGCTGCCGCAACGCCCCGTATTTCACGGCGTTGGTCGCAAGTTCATGCAGCGCCATCGCCAGCGCCTGCACGGTGGACGAGCGTATGCGGACGTCCGCCGGGCCGCTGAGCGTCACGCCGTCAGCACTCCCGTCCAATGCGGCAAGTTCGGTGCGGATCAGCTCGTCGAACGTCACGCGATCATGGTCGTTGAGCCGGGACAGCAGCCCCTGCACCCGCGACAGCGCCTCCAGCCGATCGCGGAAACGGGATTGGAAATCGGGCAGGTCGGCACTCGCGCTGACCGTCTTGTCGGCCATGGAGGACACCACGCCCATCAGATTGCGGGTACGATGCTGCAGTTCGGCGACAAGCACCTGCAGCGTCTGCTCGCTTTCCTGCAAGGCCTGCCGCGTTTTCCTTCGCCTAGTGACGTCGCGCTGGACGGAGATCCATGCCTCGATCACTCCGGCGGAGTTCAGAACGGGATCGATCGTCCAATCGACGAAATAGCGGCTGCCATCCTTGCGGTAGTTGAGCGCCTCGCCCTTGAACGTGCGCCCGAGCCGAAGCGCCTCCTTGAGTTGGTCGAGCATGGCGCGGTCGGTATCCGGCCCTTGCAGGATGCGCGGCGTGGTGCCGACCAGTTCCCCTTCCGAATAGCCCGTCAAGTCGCACATGGCGGCATTGACGAAGCGAATGGTAGGGCCTGGCGCCTCGACACGCGTGTCGGTGATCAGGACACCGTAGCCAACTGCCCTGAACGCCTGCTCGAACATGAAAATACCTTTTCGCAAGCGATCGGAACTATCCTCCGCCCGCCTGGCCACCCTTCACCGCGCCAGAAGAGCATGATTACTTCAGGTTAACAACCGGGATCTGCGCACCTCCGCGACTGTCTGAATGGCGCGGGCAGCGAACTCGGCCGGTTGGCCGATCTTGCCGGGCGCGCGTTCTGTCCATGTGGCCGATCCGGTCCGCGGCGGAGACAAGAATGAGCGACAAGAATGACGGCCTCGACGCACTCGCGCGCCTGCAACTGGCACTCGTGCGGACGGAGCAGGTGATGGCGGCCTCCGGCGAACGGGTCGTGCTGGTGCTGGAAGGGCGCGACAGTGCCGGCAAGGACGGAGTGATCAAGCGGATCACCGAACATCTGTCGGTGCGGGCGACCCGCGTGGTGGCGCTGCCGAAGCCGTCGGACCGCGAGCGAACGCAATGGTTCTTCCAACGCTACGCGGCACACCTGCCGGCGGCGGGCGAGTTGGTGATCTTCAATCGCTCCTGGTACAACCGCGCCGGGGTGGAGGTGGTCATGGGCTTCTCGACCCCCGCCGAGCAGGCCGAATTCCTGCGCGATGCCCCCGATTTCGAGCGCATGCTGGTCGAAAGCGGGATCAAGCTGGTCAAGATCTGGCTCGACATCTCCAAGCACGAGCAGAAGGACCGCCTCGCTGCGCGGCGCAAAGATCCGCTCAAGGCGCTCAAGGTTTCCGACATGGATGCCGTCGCCCAGGCCAAGTGGGACGATTATTCGGCGGCGCGCAACATCATGCTCGCGCGGACGCACACGCCGCTGGCGCCATGGTATTGCGTGCGGGCCGACCACAAGAAAGCCGCCCGGCTGGCGATCATGCGCCACATCCTGCAACAGGTCGCACCGCCCGAGGTCGCCCATGACGTGGAACTGCCCGATCCCGACCTGCTGTTCCCGTTCACCATGGACGCCATCCACGATGGTCGTCTAGCGGAGTAGCGCAAGCACGGCGGAGAGTAGCACATTCGGCCAAAAAGCGACCTGTCCAGGTTCACTGCGCCGCCTTTCCCGACGACGACGAGATCTGGCTGGCGGGCGCGGCCGAAGCACTGCTGCGCCCTGCGGAACAAGCGGACATCGTCTGCGGCCATTTCGCGCGGGTGGAGGGCGGTGGCGTGCAGGGCGAACCGGGATGCGGCTGATGGGCTGCGACATCCGGGTAGCGCGGGCGAAAGCAGTGTCTCGGGCGTGTCGGGGTGTCGGCTGGCGGGAGGGATCACACCAGTCCGGCAAAGATCTCCCTCACTTCGGCAGGCGCCCCCGCCAGCATAACGGTCATCCGCTCGGCCACGCTGTCGGTCTGATCCCCTGGCAGGTTGGCCATCGACCAATCTCCGAAGGCACGATCCGCAGCCATGCCGTCGCTGACGAAGCGAATGTCCTCGTGCCTGGAGTCGGCCAAGATGCGCGCCAGCGTGATGGCGACGCTTTCGGGCGGTCCCTCGATCAATTGCACGTAACGATCGCCATCGGTCCACAAGAGGCCGGACAAGCCATCAAGACCGTTGTTGACGCGGGATTGTGCCAGAATGTCGGGCAGGTCGCGATACCCCGCGCCGTTACACGCCATGCTGCGATAGATTACCCGCCGGAAAACCATGTCACTCATAAGTGCGGACTAGAAGGATGCACGAAGCCCGTCGAGCGCGGTTTTCGGGGGTTCGCCTGCGCTATCGGCCTCGTTTCCAGTGCGCCGGACTAAGGGCGAGTCACCATGTCCTGAACGGCAACCGCAAATACTTGGTGTCCTTGGCCTGCATTACGATCCTGCATCGGCCCGATCGACTTCTGTGCCAAGCTGGCGGGCAGCTCGGTCGATCCGGTCCGCCATGGCGACACTGCCCTGCGCGGCCGCGATGCTGGCGGCGCTGTTGCCGGCCACATCGGCCACCTGCGTATCAGCCCCGGCAGCGAGCAGCATCTCTACGATCGTGGTATGGCCGAACATGACGGCGTTCATCAGCGCGGTTTGCCCGGCCCGATTTCGCTGGTTCGGGTCGGCGCCCGCCGCCAGGAGTGCGCGCGCCATGTCGCCATAGCCTTTGAACGCCACACCCATCAGGGCCGTGTTGCCGCGCGCCTCGTCCACGCCCGCCGGATCCGCCCCATGATCCAGCAGCGATGCAGTGGCGGCGGCGTGCCCGTTATAGCTGGCCAGGATCAGCGGCGTGTAACCTTTGGCATCGCGGACTTCCAGGCCGGCGCCCGCCTGTAGCAGTGCGGAAATCATGTCGTCGCGCCCGATGCGTGCCGCCTCGTGCAGCAACTCCTGCAATCGTTGTGGTAACGGCAGAGGGGGTAGAGCGGACATTCCTTGTGGATTGGACATGAGATTTCCTGGCGGGTGAACTGTGTTCAACGTGCCGATCGCAACGCCGGCTCCCTCGTTCGGTCGAAACCCTCCGGCTCGGCCCGGATTCCCGGCCGAACCGTGGCTCCTCGCCCGTGCAACGATTGCATCAAGCCAAAGCGCGGCCGAAAAAGGCCTGCGTCAGCGCCATCGCCTGCAGGAACAGCGCGGGATCGTAACGTGGCCCCTCATCCCGCAAGAATGCATGCTGCGCGTTCATCTCGTGCCACTCATAGGATGCGCCGACCTCTTCCAGCCGCGCGCGGATCACCTCTCGCCCGGCGAACGAGACATGCGGATCCTGTCGCCCCCAGACGAACATGGCATGGGCGTTCAACTCGGCCATCCGCGCCAGGCTGTCGTCCGCCCGCCCTTCTCCCAGAGTGCCCGAATGGATGTCGGTCGGGTAGAAGCAGGCGGCCGCGGACACGCGCGGATCGAGCGCTGCCCGATAGGCAAGATGCCCGCCCAGGCACACGCCGAATGTTCCCAGCCGGCCGTTGCATGCCGGATGCTGCTGGAGAGCGGTCAGGGCCGCCGCCGCGTCCGCATCATAGGCCGCGACCGGCTTGGCGATCTTCAGCGCGTTGCCCCGGTCCGTGCCGGCGGGATCGTAGTTCAGGACCGTCCCGGCCGGCTCATATTCGTGGTAAACCTCCGGCACGGCCACCACGTGGCCCAGTCCCGCGATCATCGCCGCCAGCCGGCGGATCGGCGCCGTGACCTGGTAGATTTCGGAAAACAGCAGCACGCCCGGAAAGCGACCCTCGACCGCCGGCCGAAACAGGTGCATCCGCATCGGACCGCTGCCGGGCACGTCGACGTCCCGTGTCTCGTCACTGCGCAAGATCATCTGTTCATCCTCATGCCGGTGTCGGGCAAACGCCCGGTCCGCCATAGAGGCTGTGCGGCAAATCGGAACAGGTTCAGCGTAGGGAATGTCGCCGCAATGACCGACTTGGCGAGCGTTCGAGCAACTGACGGCTCGATGCTACAACCCGGCGCTTCCGTGGGGAGAGCGGAAGGCGGACATGGCGCATGCCGGCGGCCGGTGAACCACACCCTTCTCCCGCCAGTCAAAGCCGCCGCGCCGCCGGCGCGCACACGTGCCGACGGCGCTGCTCCCCTTCCTCGAAGCAGGATCAGGCGACGTGTGCGACCAGCTTCTGCCGGCGGCGCATCGCGGCACCGATCATGCCGAATCCGCCGATCATCATCGCCCAGGATGCAGGCTCAGGCACCGCACCCGGAGCAAAGGCCGTGCCCGAAATGCTGCTGCCGTCCTGGAGCGACCAGAAGCCGGTGTCGAACCGCGTCGCATCGGTGCGGAAGATGTAGGTCGATGTGGTATCATTGTCCCCGATGCCGGCCTGTCCGGGCAGCGCGAAGCTGACGGTCACGACCTTGCCGTCGGGCGTCCTGCCCACCGTTGTCAGCGGCCGAACGGTGCCCGACGTTTCCAGAAACTGGCCCGCGCCATCGGGATCCGATGCCGAGCGGTACACGTCCGTGCTGAACCCGCCGAAGTTGCTCGCCGTCAGCGTCTTGATCAGGTCATCGCCGCCGGTGCCCGCGCCGAGCCTGGACACCTGATAATAGAAGTCGAGCGTGCCGAACGTATTGCGATACACGGCCGAGCGCATCGTCGCCGAAAAGGTGCCGGTCACGCCGGTGAAGCTGGTCGAACGCAGCAACTCACCTTGCGTACCCGATATGGTGGCGAAGTCATCCGGTGTGACACCGTTGTCGCCCGGCACCACGACGGCAGCCATCGCCAGTCCCGACACGAACGTCGTCGACAGGATTGCCGCACGCACGGCAAGAAGAACCTTCTTCATGAGCCTCTCCCTTGACCACGATCCCGGCGACATCGCCGGTTATCCGCTTGGACCCTTGCTTGCTGGTCGACGCAGATCGTGATCGCATTTTAGCCCTGCGGAGCTTGCCAGGATGCCCCCCATTTGCGGGTTGGTGGCACCCTTTTAGAGTATAATCCGAAAGGGTTGGCTCCCATCGGTCGCGCGCCCGATGCGGTCGGATCAGGCCAGCCGACCCTGGACTGGCATGATGAGGGCATATTCCGAGGCAGGGCTGTCCGCGATCGGCTTAAGGGCCCGGTGTGTGCCGCCGGGCTTCGGCGTCGCTCACGAAGGCAGCCCAGCAAGCCCCTGCCCTGCCTGTGGCGGCCGGGAACCGGCTCTTCCTCGACCTGTTTTGGGGCCTGCATTATTTTGTCGACAAAGCCGTGTGCATCGTCGACAATGCTAAAAAGGGTCGACGGGAGAGGAAGGTCGACGCAGCTCAAGGGGGGTGAGCGGCCAGGCGGCGACAGACCGCATCGCCACTCCCAAGGTCACCTGCCCTTCCAGGGCAGGCCCGACCGTGCGCTCGTCCGTGCCCCTGCCATGGAATCACGATGGAGAAGGGGGCTGCCATGAACACAAAGGGGTCATACAATCAGGGTCGATCCGGGGCGGTGCGTCACGGCGTCATGCTCGCGGCGAGCGGGGGCGCCCTTGCGGCAGCCCTGCTCGCCGCGCCGGTCCATGCGCAAGCGGAGCCGACGCCACCGGCGGCCGCCGAAAGCAGCACGGTGCAGGATCAGGATATCGTCGTCACCGGCTCGCGTATCACCTCGACCGGGTTCAGCGCGCCGACGCCGACCCAGGTGATCGGTGCCGCCGACATCAACAAGCTGGCGCAACCCAACATCTTCAACGCGATCACCCAGCTGCCGTCGCTGCAAGGCTCGACCGGCCGCGCCACGTCGGTGGGCAGCACATCCAGCGGCATCCAGGGGCTCAGCTCCTTCTCGCTGCGGGGCCTCGGTGCGATCCGCACCCTCACCCTGCTCGACGGACAACGCTTCGTCGGGGCCAATTATTCGGGTGTGCCCGACGTCAGCCAGTTTCCGCAGCTGCTCGTCCAGCGCGTGGACGTGGTGAACGGCGGCGCATCGGCGTCCTACGGTTCGGACGCGGTCGCCGGCGTGGTCAACTTCGTCACCGACAAGCGTTTCAAGGGCTTCAAGGCCAACTTCCAGGGCAGCATCACCGATTATGGCGATGACGAGGGCGCCACTGCGCAGGTCGCATGGGGCAACAGCTTCATGGACGATCGCCTGCACGTCGCGGTGAGCGCCGAATATGGCCATCAGGGCGGCGTTCCCAATCCGGGCTTCGGCATCGTCGGCGCCAATGGCCGCGACTGGTATAATTCACCGGCCTTCGTGCAGACCGGCGTGACCACCACGCCGGCGGGCCAGCCGCGTATCCGGAACATCCGCAACGCGCAGCAATATCAATATTCAAAATTCGGCCTGATCACCTCGGGTCCGCTGCAGGGCATTGCGTTCGGGGCCGGCGGCCAGCCCTACCAGTTCCAATATGGCTCCAACGGTGTGCCGACGGGCACGGGGGCCGTGACCGGGTGTACGCCGTCCTTCTGCTCCGGCGGCGACACCAGCGGTGTGGTGGGCGCGGGCACCAGCCTTGCTTCGAAGCTGGAGCGGTTCAACGGCTATACGCGCGTCGGCTATGATTTCGCGCCCAACAATGAGCTGTACTTCACCTTCAACGCATCGCGGGTGAAATCCGAAAACTCGCCAAATCCGGGCTTTGCCCAGCAGGCGAACCTGAACATCCAGTGCGGCGTCGGCAATCCGAATGCCAATCCGTTCGTGCCGGATGCCATCCAGCAGGCCTGCACGAATGCCGGCATCACGTCGTTCCAATATGGTTCCGCGCTTGCCCAGTTGGGAGACTTCATCAAGGTTCAGCCCATACGCACCAGCCTGCGTGGCGTAATCGGCGCGACCGGCAAGTTCGACGGCCTTGGTACCGAATGGAGCTACGACGCTTATTACGAATATGGGCACAACAAGACGGACATCCAGGTGTCCAACATGCTCAATATCGCGCGGTTCAGGACGGCCTACCAGGCGGTTCGCCTGCCCAACGGGACGATCGCGTGCGCCAACGTCGCCGCGCGCGCGGCGGGCTGCGTTCCGCTCAATATCATCGGTGACGGTGGGGTGACGGAGGCGGCGCTGAACTATGTCAAACCGCGGGTCGGGCCGTACCAGCACACCTGGTCGAGCCAGAATGCGGCGGCGCTCAGCATCAACGGCCAGCCGGTGGAGACCTGGGCCGGTCCGGTCTCGCTCGCGTTCGGTTACGAATATCGCCGGGAATGGTATCGGACGGAGGCGGATCCCTACGGCAACGGCGTCAATGCGGACACGCCGAACACGGCCGACTATCCGGCCGATCCGACGCAGAATACCGTTACGGGCGGCAATTGGTATGCGGGCAACTACAAGAACGGTACCGGCAAGTATCACGTCCACGAAGGCTTCCTCGAACTCGACATTCCGATCTCGAACGAGGACATGATCGGCCGCGCGAACATCAACGCCGGTGTCCGCCACACGCGCTACAGCACGTCGGGCTGGATCACGAGCTGGAAGGTCGGCGGCACCTGGGACACCCCGCTTACCGGCATCCGCCTGCGTGGCGTGACGTCGCGCGACGTGCGTGCGCCCAACCTGTCGGAGCTGTTCCGGACACCCACCTTCGCCAACGCGACCTTCCTGGATCCGCGCGCGCCCGGCCAGTCGCCCACCGCCGGGCAGTTCGTACAGGCGCCGTCCAACACGATCGGCAATACGGCGCTGAAGCCCGAAACGTCGCGCAACACCACCGGCGGCGTCGTCTTCAACGGCACCGAAGCAGGCGTCCTGCCGGGCTTCAACGCATCGTTCGACTATTACAACATCAAGGTGAAAGGCATCATCACGCCGTTCACCGGCCAGTCGGCGATCAACCAGTGCTTCCAGCAGAACATCGCCCAGTTCTGCTCTTCCTTCAACATCGACGCCTCGGCGGGTCCGCTGTTCGTCAACGAGCAATTGTTCAACTTCGCCCGCGTCCGCACCAACGGCTTCGATATCGAGGCGAGCTATCGTCGCCCGCTGAGCGGCGTCGGCCTGCCGGGTTCGTTCACCATCCGCGGCCTCGCCACGCGCGTGCTGCACTATACCGAAACATCGGGGCTCCCAGGGACCATCCCGACGGAGCAGGCGGGCAACAATCGCGGCAACACGCCGGATTGGAAGGTGTTCGCAATCCAGAGCTGGGATACGGACAAGTTCTCGCTCTCGGTCACCGAGCGCTGGATCTCGGACGGCGTCTACTCGAACGAGTATATCGAGTGCACGCCCGGCAGCTGTCCGGCGACCGATCCGACCGGCAACACCTCCACGATCGACGACAACCACATGGATGGCGCCTTCTACCTGGACGTCGGCGGATCGTACAATTTCACGGACAACATCACCGCCTACTTCAGGATCGACAATGCGCTGAACAAGGCGCCGGAGGATTCACCGCAGAACGGCGTGACCTACGGCTTCAACCCGGTGCTGTACGACGTGCTGGGTCGCACCTTCCGGGCCGGCGTGCGGCTCAGCTTCTGACCGGAAGCCCTTTCACTCCCCCTGAGCTCCCGGCCGTTCCCCGGCCGGGAGCTTTTTTCTTGGGCGGCGATCAATCCGCCATTGCCTGTGCCAAGTGGACGCGTTTGCGGACCAGCGGCGTGATCTCGGCAAGGTCGTTTCTGATCGTAGTCGCCGCAACGGCCGCTTCGCCCATTGCGTGGCTGATCTGGTCGAGCCCCTTTGCAACATCGCCGGCGGCGTAGAGGCCAGGGATCGTCGTGCGCTGGTGATCGTCGATGACGAGGCAACCCTCATCGGTTCCCTCGGCGCCCATCCCGATCGCACATTCCGACCGTATCCGGGAGCCGAGCGCGGGATAGACACTGTCGAACAGCAGCGTCTTGCCGGGCACCTTCACCGCGATCTTGTCGCCGCGCAGTTCCAGCGCGCTGCACGGCCCATCATACATGGCGACGTTGAGGTCCGCGAGCCGGTCGCGCTCGCTTCCCGACAGTTCGAGCATGTCATCGGGTGCGATCAGCGTAACGTCGGCGGTGTACATCCGCAGGAACACCGCCTCCTTGTAGCCATGCGTCCGCGAGCCGATCACGGCGACGTGCTTGTCGGTCACCTCGAAGCCGTCGCAGATCGGACAATAGCGAAGGAGCCCGCGGGCGAGCGCCGCATCGTGATCCGCATCGTCCATCCTCGGCCGATGGTTGACGACCCCGGTGGCGAGCAGGACGCTGCGGGCCGCCACCACGTCGCTGCCGATCACGGCGCGAAAGCCTGCGTCGGTCCGCTCCAGCCGCTCAACCGTTCCGTGACGGACCTGCACACCGAACTCGGCAGCCTGCTCGCGCATGAGCGCAAGCAATGCCGTGCCCGCTATGCCGCCCGGGTATCCGGCATGATTATGCGTTCGCGGGATCAGGGCCGCGCGACTCTCGCCAGCGTCGACCACTTCGATCCGCAAATGGAACCGTGCGAGATAGATCGCTGCCGTCAGCCCCGCCGGACCGGCACCGATCACCAGACAGTCCAGCATGCGCCACTCCCCCCTTCGTTCAGAAGACCGAACGCCTTGACGACCAACTGGAGCCATCGTCCGAAGTGAAGCGGATCAGGACAATCGGGCGCATGCCGCCACGGCACCTTCCCGCGGATGTCGACGCATCAACCCGCGGGTGCCAACGCATCAATAGGCCAGTTGCAGGCTCAAGGTTGCGAGCGGCACGACCATATGGCTCGTACCCGCATCGCCAAGCCGGCGCAGCGCCGTGTCGCGGACGATGGCGAGCATCTCTGCGCGCAGCCGCCACTTTGCGCCGCCGGCCGAGAACGGATGCGAATAAGCCGCACCCATGCTGCCATAGGTGCGGTTCGCGCTGCCGGCTTGGTAGAAACCGCTCCAACCGACGCCGATCCGGGCGGGAAAGCTCAGTTCGGGGCTGTCTTCCCGAGGACTCAGGGCAATGGACGGTTCGACACTCAACTGCGTGAAGAGGCCGCCGCCCCCTTGCGGACGCCAAGTGATCGCCACACCGGGTTGCAGTGCGCCCAAGCCGGTCTTGCCCGCCGCGACCGTGGTCAGGCTCAGTTCGTGCGTGGTGGCGGATACGCCGTTGGGGCTGGTCTTGATGGTGTAGGCGAGTCCCGCCCGCAGGTCCTTGGTCAGCGAGGTGACAAGCGCGAGCGCATTGTTGCTTTCATACCAGGCGCGCGGGGCCGTGCGCTCGTCACGGACCGGGGCGTGAAAGCCGTTGGAGCTGGTGAACAGCAGAAACGTGTCCGCCTTCCCCTCTGCATTGCGGCGCAGATCCCAGGCGAAGCCGAGTTGAAGATGCAGCGGCAGGCGATCGAGGTCGGCATCATCGTCGTCATATGCGCCGCGTGCAAAGTCGCCATTGCGCAGATCGGCGGCCAGCACCGGGTGGAAGCCTCCATCGCCCACCGATGCGGAGCCGAGCGAGGCATCCTCCGTATCGATCGTCGGTATGTCCTGCGCTGCTGCCGGGCAAATGGCTGCCAGCAGCGCCACGCCGCTCCAGGCGAGTTTCATGCGAAATCCCCTTGGTTACAGCGCAATAATGCTTTGGATGCTCGCCTGCTCCCGACACCGGCGTGGCAGCGGCGCTTATTTTGTTGAAATGGTCCGGCGGCACTGCCGCACGCCATGAGCCCGGCGCACCGATGACGGCGGCGGCGCGCCCTGCCCTGTCGCCCGGAGGGCTAAGAGTGGTGCTGGCGGGTCGTTGACGTAGCGGGACGGGTGGTCGACCTTGCCCGTCCAAGCAGGCTGACAGCCCCTGCCCCGTCCCGCATGTTCCTTGGACGATTAACCGTCAGGCGTCAGATGCCGTTGGACAGGTTGGTGTCCGCGTCATGGGTGCGCATATCTTCTGCCTTCTTGTCGCCCAGTTCGCGAGTTGCGTCGGCCTGGTTTTCCAGACGATCTTCGCCGGCTTCGGTGGACGCGTTGTCGGCCGCATCTTCCAGATTGTCGGCAACGCTTTCCGCATTCGCCTCGATATTGTCCGCCGCCTGCTCACGCGGGCTGTTGTTGCAGGCCGAAAGCGCCAACAGCGCAGCCGCAGCGCTGAACCCAAGCATCTTTTTCATGGTGTCTTGCCCCTGTCATGGACCAGCGAAAATCGGTTTCGCCAGTTGGGTCAGCAATAAACAGGGGCGGGCTTTGTTCCGTGACGCGTGTCTCGATGCAGTGCTGCCGAGGTCTCTCGACGTCGAAATCCTCCATTCCGCCGCCGATCGTGCGGTGCTTCAAAGGCAGGCAAGGCCAACCGCCACGCCTGCCCAACGGCATAGCCCTACAGCCTCAGCGAGGCGGGGCTTTGGTCGACGCGGCGCGCATACTCTGGCCCACCCCATCGGCATCCATCGGCGCGACCGTTTCCTCCTGGCCGTCGCGCTCGCCGGTATTGTCGGCGATGTCGTTGAGGATTGCCGTGGTCGCATCGTTGGTATGCTGAACTGCCGGATCGTTGCTGCACCCGGCCAGTACCATCAGGCTGCACATGATCGCCCAAGCCCGTCGATTGCGGCTACCACAAACGTCGGCCGGCCCGCTTAGGTCGCTACCCATCCCATGCTCCGTTTTTGCACCTCTGATGGTTAACGCAGCGCGTAGCTGGATGGATGCACCAGGACGCATCACGATCGCAGGCGCACTCGGGGCGCCGACAGGGCTGACAATCAGGTCGAGATTTTGTCGGGCCATATATTGTGCGTCGATAGTAGTAGCGGGCATGACAGATCCCACCGACGTTGCCGGCTACAAGGATGCCCTGACCGGAGGCGACGCGCCGCCGACCAGCAGCGGTGCCGCCCAGGTACGGTCCGCGTCCGCGCCCGAACTCAAGAGCTTGCTGGCGATCGTGGTGGGGACGTTGGTGGTTGCCGCCCTTTATTTCGGTCAGGACGTGCTTATCCCCATCACCCTGGCGGTGATGCTGTCGTTCGTCCTGTCGCCGCTGGTCACCATGTTGCAGCGCCTCCGCCTGTGGCGCGCCCCGGCCGTGCTGATCGCGGTCCTGGCCGCACTGGCGCTGCTCGGCGGCGTGGGAACGCTGCTCGGCAGCCAAGCCGCGACGCTCGCCACCAACGCCCCTCAATATGCCCAAACGGTGGAAACAAAGGTGCGGAGCGTGCAGGCGTTCGCCACCGGCAGGCTGGCGTCCATCACCCGTGACCTGGGCGGACTGCGCCCCGAACCCAGAGCCGGCAGACCCGCGCCCGCAGGTACGCTGTCGGCCACACTGGCCGAACCGCGCCCGGTGCCCGTCCGCGTCGTCCAGGAGCAGACCTCGCCCTTCACCATCGCCAGCACCGTGCTGGCGCCGGTGCTGGGGCCGCTGGAGACGACCGTCATCGTGCTGATCGTCGCGATCTTCATCCTGTTGCAGAAGGAGGATCTGCGCGACCGTTTCATCAGGCTGTTCGGGTCCAACGATCTTCACCGAACGACGCTGGCGATGGACGATGCCGGACGCCGGCTCAGCCGCTATTTCCTCAGCCAGCTGGCGGTGAACACCTGCTTCGGCGTTGTGATCGGCCTGGGGCTGTGGATGATCGGGGTGCCGTCGCCCGCCATGTGGGGTGTGATGGCGGGACTGCTCCGCTTCGTGCCCTATGTCGGCTCCCTGCTCGCGGCTGTGGCCCCCGCGGCGCTGGCGGCGGCGGTCGACCCGGGCTGGACCATGGCGATTGAGGTCGTGGTGCTGTTCGTGATCGTGGAACCGCTCACCGGGTATGTGGTCGAGCCGTTGTTGTATGGCCATTCGACCGGGCTGTCGCCGGTGTCGGTAATCGTGTCGGCGATCTTCTGGACATGGCTGTGGGGACCGATCGGGCTGATCATGTCGACCCCTCTGACCTTGATCCTGGTGGTGATGGGCCGGCATGTTAAGAGCCTGGAATTCTTCGACGTGCTGTTGGGCGACCGGCCGGCGCTGACCCCCGTGGAGAGCTTCTACCAGCGCATCCTGGCAAATAACCCTGACGAGGCGCTGGCGCAGGCCGAGGCACTGCTCGCCCAGCAACCACTCGTCGCTTATTATGACGAGGTGGTGCTGGCCGGATTGAAGCTGGCGGTGGAGGATCGGGCGCGCGGCACCATAAACCGCGATCGCGAAATGGAAATGACGCGCACGATGCGGGCCGTGATCGACGAATTGGGGGATCAGGTGCCGCCTGCCATGGCAGACGCTTCGGCCGGCCGGATCGCCTGCGTTGCCGGACACGGCCCGTTTGACGAGGCTGTGACGACGATGCTCGCCCAGCTGCTGACGGCGCGAGGACTGGCGGTCCGCACCATCGGCAATGCCGCAACGTCGCGCGAGGCGATCGGCGCCCTCGATCTGGACGGCGTTGCCGTGATCGTCATCTCCTACCTCGAACTGACCGGATCGCCGGCCCAGCTGCGCTACCTGATCAAGCGTTTACGGACGCGGGCACCGTCGGCGCGGGTCGTGGTGGGATTGTGGCCCCAGGGCGAGGCAGCGTTGAGCGACGCGGCGATCCAGCGGGCGATCGGCTCGGACCGCTACGTCGGCTCGCTCGCAGCGGCGATGAGCGCGATCGTGGAGGAGGACGTGTCGGACAGGCGCGCCGCATAGCTCCACGCGCAGGCGCCCGTTCATATCGGGGAGCACCGTGCGGATAGAGCCGGCCTGCCGCAACAAGTGGCAGGGCATGCGTCCTGATCCCGCCTTGGACGTTGGGGACGGATCAACATCTTAGGAAATCCCAGCGGATCATGTCGGACGAACTGCAGGAACGTGAGCAGGACATCGAGCTGAGCCACAAAGAGCGGGAGGCGGTCGACGAGCGGGAGTCCGCCAGCGCCCGCGTCATCCACGAAGTCATTCGCCGGCATGGCGACGAGGAGATGGAGCGTCCCACCATCTCGCTCATCTGGTCGGGACTAGCCGGAGGCGTCGCCATCAGCGCATCCTTGCTAGGGCAAAGTCTTCTGGAGGAGATGCTGCCGAACGCGTCATGGAGCCCGTTGGTGGCGAGCTTCGGCTATACGCTCGGCTTTCTGATCGTCATCCTGGGACGATTGCAGCTCTTCACGGAGAGCACGCTGTCCGCCGTCATCCCGGTCGCCACGCATCCCAGTTTCGGCAATGTCGGGCGATTGCTCCGATTCTGGGCAATCGTGCTCGGCGCCAATCTCCTCGGCACGTTGTTTATCGCATTCCTGAACGGATATGAACTGATCACCTCCGCGCAGCATCACGCAGCCATGCTGGAGATTTCGCGAAAGCTGCTCGATCACAGCTGGCTGGAAACGCTCAAGCTGGGCATCCCTGCGGGCTTCCTGATCGCCGCCGTCCCCTGGGCGCTCCCGTCCGCGCGCGGGCAGGAATTCTGGGTCGTGTTCCTCTTCACCTACTTCATCGCCGTGGGTGGTTTCGCCCACGTGGTGGCGGGATCCGGCGAGGCATGGCTTCTGGCATTGGCCGGGGAAACGTCGTTCGGCCATGCCCTGACCGGCATCATCCTTCCCGCTCTGATCGGCAACATCATCGGCGGCACCGGTCTGTTCGCACTGCTCGCCCACGCTCAGGTCAGGCAGGAACTCGGCGGCGATCGAGACTGACCGGCCCGAGGCAGAAACATCGGGGCCGGTATCCGGCATCAACGGCGCGATGTGGATCCCTCTCCGCAAAAGCCCGGGCGCCGTTGCGTGATCCAGGACGATTTGCCAAGCTGCCCGCTCTGATTTGGGGGAAGTTCGTCATGCGCCGTCGCAACCTTGCCTTGCTGCTTGCAGCCACGACGCTGGCGACCGCTCCGCTGCCGGCCGCCGAACCGGCAACCAAGGCACAGTTGATGTCGCCACCCGCCGGCGCGCGCCATTACACGATCAGTTCGATGGCCGGGAAGCATGGCGACGTCTGGTCGTGGCCGACGGGCGACGGCACCGCCTATCGCATGTCGATGTCGCTGCGCGGCTGGGTAACCGAAACCGACGAGCTTGTGACGATCGGCAAGGATGGACGGCCTACCGCAATCGCGGTTCGCGGCTATACCGACTCCGGCGACGCGACCGAAAACTTCAGCGTGGATGCGCACGGCATCGCCAGCTGGAAGACAGCGATCGATTCCGGGTCCGCTCCGTTGGGCGCCAGAAGATACTATCCCTATGGTGGCCCGTGGCTTGCCAACGAGCACGACGTCAATGCCCTGGTTGCGGCGGGCAGCACGGGGATCGACCTGCTGCCGATGGGCCACGCCAGCATCGCCATCGGGCGACCGCTGCGGATCGAGGGCCCGGACGGCACTAGGACGGTGAAGCTCGCTTTCGTCACCGGGACCAGCTTTTCGCCCCAGCCGGTGTGGCTGGACGAGCATGATCGGTTCTTCGGCACGGCGGGCAGTCTGTCGCTGCTGCCGGAAGGGTTCGAGCGCAATGGCCCCAAGCTGAAGGAGATCCAGGACGCGGCGACGGCCGACATGGTGCGCGGCGTCGCGCACCGCTTCCTCCGTGCCGCGAACCGCACGCCGACCTTGGTCGACCATGTGCTGATGTTCGATTCCATCGCCGGCCGCTACCTGCCCGATCGCAGCGTGCTGATCGCCGATGGCAAGGTGGTTTCGGTGGCGGCCAGCGGGTCGATCAAGGCACCGACCGGCGCCACCACGATCGATGGGCGCGGCAAGACGTTGCTGCCCGGCCTGTGGGATGCGCACCGCCACGTCGGTGGCGACGACTGGAACCTGCTCCAGAACGTCGCCACGGGCATGACCAATTATCGCAGCCCCGGCTCGGAAATCGTTGAAACGCTGAGCATTCTCAAACGGCGCGCCGCCGGCGACCTGATCGCGCCCGACGGAAAGGTGTCCGTCATTATCGATCGCAAGGACCCGCTTGCGGCGCAAGGCGCGCTCACCGTGTCGTCGGCGGCCGACACGGTCGCCGCAGTGGACAAGATCAAGGCGGCAGGCCTGTGGGGCGTCAAGTTCTACACGTCCATGAACCCGGCGTGGATCTCACCCGGCGCTGCCGAAGCGCACAAGCTGGGCCTGCACGTGCATGGCCACGTGCCCGCGGGCATGCGCCCGCTCGACGCCGTGCGCGCCGGCTACGATGAGGTCACGCACATCAACTTTATCATGATGCAGGCGATGCCGCAGGGCGTGGTCGACAAGGCCAACACCGCGGCGCGGCTGGAAGGGCCGGCCCGATACGGCAAGGATGTGGACCTGGATTCGCCGGCGATGACGGCATTCTATTCCGAACTCGCCAAGCGGCACACGATCATCGACCCCACGCTTACCGTGTTCGAGCCGCTGATGACGTCGGACGGCAGTGCCGTCCTCCCCGAATATGCGCCGTTCATGGACATCGCCCCGCCGGCGGTCGCGCGCAGCTGGAAGATCGCCGGCTATCCGCTGTTCGCCGGGCTCACGCGCGACGATTTTCGGAAGAGCTTTTCCAAGATGGTCGGCCTGGTCGGGCGGCTGCACCAGGCCGGCGTGCCGATCGTCGCCGGAACCGACGGTGACGGGCTGGAGCTGGTGCGCGAACTGGAGCTCTACCAGCAGGCCGGGCTCAGCAATGCGGAGGCGCTGCAGACCGCGACCATCGTGCCGGCGCGCCTGACCGGCATGGACGACCGCACCGGCTCGATCGAGCGCGGCAAGGCGGCGGACATCATCCTGGTCGACGGCGACGTCTCGCGCGACCTGGGCGCCCTCCGCCATGTGGAGACGGTGTTCCTCGACGGCTACCGCCTTGATGGCGCGGCGCTGCGGCAGGCGAGTGGGCTGTCGGGCATGCCGAAGTGAGCCCCTGCCGTTGGGCTCGCCTGATCGATTGAGCGATCCAGGCGGCTAGCGATCTGCGCGATCCCCACGCGATCCGGTCAATCGCCTGCTCCGCGCCGCCAGGGAAAGCCGGGCAATCTGCTCGCCATGGGCCAGAACAGGTTTATGGCAAGCCCGCCGATCACGAGTGACGCCGCGCCGATTTTCCAGCCTGGCAGCGCCTCGCCCAGCAACAGCGCAGAGGCACCCATGCCGAACACCGGGACCAGCATCGCGGTTGGCGTGATCGCTGCGGCCGGATGCCGCGCCAACAGCCAGCCCCACGCGGCATAGCCGAACAGCGTATTGCCGGCCGATTGCCAAAGAACCGCCGCCCACGTTCCGGCCGTGGCCGCCTTGAGGCCGATGACGATCGCGGATGGCCCCTCCAACACCAGCGAGCCGAGCAGCAAGGGGGGCACGGAGAACAGGCTCGCCCACACCACGAAACCGAACATGTTGGTCACCCCGATCGCGCGCGCGATCTGATTGCCTGCCGCCCAACTCATGGCGGCCGACAACACCATGACCAGCCCGAGCGGGGTCGCACTGCCGCCGCCATGCGCGACGATAAGGGTGATGCCGGCGGTGGCGAGCACGAGCGAGGCCAGCTGGAACGGCCGCACGCGTTCCCCGCTCAGCCACATGGCGAGGCCGATCGTGAAGAACACCTGCGATTGCACGACCAAAGAGGCGAGACCGGGTGAGATATGGCCGTTCATCGCCATGTAGAGCAGACCGAACTGGCCGGCGCCGATCAGCATGCCGTAACCAGCCAGCGGCCTCCACCCGACCTGCGGCCGAGGCACGAACAGCACCGCAGGCAGCAGCGCAAAGGTAAAGCGCAATGTTGCGAACAGCAGTGGCGGCAAATGATCCAGCGCGATCCGGATCACCACGAAATTCGTGCCCCAGATGGTCACCACGGCCAGCGCCAGCAACAGGTGCGGGATCGGAATACGCGATGAACGCTGGTCGGAGAGGGCTTGGGGAGAGATGGCCATGATGGCGGACATACCGGCCGAACATCCATCGCGCCATTGCCGCCCGACCGAGCGGCCAGCCGGGCAGCTGCCGGAACGCAACGCCACGGAGCGAGATCCGCGGCTCGACCGCGTGCCGGTGCCACCTGACCGTCAATCCACCAGTTCCCGCGTGATCCGGACGGATCGCAGAAGTTCCTTGTGACTGGCAGCGGCCTGTTGTGGGCAGGCGGCAGCGCAGCGGGCGGTGCCGTTCCGTCGCCAGTCCTGCGGCGGCGGTCGTAAAGCGGATCACGTTCCGGCAGGATCGTCCGGCCGACATCGCGAGCAGGGTGACGGGCTGGCGGAAAGCACCGGCCGACCGCCTTTACGCCTTGTGCGGAGCCTCGACGAAGCTGATCCCGGGATTTGCATCGACCGGTGCCGCCGCGAACCGTGCATGGCGCTGCTCGATCGGGTCG
This sequence comes from uncultured Sphingomonas sp., assembly GCF_934560975.1. GTDB lineage: Bacteria > Pseudomonadota > Alphaproteobacteria > Sphingomonadales > Sphingomonadaceae > Sphingomonas_I. Next base: position 50,902 of record NZ_CAKTFO010000006.1, on the reverse strand, counting down.
CGCTTGCCATGCTGCGGCAGCAGGGCGAACATTTCGTCGGCGCGCTTCGGATCGGTGATCGCCTTTTCGACCATGTAGTTGAGCAGGCGGAACAGCCCCATGGCGGAACCGGCATCGTCCCTGGGGTCGATCATGCCGGGGGCCGCCGCGCCCGCCCCGATCACCCGCAATGTGTCGAGCGCGACCTGAACCCGCACCCCGATCGTGCCGCTGCCGACGAGCTGGCCGACCTGCTCGTCCATGCCGTGCCTGGTCGCGCCCAGCAGCGGCAGCAATGTGTGGATCGCCAGGCGGAGCAAGGCCGCGGCCGCGCGAGGCGAGCCCGGCAGGATGGCCGCGGCCTCGTGATAATCGGACAGGATGGTGGCCGGCATGTCGTCCACCGGCGGTGGGGCTTCGCCCACGACGGGCTTTGCCAGCCGGCCGTCCAGGAACACCGCCTCCCGCTTGCACGATCCGCACTGCGCGACGACGATCTCCGCCCCCTTCAGCTGGCGACCGGTATAGACGGTGCCGCCAAGCTGGCGCTTCACATCGTGGAGGCTGCCCCAATAATGCTGCGCATAGACCCGACAATCGGGATAGGGGCAGACGAAAGGCGTTTCCAGTTGGTTGAAGCGTCCATGGCCGTCATAGGCCGACGCAAAGGCCGTGCCGGCCGACGGTGGTGATTTCAAGATTCCTCCCCCCGGATCAAATCTGGCCCGGCTCTACCAGCCTTCAGGCCGGAGCTTCAACCCTTGGGGCACCCCGCTCCGCCGTGAGCAACAGGCGCTTGCCCGCGCTCCGCCTCCGCACTGTCCATCACGGGGCAATCGGACATGCGATGTTCGCGAGCGGACAGACGGACGGCAAACCGCGAAGGGGGCGGAATCACGTCAACGCCGCGATACCGCAAGCGCGGCTCCGGCCTGGTGCCCGGCCTCTGATGTGGGGAAAGCGCCCGACACACAAGCACTTGGAAAGAATGGTGGAGCCGTGGGGGATCGAACCCCAGACCTTCGCAATGCCATCGCGACGCTCTCCCAGCTGAGCTACGGCCCCTCGCCTTTCCAGCCCGAATGGGCCGTCGACGTCTGCAACCGGCCTGGGTTAGTGCCGGTGCGTGGTGTGGCCGCGCTTCTAGGCAAACGCGGCCACCATGGCAAGCGGCCTAAACCGCTTTTTTCATAAATTAATGATCTTCTTCCTGTTCGCCGGTGTCGACGCCGATGTCGTCGTCGCCGCCCAGATCGACGTCGTCGTCCGCGCTCGGCTCCTCATCCTCGTCCACGTCCAGATCCTCGGCGAGGTCGACGTCGCTATTCTCGGCCTTCTGCGCGGCGGGCTTGGGCGCGTCGAACGGCAGCGGCTGCTTGGACTTGAGCACCGTTTCCGGCTCGAAATGGGTACCGCATTCGACGCAGGTCACGGGATCGTCGTTGCCGAGATCGTAGAAGCGCGTCCCGCACTTGGGGCAGGCGCGCTTGGTGCCCCATTCAGGTTTCACCACGGGTAGGAACTCCACCTTCGATAGATCAGGAAAGGCGATCTGGCCACAAAGCCGACCCGCCCGACACGCAGGTGCCTTGCCACGGGCCGGGGCCGCTGGCAAGGACCGCCGCCAATGCACCAAGTGGCCCCCACCCCCGCCGCGTTCAAGAGCGTCGGCGCACTGAGCGGCCGGGTTCGCGTACCCGGCGACAAGTCCATTTCCCACCGATCGCTGATGCTGTCCGCGCTGGCGGTCGGCGAAAGCCGCGTGGAGGGGCTGCTGGAGGGTGAGGACGTGCTTGCCACCGCCGCCGCCATGCGGGCGATGGGCGCGGACATAAAGCGCGGCGACGACGGCTGCTGGACCGTCCAGGGCGTGGGCGTCGGCGCGCTGCTGCAACCTGCCCAGGCGCTCGACATGGGCAATTCCGGCACCTCCACCCGCCTGCTGATGGGGCTGGTCGCCAGCCATCCGATCAGCGCGACCTTTGTGGGCGACGCCTCCCTGTCCAAGCGGCCGATGAACCGCGTGATCGAGCCCTTGTCGCAGATCGGGGCGGAGTTCAGCGCATCGCCCGGCGGGCGCCTGCCGCTGATGCTGCGGGGAATCTGCCCGGCGGTGCCGATCGAATATCGCCTGCCGGTCGCGTCGGCGCAGGTGAAGTCGGCCGTGCTGCTGGCCGGCCTCAACACCCCCGGCATCACCCGCGTGATCGAGCCGGTGCCGACCCGCGACCATAGCGAACGGATGCTGCGCGGTTTCGGCGCGGACCTGATGGTGGAGCAGGAGGCCGACGGCACCCGCATCATCGCGCTGCGGGGCGAGGCGGAGTTGCGGCCGCAGCAGATCGTGGTGCCGGGGGATCCGTCGTCCGCCGGCTTCCCCACGGTTGCGGCGCTGATCGTGCCGGGTTCGGACGTCGTGATCGAGAATGTCGGCCTCAACCCGACCCGCGCCGGCCTGTATGAAGTGCTGCGGCAGATGGGAGCCGACATCACCTATCTCGACCAGCGCGAAGTGGGTGGCGAACCGGTCGCCGACCTGCGCGTCCGCGCCTCCACCCTCAAGGGGATCGAGGTGCCGCCGGATGTCGCGCCGAGCATGATCGACGAATTCCCGATCCTGTTCGTTGCCGCCGCCTTGGCGGAGGGGCGCACCGTGACGCGCGGGCTGGAGGAGCTGCGCGTCAAGGAAAGCGACCGCCTGTCCGCCATGGCCGAGGGGCTGCGCGCGATCGGGGCGCGGGTCGAGGAAACCGAGGACGGCCTGATCATCGACGGCACCGGCGGGGAGCCGCTGGCGGGCGGCGCCACCGTCGCCACCCATCTCGACCATCGCATTGCCATGAGCTTCGCGGTGGCAGGCCTGGCGGCGCGTGATGCCGTGACCATCGACGACATGGGGCCGGTGCAGACCAGTTTCCCGATCTTCACCGACCTGATGCGCAGCCTTGGCGCGGAGTTGAGATGAGCGGGATGGGGCGGCGCACCGTGCTTGCGACCGGCGGGGTCGCCGCCTTGGCCCTGTCGGCACCGGGCCGGGCCCGACCGACGACGGGCGCCATCCGCCTCCGGCCCGACCGGGAGGCGATGGTCGCGGTGCCCGGCGGCCGGGTCTATGTGCGGGTCAATGGCGACCTGAAGGCCAAGCGGCCGCCGATCGTGCTGCTGCATGGCGGCCCCGGCAGTTCGCACTGGTATTTCCTGAACGCCACGGCGCTGGCGGACGACCGGGCTGTGATCCTCTACGATCAGCTCGACAGCGGGCGGTCCGACATGCCCGGCGATCCGGCCAACTGGGTGGTCCCGCGCTTTGTCGACGAACTGGACGCGATCCGCGCGCATTTCGGACTGGACCGCTGGCATGTGCTGGGGGCGAGTTGGGGCGGGACCGTGGCGCTGGAATATGGCGCGCGCCATCGGGACCGGCTGGCGAGCCTGATCCTCCAGTCGCCGCTGATCTCGACCGGGCGTTGGCTGGCCGATGCCCGCCGGCTGAAGGACAGCATGCCGGCGGGGGTGCGCGACCTGCTCGACCGCTGCGACACGCCCGACCCGGCGCTGGCGGTGGCGTGCCAGGCGGCGACCGACGCCTTCTACGCGCGCTATGTCCGCCTGCATCCGCCAGCACCCGCCATCGCCGCCTACCGGGACGCTTTGCCACGCAGCTTCAGCCCGAACATCTATACGTATATGTGGGGCCGGGCGGAGTTCACCGCGACCGGGACGCTGGCCGATTATGACGGCACGCCACTGCTACGGAAGCTGGACGGACCCCGTACCCTGTTCGTTGCGGGGGAACATGACGAGGCGACGCCCGCGACCGTGTCCGCCTTTGCGCGATCGGTCCCGGGTGCACGCTTTGCGGAGGTGGCGGGTGCCGCCCACTCAATCATGAACGACAATCCCGCGGCATTCCTGGCGATGCTGCGCCCCTGGCTTGCGGAGCATGACGCATGACGTTCGACCTGCCCAACATCGTCGGACTGATCGGCAGCGCATTGATGGTGGTGGCGTTCGCCTATTCCAACATCGCCAGGCCGATGAACCTGGTCTTCTTCAACCTGCTCAACCTGGTCGGGTCGGCGCTGCTGATCGGCTCGCTCAGCGTCCACTTCAACCTGGCGTCGATGGCGTTGGAGGTCGTGTGGGCGATCATTGCGTTGTTGGGGCTGGTAAAGGCTGTAAGGACGCGCCCATGATCATCGCAGTCGACGGCCCCGCCGCGTCGGGCAAGGGCACCATCGCCCGCGCCTTGGCGCGCCATTACGAACTTCCGCACCTCGACACCGGCCTGCTGTATCGCGCGGTCGGCCTGTCGGTGCTTGAAGCCGGCGGAGACCCCGCCTCGCCCGAGCAGGCGCTGGAGGCGGCACGGCATCTCAGCAGCGCGTTCGACGATCCGGGCCTGAAGTCGGAGGCGGCGGGCAAGGCCGCGTCGCTGGTGTCGGTCCATCCGGAGGTGCGCGCCGCCTTGCTCGACCGGCAGCGCCATTTCGCGGGCCGGCCGGGCGGCGCGGTGCTGGACGGGCGCGACATCGGCACGGTGATCGCGCCGCACGCCGATGCCAAGCTGTTCGTCACCGCCTCCGCCGAGGTCCGCGCCGCGCGCCGCCATGGCGAGTTGGTTCGCATGGGGCTGGACGTGTCGCCGGATGCGGTGATGCACGACATCCGCTCCCGCGACGAACGCGACAGTTCGCGGTCGGCGGCCCCGCTCAGGATGGCGGAGGATGCGGTGCTGCTCGACACCAGCGACCTGTCGATCGACGCCGCGATCGACGCCGCGTTGACGTTGATCCAGACGCACGGGCGCAACGCCGCGAACGATTGATGCGGCTGCTCCTTCCCCTCGCCGCGCTGCTCGCCGCCGCGCCGGTCGCGGCACAGCCCCTGCCCCGCGTCGCGATCAGGACGACGGAGGGCACGATCGTCGTGTCGCTGGAAACCCGGCGCGCGCCGATCACCGCCGCCAACTTCCTGCGCTACGTCGATGCCCACAAGTTCGACGGCAAGACCTTCTACCGCGCCGCCCGCGCCCGGAGCGACCCCAAGCGCGGGCTGATCCAGGGCGGCATCGACAGCAACATCCGGGAAAGCTTCTTCCCGATCAAGCATGAGCCGACCAGCCGGACCGGGCTGCGCCACGTGGACGGGACGCTGTCGATGGCGCGCAATGCGCCGGGCAGCGCGATGGGCGATTTCTTTATCACGATCGCGCCGGCGCCCGGGCTGGATGCGGCGCCCGACTATCCCGGCTATGCGGCGTTCGGCCATGTGGTGAGCGGGATGGACGTGGCGCATCGCATCCTGGCCAAACCGACCTGGCCGGGTGGCCATTCGCTGACCACCATGGGCCAGTCCATCCGCCAGCCGGTGAAGATCATCTCGGTCCGCCGCCTGCCCTGACCTGGCGACCTGCCCTGACGAAAAAAAGGCCCGGCGGGTCGTCCCACCGGGCTTTCAGTCTGCGCCAGGGAGTCACACATGGCGGACGCCCCGTATATAACCTACTTACATGGTAGAAAATAGAGGATCGCTATCCGCGGGCAAACTTCCGCTTGTCGCACACGATCGGGCTTAGCCGTTGTTGACGACTTCCGCGCCGAGGTCGCTGGCATTGGCCGCATTGTCGAGGCCGTTGTCGAGCGGCAGCGCGCTGTCGTCGAAGCTGTTGAGGTCGGTCGCCGTTTCGTTGGTGACGGTGGCGTTGACGTTGGTCGTCTCGGACGAGCAGGCCGAGAGGCTGAGCGCGACGGCGGCGAGCGGCAGGAAAACGAGCGTCTTGGTCATGATGATCTCCGTGGTTGCGGTTCCGAACCTTCGGCCACGCCCACGGCGCCGCCCCTGTTGTCGGAACAGGTTTGGTACTCCCGGGACGAGGGGGGATCAATCCCTACTTCCGCGCTAGGAATCTGGGTTTTCCAGGCTGGGTCGGGCAATGGCGCGCCGCTGTTGTGGACTGTGCGGTCGCGGCATAAGCTGCCCCAAACGGGTCAAGAAAGATCCCGGTGGAGAGACATGCCATGCCCGAACCCATCAGCCGCCGTTCGCTTATCGAACTGGGATTGACCGGGGCGACCGTCGCCATGAGCGGCGTGGCCCGCGCGCGGGCGCCGGCGGCGGACAAGGAGCGGGTCGGCTTCGCCGTGGTAGGCCTCGGCAAGTTGGCGCTGGGCCAGATCGTGCCCGCCTTGAAGAAGACGCGCGTGGCCAGCCTGGCCGCCGTGGTCAGCGGCCATCCCGACAAGGCGCAGCGGGTGGCGGCGGAACAGGGCCTGCCCGCCGACGCCATCTATTCCTATGACGATTACGACCGCATCGTGCGCGATCCCCGCATCCAGGTGGTCTACATCGTGCTGCCCAATGCGATGCATGCCGAATATACGATCCGCGCCTTCAAGGCCGGCAAGCATGTGCTGTGCGAGAAGCCGATGGCGACCAGCGTCGCCGATTGCGAGGCGATGATCGCGGCGGGCAAGGCCGCCGATCGCAGGCTGATGATCGCCTATCGCTGCCTGACCGAGCCGCTGAACGTGGAGGCGATGCGTTGCGTCCGCTCGGGCTCCCTGGGCCGGCCGCGCCTGGTCACGACGCAGATGACGCGCCAATCGACGCTGGACGATCCGTCCGACGTGTGGCGGCTGGACGGCAAGATGTCGGGCGGCGGCGCGCTGATGGACATGGGCATCTATGGCATCCACGCATCGCGCTACCTTCTGAACGAGGAGCCGGTGGAGGTGAGCGCCTGGTCGCAGACCGACCGCAACGATCCGCGCTTCCGCACGGTGGAGGACCTGTATTCCTGGCAGTTCCGCTTCCCGTCCGGCGCGATCGCAGAGGGATCGACCTCGTTCAACGCTTCGGCGGAAATGGGCTATCAGGTGACGGGCGAGCGCGGGCGACTGGTGGCGGATCCGGGCTGCTTCTACAACGGCAACCACCTCAGCCTGGTCGATGGCGGCAGCCGCAAGGACATCCCGATCACGGAGGTCGACCAGTTCGCCCAGGAGATGGACTGGATGGCGCAGGTCGTGCGCGGGCGCGCGCCGATGCTGGCGCCGGGTGAGGAAGGCCTGCAGGACGTGCGCCTGATCCAGGCCATCATGCAGTCCGCCGCCGTCGGCGGACGCACCATCCGCACCGACTTCGGCTATCGCCGCCCCGCCGATCCGGCGCAGGCGGTCAGGAGTTGACCGGATCCGGCGAGACCGGGATAGCGCGGGCATCGCCGACCCGCTCCTCGCCGGTGAACAGCCGATCAAGGCGCAGGCGCACCTCGCGCTCATATTCTTCGCGGCGAGCGGACGGGGGCGCGGTGATGGCGATTTCGCGGCTGATCGCGCCCTTGATCCGGTCCATGGCGGCCTCCCCCAGCACGCCCGCACATTCCAGCTCGCGGCACAATTGCACCAGCCCCACGGCCGTCGCCTGCGCGCGGAGGCCGACAAAGGTCACGGTCTGGTGCAATTTCTTGTCTTCCACATAGGACATGACGGCCTCTCCTTCTGCTCTGTATTTGTTGGACACAACGATCGAGGGGAACGTTCGGACGCGATCCGCGCCTGTCTGCGCGCCGGCCGCGCCGAATCCGCCTTGGTGATGCGGCGCGGCCCGCGTAGAGAGCAACCGTTCCTCCGGCCGCGAAGAAGATCATGAGCAAGTCCGCTACCGACCTGATGCAGGAGATCATCGTCTCCTCCCTGATCGATGCCGTTGCGGCGTTGCGGTCCGCGTCCAAGGGCGTTCCGAACGCCATGCTGCGCGACCTCAACGCCATCGGGCCGAATACCGGCTTCAGCGACCTGCCGGCCGAGTTGCAGGCCAGCATCGGGGAGTCCGTCCGAGCGGCGTTCAACCGGCTGCTGAAGGAGGGGTATAGCGTGGCGCCCGGCACGGGGCGGGCGCCGACCCGCCCCGACCGGCCCGTTCCGCCGAGTGGCGGCGCCCCCCGACCACGTCCCAATCGCCCCGCCGAGCGCCGCCCGCGTCCGCCCCGCCCACCCCGCGATCGCTGAGCCCGACCTTCAACGATTTCGGGATGATTGTTGCGACAGCTTGCTCCCTACTTCGCAGATGCAACAAATCGATGCGGCACTTAACCGCATTTGCAAGTAATGTTGAAGACTAATCATGCGTTCGGCATTTGGTTAACTGAACGTTAGCCATCAATATGCGGAACACCCCCTTCGCAATGCTGTTGATCCATCACGGCAATAACAAGAATTGCGAAGGAGTTGAGGATGTCCTTTTCCGCGCTCGTCCGTGATGTTCCCATCCAAGACGATCAACGGCCCAACCGTTACCGGACGCAGATCCAGGCGAGTGCATCGCCGGACCAATCCCCGGCCCGCCCGGTAATTGTCCACAATATTTCCAGCCACGGCCTGCTGGTCGAAGCACAGGGATTGCTGCCGGCCGACCACCCCATCCTGTTCGACATTCCCGGACTTGGCAGCCGGCTTGCCCAGGTCGCCTGGAATAGCGGCAGCCTATACGGATGCGAGTTCCAGCAACCGCTGAGCGAGGCCGCGGTCCGGCGCAAGGTGCGGGGCGAGCGGATCGTGTGGGGCGACTTTGCACGCGACCGCCAGTCCGCCGAACCAGGGCACGGCACGATCCTGGCCGCGCCCCTGCCATCCGCCGAACCCGACCTGTTCAGCCCCACCGTCGGCCGCGATGACGATGCCCTTTGGTCAGGACGCGCGCGGGTGGCGATGATCGTCGGCAGTTCGCTGTCATTGTGGGCGATGATGGGCACGTTGCTCTACTGGCTCGCGACCTGACGGAGCGTGGCAGGGAGCTGGCGAGGAGCGATCAAGACGCTTGCCGCCGGATCGCGGCTGGAGTATAAACACGCGTCCAGCGAGTATTGCTCGTGGAGGAACGGCGCGCGGAGTGTGGCTCAGGTCACGCTTTTTGACGCGCCCTTTTCGCATCATGCGCTAAGCCCTCCACCCGTCTCACCCGATTTGGATGCCGTCTCGCGCATACGGCACGGGCGGCGGTTCGGCTGAAGACCTCCGGAGACAACCGGACGGCCGGAAACAAGACTGTAAGGAACTCAACTGTTTATGGCCACTGCGGCATTCCCCTCACGCGATGATTTCGCGGCACTCCTCAACGACACGCTTGGCGGCGAGAACCAGGGCTTCGAAGGCCGGGTCGTCAAGGGCACCGTTACCGGCATCGAGAACGACATGGTCGTGATCGACGTCGGCCTCAAGTCCGAAGGCCGCGTCGCGCTGCGCGAGTTCGCGCCGGCACCGGGCCAGAAGGCCGAGCTCAACGTCGGTGACGAGGTCGAGGTTTTCGTCGATCGCGTCGAGAACAGCGCCGGCGAGGCGATGCTCAGCCGCGACCGCGCGCGCCGTGAAGCTGCGTGGGACAAGCTGGAAGGCGAATTCGCCGCCGGCAACCGCGTCGACGGCGTCATCTTCGGCCGCGTCAAGGGCGGCTTCACCGTCGACCTCAACGGCGCCGTGGCGTTCCTGCCGGGCAGCCAGGTCGATATCCGTCCGGTCCGCGATGTCGGCCCGCTGATGGACATCCCGCAGCCGTTCCAGATCCTGAAGATGGATCGCCGCCGCGGCAACATCGTCGTGTCGCGCCGCGCCGTTCTGGAAGAAACCCGCGCCGAGCAGCGCACCGGCCTGATCCAGAGCCTGGCCGAGGGCCAGATCGTGGACGGCGTGGTCAAGAACATCACCGATTACGGTGCGTTCGTGGACCTGGGCGGCATCGACGGCCTGCTGCACGTCACCGACATCAGCTACAAGCGCGTCAACCATCCGTCCGAAGTGATCAACATCGGCGACACGGTCCGCGTGCAGATCATCCGCATCAACCGCGACACGCAGCGCATCAGCCTCGGCATGAAGCAGCTTGAGAGTGATCCGTGGGAAGGCGCCGGCGCCAAGTATCCGGTCGGCGGCAAGTTCACGGGCCGCGTGACGAACATCACCGAATATGGTGCTTTCGTCGAGCTGGAGCCGGGCATCGAAGGCCTGGTCCACGTCTCCGAGATGAGCTGGACCAAGAAGAACGTCCATCCGGGCAAGATCGTCTCCACCTCGCAGGAAGTGGACGTCATCATCCTGGAAGTCGACGAAGAGAAGCGCCGCATCAGCCTCGGCCTGAAGCAGGCCCAGGCCAATCCGTGGGAAGCCTTCACCGAGCGTCACCCGGTCGGCTCGACCGTGGAAGGCGAGGTCAAGAACGCGACCGAATTCGGTCTGTTCATCGGCCTGGATGGCGACATCGACGGCATGGTCCATATGTCGGACATCGCCTGGGGCGTGACCGGCGAGGAAGCCCTGGCGCTGCACCACAAGGGCGAGACCGTCCAGGCGCAGGTGCTGGACGTCGATCCGGAGAAGGAGCGCATCAGCCTCGGCATCAAGCAGCTTGAGCGTGGCGGCGTGTCCGCTGGCGGCGGCTCTGTCGGCGGCGCCGGCCGCGGCGCGGTCGTCACCGTCACCGTGCTGGCGGTCAATGACGGCGGCCTGGACGTCCAGGTGGGCGACGATGGCGCGACCGGCTTCATCAAGCGTGGCGATCTCGGCCGCGACCGCGACGAGCAGCGTCCGGAGCGTTACCAGGTCGGCCAGAAGCTGGACGCGATGGTGACCGGCTTCGATCGTTCCAAGAAGCCGACCTTCTCGATCCGCGCCATGCAGATGGCGGAAGAGAAGCAGGCCGTTGCGCAGTACGGTTCGTCCGACTCGGGCGCGTCGCTGGGCGACATTCTCGGCGCTGCGCTGAAGGCACGCGACGAAGCGTAAGCTAATGTACTTGTAAGTTGGACCGGTGTGAGCAATAATGCCCACACCGGTCCTAACTTACGATAACCTTTTCGTTGAGGGTGGATCGACAGGCGGGCGATCGATGATGCGGGAAATCTCTGTCGTGGGGGCGACGAGGTTTCACTATCCGCAGGGTCACTTTGGGGGGCAGATACGTGATCAGGTCCGAACTCGTTGCGCTGGTAGCCAAGGATCAGCCGGGCTTGTCGCCGAGGGAGGTCGAGCAGATCGTCTCCTGCATCTTTGACGCGATCTCCACCCAACTTGCCAGGGGCGGCCGTGTCGAACTGCGCGGCTTCGGCACTTTCACCACTCGCGCCCGCGACGGCCGGGTCGGCCGCAATCCCCGCACGGGCGAATCCGTGGAGGTCCACGCCAAGCGCGTGCCCTACTTCAAACCCGGCAAGGAAATGCGCCAGCGCTTGAACGTCTGAGCGGCGGGGAGCTTGATATATGGACAGGCTGTTGTGCATCGTGTCGAACTCACGCGCTACCTGCCCCGATGCCTGCCGGCATGAGGGGTTTGACCACCTCACCCAACCTTGCTCACCCCTTTAAGCTTCTCCCGTCACCATGGCCTCCTGCCAGGGTGAACAGCTGAGGGCTCGCCGGCACATGGCGAGCAGCCTGTGGCCCGTCGGGCGTTTTCTACGTCGATCATCGCGACCTTGCGTTAAATCGCAACGTTCCGGCCGCTGCTCCGACAGTCTTGCGGCACCGGGCCAAGATCATGGCGTCGTTCAGCAATCCTCGCCGAAGAGATCGTGCGTGCGCCGAGATATTCGATCTGCGCCAATTGTCGCCGCACACCGCCACCAAATGCCGGCGACGGCGCGGCATGCCGTATCCTTCACAAAGACCGGAGCGCTCCGCCCGCATGCGACACCATTTCCACTGCTGGGCTGTGGCCTTCGCGGGCGCACTGCCCCCGCTGGGCCAGGCAGATCCTTGCAGACGGTGGTTGGCTGCCGACAGGTGGGCAGACATCTCGCCCAAGCGAGACTGGGACTACATCGGACGATGGATCGGCTCATCTTACCGCATCACCGCGGCCGGACTTGGCACTGCTGAGGTCGTAGCACGCCGTGCGATACCGTTCGCCTCCTGGGCTGTCGCCTTCGCGGGCGCATGGCTTGCCTGAAGCCAGGCAGGTTCCAGCATCTGGCGTTGGGTGGCCAAACGGGTCGGGAGGCTTGTTTGCGGTGCGTAGCGGAGCGATGTTCGGTGATGGATCAAAGGACAGAGCAGGGCTCTCTTCCGGTCCGATACATGGCACCTGAGGGGTGGTGCGGACGGCGGGACTCGAACCCGCACTCCTGTCGGAAGAGGATTTTAAGTCCCCAGCGTCTACCATTCCGCCACGTCCGCACGCAGTGCGCTCCTTAGACGCGGTTCGGTTCAGATGGAAACACTGCTGCGGCGGGCACGGGCGCCTGGACGCCAGCATGGTGGCGCTCGGCACACCTGATCCCCATGGCGCGCCTTTCCGCAAAGGCGCAATCATGTTCGCGCGGAACAATCCAGCGGGTACGGGCATGTTGGTTGCGAAAGGATCAGGGATGCCGACCAAGCCGACCCGTTTCAATGCGATCGCCGATCAATTGCCCGGTCTGGGCCGCGACCCCGCGTCCGTCCGCAAGCGGATCGAGACCATGGAGCGCCTGCTGGAGCGTGCATTCGTGCTGCCCGGCACCAACCGCCCGGTGGGGCTCGACGTGGTGCTGGACCTGCTGCCGGTGGCGGGCAGCGTGGTGGGCGCGGCGCTCGGCAGCTGGATGGTGTGGGAGGCGCGCAACCTCGGCATGTCGCGTTGGCAGATGGCGCGGATGATGGGCAATGTCGGTTTCGACGCGCTGCTGGGCGCGATCCCCTGGATCGGGGCGGTGCCGGACTTCTTCTTCCGATCGAATACGCGCAACCTGCGCATCATCCGTCGCCATCTCGACCGCCATCATCCCGCGACGGCGACGGTCCGGACCTGATCGCGCTGCGGCGCATCGACTGCCCCCGGCCCATCGGCGCGCACCATGACCGATCCGACATGATGATCGGCAAGCCCTTGAATGCGTTGCACAATCGCGCTGCTCAGCGGGAAGATGCCCAACCGCCACATCGCAGTCGGCCGCTAACGGTGCGGGCATATGGTAGATGTTGCACTTGCGTGACACTCTCTAGAATAATCTGTCGCACTGCCGCTGCTGCCAAGCAACATATTGTCATGTCGGAAAATTGGAGAAAGTATGCCCCCTCAATCAGGGGGATTTTGAATGCGGGTGACCACGCTTCTTCTTTGCGGTGCATGCCTTCCGGCGCTGGCGCTGTTCGCAGGCGCAGCACAAGCGCAGGCGGTTCAGACGGGACCGGATGCCGCCGTCACCGGCGCTGCCGAAGCCGGTGGAGAGATTGTGGTCACCGGCTCGCGCATCCGGCGCGACCCGCTGGACAATGACTCGCCGGTGGTGGTGCTCGATCAGTCGTCGCTGCGGCAGACGGGCCTGACGTCGGTCGCCGACATCCTGCAACGCCTGCCGAGCGCGGCCGGCGGCCTCAACACCAAGACCAACAATAGCGGCAATATCGGCAATCCGCAGGATGGCGGCGGCGTCGGCGCGGGTTCGGCGGAGATCGACCTGCGCTACCTGCTGGCCAAGCGCACGCTCGTGCTGGTCGACGGCCTCCGCTTCATCAACGGCGCATCCGCCAGCGGCATTCCCTCGACGGTCGACCTCAACACGATCCCCAACAGCATGGTCGAGCGGATCGAGGTGCTGCAATCCGGCCAGTCGCCGCTCTATGGGTCCGACGCGATCGCCGGCGTGGTCAACATCATCACCAAGCAATCGCAAAAGGGGCTGCTGGCGTCGGCTCAATATGGCAAATATCGCGCAGGCGATGGCGGCGCGCAGGACTACAACATCAGCTACGGCCTGCAGTCGCCTTCGACCGGCACGTCGATCGTGGTGGGCGCAAGCTATGTGAAGCAGAATGCGGTGCGCACGGCCAACCGCGACATTTCGCAATTTCCCAACGCCGGCCAGGTGAGCTGCGCCGAGCCGATCGGCGGCTGCTCCAGCGCGACGCCGCTCGGCCGCTACGACATCAACGGCCGGCGCCTGACCCTGAAACAGCCCGTGATCGGCCGCAGGCCTGTTTACAATGCGGCCGACCCCGTCGGGCCGAACAGCGACTACACGACCTATACGGGAGCGGCGGCGTACAACTTCGCGCCGTTCAACTACTTCCTGACCCCGTCCGAACGCTATGGCGGCTATGTGAGCGCGCGCCAGGAACTGGGTTCGGACGTCAACCTGCGGGTCAAGGCGCTGTATAACCGCCGCAATTCGCAGAACCAGGCGGCGTTTTTGCCGCTTTCGATCGGACCGGATGCGGGTAACGGCACGTTGCTCGACCGGATCGTGATCGATGCGAGCAATCCCTTCAACCCGTTCGGCACGACCCTTTCCCCGGGCGGCGACGGCAATGCGCCTGCTAATTATTCCATGATCCGCCGCCGCCTGGTCGAGGCGGGGCAGCGCACCTACACGCAGCATGTCGACACCTGGTCGCTGACCGGCACGCTCGACGGCAAGTTCGAGGTCGGCAACCGCACCTTCTACTGGGATGTGAACGCCGTCATCGGCTTCAACAATGCCGAGCAGGTGTTCACCGGCAACGTCAATTCCGCCAGGTTGGCGCGCGCCCTTGGTCCGGTGTCGCAGTGCACCGACGGCTGCGTGCCGTTCAACATCTTCGGCGGCGCCGGCTCCATCACCCAAGCGATGCTGGATTATGTCGGTTTCGTCGAACATGACAGCAGCAGCCAGTCGCTGCAGGATTATACCGCCAACCTGACCGGCGACCTGTTCGACCTGCCGGCCGGGCCGGTCGGCTTCGCGGTCGGCTACGAACATCGCGAGCAGTTCGGCCAGTTCGACCCGGATACGATCATCCAGCAGGGCCTGGGCGCGGACATCCCGGCGCAAGCTGCGTCGGGCTACTTCAACACCGACGAATTCTATGGCGAAATCCGGGTGCCGATCCTGAAGGACACGCCCTTCTTCCAGTCGCTGGAGCTGGACGGCGCGGCGCGCCACGCCAATTACTCCACCAGCGGGAGCAGCACGACGCTGACGGGGTCGGCCTTGTGGAAGCCGATCAACGACCTGCTGCTGCGCGGTTCCTATGCGGAGGGCTTCCGTGCCCCCAGCATCGGCGAGCTGTTCGGCGCGCAATCCCGCGCCGACGCCCCGATCGACGATCCCTGCACCAACGTGCCCGGATCGCAATATCAGGGATCGGCGACGGTGCGCAGCAACTGCACCGCCAACGGCGTGCCGGCGAACGGCAGCTACAGTGAGCCGCTGGGCGGCCAGATCGGCACGCTGACCGGCGGCAACCGCAACCTGGCGCCGGAAACGTCCAAGACCTGGCTGTTCGGGGCGGTCTACAGCCCCAACTGGGTGCGGGATGCCGGCGTTGCCAGCCAGTTCAGCATCGAAGCCAATTATTACGACATCAAGGTCAAGGGCGCGATCGCGGCGATCAACCCGCAAGTAACCCTGTCGCGTTGCGCGACGCTGGGCGATGCGCTGAGCTGCGGCAACGTGATCCGCACCCCCAGCGGCCAGATTGCGAGCGTTATCGGGCTCCTCCAGAATATCGGCGGCATCCGCACGCGCGGCGTCGACCTGACCATCAACTACCGCTCGCCGGAGACGGGGATCGGCACGTTCGGCTTCAACCTGAACGGCAACCACCTGGCCAAATATGAGGAAAGCTTTCCCACGGAAGACGGCACCTCCACCCTCAACTATCGCGGCACCACGCGCGGCTTCCCGGATCAATCCTATCCCAAGTTCAAGGGGACGGGTGTCGTGAGCTGGGCGGCGGGGCCGGTCGAGGCGTCCTTCACCGGGCGCTACATCAACCATGTCTCCGAAGCCGACGGACGCAAGCTCAACAACCGCTTCTACGGCGACGTGCAACTGACCCTGTCGCCCGACTTCCTGGATAACAAGATGTCGTTCACTTTGGGTGTGCTGAACCTGTTCAACCAGGATCCGCCGGCCTGCTTCAGCTGCACCGGCCCGAATTACGACCCGACCACCTATGACGTGCCGGGCCAGTTCGGTTACTTCCGCATCACCTATCGTATGTGACCGGAGGGAGAGGCGTCCGCAGGGACGCCCCTTTCCCCTGCAAAGTGCGTGGTGTCAGGCGGCGGGTGTCAGCCCGCCGTCTGGATCTTCAGCCGCATGTCGGGTGCCGCTCCACCCTGATGCACGGGACAGCGTTGCGGGCGGAAGCGGCGGTCGAGGCATAGCCAGACTTCCTGGAGCCAGCCCCTGCGATTGACGTTGAGCCGCACCGATCCGGTCGGCAGGCGGTTGGTCCGCTCATACGCGCCGGAGAATTGCCGGACGGTGAGGTCGGGCGTCCCGGCGAGCGTCGCCATGGCGGGCGCACGCAGCCGCCGGTAGAGGCGACCGGCCTGCCCGAAATAGCGATCGGGCGTATAGCCGGCCATGCAGGTGCCGTGCTTGGCCCATTCATGCTGGAGCAGTTGAGCGGAAGGCGTGGCGCAATAATGGGCACGCAGGGTGGATTGCGGCAGGATCGCGGCCGAGCGGCAATATTGCGGCCATTGCGCGCCCTTCCCGTCCGGCCAGAGCCCGTGCAGCACGAAGCCGCGCGCGATGGCGCAATCGACATGCTCGCCATTGTCCGCCTCCGGCCGGCATTGTTCCGGCGTCCAGATCAGCGACAGCGTATAGCTGCCGATCGGCAATTTCCGCGCGGGCTGATCCGCGGTCGGACCTTCCAGGCGCGGTGTGGGCAAACCGGCGGGGGGCTGACAGGACAAGGCTGCTGCCAAAGCGAGGAACGGCGCCATCATGCTTCAACTCCCACTGCCTGCCGGACGGACCAGCACCCCGGATGCGACCTTACGCTGAACAGAGCCCAGCATCCATCAGATGCCGACGAAATCCAGCCCGATGTCCACGGCCGGGGCCGACTGGGTCAGCCGACCGACCGAGATATAGGTCACGCCAGCCTCGGCAATCCCGCATATGGTCTGCAACGACACGCCGCCCGACGCCTCGGTCGGGACACGCCCACCGACCAGCGCCACGGCCTGGCGCAGCAGGTCCGCTTCCATATTGTCGAGCAGCAGCCAGGTCGCGCCGGCGTCCAGCGCGGGCGTGATCTGGTCCAGGCGATCGACCTCGACGATGATGCGATCGATCCCCGCCGCCACCGCGCGTTGCACGGCCGGGCGGACGCCGCCCGCCACCGCGACATGATTGTCCTTGATCATCGCCGCATCCCACAGGCCCATGCGGTGGTTGCGCGCGCCGCCCATGCGCGTGGCATATTTTTCCAGCAGCCGGAGGCCGGGCGTCGTCTTGCGCGTGTCGAGCAGCACCGCGCCCGTCTCGGCGATCGCGTCCACATAGGTCCGGGTCAAGGTGGCGATACCCGACAGATGCTGGAGCGTGTTGAGCGCCGACCGCTCCGCCGTCAGCAGCGCGCGGGCCTGCCCCTCGATCCGCATCAGGGCCGCGCCTGGCTCCACCACGTCGCCGTCACCCACCATCATGTCGAGGCTGGCCTTCGGATCGAGCCGGGTGAAGAAGGCAGCCGCCAGCGATGCACCCGCGACCACGATCCGCTCGCGCGCGGTCATGAAGCCCGTGAACCGCGCATCCGCCGGGATCACGGCGGCGGAGGTGATGTCCCCCCGCTCGCCCAGATCCTCCGCCAGGGTGCCCGCAACGAAGGCGGCATCGTCGAAGCCGGGAATGGCGACGGGCGATCCGCTCATCCGCGAGGAACGCCCAAGTCGCCCTGCCCCACGCTCGCGCTCGCCATCTCCAGCATGCGGTCGAGCGAGTGCCTGGCGGCGATCCGCAGATCCTCGTCCAGCTCGATCCGGGGCTGGAGGTCGCGCAGGGCGAGGTACAGCTTCTCGATCGAGTTCATCGCCATGTACGGGCACATGTTGCAGTTGCAATTGCCGTCCGCGCCCGGCGCGCCGATGAACGTCTTGTGCGGCGCGGCCTTCTCCATCTGGTGGATGATGTGCGGCTCGGTCGCGACGATGATCGTCTCGGCCGGGGTCGACAGCGCGAAATCGAGGATGGCGCGGGTCGATCCGACCTGATCGGCATGGTCGAGGATATAAGCGGGACATTCCGGGTGCGCCGCCACCGGGGCGTCCGGATATTGCGCCTTCAGCTTCAGCAATTCCGTCTCGCTGAACGCCTCGTGCACGATGCAGGCGCCCGGCCACAGCAGCATGTCGCGCCCGGTCTTGCGGTTGAAATAGGCGCCGAGATTCTTGTCGGGCGCGAAGATGATCTTCTGATCCATCGGGATCTGGCTGAGGATCTTCTCGGCCGAGGAGGAGGTGACGATGATGTCGCTATGCGCCTTCACCGCCGCCGAGCAGTTGATGTAGGTGATGGCGAGGTGATCGGGATGCGCCGCGCGGAAGCGCGCGAACTGTTCGGGCGGGCAGCTATCCTCCAGGCTGCATCCGGCGGCCATGTCGGGCAACACCACCGTCTTGTCCGGCGACAGGATCTTGGCCACCTCCGCCATGAATTTCACCCCGCAGAAGGCGATCACCTCCGCGTCCGTTTCCGCCGCCTTGCGGCTGAGGTCCAGGCTGTCGCCGACGAAATCGGCCAGGTCCTGAATGGCTGGCTCCTGATAATAATGGGCCAGGATCACCGCGTTGCGCTCCCGCCGCAGGCGGTCGATCTCGGCAAGCAGGTCCAGTCCGGCGAGGCTCGTGGTCGGTGCGTTCATGCGGGTCAGATAGGACGTCCTACGACCTTTGTCGAAGGCGACCTGTTTGAAATTATCAGACAAATGTGGGAAGCAGGCCGCCTATAAACCTTATGAGGGGATCTTGATGCTACGGGGTGTTGCAACGCTGGGCGCGATGCTGCTGGCGGGAAGTGCGCTGGCCGCGCCATTGGCCACGGTGGATCGCAACGGCAGCATGGTCGCGATCGAACCTTATGCACCCAACGTGGTGCGGGTGACGATCGCACTGGATCGCGCGCTGGCCGAAAAGCAGCCCGGCTACGGCATTTCCGCCAAGAGCGACGCCGCCGGGTGGAGCCACAATGCGGGGCAAGCCGGCGATCGCTTCGCTTCGGGCGCGATGAGCGTCACCGTCAATGCGCAGCCCTGGCCGGGCGCGCCGACGCAGATGCAGCGTTACTTCGCGCCGTCCCTGCCGCCCGTGTCGATCGCGGTGGCGGATGCGTCGGGCAAGCCGGTCGTGACCATGAACGGCTGGGAAATGTCCCCGCACGAAGTGAGCGGCGAGCAGACATTCCGCGTCGGCGCCAGCTTCTCCATCACCGCCAATGAGCATTTTTACGGCCTCGGGCAGAATCAGGAAGGCATCCTCGACCTCAAGGGCCGGACGATCGACTGTCGCCACAATTACGATGCCCCGGCCGGCGAGACGGTGTGCGTGCCCGTCCTGGTCAGCACCAACAATTACATGATCGTGTGGGACAATCCGTCCGTCACCACCGTCTCCCCGGGTCTCCAGAATGCCACGCGGTTCCAGAGCAACGTGGGGGAGCGCGTCTCCTTCTTCATCGTCACCGGCGCGAACAGCGATGAGCTGTACAAGGGCTATCGCCTGCTGACCGGCGTCACCCCGCTGCCGCCCAAGGCCGCCTTCGGCCTGATCCAGTCCAAGGCGCGCTACGAAAGCCAGGCCGAGGTGCTTGGCGTCGCGGAAGGCTATCGCCAGCGCGGCTACCCGCTCGACATCATGGTGCTGGACTGGTTCCACTGGACCCGGATGGGCCAGATGGACATCGACCGCACCTTCTTCCCCGATCCGCAGGGCATGAACCGCCAGCTGCACGATTGGGGCATGAAGTCGATCATTTCGGTCTGGCCGCGCTACGAGCGCGAGGGGCGCTATTTTGACATGCTGGCCGCCAAGGGCTGGCTGTTGCAGGACAAGGACGGCAATCCGGTCGACGGCCTGCCGATCCGGTCGGACCGCGCGGGCGGCCTGATCGACAGCACCAATCCCGAGGCGCGTGCCTGGTTCTGGAGCAAGCTGCGCGACAATATCCTGAGCGAAGGCTTCGACTATCCGTGGCTGGACGAGACGGAGCCGGACCTGGTTCCCGCCGGCTATCGTTATTCGATCGGCACCGGCGACCGTTATTACAACGTCTTCCCGACCCTTCACACCGGCGGTGTCGCGGAGGGCTCCCTGCGTGACAAGCCCGATTTCCGCCGCCTGATCTTGGCCCGCGCCGCCTATCTGGGCGCGCAGGCGAGCGGCGCGATCTTCTGGACGGGCGACGTGACCTCGACCTGGGAATCGCTGAAGCGCCAGGTGCCCGCCAACCTCAACATGGCGGCGAGCGGTATCGCTTATACCGGCAGCGACACGGGCGGCTGGCAGTGGCCGAACGGGCCCAAGGCGCAGCACACCCCGCTGGTGGACCCTACCGGGGCGGTGTCGACCGGCCAGAATTATCCGGACTATCCGGAATTGTTCGTCCGCTGGTTCGAGCTGAACACCTTCACGCCGACCTTGCGCATCCACGGCCAGCGGCCGGGCAGCCTAGCGATCTGGGACTATGGCAAGGCAGCGGAGCCGATCCTGGCCGACTTCCTGCGGCTGCGTTACCAGCTGATGCCGTACCTATATGCGCTGGGTAAGCAGACCAACGACACCGGCGCGCCGTTCATGCGCGCCCTGTTCATGGACTTCCCCAACGATCCCGCGGTCGCCACGATCGGCGACCAATATATGTTCGGCCCCGCTTTCCTGGTGGCGCCGATCACCGATCAGGGTGCCACCAGCCGCAAGGTCTACCTGCCGGCCGGCAACGATTGGTATGACTGGTGGACCAACCAGAAGGTTGCGGGCGGACAGTGGATCGACGCGGCCGCGCCGATCAACCGCATCCCGCTCTATGTGCGGGCCGGGTCGATCGTGCCGCTGGGCGCGCCGGTGCCGAACACCGCGACCAAGCAGGCCTTGTCCGAAATCCGGGTGTTCCCGGGTCGGGACGCCACCTTCACTCTCTATGACGACGACGGGCAGACCAACGCGTACATGAAGAATGGCGGCAAGTCGGCGACGTTGCGCTGGGATGATGCGGCGGGTCGCCTCACCGGCGGCGGAACCCTGCCGACCGGGCAGGCACCCGGCCCGCTGGTCAAGGTCGTCGGCCGCTAAGACGAACGCTCCCGTGCCTGTCAGCAGGCACGGGAGCAATGCTTTCGCGGATCAGGCCTCGCCGGCAAAGCGCGCCGTCACGGTCGCGTCTATCCCGGCAGCCTTCAACGGCATGGCGAAGCTGCGTTCGATCGCCCGACGCGCGGCGTCGCGCGCCAGCCGCATCGGCAGACCTTCCCGCGCCTGACGCACCAGTTCGGTCTGACCCGCCGTCCTGTTGGCGGTATCCAGGCGCGCCTCGGTGTCGGTCAACGCCATCAGCACCCCGCCTTCGCCATAGGTCTGGATGCGCCGCAGATCGACTTCCGGCGCCGACACCTTCAGCGGAGGCAGGGATATGGTCAGCCTGCGGGTGGCGGCATCCCAGCGCAGGTCGCGCTGCTGGAGCGCGGCGAGATCCAGTTCGTAGCGCACCATGCCGGGCATGATCAGGGTCTTGCGCGCCGACAGGCCGAAGCGGTGCTGCTCCGACGTGACCACCGCCACGAACCGCGCAGCGAATGGCGTCAGCACCGCCTGCTCGCGCACCGCCTGCAGGCTGGCGGCGGCAACCGTCACCGGATCGGGATCAAGCTCTCGCCGCAGCTTCCACCCCATGGCGAAAACGACCGCCGCCGCGATCGCGACGACCAGGATCAGCGCACCAAGGATCTTGGCGACGGGCCGGATCATGCCGCCAGCGCCCATTTGTCGCCGTCGCGCCAGACACGATCGCGCGCTTCAAGGTCGAGCAGGTGCGCCAGCACCGATCGGCCGGCGGCGCCGTGCAGGCGCGGGTCCAGTCCGCGATACATCAGGGTCACCATGGCGGGCACCGGTTGCGCCTCATGCTGGAGCAGCTCCAAAATCTGCCGCTCGCGCTGGCGGCGGTGCATGGCCATGGCGCGGACGAAGCGTTGCGGCTCCTCGACTGGCGCGCCATGGGCGGGGTAATAGATGCGGTCGTCGCGCGCGACCAGGCGATCGAGGCTCTTCATATAAGCGGCCATGTCTCCATCGGGCGGGCTGACCACGGTGGTCGACCAGCCCATGACATGGTCGCCGCTGAACAGGGCCTTGCTCTCGCGCAGGGCAAAGCAGAGGTGGTTGGAAGTGTGGCCGGGCGTCGCCACCGCCTCCAGTGTCCAGCCCGCGCCCGCCACTGTCTCGCCATCCGCCAGGATGCGGTCGGGCCGGTAATCGACGTCGAACGCCGCATCGGCGCGGGGTCCGTCGTCCGCCATGGTCAGCGGCGCGCAGCCGACGACCGGCGCGCCTGTCGCCGCCGCGAGCAGGCGGGCGGCCGGGCTGTGATCGCGATGCGTGTGGGTGCAAAGGATGGCGACGATCCGCTCCCCCGCCGTCGCGGCCAGGATCGCGTCGACGTGGTGGGGCAGATCGGGACCAGGGTCGATCACCGCCACGTCGCCATGCCCGACGATATAGGTCTGCGTCCCTTCGAACGTGTAAGGCGACGGATTGGGCGCGAGCAGGCGGCGCACCAGCGGTTCCAGCCTGTCGGTGTGTCCGATGGCCTGTGCAATGGTCTGTGTCACCTCCCCTATTTGGGGGCGGTCGGCCGCGCTGTGAAGGACGGTTATGGGCTCGCATTGCGCGCCCGTCACGATATGGTGGCATGACAATGCCGATGACCCTGCGTTTCACCGCCGCTTCCGCCAGCCTGCTCGCGCTGGCCGCCTGCTCCGCCACGCCGACGCGCAACCTTGTCGCCTCGGGCTCGCCGGAGGCCTGCGCCACCCCGGAGGTGCAGGATTTGCTCCGTCGCGCGCTGCATCCCGACACGCGCGCGGTGAAGGCGCGGATGACTGCCGCCTCGCCGATCCGCCCCGACGCGATCGACGGCATTGCCGATGGGCTGGGCTATACTCTGACGGAAATCGGCGCGACCGGCGGCGACAAGGCGGCGCGTAAGGTGGCGTGCAAGGCGCTGCTGGCGGTGTCCTCACCCCATGGTGGAGGCAGCCCAACGCCCACGCCGATCGGCTATGTCGCCGCGGCAAACGCGACCGACACGGTTGCCGTTACACCCGATCGGGCGGCGAAAGCAGCGGTACAGTCCATGTTCGTGGAGGCCGTGCGCGGGATCGATGCCTCGCTCGTGCCCGAGCGGCAACGCAGCGAAACCTTTCTGGACGGGGCCCCGTCCCAGCGGCAGGAACAGCTCCTGCCCGGCAGCGCCACCGGCAATCCGTTCGGCGCAAGCCTTTAAGAGAGGCGCAACGCCGATGCCGCAACGGCATGGCATGGCATGGCGGGGTGAGCTTATCAAGTAAGCCGGTCACCGTCAGAACCGGAACCCCGCTTAGCGGCTGGTTGCCGGTTCGGTCACCTAACGGTTAGTTTTGCCCGTGCTCCTGCGAACGCAGGAGCCCAGCTGGCGCCGGACCCGCTTTGAGGGTCTGGGCTCCCGCATTCGCAGGAGCACGACCAGAGAAATGCAGTCCGCTTAGCTGGCCGAGGCCGGCGCGACATTGTTGTCCTGCATGAGCTGGCCCAGTTCGCCGCTCTCATACATTTCCATCATGATGTCCGATCCGCCCACGAACTCGCCCTTCACATAGAGCTGGGGGATGGTGGGCCAGTCGGAATAATCCTTGATGCCCTGGCGCACGCCCTGATCCTGCAGCACGTCGACGCTCTCATACGTGACGCCGAGATGATCGAGGATCGCGATGGCACGGCTGGAAAAGCCGCATTGCGGGAAGAGCGGCGTGCCCTTCATGAACAGGACCACGTCGTTGGACTTGACGGTCTGGTCGATACGGGTGCGGGCGTCGTCGGTCATGGTGCGATACTCAGGCAGGGGTTGCGGTGGTAAGCTGAAGCGCGTGGAGCACGCCACCCATCCGGCCGCCCAGCGCCTCGTAAACGCGCTGGTGCTGGCGGACGCGGGGCAGCCCACGGAAGCTTTCGGACACGACACGTGCCGCATAATGGTCGCCGTCACCAGCTAGGTCGGTGATCTCGATCCGGGCGCCGGGGATCGCCGCCAGGATCATGGATTGGATTTCGTCGGCCGCCATCGGCATGGTCGTCAGCCCTCCACGCCGATCAGCTGGCGGCGCGCCTCCACCGTGGCATCACGCAAGGCCGCGCGGACCTTGCCCTCGTCGATTTCGACCTGCGCGGACACCAGATCGCCCAGCAGCTTGCGGATCACATCCTCGTCGCCCGCTTCCTCGAAGTCGGCCTGCACCACCGCCTTGGCATAAGCGTCGGTCTCTTCGGGCGTCAGGCCCATGAGGCCCGCGGCCCAGGTGCCGACCAGCCGGTTGCGGCGGGCGTTGATACGGAACGCCATCTCCTCGTCGCGCGCGAACTTCGTTTCAAAAGCGCGCTCGCGGTCGTCGAAGGTGGTCATTCACGCAGGCTCCCTGTTTTCCCGCCCGAGATAGGAACAGCGGGCCGCACACGCAACCGCTACCTCCGTCAGAACGGCCAGCTCAGCGTCACCATGGCGCGCGGCGCGCTGATCCCGCCGACATTCGCCTGCTTGGCGTGAGCCTTCATTGTGGTGTTGCCGAACACCTTGGCTTCCGCGCGGAGCGGCTGTTGCGCAAAGCGGTCGTCCGCGTCCGCGCGCAGCCGGTAGCGTTCCTGCGCATCCTCGCGCCCGCATACGAGCACCTCGTCCTTGCGTGCCGCCTCCTCGCAGCCGCGCTGCTCCGTGCCGTTCAGGAAATGGCGGGGTGGCGTGGGACCGGGCGGCGGTTCCGCCGATCCGGCGGCAATGGCTGCGGCAAGCAAGCTCAACCCGATCATCCTGCACCTCCGGCGCTTGGGGCCGCGAAGCTCCCATGCGATTGTGGCGCAAAGGAGGCGTCAGAGCCAGGGGCGGTCCCGCGCCATCGTCGCCTCGTAGCGGCCGATCTCGGCACCGAGCCCCATGGTCAGCCCGATTTCGTCCTGCCCCTTCATCAGGCAGTCGCGCCGGAACGGGTCCATCGGAAAGACGAAGCGGTCCTGAAAAGGGGTGGTGACCGTCTGCGTTTCCAAGTCGACGGTGACGGGCTCGGTCCGCGCCACCTCCAGCAGGCGATCGATCGCCTCCTGCGGCAGGACCACGGTGGCGATGCCGTTCTTGAAGGCGTTGCCGGAGAAGATGTCGGAGAATGACGGCGCGATCACCGCCGTCACACCCATGTCCTTCAACGCCCAGGCGGCATGTTCGCGGCTGGACCCGCAGCCGAAATTGTCGCCCGCGATCAGGATCGGCGCGCCGGCATAATCGGGATCGTCGAACACGTTGCCCGGTTCGGCCCGCACCGTCTCGAACGCGCCTCGGCCGAGACCCGCACGCGTGATCGTCTTCAGCCAGTGGGCCGGGATGATCACGTCCGTATCCACATTCTTGCGGCCGAAGGGATAGGCCTTGCCCTCGATCATGGTCAAAGGCGTCATGCGGCCGCTCCTGTTTCGCTGAAGATTGTCGGCTCGCGATAATAACGGCGTGAGCCTTTGGCATAGGTGCGCCGATCGCCATAGCGAACCTCGATACCGCTCAGGCTTGACGGCTCGAACAAGCGCATGTTGATCCCGACCTGCTCGACCGAAAGGTCCCGCGACGACCAGTGGGTGGTCGATCCGCACGCGCCGCAAAAGTGGAACGTCAGCGTGGGGGAGTCCACGTCTGCCCGCATATAGGTCGACGGCGCGCCGTCGATCTCCACGACGGACGGGTCGTAATAGCCCCACATCGTACCGAGCTTGGTGCACACGGTGCAGTTGCAGAGGTTGAGGAAAGCGGGCGGCTCCGGCAAGCGGATCGACAGCTGACCACAATGGCAGGTGCCGTTCATCCCATCAGGTCCCGCACGTCGGTCAACCGGCCGGTCACCGCCGCCGCCGCCGCCATCGCCGGCGATACCAGGTGGGTGCGCGCGCCCGGCCCCTGCCGCCCGACGAAGTTGCGGTTTGAGGTGGAGGCGCAGCGTTCGCCCGCCGGCACCTTGTCCGGGTTCATCGCCAGGCACATGGAGCAGCCCGGCTCGCGCCACTCGAATCCCGCTTCGGTGAAGATGCGGTCCAGCCCCTCGGCCTCGGCCTGTCGCTTGACCAGCCCGGACCCCGGCACGACCAAAGCCTGGCGGATATTGCCGGCGATGTGCCGTCCCTTGGCCACGGCGGCGGCGGCGCGCAGATCCTCGATCCGGCTGTTGGTGCAGCTGCCGATGAAGATATTCTCCACCGCCACGTCCCGCATCGGCGTGCCCGGCTCCAGCCCCATATAGGCCAGCGACTTGCGCGCGGCCTCCTGCTTTGACGGGTCGGCGAAGCTCATCGGATCGGGCACCGCGCCGGTGATCGGCACCACATCCTCGGGGCTGGTGCCCCAGGTCAGGTTCGGCGCGATCTCGCTGGCGTCGAGTGTCACGACCGTGTCGTAGCGCGCGGCCGCATCGGTCGGCAGCGTGCGCCAATAGGCCAGCGCCTTGTCCCATGCCTCGCCTTCGGGCGCGAGCGGGCGCCCCGCCAGATAGGCGAAGGTCTTGTCGTCCGGCGCGATCAGGCCCGAGCGCGCGCCATGCTCGATCGCCATGTTGCTGACCGTCAGCCGCCCCTCGACCGACATGTCGCGGATGACCGAGCCGGTATATTCGACGACATAACCGGTACCGCCCGCCGCGCCCAGTCTGCCGACGATCGCCAGGATCACGTCCTTTGGCGACACGCCGTAGCCGAGCGTGCCGTCGACGCGGATCTCCATCGTCCTGGACTGCTTCAGCAGCAGGGTCTGCGTAGCCAGCACATGCTCGACCTCGCTCGTGCCGATGCCGAACGCCAGCGCCCCCAGCGCCCCGTGCGCCGCCGTGTGGCTGTCGCCGCAGACCAGGGTCGTGCCCGGCAGGGTGAAGCCCTGTTCCGGCCCGACCACATGGACGATGCCCTGCTCCGCCGCGATCTCATCGAACATGCGCACGCCGAACTCGGCGGTGTTGCGGGCCAGCGCCGCAAGCTGGTTGGCGCTTTCCGGGTCCGCGATCGGCAGGCGTTCGCCATGGGCGTCCACGCGCGCGGTGGTCGGCACATTGTGGTCCGGCACGGCCAGCGTCAGGTCCGGCCGGCGCACCCCGCGCCCAGCCACACGAAGCCCCTCGAACGCCTGCGGGCTCGTCACCTCATGCACAAGGTGGCGGTCGATATAGATCAGGCAGGTGCCGTCGTCGCGACGGGACACCACATGGGCGTCCCAGATCTTTTGATACAGGGTGCGGGGTTCGGACATGATCCGCGCCAACTAGGCCTCCGAGCGGCCGGACTCAAGGGACACGACGGCGGACCAACGCTCGATTAGCAATTTTGCTAGGATCCTCCTCTGCGTAGCGCAACATTGTTTCGGATAACGTCGGATTAGGCCGCGTGCGTGGAATCCAGTACGCGCGCGAATGCGGCAACCGCGCCAGCCTCGCCGGCGGGATCGTTCCACACCGCGCCGCACACCGCCAGGAAATCGGCCCCCGCTTCGATCAGGGGCGCGGCGTTGGCCGGGGTGATGCCGCCGATTGCGACGCACGGCACCTCGAACAGGGTGCTCCACCAACCGAGGATGGAGGGATCGGGGCGATGCCGCACCTCCTTGGTGGAGGTGGGATGGAAGCTGCCGAACGCGACATAGTCCGCCCCGGCCTCCCCCGCCTCCATCGCCAAGTGGCGGCTGTCGTGGCAGGTCACGCCGATCTGCGCATCGGCACCGAGCAAGGCGCGCGCGTCGCGCGGATCGCCATCCTCCTGGCCGAGATGGACGCCGTCGGCGCCCAGCCGCTTGGCGAGGCCGGGGCTGTCGTTGACGATAAACGCCACGTCGCGGTCGGCACAGAGGCGGCGCAGCGGCTCGCCCAGGCGCGCAATCTCATGCTCGTTGATGCCCTTCAGCCGCAGCTGGAACGCGGCCACCGGGCCGGCGTCGATCGCGCGCAGCAGCCGGTCCGCAAAGTCGTCCTGCAAGGCGGGCGGGGAGATCAGGTAGAGCTGGCAGGCCCGGCGGGGCTCGCGGTCGAAACGGTCAGCGAAACCGGGATCCAGATCGACCTCGTCGTCCGGAATATCGTCGCCTGGAAAGTCCTGCATACCCGCTCTCGCCATCTAACCCGGTCATCCGGGTGAACCATGCGCGGGGCCTTCCACCCCGCGTGGACGGCGGTCAAGCGTCTCGTGCGGCATGCCGGCGCCTGCAATGCCGGTCCACGCGCGCCTGTGAGAGGCGCGCGCGGGATGGGCGCTGCCTTATTCCTCGCCCTTGTAGATTCGAATGATGCGGCCGAGCAGCTCCAGCGCGTCCTCGCGCGGGCGCTGGAAGCTGTTACGGCCGATGATCGACCCGTTGCCGCCGCCCGCCAGGATGTCGCGCGCATCCTGGTAGATATCCGCCGCGCCCTTGCTGGCGCCGCCGGAAAACACCACGATCCGCCGCCCGGCGAAGCAGGATTGCACGACGTGCCGCACCCGGTCGGCCTGGTTCGACCAGTCGGTGCCCTCATAGGCCTTCCTGGCCTCGTCCTGCTCGATATGCGCGGTGGGCAGCTTCACCTTGATGATGTGCGCGCCGAGCAGGGCCGCCATGTGCGCGGCATAGGCGCCGACGTCGAGCGCCAGTTCGCCCTCCTTGGACAGCTTGCCGCCGCGCGGATAGGACCAGATCACGGTCGTGATGCCGACGGCCTTCGCCTCGGCCGACAATTCGCGGATCTCCTCCATCTGCTCGAAGATGGTGTCGGAGCCGGGATAGATGGTGAAGCCGATCGCCGCACACCCCAGGCGCAGCGCGTCCGCGACGGTGGCGGTGACCGCCTGGTCGTTGGTGGTCGCCCAGCTGTTGGAGCTGTTGAGCTTCAGGATGGTCGGGATCTGGCCGGCAAAGGTGGCCGCCCCCGCTTCCAGCGGACCGAGCGGTGCGGCATAGGCCGACAGGCCGGCATCGATCGCCAGCTGGTAGTGGTAATGCGGGTCGTAGCCGGCTGGGTTGATCGCGAAGCTACGCGCGGGGCCATGTTCAAACCCCTGGTCGACAGGCAGGATCAGCAGCTTGCCGGTGCCGCCCAGCTGCCCCTGCATCAGGATCCGGGCAAGATTGGTCTTCACGCCCGGATTGTCGGATTCGTACTTGTCGAGGATGGCCTTCACGATCGGCGTCATGCGCACGTCACTCCCGGCGATTGGAGGCTCCTGTTAACGAAACGGCCACCCGGGGACAACGCCCCGGACGGCCGTACCGCGTCATTGTGACGTAAAGGTCAGGCGTTCTGCAGCGTCACCGAGCGACGACGGCGCAGCGTCGCGCCCATCGCGCCGAAGCCGACCAGCATCATGCCCCAGGTGGCCGCTTCCGGCACAGCGCCCGAAGGAACGACTTCCTGCCACGTGCCATTCTCGCCGATGTCGCCGAGGAAGGTCCGGACCAGGGAGAAGGAACCGTTGCTGGCCGTAGCGAACGCATTCAGGTTCAGGCCGTCGAGCGAGAAAAGCGTCACGTCGGAAGCGCCGTTGACGAGCGAGCCGCTGAAACCGGTCGCCGCACCGAAGTCGAGCGTCGGGTAGAGCAGCGAGCTGTACGTGAAGCTGACGTAGTTAGCGGTGGTTAGCGCCTCGCCAGCCGTATAATCCTGCAGCGTCAGCGTACCGGTAGCCGGAGATTTCGCCCCCGGGGTGGTGCAATCAAGGCAGGTGCCCGTGAACTTCCAGACCGACGTTGCCGCATTGGCCGGCATCGCCGCCACGCACGCACCGACCAGAGCCACTGCGGCCGTCATCGCCTGCTTCAGACCAAGCTTACGCACCATCGTTACGCCTCCATCCATGCCCCGCTTTTCGCACGGGGTGATCCATGTTTGACGACTGATGTATGATTAACAAGCTGTTGACGATTGCAATAATGTTTACCGCACATGCAAAAGGTGCACGCACCGCCAGGTACGCGCACCTTGCAGGATCATCTCCCTCCGTGCGCCATGTTCAACGCCGCCAGCGGGAGATAGGTCAGCCGACGATTTCTTCCGGCTTGAAGAAGTAGGCGATCTCGATCGCCGCATTCTCTTCGGAGTCCGAACCGTGAACCGAATTGGCTTCGATCGACTCGGCCAGTTCCTTGCGGATGGTGCCCGCGTCGGCATTGGTTGGGTTGGTGGCGCCCATGATGTCGCGATTGCGCTTCACGGCGTCCTCGCCTTCCAGCACCTGGACGACGACCGGGCCGGAAATCATGAAGGTGACCAGGTCGTTGAAGAAGGGCCGCTCCTTGTGGACGGCGTAGAAGCCCTCGGCCTGTTCCTTGGTCATGTGGATGCGCTTGGACGCGACGACGCGCAGGCCGGCTTCCTCCAGCATCCTGGTGACCGCGCCGGTCAGGTTGCGGCGGGTCGCGTCGGGCTTGATGATCGAAAAGGTGCGGGTCACGGCCATGGCCGGCGGCTCCATCTATAGCTGTCGGAAAAGTGGCGCGCCTCTAGCCGGGCGCGCCGTGCGTGGCAAGCGGGAGAGCCCCTCGCCGTTTGGCGCTTTGCGCTTGGCGCCCGGCTTCAGGCCTCCAGCCGATCCGTGACGAAGCGGTCAAGCAGGCGCACGCCATAGCCGGTTGCGCCCTTGTCATAGGTGTGGCTCGGCTTGGCCGCCCATACCATGCCGGCAATGTCGAGATGCGCCCAGGCCACGCCTTCCTCCACGAAGCGGGCGATGAACTGCGCCGCGGTGATGGAGCCGGCCTCGCGCGGGCCGATATTCTTCATGTCCGCGATCGGACTGTCGATCAGCTTGTCATAGGCCTCGCTCAACGGGAAGCGCCACAATTTCTCGCCCACCGCCTTGCCGGCGGACAGCAGCCCATCGGCCAGAGCATCGTCGTTGGAGAAGATGCCGCCATGTTCGTGGCCCAGACTGACGATCATCGCGCCGGTCAGGGTGGCCAGATCGACGATGGTCTTGGGCTTGAATCGCGATTGCACCCAGGTAATGACGTCGCACAGCACCAGCCGCCCCTCGGCGTCGGTGTTCAGTACCTCTACCGTCTGGCCCGACATGGTGGTGACCACGTCGCCCGGACGCTGCGCCTTGCCGTCCGGCATGTTCTCGACCAGACCGCATACGCCGACGACATGGACCTTGGCCTTGCGTCCGGCCAGGCCGTGCAGCGCGCCGGCCACCGCCGCCGCGCCGCCCATGTCCCACTTCATATCCTCCATGCCCGGCCCAGGCTTCAGGCTGATGCCGCCGGTGTCGAAGGTCACGCCCTTGCCCACGAACACGGTCGGCTGCTCGACCGCACCGGCGGTGCCGTCATAGCGCAGCGCCAGCACCCGCGCCTCGCGCTCCGACCCTTGCGACACGCCGAGCAGCGCACCCATGCCGAGTTCGCGCATCGCCGCCTCGTCCAACACCTCCAGCGTGACGCCCAGGGCCTCCAGCGCGCGGCACCGCTCCACGAAGGTTTCGGGGTAGATGATGTTGCCCGGCTCCGTCACCAAAGCGCGGGCAAAGGCCACGCCTTCGCTGACGGCGGACAGCGGCGCCCAGGCCTGCTCCGCCGCCTGCACCTGCTCACCCACCACGATCTCGATCGCGGTCAGGGTCGGCTTGGACTTGGCCGGCAGCTTGGTGCGATAGGCATCGAAGCGCCAGCTGCGCAGAGTGGCGGCCTGCGCCAGCGACGCGGCAAAGGCCGCGCGGCGCGGCGCGTCGAACCCGCTTGCGTCCACGACCACGCCGGTTTCGCCAGAGGTCAGGAGCCGCGCCGTCAGCGCCCCGCCCGCGCGCTCCGCATCGCCATCGTTGCCGGCCCCGGTGCCGACCAGGATCAGGCGGCGGATCGTGCCGTCGATATCGGCATGGACCTCCACGATCGATCCGGCGTCGCCCGTAAACCCGGCCGCAGCCGCCCGCGCGACGCCCTCAGCCTGCCGCAGGTAGGAGGGCAGGCGCAGCTCGCCCGCATCGGCTGCGGTGACGGGAACGGCGATCGCGCGCGCACCGGCGGGGCAATCGGCGCGGAAGGAGATGGTGATCAAGGGAGCGCCTTTCTTGATGGGTTTGCACCTATCTAGGTCCCCTCTCCCGGCTGTCAAAGGGCAGGCGGCGATCGTTTTAGCCGATTGCGGCGCAGCCAAGGTGTCGTTACGGCGCGCGCCATGCGGCAAAGAAGCTGGGGACGGAATGGCGCGGCGTGGGCCGCATTGGTCGGTTTCGTCATCGTCGGCTCGCCTGCCCTTGCGCAGGATCTTACCAGCCGCGCCGCGACGCCGCCGGCCGACGCCGCCGAGGTCGCGGGCCTCGCTCCGACGAGCGACCAAGACGTAACATTCTCCTCCGCCACGCTCGACTATGACGACAATGCCGATATCGTGACGGCGACGGGCGATGTGCGGATGCTGCGCAACGGCAACCGCCTGCGTGCCGACAAGGTGACGTGGAACCGCGCCACGGGCGAGGTGCGCGCCACCGGCAATGTCGCGCTCGCCAATCGTGACGGGGACACCGCCTACGCCGACGACATCCTGCTGACCGACGAGATGCACGACGGCGTGGCGGACAACATGGTGCTGGCCGATGGCGGACGGCTGGCGGCGCGGCATGGCGAACGACGCGGCGACCGCACCGTGCTGGATCATGCCGCCTATACGCCCTGTTCGGTCGAGGGGAATGACGGCTGCCCCAAGCGCCCGTCGTGGCAGATCACCGCCTTGCGCGTCGTGATCGACCAGGGGCGGCATCGCATCTTCTACCACAATGCCCGGCTGGCGTTGTTCGGGCAGACGATCCTGGCCTTGCCCAGTTTCTCGCATCCCGACGGATCGGAACCCGGCAGCGGCGGATCGGGCCTGCTGCTGCCGCAGGTGCAGGTCAGCAACGCGACCGGCCTGGAATATGCCCAGCCTTATTACCGCACCTTCGGGCCCAACCGCGACCTGACGATCACGCCGCATCTCTACACCAAGGTGCTGCCGGCGCTGGAAGGCACCTATCGGGCCTTGGACGCGAACGGCGCCTACCGGGTCAGCGCGATGGGCACCTACGGCTCCCGCCTGCCCGCCAGCGTCGTGCGCCTCCCCGACGCCGACAAGGACCGGGGCATACGCGGCTATATCGACGCGAACGGCACGTGGCAGTTCGGGCCTTACTGGACGGTGTCCGGCGCTGCGCGCGTGGCCAGCGACCGCACGTTCATGAAGCGGTACGACATCTCCAACGACGACCGCCTGCGCTCCACGGTGAAGGCGGAGCGGATCGATCCCGATTCCTACCTGTCGGTAGCCGGCTGGTTCGTGCAGGACCTGCGCCCCGGCTTCAATCAGGGGCAGCAGCCGATCGCGCTTCCCGCCGTGGACTATCGCAAGCGTTTTGCCGATCCGTGGCTGGGCGGCACGTTTCAGGCGCAGGCGAACAGCCTGTCGCTGATCCGCACGGACGGGCAGGATACGCAACGCGTGTTCGGCGGCCTGCGCTGGGACCTGCGCAAACTGACCGACCTGGGTCAGGAGGTCACCTTCACCGCCTATGGCCGGACCGACCTGTACCACACCAACGACGTGCTCGCGACCGCCACGCCGCTCTATCGCGGCGCCGAGGGGTGGCATGTGCGGCAGGTGGCGGCGCTGGCGGCAGACATGCGCTGGCCGTTCGTGGGCGAAGTGTTCGGCGGCAATCAGACGGTCACCCCGCGCGTGCAGGTGGTGGCGAGCCCGCACACCAAGAACCTGGTCATTCCCGACGAAGATGCCCGTGCGGTCGATCTGGAAGACAGCAACCTGTTCGCGCTCAACCGTTTCTCCGGCTATGATCGGTGGGAGGATTCCAGCCGCGTCACCTATGGCGGCGAATATAATTTCGCTCTCCCCCGGTTCGAAGTGCGGGCTGTGATCGGCCAGAGCTATCGCCTGACGTCGGAGCCGACCCTGCTCCCCGCCGGCACCGGCCTGTCCGAACGTTTTTCCGATTATGTCGGCCGGGTCTCGGTCCGGTACGGCGACTGGATCGAGTTCACCCATCGCTTCCGGCTCGACAAGGACAATCTGGCGATCCGCCGGAACGAGATCGACGCGATCGTCGGCAGCCGCACCACCTATCTCCAGATCGGCTACCTCCGCCTCAACCGCGATATCGATCCGTCGATCGAGGATCTGCGTGACCGGACGGAGCTTCGCCTGGGCGGGCGCGTCCGTCTGGCGCGTTACTGGTCGGTGTTCGGCTCCACCGTGGTCGACCTGACCAGCAGCGCGGACGATCCTGGCTCGCTCAGCGACGGGTACGAACCGGTGCGCCAGCGCCTGGGCGTGCAATATGAAGATGAATGCGTGTCGCTCGGCCTGACCTGGAGGCGCGATTATGACCCGACCGGCGATGCGCGGCGCGGCAGCACCTTCAGCTTGCGGCTGGCTTTGAAGAATGTTGGCCGCTAAGCGTGGGTTCAGCCGCATGAGACGATGGCGGACCAGACGAGCGGCAAGCGACGGAGCGGGCGTGAAGGCAAGATATTGGGGTTTGCGTGCAGGCACGGCGCTGCTGACGGCGGCCTTGGCCACCGGGACGGCGACGATCGGACGCGCGCAGGCCGATCAGGCGCCGAATACGGGCAACCTGAACATCCCCAACAATGTCGCCGTGCGGGCCCCGCACGACCCGTCGGTCCGCAAGGCGACCGCGATCGTCAACGGCGCCATCATCACCGATACCGACGTGGACCAGCGGCTGGCCCTCGCCCTCGTGTCCAGCCAGGGCAAGGTGAATGACGAGGAGCGCGCGCAGTTGCGTGTCCAGATCCTGTCCAACCTGATCGACGAAACGCTCCAGATCCAGGAGGCGGCGGCCAACAAGCTGACGCCGGATCGCAAGGAGATCGACGATGCCGTCGCCCGTATCGCCCGCCAGTTCAAGCGGACGCCGACCGACTTCGCCGCATATGTGAGGAGCCAGGGCTCCAATATCGCGTCGCTCCGTCGCCAGATCGAGTCGGAAATTGCCTGGCGCCGCGTCCTCTCGCGCGAGGTGGAGCCCTACGTCAGCGTCAGCGACGAAGAGGTGCGGCAGGTCATTTCCCGGCTGGAAGCGTCCAAGGGATCGGCCGAATATCACGTCAGCGAAATCTTCTTGTCGGCCACGCCCGCCACGCAGGACCAGGTCGGCGCCAATGCGCAGCGCATCGTGGAACAGGTGCGGCAGGGCGCGTCCTTCCCCGCTTATGCGCGCCAATATTCCGAGGCGTCGACGGCGGCGGTGGGCGGCGATCTCGGCTGGGTCCGCTCCGAACAATTGCCCGATGCGCTCAGCACCCTGTTGCCGCAGATGCAGCCGGGAACGCTGGCCGGACCCGTGCCGGTCGGCGGCGGCTTTTCGATCCTGGCGCTGATCGACAAGCGCCAGATCCTGGTTACCGACCCGCGCGATACCGCGCTGTCGCTGAAACAGATCAGCATCAACTTTCCCGCCAATGCCAGCGCGCAGGCGGCCAAGCCACGGCTGGACGCCTTTACCGAGGGGCTGAAGCAGTTGAAGGGCTGCGGCGAGGTCGCGGCCTTTGCGCAGAAGATCAACGGCACGGTGGTCGACAATGATGCGATCCGCGTGCGGGACTTCCCGCCCGCGCTGCAGAACATCATGCTGGGCTTGCGGGTGGGTGAAGCCACGCCGCCCTTCGGCAGTTCGGAGGAAGGCGTGCGCGCACTGGTGGTGTGCGGACGCGACGAGCCGGAGAGTCCGTCGCTGCCGTCGTTCGAGCAAATCCAATCGCAAATGTCCGACGATCGCGTAAACTTGCGCGCCCGCCGCTATCTGCGCGATCTGCGGCGCGATGCCATCATCGAATATCGCTGACGTGCCGCCGCTGGCGGTCGCGCTGGGCGATCCCGCCGGCATCGGTCCGGAAATCACGGCCAAGGCGTGGGCGCGCCGGCGCGAGGACGCTTTGCCGCTTTTTTTCGCGATCGGCGACCCGCGCTCGATCGCAGCCGTGTGGGACGGCCCTATCGCCCGCATTTCCGGGCCGGCCGATGCCGCGGCCATATTCCCGGACGCGCTGCCGATCATCCAGGTGGAAGATGCGGGCGAGATCGTGCCGGGCCTGCCCAATCCGCCCGGCGCGCGCTGCGCACTCGACTCGCTGGAACTGGGCGTCGGACTGGCGCGGTCGGACGGCGCAAGCGGGCTGGTGACGGCGCCGGTATCCAAGTCGCAATTGTATGGGATTGGCTTCGCCTTTCCCGGCCAGACCGAATTCGTGGCCGAACGCTGCGGCATCGGGCGGGGCAATGCCGTGATGATGATGGCCGGTCCGACACTCCGCACGGTGCCGATCACGATTCACATTCCCCTGAAGGATGTGCCAGAGGCGCTGACGCCCGAGCTGGTGATGGCGCGCGCACGGGTGACGGAGCGCGGGCTGATCCGCGATTTCGGGATCGAACGCCCGCGCCTGGCCATTGCCGGCCTCAACCCCCACGCGGGCGAGAGCGGCGCGCTGGGCCGGGAGGAGATCGACATTCTGGCCCCCGCGCTGGAACAGTTGCGTGGCGAGGGCATGGACATTGTGGGCCCGCTGGCGGCGGACACCATGTTCCACGCGCGCGCGCGGGCGGATTATGACGCCGCGCTCTGCTTGTATCACGACCAGGCGCTGGTGCCGATCAAGACGCTGCACTTCGACGAGGGCGTGAACGTCACGCTCGGCCTGCCGATCGTCCGCACCGCGCCGGACCATGGCACCGCCTTCGCCATTGCCGGCACGAACCAGGCCAATCCCGGTGCCATGATCGCCGCCATCCGCCTGGCCGGGCAGTGCGCGGCCCATCGTGCGCGCGGCGCATGACGTTGGACCTTCCGCCGCTGCGCGAGGTGATCGCGCGGCACGGCCTGTCGGCTGAAAAGTCGCTCGGCCAGAACTTCCTGCTCGACGGCCAGTTGCTCGCCCGCATCGCCCGCGTGCCCGGTCCGCTGGAGGGCGAGCGGGTGTTCGAGGTCGGGCCCGGTCCGGGCGGCCTGACCCGCGCTTTGCTCGATGCCGGGGCGGAGGTCACCGCCGTGGAGCGCGACCGCCGCTGCCTGCCGGCACTGGCGGAACTTGGCGAGGCGGCGCCCGGCCGGCTGCGCGTGATCGAGGGCGACGCGCTGGCGATCGATGCCGCGGCGGAGGTCGGAACGGGCGCGCACATCGTCGCCAACCTACCCTACAATGTCGGCACCGCGTTGCTGGTGCGGTGGCTGGGGGGCGAGACATGGCCGTGCTGGTGGCGCTCGCTCACGCTCATGTTCCAGAAGGAAGTGGCGGAACGGATCGTGGCGCGTCCGGACACCGACGCCTATGGCCGGCTGGCGGTGCTGGCCCAATGGCGGGCGACGGCGCGCATCGCCTTCCCGGTGCATCGCTCCGCCTTCGTGCCCCCGCCCAAGGTCATGTCGGCGGTGGTGCACATCGTGCCCGCCGCCATGCCGGAGGGTGCATCCGCGCGCACGCTGGAGAAACTGACCGCCGCCGCCTTCGGCCAGCGCCGCAAGATGCTGCGCCAGAGCCTGAAGGCTTTGCCCGGCGCGCTCGACATGCTGGAGGGTCTTGGGATCGACCCGACCCGCCGGGCCGAGACGCTGACGGTGGACGATTATGTGGCGATCGCCCGCGCCATGGACGCGCGGTAACGATCGATCGAGTTGGCTCCATGCTCCGGCGCAGGCTGGAGCGTTGGCGGATGCAAGGGTTCCACCTCCAGGGTTCCGGCCTTGCCTGGGACACAATGCTTCAACGTTGCTGGGTTCGGCATAGGACGCTGTCGGACTCATCGCGCAAGTGCTGCCGCGAATGCTGAGCCAGAACCCTCAACGGTATCACCAGACCTCCTCGTGCTCCCGCCTGCGCGGGAGCACGAGGAGGTACTCGATGCTGCACGGCAGGGTGACAACAAGGCGGCGGAGCAGCAGGACCAGATGTCGCCTACGCTGACCGCATCATTGCGGCTTCTGCGTGGCCTCTTCCTGGCCCTTGGGCGGCACGGTGGTGTTCGCCTGCGCCGTCACCACCGGCGGCGGCCCCTTGGCGAGCGCGGCGTTGAGGGCGGCGGAGGCGGGACAGGCGCCCTTGCACAGCTGGTTGATGCGGGTCAGATTGACGCGTGCGCGCTCCACCGCGCCCTTCTGCACCATCGCCTCGCCCTGGCCGGACAGGGCCGTCACGTCGTTGGGATCGAGCACCAGGGCGTCGCGATAATAGCGGATCGCCTTGCCCGGCAGGTTCTGAGCGGTGGCCACGCGCCCCAGGGCGACAAAAACTGCGCGGTTGCGTGGGTCCACCGCCAGCGCGGTTTCCAGCATGTCGTTCGCGCCGGGCAGGTCGCCGGCGGCACGCAATGCCTCCCCCTTGTGGAGCAGCGCCATGCTGCGCGGATCGATCTGGCTGTCGGGTCGCTGGCCGATGCTGGAGGAGGATACGGTGGCGAGCGCCAGCGCCAAGGCGATGGCGTAGGGGGAAAAGCGCATCAACAGCTCCACGGCACGCAAGGGGATCGTCCTAGCATGCCCGCACGAAGGCTGCGACGAAAAAGCCATCCACGGCGTCGCTGGCGGGGGTCAGCCGCGCGCCCGGACCATGCGGGCGGGCGGGGATGGGCAAGGTCGCGGCGGACCAGCCGGGATGGTCGCGCAGGAATGCCTCGGCCTGGTCCCGCCCCTCTTCGTCCAGCAGCGAGCAGACGGCATAGACCAGCCGACCGCCCGGCTTCACCAGCGGCGCGGCAAGCGCCAGCACATGCGCCTGCATCGCGCACAGCCGCTCCAGCCGCTGCGGGGTCAGGCGCCAGCGCGCCTCGGGATTGCGCCGCCACGTGCCGGTGCCGGAACAGGGCGCATCGACCAGCACCACATCGGCCTGGTCGTGCAACTCCGCCAGCGCGACTGTCTCGCGCCCGGCATCCAGCAGGCGCGTCTCGACCGATGCGCTCGCCCGCTCCGCTCGTGGCGTCAGACGCTGCAGCCGCGCCCGATCCACGTCGCACGCGATCAGCCGGCCCTGGTTCGCCATCTCCGCCGCCAGCGCCAGCGTCTTGCCGCCCGCCCCAGCGCAGAGATCGACCACCGTCATGCCGGGCGCCGCCGCCGCGGCCTGGGCCACCAGCTGGCTGCCTTCGTCCTGCACCTCGATCAGCCCGTCGGCGAAAGCCGGCAAGGCTTCGACCTGCGTGCCTTCGGGCAGGCGCACGGCGTCGGGGGAGAGCGTGCCGGGCGTGCCCTCCGGCACCATGTCAAGCACCGCCGCACGGTCCGCCTTGAGCCGGTTCACCCGCAAGTCGAGCGGCGCACGCGTCAGCAAGGCGGGCAGTTCGTCGGGGGCAAGCGACGCGGCCAGCCGCTCGGTCAGCCAGCCTGGCGCCACGCCGGCGGGCGCGCCCGCCTCGCCCGTGATCGGGGCGGGACCATGGGGCGATCCGTCAAACAGCGCCGCCAGCTCCGGCCGGTCCGCGACCAGACCGATCAAGGCCGCGCGCCCGTTGGCCGGCACCTCGCCGGCGCGGCGGATCGCGGCATAAGCCAGGTCGCGAATGGCGCGACGATCCTTCGACCCGGCATAGCGCCGCGTCTTGAAATAGCGCGCGATCAGCGTGTCGGCGGCAGCCCCGCCCGATCGCGCGGCGTCGACCACCGCATCGAGGATCTCGATCGCGGCCTGGAGGCGTGCGGCAGGAGTCATTGCTGCGCTGGTCCGGGAAGGTTCCGACAAAAGCCGGGACGAAGGTCAACCAAGGCTGGGATAGTTCGGTGCCTCGCGCGTGATCGACACGTCATGGACATGGCTTTCGCGCAGGCCGGCATTGGTGATGCGGACGAAGCGGGCGCGCTTGCGCAGCTCCTCCAGCGTGGGCGCGCCGGTATAGCCCATCGCCGCCTTCACACCGCCGACCAGCTGGTGGATCACGTCCTTGGCCGGGCCCTTGTACGGCACCTGCCCCTCAATCCCTTCCGGCACCAGCTTCAGCTGATCCTTGACCTCACCCTGGAAATAGCGGTCGGCCGAGCCGCGCCCCATCGCGCCGACGCTGCCCATACCGCGATAGGATTTGAACGCACGACCCTGGTACAGGAAGGTTTCGCCCGGCGCTTCGTCCGTGCCGGCCAGCAGCGATCCGACCATCACGGTCGACGCGCCCGCCGCCAGCGCCTTGGCGACGTCGCCGGAGGTGCGCAGGCCGCCATCGGCGATCACCGGCACGTTGGCCTTCCACGCTTCCTCGGCCGATTCCATCACCGCCGTCAGCTGCGGCACGCCGACGCCCGCGACGACGCGGGTGGTGCAGATCGAGCCCGGGCCGATGCCGACCTTGATCCCGTCCGCACCCGCATCGATCAGCGCCCGCGTCGCCTTGGCCGTGGCGACATTGCCGGCGATCACCTGGATCGAGTTGGACAGCCTCTTCACCCGCTCCACCGCGCGGGCGACGTCGCGATTATGGCCGTGAGCGGTGTCGATCACGATCAGGTCGCACTCGGCGTCGACCAAAGCCTCGGTCCTGGCAAAGCCCTTGTCCCCGACCGTGGTGGCAGCGGCGACGCGCAGGCGACCGGCGGCATCCTTGGTGGCGGAGGGATAGGTGACCGCCTTCTCGATATCCTTGACCGTGATCAGGCCAACGCAGCGGTAGCTTTCGTCCACCACCAGCAGCTTTTCAATGCGGCGCTGGTGCAACAGGCGCTGGGCCTCCGCGCTGCTGACGCCGGCCTGCACGGTGACCAGGTTCTGGCTGGTCATCAGTTCGGCCACCGGCTGGTCGGCGCGTTCGGCGAAGCGCATGTCGCGGTGGGTCAGAATACCGACCAGCTTGCCGCTATCCTCCACCACCGGAAAGCCGGAAATGCGATGCCGCTCCATCAGCGCACGCGCATCGGCCAGCGTCTGGGCGGGCGTGAGTGTGATCGGGTTCACCACCATGCCACTCTCGAACCGCTTCACCGCGCGCACGGCGGCGGCCTGCTCCTCCACGTCGAGGTTGCGGTGCAGTACGCCGATCCCGCCGAGCTGCGCCATGACGATCGCCATGTCGGCTTCGGTCACCGTGTCCATGGCGGACGACAGGAATGGGATGTTCAGCTTGATCGCACGCGTGACGAAGGTGCGCGTGTCGGCATCGGTCGGCACCACATCGGACGCGCCGGGCCGGAGGAGCACGTCGTCGAAAGTAAGGCCGATCTCGATGGTCATGAATCCCCGCGGATGTAAGAAGGATTCGGGGCCATATAGGGCGGCACGCGTCGCAAAGCTAGGCCACTCCCGCCTGTTGCAGGATGCGCCGTGCGCTTGCGACATGCATCGTTTCGATCATGCGGCCTCGAAATCGCTCCGCCCCGCCCTTCGCGGCCGCCACCAGCGCGCGAGCCTCCTCCACCTCCTCCGGCGAGGGGCCGAAGATGCGGTTGGCGGGCGCCACCTGATCGGGATGGATCAGGCACTTGCCGTCGAATCCCGCCGCACGCCCGGCGCGGCAATCCGCCGCGAACCCGTCGGGGTCGTCGAGTTGGTTGTGAACGCCGTCGAGCGCGATCACCCCCGCCGCCCGCGCTGCCAGGACGATGGACTGGAGCGCGAGCGTCAGCCCCTCCCGCCCCGCCGCGCGGAGCGATGCGGCAAGGTCGTTGGATCCCGCGAGCAGCCCGGCGACGCCGTCTGCCGCCGCGATCTCGCGTGCCGCATAGATCCCTGCCGGCGTTTCGATCATCGCCAGCACGGGCTGCGGCAGTCCGGCGACCTGCCGCGCCGAATCCACCTTGGGCAGGACCATCAGGGCGGCACCGGATTGTGCCACCGCCGCCACATCCTCCTCATGCCACGCGCTGCCGGGCCCGTTCACGCGAATGGCGAGCAGCCCTTGCCAGTCGGCGGCGGCCTCCACCGCCGCCCGGCGCGCGGCATGCTTGTCCGCCTCGGCCACCGCATCCTCCAGGTCGAGGATCACCAGGTCCGCCGCCAGCGTGCGCGCCTTGGCGACAGCGCGAGGATTGGACGCGGGCAGGAACAAGGCGGAGCGGACGGGATCGAGCGGGATTGCCATGCCGCCATCTGTAGCCGTTCGCGGGTCGTCACGAAATCGGGCCGCGTCCTAACCGCTCGTTAACCGCGCTACGCCATGGGAGTGCCATGTCCGACGCACCCGATCGCGACCAACAGACCGAAGCGCCGACCGGCAAGCGCCTGCGCGAGGCCGCCCAACAGGGCGACGTCCTCCAGTCACGCGAGTTGGGCACCGCGCTGGTGGTGATGGCCGGTGCCGCCTGGATCGCCCTGGCCGGCCCCTGGCTGCTGGGCGCGTGCGAACGGGTGATCGCGTCCGGCCTGACCTTCAGCGCGGACGATATTACCGGCTTCGACCCGATGCAGGCCTTTACCCGCCTTATCATGCCGGTGGTGATGCCACTGGTGACGCTGTTCGCATTGACCCTGGTGGCGGCGATCGGCACGCCTGCCCTGCTGGGCTCGCTTGGCTTCCGCTGGAGCGCGATCGGGTTCAAGCCGGCCAAGATCAACCCGCTGTCCGGCATCAAGCGCATCTTCGGGCCGCAGGGCCTGATCGAGCTGGGCAAGTCGATCGCCAAGATCATCGTGCTGGGCTCCGTCGCCTACTGGCTGCTGAAGGGGCGGATGGCGTCGTTCATGGGGCTGGGCCGGCAGGACATCGTCGCGGCGCTGGGCGACATCGGGCATGTCTTCACCCTGTCCGTGCTGGTGATGAGCGTGGCCATGCTCGCGATCGCCGGCGTCGACATCCCCATGCAGCTCATGCAGCGCACGGCCCGCCTGCGCATGACCAAGCAGCAGGTCCGCGACGAGCATAAGGAGAGCGAAGGCTCGCCCGAAATGAAGGGTCATATCAAGAGTCGGCAGCGGCAGTTGCTGTCCAGTTCGGCGCGCAAGGCGGTGAAGGAAGCCACCGTGATCCTCACCAACCCGACCCACTTCGCGGTCGCGCTGCGCTATCGTCCCGGCTTCGACGCGGCTCCCATCGTACTCGCCAAGGGCAAGGACGAGGTGGCGCAGGCCATGCGCGAACTGGCGGACGAGAATGCCGTGCCCCGGCTCAGCTATCCCCAGCTGACCCGCGCCATTTACTACACCAGCCGCGCGGGCGAGATCATCCGCGAGGATCTGTACATCGCCGTCGCGACGGTGCTGGCATTCGTGTTCAACATCGACCGGGCGATGGCGGAGGGCGTGTCCCAGCCCCAGGTCGATGTGCCGGCGGCGGCCCGGTTCGACGAAAACGGTCATTCCACCGCATCTTAACGGTTGCAGGACTTAAGCTGGCGCGGTCCGTGCCGTTACCAGACTGGAAGGAAGTGGGGCAGCAATGGCGTCG
The DNA here is from genome assembly GCF_934560975.1 of uncultured Sphingomonas sp. Taxonomy (GTDB): domain Bacteria; phylum Pseudomonadota; class Alphaproteobacteria; order Sphingomonadales; family Sphingomonadaceae; genus Sphingomonas_I. Next base: position 7,583 of record NZ_CAKTFO010000006.1, on the reverse strand, counting down.
ATCACAAATACGCTGGGCGTCGGTTCGGGCCTCGACGTCACGTCGATGGTCACGAACCTGGTATCCGCCAGCTATGATCCAAAGCTGAAGGCCCAGACCGACAAGGAAACGGCCAACACCGCCAAGATCAGCACGCTTGCATCACTGACGGGTGGGCTGACATCCTTCTCCTCCGCGCTCAACACCTTGCTGTCCGGCGGGACGCTGCAAACGCAGCCGACCACGTCCGACGCCAGCATCATCACCGCCGTTACCAAGTCCGGCGCGACGATCGGCGCCATTTCCGAACAGCTGGAGGTGCGGCAGCTGGCCCAGGCGCAATCCCTGGTGTCGGGCTACGTCCCCTCGGCCGGCGACCCGATCGGCAAGGGCGGCTTCAGCCTGACGGTCGGCAGCACGACCACCACGATCGCGATCGACGACAGCAACGATTCGCTTGCCGGCCTCGCCCGCGCGATCAATGCGGCCGGGGCAGGCGTGACGGCCAGCGTGGTGACGGACGGCAACGGCGCGCGACTTGCGCTCAAGGGGCAGATGGGTGCCGCCAACGCCTTCTCCCTCACGCTGGATGCGGGATCGGACGATGCGCTCCAGGCCTTCACCTATGGCGACGGCGACGCGACGGGGATGATCAAGGCGCAGAGCGCGCTGGACGCTATTGTCCGCAAGGATGGCATCGACATCAGTCGCCCGACCAATACGATCAGCGATCTGGTGGACGGCGTGTCGATCAACCTGCTGGCCGCAAAGCACGGCACCATGGTGTCGCTGGGCTTCAGCCGCCCGACCGCCGCGATCACGCAGGCGGTGAACGACTTCGTCGCCGCCTATAACGAGCTGAAGAAGCAGGTCGGCGCCGCCACCACCGCCGGCGCGTCGGGCAATGTCTCGGGCGCGCTGTTCGGCCATGGCGCGGTGAAGCAGATGGAGCAGCAGCTCGCCCGCCTGCCGTCCACCACCCTGCAATCCGGCCCCGGCCCGCAGACGCTTGCGGAAATCGGCGTCTCGACGGGCCGCGACGGCATGCTGTCGGTCGATTCGGCGGCCCTTTCCCGCGCGCTCGCCAGCTATCCCGACGCGGTGGAAGGCATGTTCAACCCGCAGCAGCGTTCGTCCAGCCCGCTGGTCAGCGTCACCAGCGCGGCCGGCGCGACCAAGCCCGGCACCTATGCGGTGACGGACATCGTCGCGGGCGTGAACGGCGGCAACGCTTCGGGCAAGATCAACGGCGAGCCGGGTCTTCCGAACAGCGACGGGCGGCTCTACGCCTCGACCGCGTCGGGCGCCGGCGGCCTGATCATCAAGGTCACCGGCAATGTTGCAAACGCCACCGTCACCGTCGATGCCGGCATCAGCGGCGCGCTGAAGTCGATCACCGATGCGCTCACCCGGTCCGACGGCCTGCTGAGCGCGTTGAGCGAACAGTTCAGCGACAAGAAGATCGACCTGGCAGAAGCACGGCTGAAACTGGAAACGGCGCAGGCGGCCTACAAGGACCAGTTGACCACCAACTTCTCGCGCATGGAAACGCAGGTGAACGCCTACAAGGCGACCCAGAGTTACCTGACCCAACAAATCGCAGTGTGGACCAAGAGCTGATGTTCGGAGCACCTTCCCGTTATGGCGCGCCGGGCGCACGATATCGCGACATCGATGTCGCCGCCCGCGTCGAGGGCGCGAGCCCGCACGGCCTTGTCCAGATCCTGTTCGACGAGTTGCAAAAGGGTCTGGAGACGCTGCGGGCGACCGAAGCAACCCAGGATCATGCCCGGCGCAACGCCGCGCAGGCGCGCGTGCTGTCCATCCTTCATGGGTTGGAAGCATCTTTGGACTATCAGAAGGGCGGCGAGATCGCCGACAATCTGGGCAAGATCTATCGTGAAGGTCGCCGCCTGATCTCGACCTCCGGCTCCACCCGGCCGGCCGCGCTGGAGGATGCCCGCCGGATGCTGGGCGACATCGCCACCGCGTGGTCTGCCATCAGCTGATGATGAACGACCCGGCAACCATTCGGCTTTACGCGCGGGTAACCGACGCGGGGCAAGACCGCACTTACCTGGAGATTAAACATGCCGCTCGGTAAGCTTCGCGAGGATTATCACCCGATCCCCACCGCCATGCCACAGCACAAGCTGGGCGTGGACGTGAGCGATCACGATGCCAGGCCGGTGCCCTCGCCTGCCTTGCTGTTGCAGGAACAGCTTGCCCGCACGGTGGCGACGCAGCCGTCCGCGCCAGCGATCAGGAAATGGTCGCCGCGCGCCAGCATCGCGCTGATCATCTCCGCATCGGCGGCCTTGTGGTTCGCCATCATCATGGCGGCGGCGCAGGTCGTCCACGCCGCCGCTCCGGTAACCCCGACTCTCGGCAGCTGAGCCAAGGGCCGCGACGCCGCTTAACGCAGCGTCGCACTGTCCAGATTGAGCTGACCGACGGGCACGACCTCCGGGTTCGTGCCCGTTGCCTTGAGGCGCGGCAGGAAGTCCGCCGCCTTGCCGACAACGATCACGCTGGCCGCCTTGGGATCGATCAGGTCGCGTGACACGGACAGGACCTGATCCGCCGTGACCGCCTGTACCGATGGCGAGAAGCGGCCCATTTCCGACAAGGGCACGTCCTGCAGCACCAAGCCGGCGGCATAGCCGGCGAGCCCGTCCGTGGTCTCGATCTGACGGCCGAACCCGCCCACCAGCGACGCCTTGCGCGCGTCGAGTTCGGTTGCCGGCACGGGCTCCGTCCCCATCCGCCGCATCTCGTCCTTCATCAGGCCGATCACCTCCGGCACGGTCGCGTTCTTGGTCTGGGTATAGGCCGACAAGGGCCCGGGCGCGCGGCGCGCCTGGAAGCTGGAGCTGGCGCCATAGGCCAGCCCCTGCTTCACGCGCACCTCCTGGTTCAGGCGCGCGCCGAAGCCACCGCCGAGCGCGGTGTTGGCAACCAGCATCGGGTAGAAGCGCGGATCCTTGCGGTCGATCGTCACCCGCGCGACCATGACGGCCGTCTGGCCGGTCTGCGGCAGATCGACCACCACCGTGCGCGGCGGCACGGGCGCGCCCGCCTGCGGCAAGGGCGGCACGGGCGCGGCCGGCGCCTGCCAGCCGCCGAACGCCTCCTCCGCCAGCCGGGCTGCGCCGTCCACGTCGATGTCGCCGGCCATCACCAGGGTCACCGCGTCCGGCCGCCAGCGTGCCTGATAGCCCGCGACGATGTCCGCCCGGGTCAGCGCCTGGATCGATGCGGGCGAACCGTCCGCCGGCTTGCCATAGGGTCCATCCCCGAACACCACCCGCGACGACACCAGCGGCACCAAAGACTCGGGCGAGGTGAAGGCGACCTTCAAGCCGTCCAGCGCCTGCTTGCGCACGCGTTCCAGCTCTTCCTGCGCAAAGGCCGGATGCAGCGCCGAATCGGCAAAGATGCGCATCGCCAGCCGGACCTCGTCCACCTTGACCGTGAGCGACAGGAACATGCCGTCGCGCGAGGAATCGCCGCCGATGGCGCCGCCCAGCCCCTCGATCGCGCTCGCCACCTGCGTCGCGGACAGGCTGGTCGTGCCCTTGGTGAGCAGCTCCGCAGTGGTTTCCGCCAGCCCGGCGCGGTTCTGCGGATCGGTGGATGAGCCGCCATTGGCGACCAGATAGGCGGTCACGATCGGCAAGGCGTGCCGCTCGATCACCACCAGCCGCATACCGTTCTTCAACCGACGCTCTGCGATGGCGGGCAGCACCGGCGACACCGGCGCGCCGGCCGGCGGCGGCTGGATCCGTTCGGAATCACTCGCCGCCTGCACCACCGGCACGTTGGCAGGCGCAGCGAGCACCGCCGGCGCGACGCCGGCCGCAACCGGGATCGTGCCGGCGGTCGCGCCATCGGCGGCGGGCAGATAGGTGATGGTCACCGTGCGATCGTCGGGCAGCCAGCGGCGAGCCACGCGCTGGATATCGGCGGGCGTCAGCGCCTGCATTTGCGCGATCTGCTTGTCGGAGGCGGCCGGATCGTCTTGCAGGATCACGTTGGCGGCGAGTGTGGCGGCGCGGCCTTCCGCCGTCTCCCGCTGCTTCAGGGCGGAGGTGACGACCTGGTTCTTGACCCGCGCCAGTTCCTCCGCGGTGACCGGTGCGTCGCGCAGGCGACCGATCTCGCGCCGCAATCCCGCCTCGCCGTCCGTGGGCGTCTTGCCGCCCGCCAGAACGGCGTATGCCGTGAACATGCCGGTGCCTTTGCGCAGGTCGGCCGACACGCCCGCCTCTGCCGCGACCTGGTCGCGATAGACCATCGACTGATACAGGCGCGAACTTTCGCCGCCCGACAGGATCGCGTCGATCACGCTGATGGCGGCGCGATCAGGGCTGGTGGCGGGCGGCATCTGCCAGCTCATCACCACCGCCGCCAGCGGGGTGTTGGGCGCTTGCAGGGTGTAGCGTTTCGCTTCGGTCCGCACCGGCTCCGCCGCCGTGGTGCGCGGGATCTTCCAGTCGGGTTTGGCAATGGGCCTGAAATATTGGTCGACCCAGCGGTCCAGGTCGGCCTGCGCATAATTTCCGGACACGACCAGCACGGCATTGTCCGGGCGGTAATAGAGCGCGTGGAACGCCCGCACGTCCTGCACCGTGGCGGCATCCAGATCGGCGATGCTGCCGATCGGCGAACGCGCATAGGTGGACCTGGCATAGCTCGCCGCCGGCACATAGAGGCGGAACAGGCTGTCATAAGGCCGGGCCGCGTCCCCGCGCAGCTCCTCCTTCACCACGTCGCGTTCGGAGGCGAAGGCGGCCTGATCGATCACCAGCGATCCCATCCGCTCCGCCTCCGCCCACAACAGGCGCTGGAGCTGGTTGGCGGGCGCAACCTCGTGATATTCGGTGAAGTCGTCGTCAGTGGAGGCGTTGTTGGCCCCGCCCACATCCTCGGTAAGGCGATCGAACGTGCCGGCCGGCATGTTGCGCGTCGCCTTGAACATCAGATGCTCGAACAGGTGCGCGAAGCCCGAGCGGCCGCGCGGATCGTCCTTGCCGCCGACATCGTACCACACCTGAACCGACACGGTCGTACCGCTCTTGTCCGGCATGGAGAAGACGCGAAGCCCGTTCGGCAGCGTCCGCTGCGTAAAGGCGAGCGGCGGCACCTGGATCGGCGCGGCGATAGCAGGCGCGGCAAGGGCGGGCGCGGCAAGGACGAGGGCAAGCGCGGACAGCGGGGCGAAGAGACGCAAGACAGGCTCCCGAAAGGACGAGCTCCTCCGTGCGCCTCCCCGCTCAGGAAGGAAAGGGGCCTTGCGGTAAATGCCCCTCCGGCTCTCACCGCGCGATCGGATCAGCCCTTAGCCGACATAATCCTCGGCCAGGTCGCTGAACTTGGTGATGCGGTTCTCGAATTTCAGCTTCACCTTGCCCGTGGCGCCGTGGCGCTGCTTGGCGATAATCAGTTCGCAGATGCCGAAGGCGCGCTCCATGTCGCGCATCCACTGATCGTGCGTCTCGAAGGTCTTGGCGTCGTCGCCCTCGCCCGGACGCTTCGGCTCGCGCGAGGCGACGTAATATTCCTCGCGATACACGAACCAGACCATGTCGGCGTCCTGCTCGATCGAGCCGGATTCGCGCAGGTCGGACAGCTGCGGGCGCTTGTCCTCGCGCTGCTCCACCTGACGGCTCAGCTGGGACAAGGCGATCACCGGGAGCGACAATTCCTTGGCCAGCTGTTTCAGGCCGCGGCTGATTTCCGAGATCTCCTGCACGCGGTTGCTTTCGGACGCCTTGCCCGACCCCTGCAGCAGCTGGAGGTAATCGACCACGATCATGCCGACATTGCGCTGCCGCTTCAACCGGCGGGCGCGAGTGCGCAGCGCGGCGATGGTCAGACCGGGCGTGTCGTCGATGTAGAGCGGCAGGCTTTCCAGCTCGGCGGCGGCACGGGCGAGATTGCGGAAATCCTGCTGGCTGATCTTGCCCATGCGCAGGTTTTCGGAACTGATGCCGGAGTTTTCCGACAGGATACGCGTGGCAAGCTGGTCGGCCGACATTTCCAGGCTGAAGAAGGCGACGCACGCGCCGACCGACTTCGCGTCGGGAATGCCATCCTCCCGATCGCGGATCAGGCGGCGCGAGGCATTATAGGCGATGTTGGTGGCGAGCGAGGTCTTGCCCATGCCCGGACGGCCGGCCAGGATGATAAGGTCGGACGGATGCAGGCCGCCCAGCTTGGCGTTGACGCTGTCCAAGCCCGTGGTGACGCCGGAGACGTGCCCCCCGGAATTGAGCGCGCGCTCCGCCTGCTCCACCGCCAACCGCGTCGCCTGGCCGAACGACTTGACCGATCCGGTCTCGCCCCCCTCCTCAGCCACGCGATAGAGGGCGACCTCGGCCTCCTCGATCTGGCTCTTGGGATCGACGCTGTCGGACGTGTCCACAGCCTTCTCGACCATGTCGCGGCCGACGCCGATCAGGGCACGCAGCAACGCTAGGTCATAGACCTGGGTCGCAAAGTCGCGCGCGCCGATCAGGCCCGCGCCGGATTGGGTGAGCTGTGCCAGGTAACCGGGCCCGCCCAGCTCCTTCAGCTCCGCATCCGCCTCGAACATCGGGCGCAGGGTCACGGGATTGGCGACCATGTTGCGGTCGACCAGCTTCAGCACCGCTTCATAGATGCGGCCATGCACCGCCTGGTGGAAATGATCGGCACGCAGCTTGATCTGCACATCCTCCACCAGGCGATTGTCGATCATCAGCGCGCCGAGCAACGCCGCCTCCGCCTCGACATTGTGGGGCAAGGCGGGCGCGGCGGCAGGCGCCGGGGAGATGATTCGAAGCGGCTCGGGCATGGCCCGCTTATGCCGCCGGATGGGCTACGGGCTCAAGCGGGCGGCTGACAAACATTCGTGTGCTGTTCTGTGGAAAAGTGCCGCGCCGTCCGATAGACGGGCGCGATCATGGCGGACCCGCGCATCATCGCGATCGAACTGGATGGGGACACTCTGCCGCAGCGTGCGGCCGACGCCGACCGCGAGCGGGTGATTGCCATCCACGATCTGCTCGCCGCCAACCGGTTCGAACCGCGCCGGCCGATTGCCAACGGTTATACCGGTCCGTACCGCGTTACGCTGGCGGTGGAGGAAGGGCGGCTGGTGATCGTGATCGCGGATGCGGGCGGCCAGTTGCTGGAAACGATCAAGCTCGGCCTCACGCGTTTGCGGCGGACGATCCGGGATTATTTCGCGATCTGCGACAGTTACTTCCAGGCGTTGGGCGCGCAGGTGCAGCCGACGCAGATGGAGCCGATCGACATGGCGCGGCGCGGCCTGCACAACCAGGGCGCGGAGATGCTGATGGAGCGTTTGGAGGGCAAGGTGACACTGGATTTCGCAACCGCGCGGCGGTTGTTCACGCTCATCACGGCGCTGCACATCCGTGGCTGAAGCAGGTTTGGAGGATGTCGCCGGCCGGGTGCTGATCGACCATGCGCTGGCGGCCGCGCGGAACGCGCACGCGCCTTATTCTCGTTTCGGCGTAGGTGCGGCCCTGCTGCTGGAGGATGGCAGCATCATCCCCGGCACCAATTTTGAAAATGCCAGCTACGGCCTGTCGCTC
>NZ_CAKTFO010000005.1 GCF_934560975.1 uncultured Sphingomonas sp. | reverse complement strand
GCCCTGCTGCCGACGACGCAGGTGACGGGCGGTATCACTTATGGTCGCGGCGCTATCGGCCAGACCGGGCTCGGCGCCGCGATCGGCAACAACGGGGCGATCGGCAACGGCGGCGGGACCGGCACGGGCACGGGATCGGGCGGCGGCACCGGGTCCGGGACCGGGGGCGGCACCGGAACGGGCGGCAGCGGCAATGCGACCGGCACTACCGCCAACATCAACAGCACCCGCACCATCTATCGCGGCGGCTTTCAATTGTCCTACGAGGTCGACCTGTTCGGGCGCATCCGCCGATCGCTGGAGGCGGCGCGGGCCGACGTGGCGGCGGCGGAGGCGACGCGCGACGCGACGCGGGTGACGGTCGCGGCGGCCACCACCCAGGCCTATTTCGACGCCTGCCTGCTCGGCCGGCGGATCGATGTCGCGCGCCAGTCGACCGCGCTGGTGGAGGAAAGCTACGAACTGACCCGCCGCCAGGTGAATCTGGGCGCGGGATCGGACTACGAACTGAGCCGGGTGGGCGTGCTGGTGGAGCAGACCCGCGCCCAGGCCGAACAGCTGGAGGGGCTGCGCAACCAGGCGCTGGCGGACCTGTCGGTGCTATTGGGCCGGCCGGCGTCGCAGGTGCCGCAGGCCGCGCTCGCCTGCCGCGCCGCGCCGCGCCTCGTTCGTCCGATCCCGGTCGGCGACGGCGCGGCGTTGCTGGCGCGCAGGCCGGACGTGCGCTCGGCGGAGCGGACGCTGGCGGGCGACACGGCCCGCATCGGGCTGGCCACGGCCGACCTGTTCCCGACCATTTCGCTCGGTGGATCGGCCAATGCGATCGGCACGTCGCTGTCCGGCGCGACGTCGCGGCAGGGCCTGTCGTTCGGGGTAGGGCCGCTGATCAGCTGGTTCTTCCCCAACATCGCCGCCGCCCGCGCCCGGATGGAGCAGGCGGGGGCGCAGGCGCGCGCGTCGCTGGCGCGGTTCGACGGCACGGTGCTGACCGCTTTGGGTGAGGTGGAGCGCGCGCTGGCCGGCTATGACGCGGAGATCCGGCGCAACCGCGCGCTGGTCCAGGCGGTCGCCAACAGCGAGCGCGCCTATCAGTTGAGCGGGGTGCGCCTGACCTACGGCACGATCAGCCAGCTGGAGCAGATCGACGTGCAGCGTGACCTGATCTCCGCCCGCGCCGCGCAGGCGGAATCGGACGCGACGCTGGGGCAGACACAGGTGACCCTGTTCCGCGCGCTCGGCGGCGGATGGCAGGATGTACCCGCGGTGGACGAGCGTCCCCGCACGGTCGGCGCCACCATTCCCGGTCGGTAAACGGCGTCTTCAGCGTCATCCCGCCTTCCCCTCGCATCGCCGCCAAGCTACGATTTCGATAGGGGTAGCTTGGGGGAGTAGGCATGGCGGACCAGCAGCCGACACCACGATTGTGGGTTCCGCCGGGCAGCGCCGTGGGGGCGCTGATCGCCGCCCTCGACGGCAACACGCCGCTCGGGCCGCCTGCCGGCTGGCATCCCACGCTGGTCCGCACGCTCAACATGATGCTGGCGGCGCGGACGGAGATCGTGCTGTTCTGGGGCCCGGATTATGTCGCGCTCTACAATGACGATTATGCCCCCACGATTGGGGTGAAGCATCCGGCCGCGCTCGGCCGCCCAGCGCGCGAATATTGGGCGGAGCTGTGGGACGACCTGCGGCCGATGCTGGACCGGGTGCTGCATGGTGGCGAGGCGGTCAGCGCCAAGGACCGTCCCTTCTACATCGAGCGCGCGGGCTATGGCGAGGAGGTGTGTTTCGACATCTCCTATTCGCCGGTGCGCGAGGATGACGGGGCGATCGGCGGCGTGCTGTGCCTGGTGACGGACACGACCCAGCGGGTCCGCGCGGAACGCCGCGCCCATGCCGACCGTGACCGGCTCGCCCAGATGTTCGAGCAGGCGCCCAGCTTCATGGCGGTGCTGCGCGAGCCCGGCCATGTGTTCGAACTGGCCAATGCCGCGCACCTGCGGCTGGTCGGCGGGCGCGAGGTGGTGGGCCTGACCCTGCAACAGGCGCTGCCCGAACTTGCCGAGCAGGGGGTGGCGGATCTGCTGGACGAGGTGGTCGCGAGCGGCAAGCCTTTTTCCGGCCGGGCCGTGCCGCTCCGCCTGCGTGGGGTCGGCGGCAAGGCGGCGGAGCACCTGCTGGACGTGATCTGCCAGCCGATGTTTGACGACCAGGGCAGGGTTACCGGCATCTTCGTGGAAGGCAACGACGTATCCGAGCGGGTGCGGGCGGAGGCGCAGCTGACGCTCAGCCGCAGCTCGCTGGAACTCGCCGCCGACGTGGCGGAGATCGGCACCTGGGACGTCGACCTGGTGGCTAGGACGGTCGACTGGTCGGACCGCACGCGCGCCATGTTCGGGATCGCGCCGGGCGTGGCCGTGACGCTGGAGGACTTCTTCCGCGGCGTGCATCCCGACGACCTGGCGGATGCGCGCCGGGCGCTGTCGGGCACGCTCGACCCCCATCAGGCCGCGCCCTACGACGTCGAGTTTCGGACGATCGGGCGCGAGGACAATGTGGTCCGCTGGCTGTCCGCGCGGGGGCGGGGCTTCTTCGATCCGCATACCAACGCCTGCATCCGCGCGATCGGCACCGTGCTGGACATCACGCCCCGCAAGCTGCAGCAGGAGGCGCTGCGCGAAAGCGAGCAACGCTTCCGCACGCTGGCGGACAGCGCGCCGGCGCTGATCTGGATGTGCGACCAGGCCGGCGCGCTGATCTTCGCCAACCATTGGCATGAGGAGATGTTCGGCCGCGCGATCGACGAACTGATGGGCGGGGGCTGGCAGCAGATCATCCACCCCGACGACCGGGCCGCCTTTTCCGGCGATTTCGACCGGGCCTTCGCCGCGCGCGAACCCTTTACCCGCGACGTCCGGGTGATCGACCGCCACGGGGAAGTGCGCTGGCTGCATTGCGAGGCGCGGCCGCGCTACACCGACGACCACTTCGTCGGCTATGTCGGCTGCGACGTCGACACCACGGACGTTCACCTGGCGTCGGAGGGGCAGGAACGCGCCATCGCCGAACGCACGCGCGAGCTGGCCGCGACCAACCGCCAATTGTCGGCCCAGATGGAGGAGCGCGAGCGGGTGGAGGCGACGTTGCGCCAGATGCAGCGGCTGGAGGCGATCGGCCAGCTCACCTCCGGCGTGGCGCACGACTTCAACAACCTGCTGACCGTGGTGCTGGGCAATGTCGACCTGGTGACGCGGGCGGCGGAGGAAGCGGGGCTGGACGAGCGGACGCGCAAGCGGCTGGGCTACATCCGCACCGCCGCCGAGCGCGGGGCGGCGCTGACCGCGCAATTGCTGGCTTTCTCACGGCGGCAGCGGCTGGAGGCGCGGCCGATCGACCTCAACGGCACGGTGGCGGGGATGCGCGACCTGCTGCAAAGCTCCATGGGGGGATCGGTGAAGCTGGATACCCGGCTGCGGCCGGACCTGTGGCTGGCGCTGGTGGATCCGACCCAGATCGAACTCATCATCCTCAACCTGGCGATCAACGCCCGCGACGCGATGGAGGTGGGCGGTTCGCTGACGGTGGAGACCGACAATGTGACGCTCGGCCCGCCCCGCCGACCCGAGGAGCCCGCGCCCGGCGACTATGTCCTGATCGCGGTGACCGACACGGGCAGCGGCATGCCGCCGGCGGTGCTGGAACGCGCGTTCGAGCCGTTCTTCACCACCAAGCCGGTGGGCAAGGGATCGGGGCTGGGCCTGCCCCAGGTCTACGGCTTCGCCAAGCAATCGGGCGGGGGCGTCGCGATCGAGACAGAGGAGGAGCGCGGCACCAGCGTGCGCGTCTACCTGCCGCGCGCGCAGGACCGGCGGCGGGTGCCCCGCGTGGGCCCGAACCATGCCGCGCCGGACCAGGACGGCGATGTGCGCGGGCGGTGCGTGCTGGTGGTGGACGACGACGCGCCGGTGCGCGAGATCACCGCCGCCGTGCTGCGCGGGCTGGGCGCGGAGGTGGTCGAGGCGGGCAGCGGCGGCTCCGCTTTGGAATGGCTGACCGGCAAGGGCGGCGAGTGCGACATGATGGTGGTCGATTTCGCCATGCCTGGCATGAACGGCGCGGAGCTGGCGGCGGCGGTCGCCAAACGCTGGCCCGACATCATGATCGTCTATGCGACCGGCTATGCCGACCTGACCGCGATCGCCGGCGTCAGCGAGGAAAGGATCGTGCAGAAGCCGTTCCTCGGCGGCGAATTACAACGCAAGGTCGCCCGCCTGCTGAACGTGCGGGTCGGCTAGGGTCGGACATGGAGAGGGGCGAGTAGAGGGACGGGGAGCAGCGGCCGCCCTTGCTTCCGCCGGAGCCTGTTCCACCCGTCGCGCAACGTCCTTGTGCTCCCGCGCAGGCGGGAGCACGGGCGGAGGGTGTCCGGTCACTCCTCGTCGGGATAGGGGCCCTTGCCGCCGTCGGCGATGAAGCGGTCGATGCGGGCGGTGAGGATCGGCAGCGGCACCGAGCCCAGGTCCAGCACCACGTCGTGGAAGGCGCGGACGTTGAACTTGGCCCCCAGCGCGCGCTCCGTCTTGGCGCGGGCGTCGCGGATCGCCATCATGCCGAGATAATAGGACAAGGCCTGCCCCGGCCAGCTGATGTAGCGGTCGACCTCCGTCGTGACCTCATGCTCGCTGAGCGCGGTGTTGTCGCGGAGGAAGGCCTGCGCACGGTCGCGGGTCCAGCCCTTGGCGTGGATGCCGGTATCCACCACCAGCCGGCCGGCGCGCCACATTTGGTAGCTCAACATCCCGAACCGCTCATACGGCGTGGCGTAGATGCCCATTTCGTCGCCCAGCCGCTCGCAATAGAGCGCCCAGCCCTCGCCATAGGCCGAGATATAGAGGTGCTGGCGGAAGGCGGGCTGGCCCTTGTTCTCGGCCGCGAGCGGCATCTGGAAGGCGTGGCCGGGCGCGCTTTCGTGCAGGGTCAAGGCCGGCAGCTGATAGAGCGGGCGCGACTTCAGGTCGTAGGTGTTGACCAGATACTGGCCGGGTCCGCCGCGCCCGGCGGTGTAGAAGGGCGCGATGTCGTCGGGCACCGGCACGATCGCGAAGCGGCGGCGCGGCAGGTGGCCGATGTAGAGGCCGACCTTGGCGTCGACCTGCTTGGCGGTCCAGGCGGCGCGATCGAGCAGCGCCTGGGGCGTGGTGACGTAGAATTGCGGGTCGGTGCGCAGGAAGGTGAGGAAGGCGGGCAGGTCGCCCTTGAACCCCGTCTCGCGCATCACGGTCTGCATTTCCGCCTTGATGCGGGCGACCTCGGCCAGGCCGATGGCGTGGATCTGGTCGGCGGAGAGGTCGACGGTGGCGAAGGCGCGGATCTGGTCGGCATACCATGCCGTGCCGCCGGGCAGCGCGTCCGCCGCCAGGGTCGTGCGCGTATGCGGTACGTAGTCGTTGCGGAAGAAGGCGAGCAGCTTGGCGTAAGCGGGCTGGGCCTGCCCGGTGATGGCGGCGCGCGCCTCCTGCTTCAGTGCGGCCTGGGTCGCCGCAGGGATGTTGGCCGGCATCGTGCGGAAGGGCTGGAAGAGCAGGCTGTCCTCCGGCGACTTCGCGTCGGCCACCTGGGCGATGGCGGCGTCGCGCGCCTCCAGCGTGATGCGCGGCGGGGTCCAGCCACGGGCGAGGCCGGCGCGCATGTTGGCGATCTGATCGTCGAAGAAGCGCGGCACCTCGCGCAGCTGGGTGATCCAGTTGCGATAATCGGTTTCGGTGCGGAACTGGCCGCGCGCGACATAGCCAAGGTCGCCCCACGGCGAGCTGTCGGAATTGGCCGGCATCTCGTAATCGCGGGTGCGGAGTGCGGCGACGCGCCGTTCGATGTCGAAGCGGTAGACGGCATAATCCACCGCCGCCGCCTGCCCCAGGCTGGCCTTGGGCAAGGCGTCCAGCTGCCTCAGCACGCCTTGCAGATAAGCAAGCCGCGCGGTCTGCGCGGCGGGGCGCACGTCCGGCAGGTGGGCCGCGACGCGATCATTGTCCTCGCCGCCCGACTCCTGCGTTTCGCGCCACGCCTGCTCGCTGGTGTAGATCGCCTTGAACCGGGCATCGGCGGGGAGGGGCGCGGCAATCGCCGGGACGAAGAAGGCGCTGGCCGACAGCGCGAGCAGGAAGGATCGCATGACCGGCAGCGTAGCGAACCACGCGGCGCTGCCAAGCCCGTGGCGCGGCGGGCGCGCAAAGCCGCGATTGACTTGGCCCCTCGCCCGGCCCCAAGCGCCAACCATGCGCTTCTTTTCCGACAATGCCGCACCGGTCCACCCCGCCGTCCTGAAGGCCATGGCCGCCGCCGATGCGGTGGATACCGCCTATGACGGCGATGCGCTCAGCCGGGGGCTGGCCGCGCGCTTTTCGGCATTGTTCGGGCAGGAGGTCGCGGCCTTGTGGGTGCCGACCGGGACGGCGGCCAACGCGCTGGCGCTGGCCGCCTTGTGCCCGCCTTACGGGGGCACGATCTGCCACCGCGACGCGCACGTGCAGAATGACGAATGCGGCGCGCCGGAATTCTTCACCCATGGCGCCAAGCTGCTGCTGGCGGACGGCGAGGGCGCCAAGCTGACGCCCGACAGCGTGGCGGCGGTGGCGGATGCGATCGCCGACGACGTCCACCGGGTGCAGCCGCATGCGCTGTCGATCACCAACGCGACCGAATATGGCTGCGTCTACACGCCGGACGAGGTGGCGGCGCTGGCGGCTTTGGCCAAGGCGCGCGGCTGGGGCCTGCACATGGACGGGGCGCGCTTCGCCAATGCGGTGGTGCACCTCGGCTGCACGGCGGCGGAGCTGACGCGGGGCGTGGACGTGCTGAGCTTCGGCTTCGTCAAGAATGGCGGCATGTCGGCGGAGGCTTTGGTGTTCTTCGACCCCAAGCTGGCCGACGCCACCCGGCGGCGCCGCAAGCGCGCCGGGCACCTGCTGTCCAAGGGCCGCTATTTGGCGGCGCAGATCCACGCGATGTTGGACGACGACGTGTGGCTGGACACGGCGCGCGCCGCCAACGCCGCGGCGCAGGCGCTGGCCGGGGCGGCGGGCGCGCGGCTGATCCATCCGGTGCAGGCCAACGAATTGTTCCTGCGGATGACGCCGGAGGAAGCGGCGACGCTGCGGGCCGACGGCTTCGACTTCTACGACTGGGCGGCGGGCGAGGTCCGGCTGGTGACGCATTGGGCCAGCCCGGCGGACGAAGTCGCGGCGCTGGCCCGCGCCATCGCCGCCCTGTGACGAAGACCCCGACGGGCACACCGCCGCTGGATGCGGGCACGCAGGGGCGGATCGCGCTGCCGTTCGCGCTGGTGACCCTGATCTGGGGATCGACCTGGCTGGCGATCCACAGCCAGTTCGGGCCGGTGCCGACCGCCTGGTCGGTCACCTATCGCTTTGCGGTGGCGGCGGTGGCGATGTTCGGGGTGGCGCTGGCGATGCGGGCGCCGCTGAGGATGGATCGTACCGGGCATGGCATCGCCATCGCGATGGGGCTGTTCACCTTCGCGATCAACTACAACCTCGTCTACCTGGCCGAGCTGCACATCACCTCCGGGCTGGTGGCGGTGCTGTTCTCGCTGCTGGTGCCGTTCAACGCGGTGTTCGCGCGCCTCTTCCTGAAGCAGGGGCTGTCGCGGCCGTTCCTGATCGGATCGGCGGTGGCGATGCTGGGCGTCGCCTTGCTGTTCGCGCACGAGCTGGGCGCGGCGGATAGCAGCCGCGACGATGTGGTGCGCGGGATCGGCTTCACCGTGGTGGCGGTGCTGTTCGCCTCGTTCGGCAACGTGTTGCAGGGCAGCCGGCGGGCGCGCGCCTTCACCATGGCGACCCTGCTGGCGTGGGGGATGGGCTGGGGCGCGCTGCTGGATGCGGCGATGGCGTGGGCGACGTCCGGGCCGCCGGTGTTCGAGCTGCGCGCCGGCTATGTCGCGGGGCTGCTCTACCTCGGCATCGTCGCGTCGGCGGTGGCGTTCACGCTGTATTTCACCCTGATCCGGCGGATCGGCGCGGCGCGCGGCGGCTATGTCAACGTGCTGATCCCGGTGATCGCGATGGGCTTTTCGACCCTGTTCGAAGGCTATCGCTGGACCGGGACGGCGGGGGCCGGGGGTATGCTGGTGCTGGTGGGGCTGGTGCTGGCGATGCGGGCGCGGGGTGACGCGGCCGCGCCGAAGCGAGGTCAGGCGGCTTGATTCCCCCGCTTGGATGGTTTCCATTGAAACGATCCAAGGGCGAGACAATGACCCAGTTCGACCTGACCGAGGATCAGCGCGCCATCCAGGACATGGCGCAGCGTTTCACCGCCGATGCGATCACCCCGTACGCGGCCGGGTGGGACGAACGCCACCATTTCCCGCGCGACGTGGTGAAGGCGGCGGCAAACCTCGGCTTCGGGGCGATCTACGTGTCGGAGGAGGCGGGCGGGATCGGCCTGGGGCGGCTGGAGGCGGCGCTGATCATGGAGGCGATGGCCCATGGCTGCCCGTCGACCAGCGCCTTCCTCTCGATCCACAACATGGCCTGCTGGATGATCGACCGGTTCGGTTCGGACGAGCTGAAGCGCCGCTATCTGCCCGACATGGTGACGGCGGAGCGGCTGGGTTCCTATTGCCTGACCGAGCCGGGATCGGGATCGGATGCGGCGGCGCTGACCACGCGCGCGGTCCGGGACGGCGACGATTATATCGTGACCGGCAGCAAGGCCTTCATCTCCGGCGGGGGCGAGAACGAGGTCTACGTCACCATGGTCCGCACCGGCGGGGAGGGGGCGGGCGGCATCTCCGCTTTGGTGATCGACAAGGACATGGCGGGCGTCAGCTTCGGCGCGAACGAACGCAAGCTCGGCTGGCGCTCGCAACCCACCGCGCAGGTCAATTTCGACGGGGTGCGCGTGCCCGTCGCCAGCCGCATCGGCGCGGAGGGCGAGGGCTTTCGCATCGCCATGGCCGGGCTGGACGGCGGGCGGCTCAACATCGCCGCCTGCTCGCTGGGCGGCGCGCAACGCTGCCTGGACGAGGCGATGCGCTATACGCAGGCGCGTCGCCAGTTCGGCCGCGCCATCGCCGACTTCCAGGCGACGCAATTCGCGCTGGCCGACATGGAGACGGAGCTGCAGGCGGCGCGCGCCCTGCTCTATGCGGCGGCGGTGAAGGTGACGGAGGGCGCGGCGGACCGCACCAGGTTCGCGGCGATGGCCAAACGCTTTGCCACCGACACGGGCATGGCGGTGGTCGACCGCGCGCTGCAACTGCACGGCGGCTACGGCTATTTGCAGGATTATCCGATCGAACGCTTTTTCCGCGACCTGCGCGTTCACCGCATCCTGGAAGGCACCAACGAGATCATGCGCGTCATCATCGCGCGGGAGATGCTGAAGGCGTGAGCGAGCCGGTTCTGATCCTGATCGAGGGCAAGGTGGGGCGGATCCGCCTCAACCGGCCGCAGGCGCTGCATGCGCTGACCGAGCCGATGTGCCGGGCGATGATCGATGCGCTGGTGGCGTGGCGCGGCGATCCGGCGGTGGAGCTGGTGCTGATCGACCATGCCGAGGGGCGCGGCTTCTGCGCGGGCGGGGATGTGCGCGCGGTGGCGGAGAGCGCGGCAGGCGACGGAGTGGCGGCGCGCGCCTTCTTCCGCGCGGAATATCAGCTGAACCACCTGTTGTTCACTTTCGCCAAGCCGGTGGTGGCGGTGATGGACGGGGTGGTGATGGGCGGGGGCGTCGGCCTGGCCCTGCCGGCGAGATACCGGATCGCGACCGGGCGGACCCTGTTCGCCATGCCGGAGGCGACGATCGGCCTGTTCCCCGACGTCGGCGGCGGCTGGTACCTGTCGCGCCTGCCGGGGCGGATCGGCGCCTATCTGGCGCTGACCGCCGCGCGACTGGACGGGGCGGAGGTGACGGCGCTGGGCCTGGCCACCCATCATGTCGCGGCAGAGGCGGTGGAGCGGGTCAAGGCGGACCTGATCGCCCGCCCGCGGGAGGCGCAGGCGGTGCTGGATGCCGCCGCCGCTGATCCGGGCGGGGCGGCGATCCTGAGCCATCGTGACGCGATCGACCGGCTGTTCGCCAGCGAGGAGCTGGAAGGGGTCGTGGCGGCGCTGGAGGCGGACGGCGACGATTGGGCGCGCGAGACGCTGGCGACGCTCCGCGCCAAGTCGCCGCAGTCGGGCAAGATCGCGCTGCGCCTGCTGCGCCAGGGCGCGACCCACACCGACTTCGCGGACGAGATGCGGGTGGAATATGGCGTGATGTGCCACGTTTCCATGCGGCACGACTTCGTCGAGGGCGTGCGGGCGCTGCTGATCGACCGGGACAATGCACCGCGCTGGAACCCGGCCACGCCGGAGGATGTGACCGACAATATGCTCGACACGATCTTCGCGCCCTTGCCTGCCGACGAGGCGTGGGAGCCGGTGCGGGCATGAACGGAAAAGGGGAATAAGGGCGTGGCGGACTATCAGACGATCCTGACCGAGCGGCACGATGCGGTGACTTTGGTGCGGATCAACCGGCCGCAGGCGCTGAACGCGCTCAACAGCCAGGTGCTGGGCGACCTGATCGCGGCGTTCGCGGCCTATGACGCCGATCCGGCGCAACGCTGCCTGGTGCTGACCGGCAGCGACAAGGCGTTCGCAGCCGGGGCCGACATCAAGGAGATGCAGGCGCAGGGCTTTGCCGCGATGTATGCCGGCAACCACTTCGCCGGGTGGGAGCGGGTGACAGCGACCCGCAAGCCGTGGTTCGCGGCGGTGGCGGGCTTCGCGTTGGGCGGCGGGTGCGAGGTGGCGATGATGGCGGACTTCATCCTCGCCGCTGATACCGCCCGCTTCGGCCAGCCGGAGATCAAGCTGGGCGTGGGACCGGGCATGGGCGGGTCGCAGCGGCTGGCGCGGGCGGTCGGCAAGGCCAAGGCGATGGAAATGTGCCTGACCGGGCGGATGATGGGCGCGGACGAGGCCGAACGCGCCGGGCTGGTCGCGCGGATCGTGCCGGCGGCCGAGCTGCTTGACCGGGCGCTGGCGCTGGCGGCCGAGATCGCGGCGATGCCGCCGCTGGCCGCGATCGCGGTCAAGGAGATGGTCAATACGGCGTTCGAGGGCGGGCTGGCGCAGGGTATCGCCTATGAACGGCGGCTGTTCCACGGCCTGTTCGGGACCGAGGACCAGAAGGAAGGCATGGCCGCATTCGTGGAGAAACGGCCGGGCCGGTGGAGCGGGCGCTGACCGGGTGCTGACCGGAAGGGCCCGCAACAGCCGGAGATAATCGCCGCCTCCACCGTTGGTGGCGGGCGGGCCGCGCCCAAGCCGGTTCATCCGGCCCGCGCCGGCCCGCCGGGCAAACAGGATAGGGTGGCGGCATGGCGCGGATCGGCTTCATCGGACTCGGCAACATGGGCGGCGGCATGGCGGCGAGCCTGGTGCGCGCGGGCCATGCGGTGCACGCCTTCGACCTGGCGCAGGCGGCGATGGAGCGGGCCGGTGCGGCCGGGTGCACGCTGGCGCGATCGGCGCGCGACGCGGCGGCGGAGGCGGACGCGGTGGTCACCATGTTGCCCGCCGGCCCGCAGGTCGACCAGATCTATCGCGAATGCGTGGTCGGCGCCGCCCCCACGCGCGCGGTGCTGATCGACTGTTCCACGATCGACGGACCCACCGCCCGGGCGATCGCCGCCTATGCCGCCGACCAGGGATACAAGGTGGCGGATGCGCCGGTATCGGGCGGGATCGCCGCCGCCCGCGCCGGCACGCTGACCTTCATGGTTGGCGGCACGGGCGAAGCGTTCGCGGCGGCGCGGCCGGTGCTGGCGGGGATGGGCAAGGCGGTGGTCCATGCCGGGGCGAACGGCGCGGGGCAGGCGGCCAAGATCGCCAACAATTTGCTGCTGGGCGCGACCATGATCGCGACGTGCGAGGCGTTCCTGTTGGCACAGAATCTCGGCCTCGACCCCCAGACCTTCTACGACATCGCGTCGGAGGCGAGCGGGCAGAGCTGGTCCATGACCGGTTACTGCCCGGTGCCTGGCGTAGGGCCGGACAGCCCTGCCGACCGCGACTATGACGGCGGCTTCGCGGCGGCGCTGATGCTGAAGGACCTGAAGCTGGCGATGCGGGCGGTGCAGGAGACCGGCACCAGCGCGCCGATGGGCGCGGCGGCAGAGGCCTTGTACCAGTTGTTCGTCAATCAGGGCGGGGCGGCGAAGGACTTTTCCGGCATCATGCGGATGTTGCAGGGGGCGGGCAGGGCGTGATGTCGGGCGGCTAGGGTCGCCGGCTGGTCGGCTGACTGACATGGCGGCAAAGCCGGTGGTGCTGGGGACAGGGCACCGAGAGACTCGGCGGCCGCGTTTCGGACCACCCGGTAGGAACAACATCCGTACTCCCGCGCAGGCTGGAGCCGAGCAGCCTCATGCGACGCCCTCCCGATACCTGGGCTCCCGCCTGTGTGGGAGCACGAGTGGTGGTTCGGGATGGCGGCGGGCTGGCTGTCCCTATGGGGAGGATGCCGGGCGGGGCGGGGCGGGGCCTGCGGTGCCGCGGCGCGGATACGTCGGAGGCGCCCCTGGCGGAGTCGCCGGGGCGTGGTTTGGAGTAGCCTTGCGTGCAAAGCGTTGCGACCGACGCGTTCCGTCGCCTGCCGGTGACGGTGGGGGACGTGCGGATGACTGCCTGAACCGCGAAGGTTCCGAACGCCGCCCCGCATGCCCCGATGCGCGGCGTCCGACAGGATCGTGCCGCAGCGCGAAGCATGCGGAAGAGACGGACTCTTTTGGGCGAAGCTTCTGGTTCAAGCACCAGCAGGACTCCGCGTCGGTCGTTCTCCCCTGCCGAAGCGGGGGAGCAGGCTTTATCCCGCAACTCGGCCGATGCCACGGAACGGTCGGGTATGTACCCTATATGTTCTCATTTGTCAAGGACGGGTCGTGCGTCACCAAAGAAATCGACCTGCGTCACGAACGGCGCGGGAGGCTCCAGCATTTGCGGATGGACGATGCTTTCGACGATGCGGGGACGATACGGGACAGCAGCGTATCGGCAAGCTGCATCGTGGTCATGGATCGGGCCTGATCTAGCATCGGTTCGACAGGCTGCAGCGGGATGGCCGCAGCCAGCGCCAGGAGCATCAGCATAAGGCGATCCCTAGCGTCACCCTCTTACCCCAACGCCTTCTGTCGGCGGCGCTGGACGGAGGAGCCGAGGCCGATCGCCTCGCGATATTTGGCGACGGTGCGGCGCGCGATGTCGAAGCCCTTGGCCTTGAGGATCTCGACCAGTTTGTCGTCGGACAGGATGTCCTTGCCTTCGTCGGCGATCAGGCGGGCGATGTGGCTCTTCACCGCTTCGGCCGACACGCCTTCGCCATCGGCATTGGAGATGCCGCTGGTGAAGAAATATTTGAGTTCGAACAGGCCGCGATCGCACGACAGATATTTGTTGGAGGTGACGCGGCTGACGGTGGATTCGTGCATCTCGATCGCGTCGGCCACGGTGCGCAAGGTCAGCGGGCGGAGGTGGGCGACGCCGTTGCGGAAGAAGCCGTCCTGCTGCTTCACGATTTCAGAGGCGACCTTGACGATGGTGCGGGCGCGCTGGTCGAGCGCCTTGACCAGCCAGTTGGCGCTGGCGAGGCAATCGCCCAGCCACGCCTTGGCCGCGCGATCGCCGCCCGCCGCCAGTTCGGCATGGTAGCGGCGGTCGACCAGCAAGCGAGGCAGGGTGGCGCTGTTCAGCTCGATCGACCAGCCGCCGCTGCGCCCGCGCGCGACGAACAGGTCCGGCGTCACCGGGGCGGCGCGCTCTCCGCCGAAACGCAGGCCGGGCTTGGGATCATAGCCGCGCAGTTCGCGCAGCATGTCGCCGAAATCCTCCTCATCCACCCCGCACATCCGGCGCAGTTGGGGCAATTGCCCGCGGCCGAGCATCTCCAGATTGTCGAGCAGGCAGGCCATGGCGGGATCGTGGCGATCCGCCTCGCGCGCCTGCAAGGCGAGGCATTCGCCGAGTGAGCGCGCGCCCACACCGGTGGGGTCGAAGCCCTGGATCACGGCCAGCACGCGGGCGATCTCGGCATCGGGGACGTTCAGGCGCAGGGCGATGTCGTGCAGGGCGTCGGCGGGCAGATAGCCGGCATCGTCGATCGCATCGATGATCTGCCCCGCCAGCACCATGTCGCGCGGCGCGAAGGCGGTGCCGGCCTGGGCGAGCAGATGGTCGGCGAGCGAGGGCGCGTCGGCGGCGAGTGCGTCGAGGTCGGGCCCATCCTCCGGCAGCGCGCCGGACAGCCCGTCCATGCCGAGCCCGGCACCCGCGCCGCCGGCCATGTCGGCGGGTGAGTCGTGGTGGAAGGTCTCCGCATCATAATCCACGTCGAGCGGGGCGTCGGCGGTGGCGTCGCCATGTTCGACCAGGAGGTCGGCGGTGATCGCCTCTCCGCTCTCCATCGCGGCGGGGGCAGGTTCGGTCGGGGCGGCATCGCCGTCGCCGCCATCGATGCCGAGCAGCGGATTCTTCTCCAGCTCCTCCGCGATGACGCCTTCCAATTCGAGGTTGGACAAGGCCAGCAGCTTGATCGCCTGCTGCAGCTGCGGCGTCATCACCAGCGACTGCGTCTGGCGCAGGTCGAGGCGGGGGGCGAGGCTCATCGCGCGCGCCCAAGCCCCGCGTTGCCGCCCAGGACGAAAGGGGATCCTGAGGCGGGGCGCGGCATGGCCTAGAGCTCGAAACTTTCGCCGAGATAGAGGCGGCGGACGTCCTCGTTGGCGACCAGGTCGGCGGGGCTGCCCTGGAACAGCACGCGGCCGTCATAGATGATGCAGGCGCGGTCGACGATGTCGAGCGTTTCGCGCACATTGTGATCGGTGATGAGGACGCCGATGTCGCGCCGCTTGAGATCCTTCACCAGATCGCGAATGTCGGAAATGGAGATGGGATCGATGCCGGCGAACGGCTCGTCCAGCAGCATGATCGACGGGTCGGCGGCCAGCGCGCGCGCGATCTCGGCCCGGCGGCGCTCACCACCCGACAGCGCCAAAGCGGGCGAATCGCGCAGGTGGGTGAGGTGAAATTCGCCGAGCAGGCCGTCGAGTCGCTGCTGGCGCGCGGCCGAGTCCGGCTCCGACAATTCCAGCACGGCCATGATGTTCCTGGCGACGGTCAGCCCGCGAAAGATCGACGTTTCCTGCGGCAAATAGCCCAGGCCGAGGATGGCGCGGCGATACATGGGCAGGCCGGTGACGTCGTTGCCGTCTAGCAGGATGCGCCCCTCGTCCGGCTTCACCAGCCCCATGACGGAGTAGAAGCAGGTGGTCTTGCCCGCGCCGTTGGGGCCGAGCAGGCCGACCACCTCGCCCCGCGCAACGTCCAGGCTGACGTCGCGCAGCACCTGGCGCTTGTCATAGCTCTTGGCGATGGAGACGATCGACAGGCCGCAGCCGTCGTCGTTCGACGTCTGGCAGCTTCCCGGATCGGTCAAGGCGGCTTGGGTCATACCCTATCGTCATGTCCTCTTCGGCCCGGCGCAAGCGTTGGTTGCGCGGCGGGCCCGGTAATCGGCGGATAAGTTCAGCGCGGTGGGGTGGTGGTGGCCCGCTGCGGAACGGTGAAGCGCCCGGTCACCCGGCCGCCCTTGCCGGCGGTGGCGCCGCCGACGGCGCTGCCGTCGATGGTGGAGCGGCCGCTGGTCAGGTCGATCACCAGCCGCGCGCCGCGCACCGTGTTGGCGGCGCGGGTCAACGTGACGTTGCCGATCAGGGTGATCAGCCGGCGGTTGAGGTCGTAGATGCCGTAGCTGCCCTGGGCGCGCTCGCTGGGCGAGGTGACGGTGACGCCGCCGGATGCGTCGATGCGGTTGATCTGCGGATCGGCATTGGGCGTGGGCGGGCGCGAGTAGGCGACCGTCATGCGGGCCGCGTCCATGGTCAGGTCGCCCTGCGTCGCATGGACCCGCCCGCTGAAGATGGCGCGGTCGGCCTGATCCTGCAACTCGATCCGGTCGGCGGAAATGTCGGCCGGGGCATCGGAATTGTGGCCGCGCAACGCCGACAGCGCCTGCGCATCGGCGGACGTGGCGGCGAGCAGGCCCAGGAACAGGCCGGAAAGCGCGGAGGCGGGGGCGCGGATCATCGCGCGCCTCTGGCGTGGGCCTGCGTGATATGCAAGCGGGCACGACCGACCAGGTCCACCACGCGATCGTCGAAGCGGGCCTGCAACCGGTCGGCGGAGAAGCGGCCGAGCGGCATGGTGCCGGTCACGGGCTTGCGGCTGCGCATGTTGCGGTCGTTCAGATTGACCAGCACGTCGGCGGTGTCGACATGGAAGCCGCCGGCGCCGTTCAACTTGACCGGACCGTCGATCGCCAGCCTTTGCGTATCCAGGTCGTAGCGGCCGCGCCGGGCCACGATTTCGGTCGGCCCGCGACTCTGTCCGATCTCGGCGGTGAGCGCGTTCATGTGGACGATCGGATCGCGCGAACTGGCCTGCACCGCGCTGGCGGCGTCGAGGCGGAAGGGGTCGCCGCGCGAATCACTGCCGCGATAGACGGCGCGGGTGACGCGCATCCGCTCGCTCGCCACGTCCACCCGGTCCTTGGAGAGGACGAAGCTGATGTCGCGCCCGACCGTCAGCGGCGCCACCGCCAGGAATGCGGCGAGCACGCCGATCGCCACCGGCAGGACGATGCGGAGCGTCGCGATCAGGCGATCGTGCCGGCCCCCGGCCGCCGCCCATTCGCGCCGATTGCGCCGTTGCCGTTCGGCGAGCTGCGACATGGGGATCAGACGTGCGCGAAGATATCGACCTCGGGCCAGCCGGCGAGGTCGAGTTCGGCGCGCGCCGGCAGGAAATCGAAGCAGGCCTGCGCCAGGTGGGTCCGATTCTCCCGCGCGAGTCGCTCGTCCAGGATCGTGCGCATCTGGTGGAGAAAGCGCACGTCGGAGGCGGCATACTCCTTTTGCGCATCGCTCAGCTCGGCAGCGCCCCAGTCGGACGATTGCTGCTGCTTGGAAATGTCCTGGCCCAAAAGCTCGCGCACCAGCTCCTTCAGGCCGTGGCGGTCGGTGTAGGTGCGAATCAGGCGCGAGGCGGTCTTGGTGCAATAGACCGGCGCCGCGACCACGCCGAGATAATGGCGAATCGCCGCCAGATCGAACCGCGCGAAATGGTAGAGCTTCAGCCGATTCGGGTCGGCCAGCACGGCGCGCAGGTTGGGCGCGGCATAATCGCTGCCGGGCGCGAAGCGGACGAGATGCTCGTCCCCGCCGCCGTCCGAGATCTGCACCACGCACAGCCGGTCGCGCGGGGTCAGCAGCCCCATGGTCTCCGTATCGACCGCCACGGGCCCTTCGCCGAGCGCGTCCGCCGGCAAATCCTCTTGATGCAAGTAAACCGTCATGCCTCGCCAGATAGGCGGTGCGGCAACCCGGCTCAACCGGGGAAACGGCTATGGCGAGAATAGGGCAAAAGGGCTCGCCCCGAGTTGAAATTTTCTGTAAGGGTGCAAATTGGCTTGGGATGGCTTGTCCGGGCCGCGTTCGCGAGTGACCCCCCGTCGCACGCGAACTTGAATGAACAGGGGCGAAGTCGGGAAGATTTTGACGGCATGAGTTTCGATCGAGGGCGGCGCGGGCAGCGCGGCGGCAGGGACAAGCGCGACGGTTTTGGCGAAGACAACAGCTTCGGCGAATCCGGCGGCGGCTATGGCGGCGGCTACGGTGGTGGCGGCTTCGGCGGCGGCGGTGACCGCTTCGGCGGCGGTGGCGGCGGCTATCGCGGCGGTGGCGGCGGCGATCGCTTCGGCGGTGGCGGCGGCGGCGGCGGCGGCTTCGGCGGCGGCGATCGCTTCGGTGGCGGCGGCGGCGGCGGCGGCTTCCGTGGCGGCGGTGGTGGTGGCGGCTTCGGCGGCGGCCGCGGCATGCCGGCGCAGGTCGTCGGCGAGGCCAAGGGCACCGTCAAGTTCTTCAACGGCCAGAAGGGCTTCGGCTTCATCGTCCGTGACGATGGCGGCGAGGACGTGTTCGTGCACATCTCGGCCGTCGAGCAGGCGGGCCTGTCCGGCTTGGGCGAAGGCCAGAAGCTGGCGTTCAGCCTGGTCGATCGCGGCGGTCGCGTGTCCGCCACCAACCTCGCGCTGGAAGGCGACGTGGTCCCGGTGAGCGAAGGCCGTGCGCCGGCCGAGAATACCGGCGGCCCGCAGCGTCAGCTGACCGGTGAGCGCGCGAGCGGCACGGTGAAGTTCTTCAACGCCATGAAGGGCTTCGGCTTCATCCAGCGCGACGATGGCCAGCCGGACGCGTTCGTGCACATCTCCGCCGTGGAGCGTGCCGGCATGCCGACGCTGAACGAAGGCGACAAGCTGGAGTTCGAGCTGGAAGTCGACCGTCGCGGCAAGTACGCCGCCGTGAACCTGTCGCCGGCCAGCTAAACCCGGCCACACGGCGCAAGAATCAGCCCGGTCTGCCTCGCGGCAGGCCGGGCTTTTTCGTATGTGGCTTTTGGGGGCGAGGCAGATTGTAGCCGACACCGTCCTTCGCCCCGTGAGTGGGGCGACTTACCCTACTGCCCTAATCAGGCTTTTTACCTTGAGGGGCCACAGGACCTGCAAAGGCCTTGAGCGGCCCGGGATCAGGATAGGCCAGGACCCATGCGGGCGTTCGTGAAGATCGCAGCAGCTGAGACCTCTCTTCTCCAAGATGGCGCCTGTTCACGAAAGCGGGCCCGAGGTAGCGTGCTTAAGCAAAGCGGCGCGGGCTTTCATAAGAAGAATGGCCTCAATTACCCAATTAACTGCAACGACCGCAAACATGTACGTATGCTATTTTCAAGGTCTAGAAAGGATGACGACTGGCGGAGGGCATGTAGGCGCTGTCGTTGCGCGACTGCTGGGAAGATAGTATAAATATTCGGTCGTTTACGCCGACCAGAGATTATGCCTACAGCAGTGCTCAAAGTGTTCTTGGGGTCAACAAGGCGCTCCGCCTCACGTGCATTTGCCGGAAGTCCTACATCGGTAGGATCGCCCCTGTAGCCCAAAGCGTCAGTTACTGCCGCACCGTCGGCAAGCAGCCATGCTTCCGTTTCATGCCGCGGTGTAATGGTAACGCATCTGTCAGAAGGCCAATTGCACCGCTCGCTTAGCGCCCCGCAGTACGCATCCGCACGGCGGCTTAGACCCTGCTCTAGGCCTCTACCACCCGCGTCGGCGTGGACGAAGATGACATCAAAGGCCTTGCTAAAGTCACATGCCTCCCTTGCTACTGCATCTATCCAACGGTCTTTGGCGCCGACCTTAACAGCAGGTAAGTCAGCCACCTCAACCAGGCTGGTCCCTTCTCGAAGGATTAGATCTCTCACGATCCTTGGAAGCAGCACATCCAAATACATCCCATCCGACGATCCCTCGTAGAACACTGCCCAGCTAAGATACCTCATCCAGCGTCACCGGAGCGCTGTAGAAGTCGGTCCACTTCCGCGCGGACGAGATAACGGTCCGGCTCAATCAAGTCCCCGCTTGGCTTAACGCCCGAGCGCATCCGCGTACGCGAAGTTCCCTGCTCGTGCGCGGGATCAATTCTGGTAACAACATCAGCTGCGACAATCTCAGTGTCCTGGAGCGCCGCCATCACTTTAGGGGAATGCGTATTAAGTATGACCTGGAAGGTTGGATAAGCGGGGTCCGGATCAATCTCAGTGGCAGCTCTCAAAAACTGAATCAGGGTAGGAATGCGTCCTTCGTGCACGCCATTTTCAGGCTCCTCAAAGCAGAGTGTCCCTCTCCGATCAGGGTCATTAAGGATCGTCAACAGTGCCAAAATACGAAGCGTGCCATCTGATATCACCCGTGAGCTAAAGCTCATGTCGCCGGCGAAGCCAACGCTAAAAGAATATTGCTTTTGATCATCAGCTTGCACGCGCACGTTGCATACGGACGGTATAAGCGATGAAAGATCAGTCGCAATGTCAGCAAGCACGCCATCAGGGCGACGAGCAGTTCTTGTCTGATCACGAAGCCTATTTAAGACTGCCGCCAGATTTGATGCGTTTGGATGAAGCGTCGTTTTTTCAAATCGATCATTTGCGCTTCGTGCAGCATTTGGATTTATTTCCAGGAAACGAAGCGCGCGCAGAGTTTTGCGTAAGGCGTAAAGATGGGGAAATTCAGCTGTGGCAATTGTAGACAAAGCTGTGCGGGAAGCCTCGCGAAGTGACAATCGCATTGGACTGCCGCTCTTGCTGGGTCCATCCTGACGAACAAGTAGCGCGTCACCATTATCATCCCTTCGAATAAACGGTGTTGTGTACCGTCCATAACTCGGCTTGCGAGATTCCAGATAATCTGCGTTGTCGTCTGCGCGCTTTATCGCAACGCAGTGTTCGTTCTGAACGAACACGCCGCGGGGGCCGCCATCATGACCGTCCTTCATACCCAAGGTCAACTCGTAGCGCAGACGCTGCGCCGGAACCTTATATGCACGGCCAAAATCATCCGTCCCGTCGGCATCGAGTAGCACTTCAACAGCAAACGAAATTCTATCGCTTACAGTATCGGCAGTTTGTCGGAAGAATTCTTCCGGCTCACCTCGAAGACCTTGCATTGCGCTATGGATGTCATGGTCAGTCAGAGCCGCTAGCAGTTGCATGGCGTCGAAGAGGTTCGACTTGCCGCTCGCATTTGGCCCGACAACGGCCGTGAACGGCCGAAGATCGAGTTCGAACTTTTCGAACGTCTTGAATCCATCAATCTCAATGCGAGTCAGCATTCGTTGTTGCTACTTACGGTACGGAGAATCGGCAAGCGGCGCTGATTATCCCGCCTCTGCGATGGCGTCGTGCACAAGGGCGGATCAGCCGGAGAGGCGCTCGTCTTCGGTCAGGGCGTCGATCAGCAGGGCGCGGATGGCGCGGAGGTCTTCCACTCGGCCGGTTGTTGGGGCCGGGGGAGTGGGAGCGGGCGCGGATGATGCCTCCGGGGCGGGCAGGGGCGCGGGCGCGGTGCCTTCGTCCAGCAGCTTGCGGACGCCCTTGACGGTATAGCCTTCGCGGTTGAGCAGGCGGTCGATGCGGCGGACCAGCTCGACATCGGCGGGGCGGTAGTAGCGGCGGTTGCCGGCGCGCTGGAGCGGGCGCAGCTGGGGAAAGCGGGTTTCCCAATAGCGCAGGATATGCTGCGGCAGGTTCAGCTCGGCCGAAACCTCGCCGATCGTGCGGAACGCGCCCGCGCCCTTGGGCGTCGCGTCCTCCGCCACCTCAGCCCGCCTGGACGATCCGGTCGCGCAGCGTCTGGCTGGCCCGGAAGGTGAGCACGCGGCGGGGTGCGATCGGCACCTCGACACCGGACTTGGGATTGCGGCCGACCCGTTCCGCCTTGTCGCGCAGCACGAACGTGCCGAAGCCGGAAATCTTCACGTTCTCGCCCTTGGCAAGCGCGCCGCACATGTGGTTGATCACGTCCTCGACGATGGTCGCGCATTGCGATCGCGGCAGGCCGATATCACCGTGCAAAACTTCAGCAAGATCCGCGCGCGTCAACGTGGTCGATTCGGACATTTCAATCCCCCCGAATTGGGGCCTCTAACGCAATTCCGGTCGCCATAACAAGTGATTGCCACACGTCAGTAGCGGGCGACGGCAGCGCCCCAGGTGAAGCCGCCACCCATCGCTTCCAGCACGATCAGGTCGCCGCGCCGGATGCGGCCGTCGCGCACCGCCACGTCGAACGCCAGCGGCACCGACGCGGCCGACGTGTTGGCATGTTCGTCCACCGTCACCACCACGCGTTCGGCGGGCAGGCCCAGCTTGCGCGCGGTCGCGTCGAGGATGCGGGCATTGGCCTGGTGCGGCACCACCCAATCGACGTCGGTGACGGACAGGCCGGCCTTGTCGATCGCCTCCCGCAACACGGCGGCGAGGTTGACCACGGCGTGGCGGAACACTTCGGAGCCCTTCATCCGCAGCTTGCCGACCGTGCCGGTGGTGGACACGCCGCCATCGACATAGAGCAACTGGTTGTGGCGGCCATCGGCGTGGAGCGCGGTGGCGAGGATGCCGCGATCGCTGTCGGCCTCCGCCGTCAGCACCATCGCGCCGGCGCCATCGCCGAACAGGACGCAGGTGGTGCGGTCCTCCCAGTCGATGATGCGGCTGAACGTCTCGGCCCCGATCACCAGGGCCGTGCGCGCGCCGCCGCCGCGGATCATGTTGTCCGCGACGCTGAGCGCATAGAGGAAGCCGGAGCAGACCGCCGCCACGTCGAACGCCACGCAATCGACGATGCCGAGCGCATCCTGCACCTTGGTGGCGGTGGCGGGAAAGGTCTGGTCGGGGGTGGCGGTGGCGAGCACGATCAGGTCGACGGCGGCGGCGTCGATCCCGGCGGCGGCCAGCGCCTTGCGGGCCGCCGCCGTCGCCAGCGTCGCGGTGGTTTCGCCCTCGCCGGCAATGTGGCGGGCGCGGATGCCGGTGCGCTCCACGATCCAGGCGTCGGACGTATCGACGGTCTGCGCCAGCTCGTCATTGGTGACGCGGCGGACGGGCAGGGCCGACCCGCTGCCGGCGATGATCGCCCGCACGGTCACGCCGCCACCGATTCGCGGATGCGGGCGAGGTCGTCGGCGATGCGGTGGGTGATGCGGCCGCGCGCCAGCTTGGCCGCGACCTCGATCGCGTTGGCGAAGCCGGCGGCCGACGTGCCGCCATGGCTCTTCACCACCGTGCCGGTGAGGCCCAGGAAGACCGCGCCGTTGCGGGTGTTGGGGTCGAGCCCGCTGCGCAGCAGGGCGATGGCCGGGCGCGACAGCAGGAAGCCGAACTTGGAGCGCAGCGAACTGGTGAAGGCGCGGCGAATCAGGTCGCCGATGAAGCGGGCGGTGCCCTCCGCCGTCTTGAGCGCGATGTTGCCGGTGAAGCCGTCCGACACGATCACGTCCGCCTCGCCGGTGCCGAGGCCATTGGCTTCGATGAAGCCGTCGAAGCGCAGCGGCAGATGATCGGCGGCGCGCAGCATGGCGGCGGCGTCGCGCAGGGTTTCGGTGCCCTTCATCTCTTCGGTGCCGATGTTGAGCAGGCGTACGCGCGGTTCGTCCAGTTCATGGAGGATGCGCGAATAGGCAGCGCCCATCACCGCGAACTCGAACAGGTTGCGGGCGTCGCATTCCGTGTTGGCGCCGAGATCGAGCATGACCAGGTCATGCGTGCCGAGCGTCGGCAGCAAGGCCGCCAGCGCCGGCCGGTCGATGCCGGGAATGGTGCGCAGCGACACCTTGGCCATCGCCATCAGCGCGCCGGTATTGCCGGCGGAGATGGCGGCATCCGCCTCCTCCGCCTTCACCGCCGCGATCGCCATGCCCATCGAACTGGTCTTGGCACGGCGCAGCGCCTGAGTCGGCTTGTCCTCGCCACTGATCACGTCGGCGGCGTGGACGATCGTCACGCCATCGCCCAAACCGCGATGACGTGCGACCTCGGCACGAAGCTGGGCCTCGTCGCCGAACAGGATGAAACGCAGCGCGGGATTGCGCGAAAGGGCACGCGCGACTCCCGCGATCACGATCGCCGGGCCGCCGTCGCCGCCCATCGCGTCAATCGCGAGACACGGCCCTCCGCGCATTATCCCGCAATCCTCCAGGCTTATTCGGCGACCGGGAGGATCTCGCGACCGTTATAATGCCCGCAGTGACCGCACAGATTGTGCGGCTGCTTGAGCTCGCCACAGTTGGAGCATTCCTGAAAGGACGCCGCCTGCAGCGCATGGTGGCTACGGCGCATGTTCCGCCGCGACGGCGAGGTTTTTCTCTTGGGGACTGCCATCTCGGCACCTGTCTTCTAGGACTGAAACAAAAGGACGCGCCCTGCCTTCGTGCCGAACGACCATGTGGCCGCGGGCCGATGGGCCGGACGCGTCGCGAAGGCCCGGGGCTATAGCGATTTCCGCTCGCCTTGCAAGTGCATGCGGGGCATGAGGCCGCGAAAGCCCAGGAGAAACGCCCGTGCAGATTGCCGCCGCCCCCGTTATCACGCTGATTATCGCCGCTGCGATGGGTCTACTCAACCTGTGGCTGGGGCTGCGGGTGGCGCAGGTGCGGGTGGCCAAGAAGGTGATGGTGGGCGACGGCGAGGTGCCGCAGCTGCTGGCGCGCGGGCGGGCCCACGCCAACTTCAACGAATATGTGCCGATCGCGCTGATCCTGATGCTGCTGGTCGAGCTGCGGGTCGGCGCGTCGCCCTGGCTGTGGGCGGCGGGCGCGGCGTTGGTGATCGGCCGGGTGCTGCACCCGTTCGGCATGGAGCGGCCGGCGCCGAACCCGTTGCGGCTGAGTGGCATCCTGCTGACCTGGGCGACGATCGCCGGGCTGGTGCTGTGGGCGGTGCTGATCGCCTATGGGGTCGCGCGCTAGGCCCAGCCGAGGGCGCGGTCCGATACGTAGGGATTGCTTTGCCGTTCATGCCCGAAGGTGGACATCGGGCCATGGCCGCAGATGAAGGTCGTGTCGTTGCCCAGCGGCCATAATTTGCCGGTGATGGAGGCGATGAGGTCGTCATGATTGCCGCGCGGAAAGTCGGTGCGGCCGATCGACCCCTGGAACAGCACGTCGCCCACCTGCGCCAGCCGTGAGGGCGCGTGGTGGAACACGACATGGCCGGGCGTGTGGCCGGGGCAGTGATAAACGTCGAGCACGAGGTTGCCGACCGTGACCGTGTCGCCGTCGGTGAGCCAGCGAGTCGGCTCGAACGGCATCGCCTCGATCCCGAAGCGGGGGCCGTCCTCCTTGAGGCCGGCGATCCAGAAGCGATCCTCCTCGTGCGGGCCCTCCACCGGCACGCCAAGCTCCTGCGCCAGCGCCGCCACTCCGCCGCAATGGTCGGCATGGCCGTGGGTCACCAGCAACTTTTCGATGGTGACGCCCGCCTGCGCCGCCGCTGCCCTGAGTCGCGGCAGGTCTCCGCCGGCGTCGATAAAGGCGCCGCGCATGGTCGTGGTGCACCAGATCAGGGTGCAATTCTGCTGAAAGGCCGTGACCGGAATGATCGCGGCGCGGAGCGGGGGGTGCGAACTCATGCCCCCGGCATGGCAATGGAGGGAGCCGGCAGCAAGACCGGACGCATCCGATCGCACGGTTCGCGCGTTCGGTCGCGGCCAACAGGCCAGAGAGTCTAGGAAGGATTGTCCATGATCACCCGCACGCACAGCGTCTTGGCCGTCACGGCCGCGATGTTCATCGCCGGCGCAGCCGTCGCCGCCCCCGCGCCCCCAGTGTATGTCAGCAAGGCCGGCGCCAGCGACATGTATGAGAAGAAGTCCAGCCAGCTGGTGCTGGCGACGACCAAGAATGCCGACATCCGCCGCTTCGCCGACCAGATGGTGAAGGACCACACGACCAGCACCGCCGAGGTCAAGGCCGCCGCCCAGAAGAGCGGCCTGACGCCCAAGTCGCCGAAGCTGGACGCCAAGCAGACCCGGATGGTCAGCGACCTGACCCGCGCCAAGGGCACGGAACGCGACCGCCTGTATATCGAGCAGCAGCGTGCCGCCCACCAGGAGGCGCTGGCGCTGCACAAGGATTATGCCGCGACCGGCACGGCCGCGCCGCTGAAGGCGGCGGCGGCGAAGATCGCGCCGGTGGTGCAGCATCACATCGACGAATTGTCGCGCATGTCGATGTAAGCCGGTGACGAGCGGGCGTGGCCGATTCGCGCCCGCCAATTGCCGGACACGTGCCGACACGGCAGAGGGCGGTCCATGCTTCGCGCCGGATCGCCCTTTGTGCTGCTCGACGATGCCAGGCCGGGCGGGCGGCGGATGCTGTTCCGCGATCCGGTGGAGATCGTCGCGGCCTATGAACCCGCCGAGGTGCGCGACTCGCTGGGGCGGGTGCGGGCGGCGGTGGCGGCCGGTCATCATGCCGCCGGCTGGCTCGCCTACGAGGCGGGTCATGCGCTGGAAGCCCGCCTGGGTGGCCTAAGCGAGCCCGCGGGCCGCCCGTTGTTGTGGTTCGGGCTGTTTGCCGGGCACCAGCCGTTCGACCCCGATTCGCTGCCCGATGCGGCAGGCGCGTGGGCGGGCGCGCCCCGGCCCCAGGTGACCCGCGCCGAGTATGACCGCGCGATCCGGCAGGTGCTCGACTGGATCGCGGCAGGCGACATCTACCAGGCCAATCTGAGCTTTCGCGCCGCCGTGCGCATCCATGGCGATCCGCTGGCGCTCTACGCGCGGTTGCGCGCGGCGGGCGGCGCGGGCTGGGGCGGGATCGTCCATGACGGGCGCGACTGGCTGCTGTCCTTTTCGCCCGAACTGTTCTTCGCCCTGGAGGACCGGCACGTCCTGACCCGGCCGATGAAGGGCACGCGGGTGCGCCATGCCGACCCGGCGGAGGATCGGGCGGCGGCGGCGGAACTGGCCGCCGCGACCAAGGACCGCGCGGAAAACCTGATGATCGTGGACCTGCTGCGCAACGACCTGGCGCGGGTGGCGCGGCCGGGGAGCGTGCGGGTGCCGGCCCTGTTCGCGGTGGAGCATTACCCCACCGTCCACCAGATGGTGTCGGAGGTGACGGCGGAGCTTGCGCCCGGGCGCGACGCGGTGGACGTGCTGGAGGCGCTGTTCCCCTGTGGCTCCGTCACCGGCGCGCCCAAGGTTCGGGCGATGGAAATTATCCATGCCGTGGAGGCGGATAGGCGTGGAGCCTATACCGGCTCCGTGGGTTACATCTCCCCTGGCGGACGCGCCGCCTTCAACGTCGCGATCCGCACTTTGGTGCTGGAGGAGGGATCGGATGAGGCACGGATCGGCCTTGGTTCGGCGGTTGTCGCGGACTCCACCGCCGAGCAGGAATGGGCCGAATGCCTGGCAAAGGGGGCGTTCGTGACCGCGCCCAACCGCCCGTTCGACCTGATCGAGACGATGCGGTTCGATCCGCTGGACGGGCTCGTCAACCTGGAGGCGCATGTCGCCCGGCTGGGGGCGAGCGCCAGCCGGTTCGACTTCCAGTTCAACCGCCACGACGTGCGCAACGAGCTGCACGCCGCGACCTTCCGCCTGACCGAATTCGCGCGGGTGCGCCTGCGCCTGAGCCCGAGCGGTTCGGTGGCGATCGAAACGAGCGCGCTGCCGCCGGTCGCAAACGGGTCGGTGGGGGTGCGGGTGGTGCCCCTGCCGGTGGCGGCGGAGGATTTCCGCCTGCGCCACAAGACCAGCGACCGCAGCTTCTATGACGAGGCGCGGGCGGTGGCGGGCACGTTCGAGGTGGTGTTCGTGCGGCCCGACGGGCAACTGACGGAGGGTAGCTTCACCAGCATCTTCGTCGCGCGGGACGGGCGTTACCTGACGCCGCCGATCGCGTCCGGGCTGCTGCCCGGCGTCCACCGCGCGCTGATGATCGAGCGGGGCGAGGCGGTGGAGGCGGCGCTGACGGCGGCCGACCTGTGCGGCGGCTTCTTCCTGGGCAATGACGTGCGGGGGATGATGCCGGCGCATCTCGTCTGATCGCCGGCGCACGAATGTTGCGCGCATGATGCCGTCCAGGCACGATCCTCGCCATCGCGCCGGTTCGTGACAATTGGGTCGTTGCCCGGTGCGGCGCGCGCGGGTTGCCCAATCGCGGACGCTGCGGTTATAGCCGCGCCGCCTTCTTGCCCTTCAGCGGAAAGACCCGATCCATGAGCCTCCTTTCGGCCGCGCTTGGCCGCATCAGCCCGTCGCCCACGCTTGCCATGACCAGCCGCGTGCTGGACCTGAAAGCGCAAGGGATCGAGGTGATCGGACTGGCCGCGGGCGAGCCGGACTTCGACACGCCCGATTTCGTCAAGGAGGCCGCGATCGAGGCGATCCGCGCCGGCAAGACCAAATATACCAACGTCGACGGCACGGCCGAGCTGAAGGCCGCCATCGCCGCCAAGTTCAAGCGCGACAATGGCCTGGACTACCAGCCGGGTCAGATCAGCGTCAACGTGGGCGGCAAGCACACCCTGTTCAACGCTCTGGTCGCGACGGTGGAGGCGGGCGACGAGGTGATCATCCCCGCGCCTTACTGGGTCTCCTACCCCGACATCGTGCAATATTGCGGCGGCACCCCGGTGATCGTCGCGGCGGACGCGGCGCAGGGTTACAAGATCACGCCCGCGCAACTGGATGCCGCGATCACGCCCAACACCAAGTGGCTGATCCTGAACTCGCCCTCCAACCCCACCGGCGCGGCTTATTCCGCGACGGAGCTGAAGGCCCTGGGCGAAGTGCTGCTGAAGCATCCGCACGTATGGGTGATGGCGGACGATATGTACGAGCATATCGTCTATGGCGATTTCCAATTCGCGACCATCGCCCAGGTCTGCCCCGACCTGTACGAGCGCACGCTGACGGTGAACGGCTGTTCCAAGGCCTATGCCATGACCGGGTGGCGGATCGGCTTTGCCGGTGGGCCGCAGCAGATCATCAAGGCCATGTCCAAGCTGCAGTCGCAGTCGACCAGCAACCCATGCTCGATCGCGCAGGCGGCGGCGACGGCGGCGCTCAATGGCGACCAGGGCTTCCTGGCCGAACGCAATGCGGCGTTCCAGCGGCGGCGCGACCTGGTGGTGGGGATGCTGAACGCGATCGAGGGGGTGCATTGCCCCACGCCCGACGGCGCCTTCTACGTCTATCCGGACGTGTCGGGGCTGATCGGCAAGGCGACGCCCGGCGGCAAGCGGATCGACAATGATGCGGCACTGATCGACTATTTCCTGGACGACATCCGGGTGGCGGCGGTGCACGGGCAGGCATTCGGCCTCGAACCCGCGTTCCGCATCAGCTACGCCACGTCGGAGGCGGTGCTGACCGAAGCCTGCACCCGCATCCAGCAGGCCTGCGCGGCGCTGCGCTGATCGGGCGCCCCGCCGGCAGGGTGCTGCGTGACCCCCTGGGCTCCCGCCTGCGCGGGAGCACAAGGTCGTCTGGCGCCTGCTCGCGTCAGCTGAGCGTGTGATCCAGCGTGATTTCCGCATCGAGCAGCTTGGAGATAGGGCAATTGGCCTTGGCGTCGGCGGCGATCTCGGCAAAGCGATCCGCGTCGATGCCGGGCACGCTGGCCTGGAGGGTGAGGGCCGACCTGGTCACCTTGAACCCGTCGCCGTCCGGGTCGAGCGTCACCGCCGCCTTGGTGTCGAGCGTGCCCTGCTCGAACCCCGCTTTCGCCAGCGCGAAGGACAGTGCCATGGTGAAGCAGCTGGCGTGCGCGGCGGCGATCAGCTCTTCCGGATTGGTGCCCTTTTCGTCGCCAAAGCGGGTGTTGAAGCCATAGGCCGTGTCGGACAGCACGCCCGACTGGCTGCTGACATGGCCCTTGCCGGCCTTGCCCAGCCCTTCGTAGCGCGCGCTTGCGGTGCGGACGGTCATGCGGGATCCTCCATCGATTGAGTCCGCCCGCCAACGAGCGTGCCGCCCTTCCGGTTCATCCGCTTGTTCCTATATCAGGACGATCAGAGCGGAGTTCGCGTATGAACCGTGTTGCGTCTCGTTTTCTGGCCGGTGCGGCTATGCTCGGCTCGGCTGTCGCCCTGGTCGGCGGCGCATCGTCCTTGTCCGCCGAAACGGCCGTGCCCGCGCCCGCTGCGGTGGTGACCACGCCTGCCGCCACCGGTCGCGAGACGGCGATATTCGCCGGCGGCTGCTTCTGGGGCGTGCAGGGCGTGTTCCAGCATGTGAAGGGCGTGGAGAGCGCCGTGTCCGGCTTCACCGGCGGCAGCGCCGCGACCGCCCATTATGAGCGCGTGTCGGAGGGCGACACCGGCCATGCCGAATCGGTACGGGTCGTGTTCGATCCGCGCGTGGTGAGCTATGCCGACCTGCTGCGTATCTATTTTTCGGTGGTGGCCGATCCCACGCAGCTGAACGCGCAGGGGCCGGATACGGGCACGCAATATCGCTCCGCTCTGTTTCCCAGCGATGCACGGCAGACGCGGGTGGCGCGAGCGTATCTGGAGCAATTGCGCCAGGCCAAATTGTGGCAGCGGCCGATCGTGACGCAGATCGAGCGGGCCCAGCCCTTCTACCCGGCGGAGGGCTATCATCAGGATTACCTGACGCTGCACCCTGATTCGCCCTACATCCGGGTGAATGATCTGCCCAAGGTGGTGGCGCTGAAGCGGATGTATCCGCAATCCTGGCGGGCGCGGCCGGCTCTGGTGCGCGGCTGACCGCCCCGGCGGGCAGGGCGAGCAGCTAGGCGGCGAGGGGAAAGCGCAGCAGGCGGTTTTCGACCGGGATCAACGCGTGCGCCTTGCCCCCCCCGATCGCGCGCAGGATCACCGGATCGTCCGCATCCATGCCGCCGGTGAGCGCCCCGAAAGCCGGCAGGATCACCTTGGTCCCGCTCGCCACGAAGCAGCGCCGGGCGACGTTGCGGCCGCGTACGGACAGGCGCAGCTTGGGATGGAAATGGCCGGACAGTTCGGGGCGGCCGTCGCGCGCATCCGCCTCGTGCCGCAGCACCAGGCCGTCCACCGCGATCTCGTCCACCACCTCGCCCCCGCAATGGTCGATGATCTCCGCATCGTGATTGCCGGTGATCCATGTCCAGCGGGTGGCGGCGGTGAGCGCGACCAGCCGCGCGCGCGCGTCGGGCGACAGCCGCTCGCACCCGCGCCGGTCATGGAAGCTGTCGCCCAGGCACCAGATCTCGCCCGCCCCGGTCGCCTGGCGGACCGCGTCCAGCGCGCTCAGGGTCGCGACGGAATCGTACGGCGGCAGCATCTGTCCTCGCGCGGCGAACCAGCTGGCCTTTTCCAGATGCAGGTCGGCCACCAGCAAGGCGTTCCGGGCCGGCCAGTAGAGCGCGCCGGCGGGCAATGCGGCCAACTCGACACCGCAGAACGAAAAGCGAACCATCGCCGCCGCCATAAGCATGATCGGCCACCCCATGCAACCGCCGTGGCGGGAACGCCGACCCCCTCCTATATAGTCAAATGCGGCGCAGCTTTCCTTTTTGGCCCCCAAAGGCTAGGGGGGCACCGCTTTTTACAACATTCCGACAATGTTAGAGGACTTCGCTTGGCGAAAGAAGAATTGCTGGAAATGCGCGGGCAGGTGGTTGAGCTTCTGCCCAACGCCATGTTCCGGGTACGGCTGGAAAACGATCACGAGATCCTGGGCCACACGGCCGGCAAGATGCGCAAGAACCGCATCCGCGTGCTGGTGGGTGACGAGGTGCTGGTCGAATTGACCCCCTATGACCTGACCAAGGGCCGCATCACCTATCGCTTCAAGTGATCGCGTCGCGTCACGCGATGGCGTGCGCCCGGTGACGGAGCCGGCGACGATGCGCCTGATCCTCGCCTCCTCGTCCCCGCGCCGGCGCGACCTGCTGGCCCGGATCGGCGCAGCGCCGGACCGGATCGAATCGCCCGCGATCGACGAAAGTCCGCGCAAGGGCGAGGGGCCGCGCGCCTATGCGCTGCGCCTGGCGGTGGAGAAAGCACATGCGGTGGCGCGTGGCGAGGGCGAGATCGTGATCGCCGGCGACACCACGGTCGCGCTCGGCCGCCGCATCCTGCCGCCGGCGGAGACGGAGGCGATCCAGCGCGACCTGCTGTCCCGCCTGTCCGGCCGCCGCCACCATTGCCTGTCCGCCATCTGCGTGATCGGCGCGGACGGCGCGGCCCGCACCCGGCTGGCCGACACGATCGTCGCGTTCAAGCCGCTGTCCGAGGCCGAGATCGACGCCTATGTCGCCAGCGGCGAAGGCCTGGGCAAGGCGGGCGGCTATGCCATCCAGGGCCGGGCGGAGGCGTTCGTCCGCTTCCTGGCGGGCAGCCATTCGGGCGTGATCGGCCTGCCCTTGTTCGAGACACGCGCCCTGCTGCTGTCCGCCGGATATCCGCTTGGCTGAATGGCTCCACGAGGCCGGGATCGGCGAATGCCGGGCGGCCTTGGTGGAGCACGACCGGATCGTCGAAATGGCGATCGAGCGCGACGACGATCCGCGCCCGCGCGCCGGCGCGTTCCTCGACACGCGACTGAACAAGCGCGCCGACGCCTCCGGGCGCGGGGTGGTGATGCTCGCCGGCGGGGTCGTGGCACGGTTGCAGCCGGTGCCCAAGGGCCTGACCGAAGGTGCGCCCCTGCGGGTGGAGGTGGTGCGCGAGGCTTTGCCCGAAGCGGGCGGGTGGAAGCCACCGGTGGTGCGGCCGGCAGCCCCCGACGCCTTGCCTGGCGACGGCCCCGATCTGCTCGCCCGCCTGCGCGCTGCCGGACATGCCGTCCGCACCACCACGCCCGCCGCCGGATTGCTGGAGCAGGCGGGCTGGTCGGAAGCGATGGAGGAGGCGGCGAGCGGCATCGTCGCCCGGCCCCAGGCCATGCTGCGCATCGCCCTAACCCCGGCGATGACCCTGATCGACGTCGACGGCGCCACCAGCGCGGCCGAACTGGCCCGCGCCGGCGCAGGCCTGGCGGGAGCGGCGATCCGGCGCTTCGGCATCGCCGGATCGATCGGGATCGACCTGCCGACCCTGCCGGACAAGGCCGGGCGGCTGGCGGCGGCGGAGGCGCTGGACGCCGCCCTGCCGCAGCCGTTCGAGCGCACCGGCGTCAACGGCTTCGGCTTTCTCCAGATCGTGCGCCGGCGCGAGAGGCCGTCGATCATGGAGCGGATTGCCGCCGATCCCGTCGCCACCGCCGCGCTGGCGCTGCTGGCACGGGCCGAGCGGGCCGGCGGCCATGGGCCGGTGACCTTGGAAGGGCATCCCCAGGTGATTCGGCGGCTGGCGGCGCGGCCCGCCTGGCGGGCCGCGCTGGCGATGCGAATCGGGGCGGAGATATGCTTGTCGGAGCGGCCGGACCTGCCCATATCGGCCGGACATGCCATCCGCCTCCCATCCTGATCGCGCCGCCTGCCCCGGCTGCGGCAAGCCCGCCACGCCCGCATTCAAGCCGTTCTGCGGCCGGGGATGCCGCGATCGCGACCTGATCCAGTGGCTTTCGGACGGATATCGCATCCCCGGACGGCCGGTGGAGGCGGATGAACAAGATTCTGATCGCAACGGGCTGGACAGTTAAGCCAAACACCCCCTATAGGCGCGCCTCCCAACGTTGCCGTGCCCAGGTAGCTCAGTTGGTAGAGCACGTGACTGAAAATCACGGTGTCGGCGGTTCGATCCCGTCCCTGGGCACCATATTGCTGCGGGCTTTCACGAAAAGCTGCTCTTCTTTTCAGTTGCACCGCTCAAGCCGACGGATTGCGGAAATTTCCCTGAACGACGACCACATCGCCGCTCTCGAAATGCGTCCGTGAGCGGGATGCGTCTTTGGGGTCCAATTGCTCTGCTTCGTCCGTGAAGGATCTCGCCCTTTCCTGATCTCCTGGATCGGGACTATCCGCGAGAAAGTGGCCGAGTGCTCTCAACGCCCAGACGTGCCGATGCCCCTCCAGGGTTTCCATCGCTTCCATGTCTTCTGCGTCGTCCAGGCGGGATTGCAACTGATCCTTGCTGGTTCGCACGGCTTCACGCAGCAGCGCAGACCGTACAGGTCGAACGTCGACGGTCTGCGACAGCGCGAGAAGACCGTCTGTCGCATGAGGGTTCATCCTCAGGGCATGAAGAGCATGCTGGGCAGCCGCGACATCGTCGTCGTCTTCCAAAGCGTCCCACGCCCTTTCGATCCAGAGCTCTGCCATCGTCTTCATATTGGCCACGTTCCTAGCTCTTTTCCCGCAGCGACCCGGGCTTCCGGCTGATCGCCCGCCCATCCATGAAAGGGATTTCGCATGCGTTACGAGCGTCCAGAAACGTCTCCGCGAAATACTTGAGCAGCCGAGACTCGCGCATCACATCAATGTCCCCCGGCAAATGGTTGATTACCTCCTGGCTCGCCAGCACGACCAGTTTCGCACGCGGCCTGGATGCCATGACGTTGAAGCGGTTCAAGGACAGCAGGAATTCGTCCTCGTCTGCGATGGCATCGGGATCACCGAGAGCATACCTGGAGACGTCTTGGTTCGGCGTACCGTAGCCTCGGCGGCCGAACCGCGTCGGAACAGGCGTGTTCTCCGCCGCAACGTGCCCGTCAGCTCATCGGCATCCATCTGGCAGCCAAAGAGGCTCGAATGTCGCCCGATACGCTGATCGGCGTCTGGAAGACGGGTGCCGTTACGCCTCACCAGAAGCCCTTCGGCGATCGCATGATGCCGGCATTCAAAAGGACCGAGCTGTCGCGGCTGGCCGAGGAATGGCACGATGGCATCGAGGTACAGGCGTTCGCCAGCCGTCAGGGTCTTTCCTTCCACGGCGTTGAACAGCTGATCGTGTCCGGCGTCCTCGCCGCCACGGCGCCGAGCCTGCCAGATATGCCCCCCAACATCTCGTCAGCTGACGCTGCTGACTTTCTTCGTAGGGTCGATGCCGGCTCCTGCCCCGCCGTGGGCGACCCGATCACCCTCAGACAGGCGATGCTCGCGGTCGGTGGACGCCAGAAGCCCTGGGGGCCGGTCTTCGAAGCATTGCTGGAGAGCGAGATCGATTTCATGCTGCTGACTGGTGCCGCACTGCTCGTCGATCGCATCCTTATCCCAAGGTCGTTGGCAAAGCAGTTCGGAGGGCTCCATTTCGGTCGAGCCTCGTTCCCGCACTTTCGGTTCTCCGAGTTCATGGTCCAGCGCGAAGCATTGGCCACCCTCAACATCAGCGCCACCGGCACGCGCGTCCTGAAGGGACTGCCCGTCTCCGGGACCACGACGCAGATCTATCGGGTCGCTGACGTCGAGCAGCGAGCCCGCGAGATCATCACGCTTTCGGAGATCGCGTTCGCCATGGAAGTCACGGTCCCGCAGGCGCTCCGCCGTCTGCGGAAGGCTGGCTGGGAACCCACCATGCCAGGCGCCTGGTCCCGCCGAGAGACGGAGCGGGAGCTGCATCGATTGTAGGGTGCGCAGTTGAGCATTTTTATCTGAAAAGAGCTGTGCTATGAAAGTCGCGTTCGGACAAAATCAGCCGCTCAGTCGTGAAAATATGCCCCTTTCGGGGTAGGTTAGGCGAGCGGCTTCTGGTGAAATCCGGCAATTGCGGACTGACCTGGCCCATTGGAGGGCTGAGGAAACCCAGCAAGAGCCTTTGAAGCGCGGCAAGAGCCGTCGGATGCGGTAACACGCTTGCTGGTGCTCGCGGCATGTTGCGCGATTGGGGAAGCGGTCGGCGATACTGATGTGCTTGCCAGCGTCAGGATCAGACGCAGCAGCCTGCCGATGTTCTCCAGAGTCTACGAAATGTCAGAGTTTGGTCATTATGCGACGACGCATGGAGCGGATGCCCGCGCCTGTGCCGAACAAGGCTGACGCAAGGCACGCCTGCACAAGTTTCATCAAGGGCCCGGCCGCAAGAGTCGTCGACAGACTTAGCGGGCGCTCCTGCGGCCCGGATCTGACGATCAGGTCAAGCACGCCGCGCGCAGCGTGGGGTGATCGAACAGCGGCTTCGGATAGGTGAGGCAGGCACGGCTTGGCGGCCGCGCCTGCTTCAGAATGTCGTGTCGCCCGCGGGCGACATGGTCGGGCGTCAGAGCCAGCGCACGCGCCCGGTGGCGAGTTCGTAAACCGCGCCCACGACCTTCAACTCGCCCTGCTCCTGAGGGGTAAGGAGCATCGGCTCGGAAAATGTCCGCAGCCGCTCAACCATGCGCCGGACATTCTCTTCCACCGACCTGGCCACCAGATTCTCTTCCCCCACCTCCCGACGGGCCACGAGCACGGCCGGAATGATGGGTTCGATCATCCGCCCTATGCTGCCCGGGAAGCGCGTGTCCTTGGTGACCACGTCGGTCGCCGCCGCCACCGCTCCGCAGCTATCGTGGCCCAGCACGACGATCAGGGGCACCTTCAATACGGCAACCGAATATTCGATCGACCCCATGCCCGCGGTATCGACATTGTTGCCGGCGGTGCGCACGATGAACAGTTCGCCCAGGCCGGCGCCGAAGAGCTGCTCGGGGCCGACGCGGGAGTCCGAACAACCGACCAGGGTGGCAAACGGCTGTTGACCCTCGGCAAGTTCCAGTCGGCGCTCGCGCGACAGGTCCGATGGCAGCGGCTGGTCGGCCACGAAGGCGTCGTTGCCGTCGACCAGGCGCTGCAATGCCTCATCGGGGGTCGGCTGTGCGGAAAGACTGCTGCTCGTCGCCATTGATGATCCTCCTTCTTTTTCCCAACGATCACGGAAAGTGGGATGCAAAGCTCACGAACGCATCGCTCATTTGTAAGGATCGGTTTCTGCATGCCGGCGGTTAGCATTCGCTTACCTGATGGAGCAGTTCAGCACGCCCACCAGCAACCATGCGGGCGAGATAAGGCCCAGGGGTCAACCGGGTCTGATCGCCGCCCCCGGTGCGCGCCGATACCCAGCACGGCGGGGCGGCGCCCGATCAGGATGCCCGCCCGCCTCTGCGCGTCGACGGGGAATGCCTGCCCGCCGATGCCGCGCAGGGATGATCGGGCGAGGACGGGAAATGGACAGCCGAAGCCGGAGCGGGAGGAAAGAGCCCGCATGACCGCATCCGGCCTCGTTGCTGCGCCCGACGTGTCAAAGAGAACGTCGGGCGCAGCGTGACCGTTCAGGACGGCTGGTTCAGCCGTGCGGGCGCATCACGACCTTGATAACGCCATCCTCCTTGTCGCGGAACCTGGCGTACATTTCGGGTGCGTCCTCCAGGCTGGCGGGATGGGTGATCACAAAGCTGGGATCGATGTCCCCGGCCACGATCCTGTCGAGCAGCGGCTGGGTATAACGCTGCACGTGGGTCTGGCCGAGCTTGATGGTCAGTCCCTTGTTCATGGCCGCGCCGATCGGCAATTTGTCGCCCATGCCGACATAAACGCCGGGCACCGACACCGTACCGCCCTTGCGGCAGCTGATGATCGCCTGCCGCAGCGCATGGACGCGATCGGTGGCGAGCATCACGCTTGCCTTGACCTTGTCCAGCACGGCGTCCGCGGCACCGTGAGCGGCGGCTTCGCAGCCGACGGCATCGATGCAGCTGTCGGGGCCTCGCCCCTTTGTGCGCGCCTGCAACTCGTCATAAACATCGGTCTCGGCGAAGTTGATCGTCTCGGCACCGCCGGCCTCGGCC
Organism: uncultured Sphingomonas sp.; assembly: GCF_934560975.1. GTDB lineage: Bacteria > Pseudomonadota > Alphaproteobacteria > Sphingomonadales > Sphingomonadaceae > Sphingomonas_I. The sequence goes on along the minus strand of NZ_CAKTFO010000005.1, from coordinate 170,088 downwards.
ATGGCCAGGCGCTCAGGCACCTCGTCGATCGCGATCACGCGACCCGCGCCCATCATCAGCGCGGAGCGGATGGCGAACTGTCCGACCGGGCCGCAGCCCCAGATCGCGACGGTATCGCCCTGCTCGATCTGAGCATTCTCGGCGGCCATGTAGCCGGTCGGGAAGATGTCGGACAGGAACAGCGCCTGCTCGTCGGTGACGCTGTCGGGGATCTTGATCGGGCCGATATCCGCCATCGGCACGCGGAGATACTCGGCCTGGCCGCCGCAATAGCCGCCCAGCATGTGGCTGAAGCCGAACAGTCCGGCCGGCGAGTGACCCATCGCCTTGGCGGCCATTTCCGCATTGGGGTTGGTCCGGTCGCATGCCGCGAACAGACCCTTGCGGCAGAACCAGCAGTCGCCGCAGCTGATGGTGAACGGCACCACCACGCGGTCGCCGATCTTGAGGTTTGTGACCTCGGACCCGAGGGCTACCACCTCGCCCATATTCTCATGGCCGAGGATGTCGCCAGCCTCCATGGTGGGCTGGTAACCGTCCAGCAGGTGAAGGTCCGACCCGCAGATGGCGCATGCGGTGACCTTGATGATCGCGTCACGCGGATGCTGGATCTCCGGATCCGCAACCGTGTCGACGCGGACGTCCCCCTTACCGTGCCAACATAGTGCGCGCATGCTTCTTCTCCGTTCTCTTGAGCAGGGGCTCCACCGCAATGGGACAAGCGCCTGTTCTTGCTTAACGCCCCCAATCGGGGAATGGGTTCGGTATCCCGCGGCTTTCCATGGCAACAATTTTCCGGTGCGAGCGGCGACGCGTTCCGATCCGGGGCCTGGGCGTCGGCACACCGATCGGACAGCGGCTGTTCTCAACGATCCGATCCGCCCGAACTTCCGGCCGGCAAGGAGGCAGTAGCGTCTTCAACGGCGTTTTGCCGATCAGCCGCCCGTAATCCCTCCATCCCGACCATGTGGCCTCTCGAATGCCATCCGGGACAAGGATGAAGGTTAATTTGGATAGGCGAATATCAAATAAATGCATAATTAATATGCATCTAAGGCGGTTGCGTAATGACTTTAAAGATCAACAACGAACGAAACGGACATTTGTGTTTCAATCCACATCAAGGCAGCGGCTATAAATAATTTACAGGTTTTTTGACGGATTCCTTGGATGTGAAACGTTGGGGGCGGAGTATATTATGCTGGAGTGTCCCATGTATTATCATGACAGCCGCCTCCAATATCCGGTCGTGGTCGAAAAGCCTGATCCTGCATTTGCTACCCTGCTTCAGCAGGCGATAGGCGGAGTGGAGGGTGAGATACGCGTCTGCATGCAGTATTTCTTCCAGGCATGGGGTAATCGCGCGCCGACCACCAAGTATCGCGACATGCTTCTTCACACCGCCACCGAGGAGATCGGCCATATCGAAATGCTCGCGACCGCGGTTGCGCTCAATCTCGACAAGGCACCGACTTCGCTGCAGGAGGAGGGCGCCACCGACGGCATCGTCGGAACGATCATGGGCGGCGGCAACGGCCGGGGCGCGATCGAAGGCATGATCCACAAGAACCTGCTCTCCGCGGGTCTTGCGGCCATGCCCATGGATTCGGACGGCGTGCCGTTCAACATGGGCCATATCTACGCCAGCGGTAACATCGCAGCGGATATGTACTGCAACGTGGCTGCCGAGAGCACGGGCCGTGTGCTTGCCGTGCGGCTCTTTAACGCGACGGATGACATGGGCATGAAGAAGATGCTCCACTACATGATCGCACGCGACACCATGCACCAGCAGCAGTGGCTCGCCGTGGTCGAGGAGCTGGGCGGGCATGAAGGCACGTTGCCGATCCCCAACTCCTTCCCGCAGAGCGAGGAGGACCAGCAGAACAATTACAATTTCTACGCGACCTCCGTCGATGGTTCGGTGCCCGAGGGGCGCTGGACGAGCGGCCCGTCGATCGATGGCAAGGGCCAGTTCACCGTGTTCCGCAACGAGCCGCTCGGCGATACGCCCGTGCTCGGCGCGGCGCGGCCGGACAGCGGTGCCGAAACGCAGCAGATCGGGTAAGAGATTGCGGGTCGGGCATCCACCCGGCCCGCATTTCATCGGGTGCGACGTCGGTATCGTCCCAGGCGCAATCGTTGGCCGCGCCGATGCCGGGCATGGCAATGCACCGCCCTTACCTCGATGAGCGACTTTCCTGATTTTAGCAGGCAAGCGGCGATTTTCGGGCAAGCTTCGAGGTGTTATGCGGGTCGGAGGCAAGAATGTTCCCGGATTGTGCGAGGCCGCGCTGACGGCGATCACGGAAGCCGTGGTGATTACGGAGGCGGTCTTGACACGGCCCGGGCCGACGATCGTTTATGTAAATCCCGCCTTTGAGGCGATGACCGGATACGCCGCCGACGAGGTGATCGGGCGCACGCCCCGCATGTTGCAGGGACGGGCGACGGACCGCGACGTGCTTGACCGGCTTCGTGAGGGTCTCGAACAGCACGGATACTTCCATGGCGAGGCGATCAACTACCGCAAGGACGGAACCCCCTACGTCGTCGAGTGGGTGATCTCCGCCATACGGGGCGAGGATGACGACGTGACCCACTGGGTGGCGGCCCAGCGTGACATCACCGTGCACAGGGCGAGTGCCGATCACCAGCGTGCGCTCTATGCCGACGTCGTCCAGCAGATCAGGAGCACCACCTCCAAGCTCAGGGATCTCGTCGAGCGGGCTCGCTGAGCAGGCCTGCGGGTCGAGCGGGATATGGCGACCATTCAGGCAGCCACGACCAACAGCCTGCAAGCTGCCGGACTTTCACCGGCCATGCCACGTCGTTCAGCCGGAAAGGCAGGGCGTCGCAGACCAAGCCCGACCTGTCGACCTTGGACGCAGCGATCGGCGGCAACGGGCGGCTAGAGGCCGATCGCCTCCAAAGCGGCGGTCAGTTCCTGATCGGCCATCAATGCTTCGCCCTTTGGCGTGATCCGGTTCAAGGCCGTGCGCAAGCGGGTCTGCGCGACCTGAAGAGTCTTGTGGCGCACCTCACGCGTCAGGTTGGTTCGCCACGAACTGCTTTCACCCAGCAAAGCCGACCATTTCGCCTCCTCCGCGGCGAGCACCGCGAGCGCCAGCCGGAGCCCGTCGCGTCGACCCCGCGCATAATCGTCCACAGGGCCGCTCGTAGCGCCGCTCGTGTTGCCGTTCCGCATGGAGGCTGAACGCGCCGCGCGCGTCCGGGTCTCACGCAATTGTCGCTGGGGCGGGAGCATGCCGCGGCGTGAAGCCGTGTGGCAGCGGCTTCGGCATCCTTGCGCGTCTACAAACGGGCCTGCGGTCAGTGTCACCCAGGTGCCGCACGGTCCCTGCGAGGAAGGCCGCAAGCGGGCGGCCGTGGCGTGAAGCAGCCGATCGGTTCGCATTCCAAGGGCGCCGCCTGCCTTTTCCTGCTTGACCGCTGAAGGGGCGCTGGTCACCCATATGGTCATGACCATGCGTTTCCGGCCCGCCGCCAACCTCGCTCTCGCAACGCTCGCCTTCACGCTTCCGGCCACCCAGCTTTCCGCCCAGAAGGGGGCGGCCGCGCCAACCGATACCATGGCGAACGAGCAGGTGAAGACATACGACTGGGTGCGCCCCCAGGCGGACTTCGTGCGCCGGGTCGCGATGATTCCGATGCGCGACGGTACCAAGCTGTTCACGGTCATCGTCTTCCGCAAGGGCGTGACGGATGCGCCGATCCTGCTGAGCCGCACGCCCTATGACGCGAACAAGGCGACCTCGCGCAATCGCAGCCAGCGCATCGAGGAGATCCTGCCGGTCGCCGACGCCGCGTTCGTCGACGATGGCTATATCCGCGTCTATCAGGACGTGCGCGGCCTCGGCGGGTCGGAGGGCGATTATGTGATGAACCGGCCGCTGCGTGGTCCGCTCAACCGGACCCAGGTCGATCACGCCACCGATGCCTATGACACGATCGACTGGCTGGTGAAGAATGTGAAGGAGAGCAACGGCAAGGTCGGGATCACCGGATCCTCCTACCTCGGCTTCACCTCGCTGATGGCGCTGATCGATCCGCATCCGGCGCTCAAGGCCGCCGTGCCGCAGAGCCCGATGGTGGACGGCTGGATGGGCGACGACTGGTTCCACAATGGCGCGTTCCGCACCTTCGGCTTCGACTATGACCTGGGCCAGACGGTGGGCAAGGGCGGCGGGGCGGTGCCCAAGGGCACAGGCGACGAATATGCCGCCTATCTCGAAGCCGGATCGGCGACGGATTATGCCAGGCTCTACGGCCTGATGGACCTGCCGGTCGTGCGCAAGGTGCTGGAGCATCCGAGCTATGACGCATGGTGGCGGGGGCAGGCGGTCGACGCGCTGCTGGGCGCGCGCAAGCTCACCGTTCCGACCATGCTGGTCGTCGGCCAATGGGATCAGGAGGACAGCTACGGCGCGCCCGCCGTCTACCAGGCGCTGGAGAAGCAGGATGCCAACAACGACATGGTCAGCCTGGTGATCGGCCCCTGGCGCCACTCCCAGGTCAATTACGAGGCGCGGGAGCTGGGCCCGCTCAAGTGGGAGGGCGATACCGGCCTGCAATTCCGCACCCGCTACATGAAGCCGTTCCTGGACTGCCACCTCAAGACCAATCCGGCCCCGTGCGACACGCCGCCGGTGCTGACCTACGCCACCGGCAAGGATCGGTGGGAGGTTTCGCGGCAATGGCCGGCCGGCACCTACACGCCGCTCTACCTCGCCGGGGATTTCGGCCTGTCGTGGAACAAGCCGCCGGCCGGCAGCGACAGCTACGTCTCCGATCCGGCCAAGCCCGTGCCCATGCTGCCCCGTCCGATCCACATGCAGGGGGAAGAGTGGAAGACCTGGCTCGTGCACGACCAGCGCTTCGTCGACGGCAGGCCCGATGTGCTGAGCTACACGGGCGGCGTGCTGGACAAGCCGGTGCACATCAAAGGCGCGCCCAAAGTGGACCTGCGCGCCGCCACCACCGGCCGGGATGGCGATTTCGTGGTCAAGCTGATCGACGTCTATCCCCAGGAAAACTCCGTCGATCCGATCATGGCCGGCTATCAGCTGGCGGTCGGGATCGAGATCTTCCGCGGGCGCTATGTCAACGGCTTCGCGACACCCGCGCCGCTGGAGCCGGGCAGGACCTATGCCTTCACATGGTCGCTGCCCAACGTCGATCACGTCTTCCTGCCGGGGCACAGGATCATGGTGCAGGTGCAGTCGAGCCTGTTCCCGCTGTATGACCGCAACCCGCAAAGCTGGGTGCCGTCGATCATGGCGGCGAAGCGGGCCGATTACGTCAAGGCGACGGAGACGGTCCATCGGGGCGGCGCGGCCGCCAGCGCCGTGTGGCTTCCCATTGCCGGCGAGTGAGGCGGCGGCTTGGCTGTTCACAGGCGTGCCGGCAGGTTCTGCTGCGGGTGACGGACCTGCGAAGCGCCCGTTCCGGTGATGGTCGTGTCTCGGTGTGCGGAGACCCCTTGCCCGACCGGACGGCTTTGGGCAGCATCCGGCGCATGAACCCCGCTGTCCGCCGCTTCGCACCAATGTGTCTTCTCGCACTAGCAGCCGCGCGGCCGCTGCCGTCCGATCCCGACACACGGGCGTGGTGGGCGACGACAGCCGCGCTGTCGGATGATGCGATGGAGGGGCGGGATACCGGCTCCGCAGGTTATGAGCGCGCGGCCCGGCTGGTTGCCGAACGCTTCGCCAGGGCGGGGCTCAAGCCGGCGGGCGATGAGCGCGGCTATCTGCAACGCGTGCCGATGGAGGAGTTGCGCGTTGTGCGGGCGTCGGTCAGCGTCGGCGGGCGGCCACTCCGCTTCCTGCACGACATCATGATGAACCCGGCGCCGGGCGCGCCGGACACGCTGAACGGCGCACTCGCCTATCGCGGCTATTGCGCGGCTGACGCGCTTGGTGATGTCCGAGGCAAAATCGTGATCTGCCACGGCACTCACCGCCCAGGCCTGCCAAGCGAGGTCGAGCGGGTCGCCACGGTGGAAGCGGCGGGCGCTGCCGGCCTCCTGACCATCGCCGATCCGGGTTTCACCGTGGAGCCGCCGCGCTGGCCCTTCGCTTATGCACGGGCCGTGTGGATCGCCGGCAAACCGCCCAAATCGAGCGGGCCCGTCCGGTTCACCCTCAACGCCGATGCTCTCGCCGCCGTGATCGCCGGCAGCGGTCGCGATGCGGGGCGATTGATCGCCGCCGGCGCAGCCGGGCAACCGCTTCCGGCCTTTGATCCGCCAAAGCCGTTCCATGCGACTTTCCGTCTGGCGCAGCGGACGATCAGCAGCCCCAACGTGCTTGGCATCCTGCCCGGCACCGACCCGTCGCTGGCCGCACAGACGATCGTGCTGTCGGCGCACCTGGACGGCTATGGGCCGGGCGAGCCGGTCGCGGGCGATGCCCTCTACAACGGTACGCTGGACGATGCCGCTTATGTCGCGCTGCTGATCCGGGTGGCCGAGCAGCGCGCCGGCAAGGGCTTCCGCCGTCCCGTCCTCTTCGCCGCGTTTACAGGTGAGGAAAAGGGGCTGCTCGGCGCACGCTGGTTCGTGGATCATCCGACGGTGCCGAAGCCGCGCATCGCCGCCGACATCAACCTCGACCAGCTCCGCCCGATCTTTCCGCTCAAGCTGCTGACCGTGCACGCGCTGGACGACACGACGCTGGGCGACGATGCCCGCGCCGTTGCGGCCGCGATGGGCGTGGAGGTGCAGCGCGACCCGGAACCCGAGCGCAACCTGCTGCGCCGTGCCGATCAATGGCCCTTCATGCAGGCTGGCATCCCGGCGACCGCCTTTGTGTTCGGCTACCGTCCCGGCAGTGAGAGCGAGCGGATCTACCGGCAATGGTACCGCACCGGCTACCACAAACCGCAGGACGACCTTGCGCAGTTGATCGATTGGCAGGCGGCGTCGGACTTCAACCGGTTCTTCACCACCCTCGTCACCCGCGTCGCGGATCAGCCTGCGTCACCAGTCTGGAAGCCCGCAAGTCCCCTCCGTCCGCAAACCGCCAGGTAGCGCGACCTGAACGATGCGGACCTTGTTGGTGGAAAACCAAGCGTCCGGTTTTTGCGGCACCGGCGGTGGGGGAGAGGCGAGCTCCGCCGGCTATCGGTGGGGCGACACGGCGGAGCTCTAAAGCCAGCTTTCGATCCGAGAGGGAAATCGCAAACCGCTCTGCATGGGCGTTAACCATAAAAATCGTTGTTTGCGAAGGCCATTCACGACTGAGGCGAGATCAGGCCGCAACCCTTTCCACGAGGAAGGCGGTCGTTATCAGTCGGAGGCTGCTGGTTCGCCTGCGCTGAGGATGGTGTGGGGTGATGCGATGTGCAATTCCTCGGCAGCCAGCCTGTCGCGTGACGGCGCGCCGGCACATCACAGGGGACACACAGGACGATGAAGCTGTTTGCGCGTGGGGGAATTGCGGCATCGGCCCTGGCACTCGGGCTGAGCAGCGCCATGACGCCGGTGGCGGCGGCGGCGGCACCGATGGCGCTACCGGTGCAAGACGGCGGCGCGCTGCTGCCGGTCAAGGTCGATGCGGCGGAGGGGCGCATCCTCGTTACCCTTCCGCCGGCCGCTGCCGATGGCGTGTCCGGTCGGTTCCTCTACGCCACGGCGATCAAGACCGGGATCGGATCGGCGCTGATCCCGATCGATCACGGCATGCTGGGCGAAACGCGGGTGCTGGCGTTTCGCCGGATGGGGCGAAAGGTGGCGGTGATCTTTGAGAATCCGCGCTTCACGGCCAGCGGCGGCCCGGACATCCAGCGCGGGGTGAAGAACAGCTTTCCCTTCACCACCGTGGCGCTGCTGGACATCGCCGCCACCAATGCCGATGGCGGGGTCACCGTCGATCTCGCGCCGTTGCTTACCCGCGACACGATGCGGCTGGCCGAAACGCTGAACGACACCGCCAAGGGCTTCAAGCTGTCGGACGCGCTGAGCGTTGCCGATCCCGCATCGGTCAAGGTCTTCCCCGACAATATCGAGATGGAGGCGGTGCAGACCTATGTCTCGGACACGCCGGGCAAGGAGGTGGACACGATCGCCCCCGACGGGCGGCAGGTCAGCTTCACCGTGCATCACTCCCTGATCCGCCTGCCCGCGCCGGGCTTCGTGCCGCGCGCGTTCGACATACGATCGGGCGCGCATGCCACTGCGGTCTATGATTTCGGCCTGCCGCTGGGACAGCCGGTGGTCCGGCATTATGCCAACCATTTCCGGCTGGAAAAGGTGGATCCGGCCGCGCCGCGCTCCGCCGTGAAGAAGCCGATCATCTTCTATATCGACAGCGCGGCACCCGAACCGATCCGCTCCGCGCTGGCGGAGGGCGTGGCGTGGTGGAACCAGGCGTTCGACGCCGCCGGCTACATCGACGCCTTTCAGGTCAGGATCCTGCCGCCCGGCGCCGATCCGCAGGACGTGCGCTACAACATGGTGAACTGGGACGAGCGGCAGACGCGCAGCTGGTCCTATGGCGGCGGCGTGATCGATCCGCGCACGGGCGAGATCATCAAGGGCAACGTCATCCTGGAAGGGCTGCGCCTGCACCAGGACATCCAGATCTTTGAAGGGCTGGTGGGCACTGCCGGGGAAAATCGGGGCGGTGCCAACGATCCCGTGCGGGTGGCGCTCGCCCGCATCCGCCAGCTGGGCGCGCACGAAGTAGGCCACGCCATCGGCTTCGCCCACAATTTCGCGGCGAGCACGCAGGATCGCGCGTCCGTTATGGATTATCCGTTCGCGCGGGTGAAGATCAGGGACGGGAATCTCGATCTGTCGGACGCCTATGCGGTCGGCGCCGGCAAGTGGGACATATTTGCGGTCGACTGGCTCTATGGCCAGCCGAAGCCGGGCATCGAGCCGAGCGTGGATGCAGCCCGCAAGGCCGCCGCGATGCAGGCCGCCGGCCTGCGCTACATGACCGATATTGACGGGCGCGCGGCTGATCTGGGCGTGCCCGGCAACAATATGTGGACCGATGGCGACGACACGGCGCCGGAACTGGCCCATGTCATGGACGTGCGCCGCATCGCGCTGGCCCGGTTCGGCACCGCCGTGCTGCACCCAGGCGAACCGCTGTCCAACCTGCGCCGCAAGTTCGTGCCGATCTGGCTGTTCCACCGTTATCAGGTGGAGGCGACCGGCAAGCTGATCGGCGGCGTCAACTACACCTATGCCGTGGCGGGCGACGGCAGCCCGACGCCCACCGCCGTGCCACAGGCGGAACAGGATGCCGCGCTCGATGCGATGCTGGCAACGCTGTCCGCCGACGCGCTGACGGTGCCGGCGGCCTTGTCGCTGCAGCTTTCCTCCGGCGTCAACGGCCCGGCCGATCCGCAATTCGATACGGAGGTGTTCGACACCGCCGGCGCGGCCGTGTTCGATCCGCTGGTAGCGGCGGACGTCGCGGCGCAGGTGACGCTCGACAGCCTGCTCGCGCCGGCGCGACTGACGCGCGTCTACCTGCAGCATGCCCGCAATCCGTCGCTGCTCGGCCTGGACACGCTACTGGACCGGCTGATCGCGGCGACGGTGGAACGGCGGCGGGACGCGGTGGAGCGGCGGATCGCGACCCGCACCATCCTCACCATCGCCGCGACGGCGCGCAATCCGGCCACGTCCATCGACGTGGCGGCGTTACTCGGGGGCAGGCTGGACAGGCTGGCCGCCCGGCTCGCCACGGCCAAGGGCGACGGCGAGGATGCGGCCTGGTCGCGGACCATGGCCGCCCTGCTGCGCGACGACGGCAGGCTGTCGCGTGAGATCGGCAAGGGTGCGCGGCCCGAACCCGCCATTCCCCCCGGCATGCCGATCGGCGGCGAGAGCAACTGGTTCGGCGGGTGACCGTTCGATGATCGGGCGCTGGCGCTACTCACGCCGGCACCCGATATGACGGACATGCCGAAGAGAAGATCATGACGGCGACGTCGCCCGCCGCCTTCAGCATCGTGGACCTGTTCACGATCGGGGTTGGCCCGTCATCGTCCCACACCGTCGGGCCGATGCGCGCCGCCGCCGATTTCGCCGCGCGCGTGCTGGACGAAGGCGATCCGCAAACGGTGCGTTGCGACCTGTATGGCTCGCTGGCGCTCACCGGACGCGGCCATGCGACCGATCTGGCCGTGCTGCTCGGCCTGTCCGGCTGGCACCCGGAGACGGTGGACCCCGATGCCGCGCCCGGCCTGATCGCGGCAATCCGGCAGGATCGGGCGCTGCTGCTGGACGGGCGCCGCAAGGTCGCGTTTTCGGAAGACGGCGACCTCAACTTCCACATGGGCGAGTTCCTGCCCGGTCATGCCAATGCGATGCGATTGTCGGCCGTGCTTGCGGATGGCGGGACGTTCGGGCGGACCTATTTCTCGATCGGCGGCGGCGCGATCCGCAGCGACGGCGACGATGGCCGCGAACGGCCCAACGTGGCCCTGCCGCTGCCCTTTCGTGCCGGCGCCGACCTGATCGCGCTGGGGGAGGAGCATGGCCTTTCGATCGCCGACATCATGTGGACCAACGAGGAGGCGTGGCGCAGCCGGGAGGAGACGGAAACCTTTCTCGACGCGGTGCGCCGGGCGATGCTCGACTGCATCGATCGCGGCTGCCGGCAGGACGGGCTGCTGCCCGGCGGGCTCAAGGTTCGCCGCCGCGCCCGCGCCCTCCATGCGGCGCTGCTGGCGCGCGGCCCGTCCGCCATGCCGTCGCACATTTTCGAGTGGGTCAGCCTGTTCGCGCTGAGCGTGAACGAGGAGAATGCCGCCGGCGGCCGGGTCGTCACCGCGCCCACCAACGGAGCGGCGGGCGTCTTGCCGGCGGTGCTGAAATATTATGAGATGTTCGTGCCCGATGCCGACCGCGCCGGCGCGCACACGCTGCTGATGACCGCCACCGCGATCGGCTTCCTCTACAAGCTCAACGCCTCCATCTCGGCGGCGGAAATGGGGTGCCAGGGCGAGGTCGGCGTCGCCTGCTCGATGGCGGCGGCGGGGCTGACCGCCGCGCTCGGCGGCACCAACCGCCAGATCGAGAATGCGGCCGAGATCGGGATGGAGCATAACCTCGGCCTCACCTGCGATCCGATCGGCGGGCTGGTGCAGGTGCCCTGCATCGAACGCAACACGATGGGCGCGATCAAGGCGATCAACGCCGCCTATCTGGCCCTGATGGGGGACGGGCACCACATCGTCAGCCTGGACCAGGTGATCGAAACCATGCGCCAGACGGGCGAGGACATGCGCTCCAAATATAAGGAAACGAGCCTGGGTGGCCTGGCCGTGAATGTGGTGGAATGCTGATCGCGCGTCCCGGTGCCGCCGTCCGCCTCGATCATGCGGGACGCGGCATCCTGAACAGGGCGTCCTCCCTGATCTCGAAATAGTCTGCGGGCCCACCGCCGCGCAGGATCGGTCGTGCCCGCGCCGTCCGGTACACGCCGTCCTCGATCATCGCGCGGTCGATGTGGATGCCCACCGCCTCCCCGATCACCAGCCATTGGTCCAGCGCGCGTCCCGCCACCGTTTCCAGGCGGACGATCTGCGTCACCCTGCATTCGAAGGTCACGGGGCTGGCCGCGACGCGATCCGGACCGACCAGGCGCGACGGCAGCGCCGCCAGCCCGCTATGCGCGAACTCGTCCATTTCAGGCGGCAGCGTGGCCGAGCTTGCATTCATCTGCTCGGCCAGTCCCGCGGTGGCCAGGTTCCAAACGAACTCACCGGTCGCCTGCGCGTTGGCGACGCTGTCCTTCCACCCCATCGACGAAAAGCCGATCAGCGGCGGTTGGTAGTTGAACAGGTTGAAGAAACTGTAGGGGGCAAGGTTGCGCACCCCATCGGGCGACACCGTGCTGATCCACCCGATCGGCCGGGGCGCCACGATCGCGTTCAAGGGATCGTGCCGCAGCCCATGGCCGGCGGCGGGTTCGTAGAAGTGCCAGTCCGTCATGGACCCATCAACGGCGCGGCGGATGGATCGTGCCGCAGCATGCGGGCAGGCCGGGGCACCTTATCGCCCGAACTTGCGCTGGAGGCCGGTCAAGGCCACGTCCAGCGCCGACAGGAACCGTGAGCGGTCCTCCTTGCCGAACGGCGGCGGTCCACCCACCCGTTCACCGCCCGCGCGAAGGTCATTCATGATCGCGCGGACGGCCACGGCATTGCCGATAGAACTGCTGGTGAACGGCCTGCCATTGGGTGCGATCACGGCCGCAGCGCCGGCTTTGAGGCAGCGATCGGCCAGCAGGATGTCTGCGGTGACGACCACGGTGGCGGTGTCCACCTGCTCCGCAATCCAGTCATCCGCCGCATCGAACGCCTCGCTCACCACCACCCGCTCGATCAGCGGGTGCTGTGGTACGCGCAGATGGGCGTTGCTGACCACGACGACGGGCACGGCCAGCCGGTAGGCGACCCGGTATACCTCCTCCTTTACGGGGCAGGCGTCGGCATCGACCAGAATACGGATCTGCTGCAACATGCACGCCCCATGCCACAGCGACGGCCGGCCCGCGACAGTCGATCCGCTCCGGCCCGGGCAAGGCGGACGGTGCTACGGCTGGTCTGGCGGGGGAGAAGGGCGACCGGCAGCGCGGTCGCCCCTCTTTGAGCGTCAGAAGCGGTAGTTGGCGCCGATCGTGAAGTTGCGCGGCCGCCCGTAGCGGTACTGGCTGAAATTGCCGACCTGGCTGAAATAGGACTTGTCCAGCAGGTTGTCGACATTGGCCTGCACGCTGACCTGCTCCGTCACCGCCAGACGGGCCATCAGATTGACCACCGCGAAGCTGCCCTGCTTGAACCGGAACGGCACCGGCGTGGTTCCGGGGATCGTGCCGTTGGAGTAAGCCGCGCTGCGGTAATTGACGCCGCCACCGAACGTCAGGCCGCCCAGCACCTCGGGGATCGTATAGGTGGTGAACGCCTTCAACAGGCGGCGGGGCTGGTCGGTATTGGCGTTGTCGCCATTGGCGTCATGCGCCTTGAACTGGCTGTAGCCGACATTGATGTTCCAATTGTCCAGCGGGCTTCCGGTCGCCTCAACCTCCAACCCCTTGCTGACCACGCCATCGGCGGCACGATACGGCTGGAACGGCAGGGCGAAACCCGGCCGCGTGATCGGCGGGCCGTCGATCTGCGCCAGATTATCCTGCTCGATCCGGAACAATGCCACCGAGGTCTGCAATGCTTCGTTGAAAAAGGCGCTTTTCAGGCCGACTTCATAGGCCTTCCCACGGATCGGATCGAGCTGCGTGAACGTGCGATCCTGGGCGTTCTGCGGCAGGAAAATGGTCGTGTAGCTCGCATACAGCCGATGGTTGGGCGTGATGTCGGCCAAGACGCCCACATAGGGGATGAAGACATTCTTGTCGCCATAGTCGCGATCCACGCCATAGGCGACGCCCTTCAACTTCCACTCCGCCAGGCGCCCGCCGCCGATCACCTTCAGCCAATCGGCGACGTTGACGCGTACCGCACCGTAATAGCCGATCTGCCGGATCCGCTCTTTCTCGACACCAACGGTGGGCGTCTCGGCAAAGCCGGGGAAGGGATAGGAGTTCTCGTTCCAATTGTTGAAATCGCCGGCGGGCGGGAACTGGAAGTTGCCGAATGGCGGGATTTCATTCAGCGCCTGGTAGGTGTCCGTTTGGCGATTGAGTTCGCTGTTGAGATAGCCGAGCACCAGTTCATGGTCGCGCCCGAACAGCGAGATGCGGCCCTTGAGTTGGGTGTCGTAGCTGTTCTGGATGCTCTCGCCATATGCCGAATAGGGATTGCTGCTCAGGCCCAGCCCGGTGACGCGGTCCACATTGCCGAACAAATACAGGATCTGGGTGAACTGGGTGTTGCGCAGCCGGTTGTAATTGCCGGTCAGGCTCCAGCCTCCGCCGAAATCGTGGCTCAGCGTCGCAAAGAAGTTCTGGTTCACCGTGGTCCAAGTCGTCCACGGTTGCGCGGTGCTCTTGGACCGATCCCATTTCGCGATGGTGCCGTCGCTGTAGAAGGTCGGCAGGCTGCCCCAGAAGGCACCATAAGGCTCGTTGCGCTGGTGGCTGAACCCGACCCGCAGCAACGTATGGTCGGTGACATCAGCTTCCAGGGTGCCGTACAGGACCAACTTCTTGTTGTTGTAGAAGTCGGTGAACGAATTGCCCTCTTCGTAGCGGCCGACGCCACGCACGCGCAGGCGGCCGTCCGAGGTCACGGCGCCGCCGATGTCGCCGGACACGCGCCAGGTGTCCCAGCTGCCATAAGCGGCATTGAGGTAGCCGCCCCAATCCTTGCGGTCGGCATGCTTGCGGACGAGGTTGATCGACGCCGAGGGGTCGCCCGCGCCGCTGAGCAGGCCGGTCGCGCCGCGCACGATCTCCACGCGTTCATAGATGGACACGTCGGCAATGGTTTCGCCGCGATCCCCGCCCAGCGCCCAGGCGGTCGGCACGCCATCGATCTGCGTGTTGCGGATCTCGAACCCGCGCGCAAAGAAGGAGTTGCGGACGTCATCCGTCTCGTTGACGGCCACGCCGATGCCATTCTCGATCACGTCGCGGACGCTGATCAGGTTCTGGTCGATGATGCGTTGCGCGGTGACGATGCTCACCGATTGCGGCGTCTCGCGGACGGTCAGGCCCAGGCCCGTCGCCGTGTCGATCCGATCGGGGATGGTATAGGCGCCGGTGACGACCAGCTCTTCCGCATCCGACACCGTCGACGACGTTGCCGCCGTCTTGCTTTCCTCCTCGCCGGTCAGTGCCATGGTCGGCGTGGCGGCGAAGGCGCAGGCTGCGCACCCCAGTGTGAGAGAAAGCTTGAACGACATGGATGCTGGCCCCGATTGTTGATTCCCCGCATCGGCTCACCCTTCTGTTGAGGTGCGACCCCGATGCGTGGGGGCCTGATAGAGGTTGTGCGAATAACTCGCAATAGCAGTCGAGCGATGAATCGGCGGGGCGGGTGGCAGGGCGAAACCGGGCCTAGCGGCGGGTGGCGAACCAGATGGTGTGGATCGGGCCCTTGCCATTGTCCCGTGCCCTGACCTGGACCTCGTCCACGGCGAAGCCTTCCTGCTTCAGCCGGCGGGTGAAGGCGGGGTCGGGGCCGGCCGACCAGACCGCCAGGATGCCGCCGGGCGTGAGCGCCGCCCGCGCGCGTGCCAGGCCATAGGCGCTGTAGAGGCCGTCATTGGCCTGTCGGGTCAGCCCGTCCGGCCCATTGTCCACATCCAGCAGGATCGCGTCGAACCGGCCTTTCCCGGCGTCGATCACTGCGCCGACATCCGCGATGCGGACATCCACCCGGGGGTCGTCCAGGCAGTTGCCGGTCATGGCAGCCATCGGCCCGCGCGCCCATTCGAGGATGCCGGGCACCAGTTCCGCCACGGTCACCCGCGCATCGGGGCCGACCTCTCCCAGGATTGCGCGCAGGGTGAAGCCCATGCCGTAGCCGCCGACCAGCAGGCGCATATCGGCGCGCGACCGCAGCCGGGCACAGGTCATGGTGCCGAGCGCCACCTCCGAACCGCTCATGCGGCTGCTCATCAACTCGTTGCGGTCGAGCATGATGATGAAGTCGCCGCCATGCCGCACCAGGCGCAGCGGCGGGCCGCCCGGCACCTCCGCCACGCCGACCAGTTCGCGCGGGATCATCGCGCCTCGGCCCCGCATGCCGCATCGACAGCGCCATGCGCGATTGCGGATCGGGCGCCGCAACTGGAAATGTCCTGAACTCTCATGTCAATCCGATACATCACTTCAGCCGAATAGCGCGGCGGAAATGGTACTCAGTCTTCCTCGATCTCCGCGTCGGCCATGTCCATGAAGTCGCGCGCGGCCTCCCGGTCGTCCTCATCCTCGAATGCGGATTCGAGGTCGGGCGCGACGCCGAGCATGTACATCAGGCACCACAAGGCGAAGCGGCGGCCGGAGTCGCGCTCCAGCCCGAATTGCAACCGCACCCGTTCCACGCCGGAGACCAGTTGCTCCTCCGACATGCTGGCGAAATCGTCGGTTCCGAAGAAACGAACAAGAAGCTGATCGAAGTCCATGCGCCTTTGTAGCCGCAAACCGCCCGCGCGCCCATCACCCGTGTTGGAGCGATCCGCCGGGTTCCGGTTCGATCGGCTCCGCTGGCTGATCCCGCAGCGCGGTCAAGCCGGCTTCGCTCAGGCGGTAGATGCCTTTTTCCGCCCGATCGAACCAGCCATAGACGTTGCGCAACAGGATGGCGCCCGCATCCTCCGCCAGATGCTTCAGGTCGCGCGGGCGGGCGGTTCCGCCGCCGATGGCGGCCGCGCAGGCCAGCGCGCGCTGGCGATAGGCGGTCATGATCGGCTGGCGGGTCGATCCGCCCCGGGTGGGATCGCCCTTGCGGCTGGCATGTTCCCGCAACAGCCGGCGACGCCGCGGCAGGTTGGGACGCGGCCGGTAGGGCGTCGGCTCGCACAGCAGGACCACCTTGCCCAGCCGCATGTCGACCGCGAGCAGGCCCAGGCCGAGCAGGCGGCACAGCCGATGCACGCGCTTGTCCTGGTCGCGTCCCCGTCGGCTCGCCACCACGGCAAGGTAGACCTGGTCCGCCGCGCGCAGCCGATCCACCGCCTGCAACGCCAGTTCGAGGGTGAAGGACAGCTTCAGCTCGGCAATGACCAGCACCGGCGGCTCGCCCGGCCGCACCGCGACCACGTCGCACCCACACACCTCGCCCTTCACCGCGAAACCCTGCGCTTCGAGGAAGCTCTTCACCGGGCCATAGAGCGCGGTTTCAGCCAAAGCGGTCACTGCGTCATGCCGTCCAGGCGGACAGGTCATCCTCCTGCGCCACCAGCGCCAGGCCGTGCGCAATCGAGGTAAGCTCCCCACCCGACATGATCCGCTCCGTCCCGAAGCGGCTGGTGAAGACGGCGCGGACCGCCGGCACCAGTGATGTGCCGCCGGTCAGGAACACGCGGTCGATGTCCGCCTCGCCCAGCCCGGCATCGGCCAGCGCATCGTCCACCGCCGCCGCCATCCGGGCGATGTCGGGCGCGATCCAGCCCTCGAACGCCTCCCGGGTGACCGCCGCCTCGATCTCGACGCCCGCGCCGGAAAAGTGGAATGTGGCAGCGTCCTGATCCGACAGCGCGCGCTTCAGCCGGCCCACCGCATCGTAGAGCGGGAAGCCCAGTTCATTCTCGATCATCGCGATCATGCGGCCGATCGCGTCCGGTTCCAGCGCGTTGCGGCGCAGCCGTTCCAGTTCGTCCAGCGTCCGCCGGTTACGCATCAGCGCCAGCCGGGACCAGTCGGAAAAATCCGCGAAATAGCCGCCGGGTATGTCCAGCAGCTTGTCGAACGACCGGTATTGCCCGCCCTTGCCCAGCATCGGCAGGACCAGCCGGTCGACGATGCGCTGGTCGAACCGGTCGCCGGCGAGGCCCACGCCGGCATGGCCCAGCGGCACGCAACGCTGCGCCGCGCCCGGTTCCTTGACCTGCACCACCGAGAAGTCGCTGGTGCCGCCGCCGAAGTCGGCGACCAGCAGGGTGGCGGGTTCGGTCAGGCGCGCGGCATAGCTGAAGGCGGCCGCCAGCGGCTCGTAGACATAGTGGATCTCGCGCGCGAAGCCCGTGAACATGGCGTCGTAGCGTTGCCGCGCCAGCGCCGAATCGGGCCGCGCGCCCGCGTAATGGACCGGCCGCCCGACCACCAGCCGGTCGAGCCGGTCGAGCTTGCCGCCGCCATGGGACGCCAGCTTGTCCAGAAACAGCCGGCCCAGTTCCTCGAACCGGAACCGCTTGGTGAAAACGGGCGCGCTGTCGAACGAGGCCGTGGCCGCAACCGACTTGAACGATTGCAGGAAGCGGCTGTCGCTTGGATATTCCAGATATTCGTGGATCGCCGCCGGTCCCGCCTCGACCGCCAGGCCGCCGCGCGCATCCTCGTCATGCCAGAAGCACAAAGCGGAGCGGAATACGTCGGTCGGCCCGCCCGGCCCGTCGAGCGCGATCAGCTGCGGCGCGTCACCGGAGCTGCCGGCAAGCGCCGCGACGCTGTTGGTTGTACCGAAATCCAGGCCGGCCGAGCGGCCCTGATGAAGGGAGGTCATGAATCGGGAGGTGCCTGAACAATGCGGGGGAGCGCGGCCTTATGTTCGCGTGGGCGGATCGGGACAAGCCACCTGCAAACTGCCTTGACTAGGTGCGCGCCATGCCCAATCGTATACCATATTCTTGGAGAGGGCGTATGATGCTGAGGACGAGCCGCCGCGAATTGCTGCTGGGTGCCGGCGGCCTGGCGATCATGGCGCATGTGCCCGCTCGCGCCGCCGCATCCGCGCTGCCGACCCGGACCGCGAGGCCGTTGCCGCTGTGGGCCGTGCGCCTGCGCCCGTCCGATTATGCCAACGCGGTGGAGGTCAACCGCGCCTATCTGTACCGCCTCCAGCCTGACCGGCTGCTCCACAATTTCCGCAAATATGCCGGGTTGGAGCCGAAGGCGCCGATCTACGGCGGGTGGGAAAGCGATACGATTGCGGGCCATACGCTCGGCCACTACCTGACCGCGCTGGTGCTCACCTACGAGCAGACCGGCGACCCCGAAATGCGCCGCCGTGCGGACTATATCGTCGATGAACTGGCCGAAGCGCAGGCCAAGCGCGGCACCGGCTATGTCGGCGCGCTCGGCCGCAAGCGGAAGGACGGCACGGTCGTCGACGGGGAGGAGATCTTCCCGGAGGTGATGCGGGGCGAGATCAAGTCGGGCGGGTTCGACCTCAACGGTTCCTGGTCGCCCCTCTACACCGTGCACAAGGTCTTTGCCGGCCTGCTCGACGTCCATGGGTCATGGGGCAATCCCAAGGCGCTGACGGTCGCCCAAGGGCTCGGCGGCTATTTCGAGCGGGTCTTCGCCGCGCTGACGCCCGAACAGGTGCAGGAGGTGCTGGGCTGCGAATATGGCGGCATGAACGAAAGCTATGCCGAACTGTATGCGCGGACCGGCGACGCCCGCTGGCTGAGGATGGCGGAGCTGATCTACGACAATCGCGTGCTGGATCCACTGACCCGGCGCGAGGACAAGCTCGCCAATTTCCACGCCAACACGCAGGTGCCGAAGCTGATCGGCCTCGCGCGCATCCATGAGGTGCGGAAAGGCGATCCGGCCAAGGCGACGGCGGCCACCTTCTTCTGGGACGCGGTAACCAAGCATCACAGCTACGTCATCGGCGGTAACGCCGACCGCGAATATTTCTCCGAACCCGACACGATCGCCGACCACGTCACCGAACAGACGTGCGAGCATTGCAACACCTACAACATGCTGAAGCTGACCCGGCATCTCTGGTCGTGGCAGCCGGACGGCGCCCTGTTCGATTTCTACGAACGCGCCCACCTCAACCACGTCATGGCGGCGCAGCACCCGTCCACCGGCGGCTTCACCTACATGACGCCGCTGATGACCGGCGCCGAGCGGGACTATTCCTCGACGGAGGACAACGCCTTCTGGTGCTGTGTCGGCTCGGGCATGGAGAGCCATGCCAAGCATGGCGAGTCGATCTTCTGGGAAGGGGATGACGGCACCTTGTTCGTCAATCTCTACATCCCCGCCGACGCCACATGGGCGGCGCGCAAGGCCGCCGTGACGCTGGATACCCGCTATCCGTTCGAGCCGGAGTCGCGGATCACCTTCAACCGCCTGCGCGGCGGCCGCTTCCCGGTCGCGCTGCGCGTGCCGGGCTGGGCCGCCGGCAAGGCGCTGGTTTCGGTCAACGGCGAAACGGTGACGCCCACCTCCGAGCGCGGCTATGCGGTTGTTACCCGCCGCTGGAAGGCGGGGGACACGATCGCGATCACGCTGCCGCTGGAACTCAGGACGGAGGCGGCGCCCGGCAGCGCCCGCACCGTGGCGGTGCTGCGCGGGCCGATGGTGCTCGCGGCCGATCTCGGCCCCAAGACGCAGAAATGGGCGGGCGCCGACCCTGCCTTGGTCGGCGCGGACCTGCTCGCCGCCTTTGCGCCCGCCGACGCAGCGCGGGGCAGCTATGCCACGCGCGGCATCGCCCGACCGCGCGACCTCACCTTCGTTCCCTTTTTCCGCCAACATGACCGGCTGAGCGCGGTCTATTTCAAGACCTTCTCCGAAGGCGAATGGGTGACGGAGGAAGCGGCGTTCGTGGCCGAGCAGGCGCGGCTGAAGGACATTGCCGCGCGATCGGTCGACGTCATGTTCCTGGGCGAGATGCAGCCCGAGCGCGATCACGCGCTGACCAGCGAAATCTCCTACCCCGTCACCTATCGCGCCCGTCAGGGCCGCGACGCGCGGTCGGGCGGCTATTTCGAGTTCGCGATGAAGGTGAAGCCGGGTCCGCTGGTCCTGCAGGCCACCTATTGGGGTGGCGAGCGCGCGCGCGACTTCGACATTCTGGTCGACAATGTGAAGATCGCGACCCAGCATCTCGACAATGACCAGCCGGGCAAGTTCTTCGACGCGGAATATCCGCTGCCGGAAGGGGCGACTCGGGGCAAGCAGTCGATCCGGATCAAGTTCTTGCCGCATGATCGCAGCTCGGCCGGGCCGGTCTTCGGCGTGCGCCTCTACACCGCCAGGCCGGGCGTGACGGCGTGAGAGCGTCGCCGCGATAGGCCATGACGGCGCGGCGGCCTTTCGGTAGAGCGCGCCTCATGTCCGTCGTCACCCGTTTCGCCCCGTCGCCCACCGGCCGCCTGCATGTCGGCAATATCCGCGCCGCGCTGCATAACTGGCTGTGGGCGCGCAAGCATGGCGGGCGCTTCCTGCTGCGGCTGGACGATACCGATCAGGCCCGCTCCACGACCGAATTCGCCGATGCGATCGAACGCGACCTCGCCTGGCTGGGCGTGACCGCCGACGGCTCGGCGCGGCAATCCGAGCGGTTCGACCTGTATGCGCGGCGGTTCGAGGAATTGTACGCGGCGGGTCGGGTCTATCCCGCCTACGAGACCGCGCAGGAACTGGAGCTCAAGCGCAAGATCCTGGCGGGCCGGGGCCTGCCGCCGATCTACGACCGCGCGGCGCTCTCTCTGTCCGATGCGGAGCGTGCGGGGCTGGAGGCGGAGGGGCGCCGGCCGCACTGGCGTTTCAAGCTCGACCACCATCGCCCGATCCAGTGGGACGACCTGATCCGGGGGGCGCAGCAGATCGACCCACGCCTCCAGTCCGATCCGGTGATCCGGCGCGAGGATGGCAGCTGGCTCTACATGCTGCCGAGCGTGATCGACGACATCGACCTGGGCGTGACGCACATCGTCCGGGGCGAGGACCATGTCACCAATGCCGGCCTGCAATTGCAGATGTTCGAGGCACTCGGCGCGCCCGCACCCGCCTTCGCGCATGAGGCTCTGCTGGTCGGCAGCGAGGGCAAATTGTCCAAGCGGCTCGGCTCGCTCGGCACGGATGCGTTCCGTGAACAGGGGATCGAGCCGCTGGCGCTCTGCGCGCTGCTGGCGCGGATCGGCACCAGCGATCCGGTGGAGCCGGTGACGGACTTGGTCCTGCTGATCGACCATATCGATTTTGCCCGCTTCGGCCGCGCGCCCGCGCGGTTCGACCTGGACGAACTCACCGCGCTCAATGCCCGCACCATCCACCTGCTAGACCATGATGCCGTCGCCGACCGCGTTCCGGACTGGGTGAGTGCGCCCGTCTGGCAGGCGCTGCGGCCCAATCTCGCGACCGTGCAGGCCGTGGCGGAGTGGGAGCCGGTCCTGCGCGGCAACGCGACCTTCGATGTGGCGGAGGAGGATCGCGCCTATGTCGCTCAGGCGGCGGGTGTCGCGGCGGAGATCGACTGGTCGGCGGATCCGTGGGGGCAGTTGACCGCGCGGCTCAAGGCCGCAGCGGGGCGCAAGGGCAAGGCCCTGTTCCTGCCGCTGCGGCTGGCGCTGACCGGGCTGGGTCACGGCCCCGACATGGCGGCCTTGCTGCCGCTGATCGGGCGGGAGCGGGCGATCGAACGGCTGCGCGCCGCCGCCGACGCGCAGGGCTGACGATCAGCGCGACCAGCGCGCGAAGATGGCGGTCGGCAGCAGCAGGCCGCGCGCTTCCTCCCGCACCGCCATCTCGCCGACCTCCACCGTGCCGCCGAGGTCGGCGAGCGCCTGGTTGAGCAGTTCACCGATCGCCAGCGCCGACATCCGCACCGCATAGACGGTCAGCACCAGGAACTTGCTGTTTTCGTCCAGCAGCGCGCGGCAATGCTGGATCAGGCCGGGCAGATGCTCTTCCAGCCGCCACACCTCGCCATCCGGGCCGCGCCCGAACTTGGGCGGATCCAGCAGGATGCCATGGTAACGCCGCTCGCGCCGCCGCTCGCGCGCGGCGAACTTGACCGCATCGTCCACCATCCAGCGGATCGGCCGGTCCGCCATGTCGGACAGAAAGGCATTGGCCTTGCCCTGCTCGACCGACTTCTTGGATGCATCGACATGGGTCAGGCGCGCGCCCTTGGCGGCCAGAGCCAGCGTGCCGACGCCGGTATAGCCGAACAGGTTCAGCACCTCGTCGCCCTCGCCGGTGCGATCGCGCATCCAGCTCCACTGGGCCGCCATGTCGGGAAAGAAGGCCAGGTGGCGGAAGGGTGTGTTCTGCGCGGTGAAGCGCACCTCCTCCCACTTCATGTGCCAGCCGCCGCGCGGAACCTCGCGCGACAAATGCCACTTGCCGCCGCCTTCCTCGTCCGACGCGGCGATGAAGTCGCCGTCCGCCTCCCAATTGGATTGCGCCGGCGTCCACATTGCCTGCGGCTCGGGCCGGATGAAGCGGAAGCGGCCGTAACGCTCCAGCTTGCGGCCGTGCCCGGAATCCACCAGCCCGTAATCGGGCCAGGGTTCGGTGACGAGCGTGTGGAGGATCGTCATGCCACCTGCGCCAGCTTGCCGCCGACCGTCGCCAGCGCCTCGGCCGAGCCCAAGGCGGCCGCCCCGGCGGCGCGCGCCTGGGCGACGGTAACCGCATCCAGCTGGGCCACCGTCTCGCCTGGCGGGACGATGCGGCCATGGATCTGGATCTGGCGGGCGAGGTGGTCGGCACGACTGGCAACCGATTCCAGCCCCATCAGCAGCCCCGCCTTGGCCTGCGCCCGCGCCCGGTCCAGTTCCTCCTGGCTCAGCGTCTCGGCCGTCTGCGCCAGCACGGTGCGGGACAGCGCCAGCGCCTCCGCCGCGTCGGCGCGGGCGGCCGCGCAATACAGGCCGAACAGGCCGGTGTCGGCATAAGGCTGCACCCAGCTGTAGATCGAATATGCCAGCCCGCGCTCCTCGCGCACCTGCTGGAACAGGCGCGACGACATGCCGCCGCCGAGCGCGCTGCCGAACAGGCTGAGCGCATGGAGGTCGGGGTGGGTGTGGCCGACGCCGGCATGGGCCAGCGCCACATGCAACTGGTCGAACCGGCGGCGATCATGGTGCGTGCCACCGCCGAACGTGGCGGGGACGGATGCCGGCGGAGCGCCAGATGTCATGTCCCCGAACAGCCGTTCGGCCAGCGCAAGCAGCGCATCCTCGTCGACCTTGCCCGCCGCCGCCAGCACCAGCCCGTCCGGCCGATATTGCTCCGCGATCCAGCTACGCAGCGCGGGCACGTCGATCGCGGCGATGCTCGCCTCGTCGCCCAGCACGGCCTCGCCCAGTTGCTGGCCCGGATAAGCGGCGGCCTGGAGGTGATCGAAGATGATGTCGTCGGGCGTGTCCCGCGCCTCGCCCAGTTCCGCCAGCACCACCTGCCGCTCGCGCTCCAGTTCCTCGCCGTCGAGATGCGGGTTGCGCACTAGGTCCGCGATCAGCTCGGTGCCGAGCGCCAAGTCGTCCGCCAATGCGCGCGCCTGGAACACCGTCTGGTCGCGCGCGGTCCAGGCGTTGAGCGATCCGCCCTTGTCTTCGATCGACTCGGCGATCTGCTTGGCGGATCGCGCGCCCGCGCCCTTGAACACCATATGCTCGACCATGTGGGCCAGGCCGGACAGACCCTTCGGCTCCGATCGCGCGCCGACATCCGCATACAGGCCGACCGCCACCGTCTCGACCCCCGCCATCGGTTCGACCGCCACGGTCAGGCCATTGGCCAGGCGATGCGTGCGCGCGCTCATGCCGCGGTTGCCCGGTCGGCGATATAGGCGCGCACGGCTGCCAGGTCGTTGGGCAGCACGTCGTAGCGTTCCTCCCGCTCGAACAGGTCGCCGGCACGCGCGGGCAAGGCCGGCGTCTCGCCGGTCGCGCGGGCGACGGCGTCCGGGAACTTGGCGGGATGCGCCGTCGCGAGCGTCACCACCGGCACGTCGCGCGGCAGCTCCGCCGCCTGCGCCGCCGCCAGGCCGATCGCAGTGTGGGGGTCGATCAGCATGGCCGACCCCTCCCACGTCTCGCGCATCGCGCGCTCCATATGCTCGCCATCCACGCGGCAGCTGGCGAACAGGCCCGCCGCCTCGGCGCGCATGGCCGGCGTCAGCGCCAGCGATCGGGCGGAATCGAAGCCGCGCATCGCACCCGCCAGCGCACCGCCGTCGCGCCCATGCAGGTCGAACAGCAGCCGTTCGAAGTTGGAACTGATCTGGATATCCATCGACGGCGCGGCGGTGGGCGTCACCGTGCCGACCGAATAATCCCCCTCGCTCAGCGCACGGTGGAGGATGTCGTTGACGTTGGTGGCGACGATCAGCCGCGCGATCGGCAGGCCCATCCGGGCGGCGGCATAGCCCGCGAACACGTCCCCGAAATTGCCGGTCGGTACGGAGAAGGCGACCGGCCGTTCCGGCGCGCCCAGCCGCACGGCGGCGTAGAAATAATAGACGATCTGCGCCGCCAGTCGCGCCCAGTTGATCGAGTTCACCGCCGACAAGGTGAAGCGCCCGGCAAAGTCGCGGTCCGCGAACAAAGCCTTCACCATCGCCTGCGCGTCGTCGAAGCTGCCGCCGTCCAGCGCGACATTGTGGATGTTGGGCGCGATCACCGTCGTCATCTGCCGCCGCTGCACCTCCGACACGCGGCCCAGCGGGTGGAGCATGAACAGGTCCACCTTGGCGCGCCCCGCCAGCGCGTCGATCGCGGCCGAGCCGGTGTCGCCGGAGGTCGCGCCGACCACCGTCAGATGCGTGTCGCGCTGGCTGAGGAATTGCTCGAACAATAGGCCCA
The DNA here is from genome assembly GCF_934560975.1 of uncultured Sphingomonas sp. Lineage (GTDB taxonomy): Bacteria > Pseudomonadota > Alphaproteobacteria > Sphingomonadales > Sphingomonadaceae > Sphingomonas_I. The sequence goes on along the minus strand of NZ_CAKTFO010000005.1, from coordinate 144,923 downwards.
GCAATTGCAGCGCCACGTCCTTGAACGCCAGCGTGGGGCCGTGGAACAGCTCCAGCATCCAATGCTGCTGATCGAGCTGCAGCAGCGGCGTCACTGCCTGATGGGCGAAGCGGCCATAGGCACGGTCGCACAGGCCCCGCAATTCTGCGCGGCTCAACGCATCGCCCACGAACGGGGCCAGCACCTCCACCGCCGTGTCGACATAGGACAGGCCCGCCAAACCGGCGATCTGCTCCCGCGTGAAGGCCGGCCATGTTTCGGGCACGTAGAGCCCACCGTCCGAGGCGAGTCCGGCGAGCGTCACGCCCGTGAAATCGAGCGCGGACGCAGCCCCGCGCGTGCTGACATAGTGCATAAGGGTCGCGCTTACCGACCCGCCGGCCCCGGTGCAACCAAACGCCCGCGCCGCCACAGGGCCAGCGCGTAGATCAGGAGGGCGACGGCGGCAAAGGCGAACCACTGCACCGCATAGGCCAGGTGGTTGTTGGGCAGATTGGCCGGGTTGGGCGACGCGCTGGCGGACAGGCTGGGTGCGGGCTCGGTGCTGACGATCATCGCCATAGCGGGCGCGGCTTTGCCCATCCCCGGCAAAGCCGGTTCGCGCGACAGGATCAGCCGTCCGCGCACCGGTCCGCCGCTCCAGCGTGGCGCATCGGCGGATGCGGACACGCCCATGTCGACGGCGAAGCCCGGCACCTTCGCCCCGGTGCGACACTCCGCCACATGCCGCCAGCCGCCATTCCCTGCCTGGTCGCGCCCGGCCCGGATCTGCCAGCGCGTCACCTCCAGGCAATAGCCGCTCACCTGGCGATAGAGATCATCCTCGCCGACCGCGAACAGGGCGGCAAGCGGCGCCGGCGGGCGATTGGCATTGGCGGCATAGTGGGCCAGCATCGCCGCCTTTTCATGCCTTCGGTCAAGCTGCCACAGGCCCAACCGCACCATCAGGCCGACGGCGAGCAGGACCAGGATCGTCGCAACGATCGGGATGCGCCGCCGGTCCGTCATGCTGCGGTGGAGAAGCTGGGCCGGGCTTCAGCCGCCGTGCAGCGTCGCGCCGGCCGAACCCCAGACGTAGATCGACACGAACAGGAACAGCCACACCACGTCGACGAAGTGCCAGTACCAGGCCGCCGCCTCGAACCCGAAATGCTGCTTGGGCGTGAAGTCGCCCTGATAGGCGCGGACTAGGTTCACGATCAGGAAGATGGTGCCGACGATGACGTGGAAACCGTGAAAGCCCGTCGCCATGAAAAACGCCGCGCCATAGTTCAGGCCTTTGAAGGCGAACGGCGCATGGGCATATTCATAGGCTTGGATGCAGGAAAACAGCAGTCCCAGCAGGATCGTCGCCCACAATCCCTTCTTCAACCCGTCGCGATCGCCGTGCAGCAAAGCATGGTGCGCCCACGTCACGGTCGTGCCGGAGCAGAGCAGGATCAGGGTGTTGAGCAAAGGAAAGGCGAAGGGGTCGATCACCTCCACCCCCTTGGGCGGCCACACGCCCCCGACCGCGTCCACGGTCGAGGGGAAGAGCGAGAAGTCGAACCACGCCCAGAACCAGCCGACGAAGAACATCACCTCCGACGCGATGAACAGGATCATGCCGTAGCGCAGGTGCAGGCCCACCACCGGCGTGTGATCGCCCGCGCGCGCCTCGCGGATCACGTCGGACCACCAGGAGAACATGGTGAACAGCACGCCGGCCAGCCCGACGAAGAACACCCACCCGCCGAATGCCGCATTGTGCATCCACATGATGGCGCCGGCCGCCATCACCAGCGCCGTCATGGAGCCCAGCAGCGGCCACGGGCTGGGGGGAAGGATATGGTAATCGTGGCTCTTGGTTCCCGCCATGCGCTCCACGCTCCTTATGTCCTTGCGGCCGAGCTTAGCTTGCCGGCCTGGTCGATGCTACCGGGAAGAAAGTGTAGGACAAGGTGATCTCGTCGATCGTCTTCGCATCGGGATCCTTGGCGAATCCGGGGTCGATGAAGAACACCACCGGCATCCGCACGCGTTCGCCCGGCAGCAATGTTTGTTCGGTGAAACAGAAGCACTGGATCTTGGTAAAGTAACGCCCGGCCTGCGGCGGGGAGACGTTGAACGCCGCGCTGGCGGTAATCGGCTTGTCGCTGAGGTTGGTGACGGTGAAGAAGGCCATCTGCCGCGCGCCGACCGCAACCCGCATCACCCTTCGGTCCGGCTGGAATTGCCAGGGCAGGTTGGGGGAGACGTTGGCGTCGAACCGCACGTCGACCAGCATCCCCACCGGGCCGGGTGCCTGGTCCAGCAGGCTGCGCCGGACCGTGCCGTCCCACCCCGTCGCTTGGCAGAACATGCGGTACAGCGGCACGCTGGCAAAGCCGAGCGCCGTCATGCCCGCGACCAGCAGCAGCATCAGCCAACCCGTCCGGCGCTTGGCGCGATCGAGCGGGTGGCTCGCCATCAGCGCATCCGGGCGATGGTGATGGCGAAGAACAGGATCGCCAGGCCGCCCAGCACCAGCGCCATGGCCCGCGCCCGCGCCCGCTGGCGGCGGCGATATTCCGCCTCGAACTCGGGCGTCATGGCAGCAGCATCCGGTCGGCCACCAGCGCGCCGAAGATCGCGAACAGGTAGAGGATGGAGAAACGGAACAGCGCGCGCTCCGCCTTCATCGCCTGCTGGTCGGCCTCGCGGCTCACCCCCACCCGTATCGCCAGGATCAGGAACCAGCCGGACAGGATGGCCGCGCTTACGCCGTAAATGGCGCCGGTCTGCCCCAGCGGCCAAGGCGCCACGGCAGCGGCGACCATGGGAAAGGTGTAGAGCAGCACCTGCCGCCGCGTTGCCTGAGTGCCCGCGACCACCGGCAGCATCGGCACGCCGGCGGCGGCATAATCCGTCCGCACGAACAGCGACAGCGCCCAGAAATGGGGCGGCGTCCACAGGAATACCAAGGCGAACATCAGCACCGGCAGCAGGTCGATATGGCCGGTTGCGGCCGCCCAGCCGATCAGTGGCGGAAACGCGCCCGCCGCGCCGCCGATCACGATATTCTGCGGGGTCCGCCGCTTCAGCCACACGGTGTAGATCAGCACGTAGAACAGGATCGACCCCGCCAGGATGGCGGCGGCCAGCAGGTTCACGGCCAGCCCCATCACCAGCACCGACCCGATGGCCAGCGCCACGCCGAACTGCAGCGCCGACTGCCGCTCCATCCGCCCGGCGGGCAGGGGGCGGCCGCGCGTGCGCTTCATGTGTGCGTCCAGATCCGCTTCGTACCACATGTTCAGCGCACCGCTCGCGCCCGCGCCCACTGCGGTGCAGAGGATCGCGGTGAAGCCCAGCACCGGATGGATGTGGCCCGGCGCGGCCAGCATCCCGCACAAGGCGGTGAACACCACCAGCGTCATCACGCGCGGCTTGGTCAGCGCCACGAAATCGCGCCATTCGGCCGGCAGCGCAGGCGTCCAGGGAGCGGCGGGGGTCATGGGCGGCCTATAGGCGATCTCGCCCGCGCAGGAAAGCGCAAGCCCGTACTGGCCCGCGCGGAGCGGGCGCACGCACCGGCACGCCCGCCGTCCCTCCGGCATCAATCGATTCGCGGCAACTGCTCGAACTGGTGATAGGGCGGGGGGCTGGACAGCGTCCATTCCAGCGTGGTGGCGCCCTCGCCCCACGGATTGTCCCCTGCCTTCCGGCCCGCAAACAGCGACCAGACGACGTTGACGAAGAAGATCACCATGCCAACCGCCATGATCTCATAGCCGTGGCTGGCGAGCGTGTTCCACTCGGCGAAGGAATCGGGATAATCCGGGATACGCCGCGGCATTCCCTGCATCCCCAGGAAATGCATCGGAAAGAACAGCAGGTTCACGCCGACGAAGAATATCCAGAAATGCAGCTGCCCCAGCAGCTCGTTATACATGCGCCCCGACATTTTCGGGAACCAGTAATAGAAGCCGGCGAAGAGGCTGAACACCGCGCCCAGGCTCAGCACATAGTGGAAGTGCGCCACCACATAATAGCCGTCGTGAAAGTAATTATCCACGCCGCCATTGGCCAGCAGCACACCCGTCACTCCGCCCACCGTGAACATGAAGATGAAGCCCAGAGCCCACAACATCGGCGTGCGGAACGATAAAGACCCCTCCCACATGGTCGCGATCCAGGAGAAGATCTTGATGCCGGTAGGTATCGCGATCACCATCGTGGCGGCGGTGAAATACATCTTGGTATAGACGCTCAGGCCGGTGGTGAACATGTGGTGCGCCCACACGATGAAGCCGACCACGCCGATCCCGACCATGGCATAGGCCATGCCGAGATAGCCGAAGACCGGCTTGCGGCTGAACGTCGCCACCACATGGCTGATGATGCCGAAGCCGGGCAGGATCATGATGTAGACTTCGGGATGGCCGAAGAACCAGAACAGATGCTGGTACAGCACCGGATCGCCGCCGCCGCTGGCGTCGTAGAACGTGGTGCCGAAATTGCGGTCGGTCAGCAGCATGGTGATGGCGGCGGCCAGGACCGGCAGGGACAGCAGAAGCAGGAACGCCGTCACCAAGACGGACCAGGCGAATAGCGGCATCTTGTGCAGGGTCATGCCCGGCGCGCGCATGTTGAGGATGGTGGTGATGAAGTTGATCGCACCCAGGATGGAGGATGCGCCGGCAAGGTGCAGTGCCAGGATCGCCATGTCTACCGCCGGCCCGGTCGATCCGCTGGTGGACAGCGGCGCATAGGCCGTCCAGCCGATGCCCGCGCCGGGCCCGGTGCCGCCCGACACGAACGCCGATCCCAGCAGCAGGATGAAAGCCGGCACGATCAGCCAGAAGCTGACATTGTTCATGCGGGGGAATGCCATGTCGGGCGCACCGATCATGATCGGCACGAACCAGTTGCCGAACCCGCCGATCATCGCCGGCATCACCATGAAGAACACCATGATCAGCCCATGCGCGGTGATCAGCACGTTCCAAAGGTGATAGGCCTGATCGACCGTGCCCGGCCCGTGCAGCAATTCATACCAGTGGCCCAGATACTGGATCCCGGGATGCGCCAGCTCCGCCCGCATCAGCCCGGAAATCCCGCCCCCGATCAGCCCCGCGAAGATGGCGAAGATCAGGTAGAGCGTGCCGATGTCCTTGTGGTTGGTGGACATGAACCAGCGCGCGAAAAAGGCCGGCTTGTGATCGGCATGATGATGCGCGTGGCCATGGTCAGCCTGGAAGTGGCTGGGGTGGGCGGCGGTATCGGTCATGGTCTTTGGGCCTTCAGTTCTGCGCGACGGCAGGCTGGGGGTCGATGTTCGGCTTGGCGACGGTGCCGGGCAGGGCCGGGTCGGTCGAAACCGGAGCGTTGGCTGCCTTGCTGCCGGCGGTGGCCGGGGAAGAAGGGCTGGTCGCGTCCGGATTGGCCGGCGGTCTGGTGCCCGGCATGGTGCCGCCCTTGAACGCCACCCATTGCGCGAACCGCGCGGGCGGCACCACCTCCACCGCGATCGGCATGAAGGCATGGCGCGCACCGCACAATTCCGAACATTGGCCGAAATAGACGCCGGGACGGTCGATCCTGAACCAGGTTTCGTTCAACCGGCCGGGCACGGCATCCATCTTCACCCATGCCGCCGGGAGCGCGAAGGAGTGGATCACGTCGGCCGAGGTGGTGATCAGCTTCACCGTCGCGCCCGCCGGCACCACCATCCGTTCGTCCACCGCCAGCAAGCGCGGCCCGTCGGCGTCGGTGCGGAACCGCTTGCCGTTGGCATCCGCCCGCTCCGGCAGCATGTTGGACACGATCTCGAAGTCGCCATTGTCCGGATATTGGTAGGTCCAATACCATTGGTTGCCGACCACCTTTACGGTCAGGTCGGCCTTGGGCGGCGAATATTGGTGCGCCAGCAGCCGGATCGACGGCACGGCGATCGCCACCAGGATCAGCACCGGCAGCAAAGTCCACACGATCTCGATCACCGTATGGTGGTGCGTCCGCGATGGCGTGGGATTGGCGGCGGCGCGATAGCGCAGGATCACCCACAGCAGCAGCGCCAGCACGAAGACGGAGATGATCCCCATCATCGGCATCAGCCAGTAATCGTGAAATCGCCGCGCTTCATGCCCGATCGGGCTTTCCTGCGGCTGGAGGGCGACACGGTCGGTCGGCTGGCCGATGCCGGGCGTGGGGGCAAGGTGCGGAATGTCGGCCGGCTTGGCGGCGACCACCGGAGGGGGCGGCGTCGACACGGGGGCGCCGGAATTGGGCGTGCCGGCATTGAGGGGGGCGGCCGGCGACACCGGCGCCTGGGCGGCGACGGCCGGGATCGCCGCCACGGCAACTCCCATCATCACGGCGAGCAGCGAGCCTCGTATCGACTTCAACACTCGATCGCTCCCCAGCTGACGTCATTATTGTCTGGCGGACCGGTGCGGTTATTGGCCCGCCGATCTTGGGTGAACACCGGTTCGGGGCGAAATGCAAGCTGTTGAAGGGCTGCGCTTGCGGGTCTATCGGCAGCGGGACTTGAACTGTTGGGACGATGCGCGCGATGACCGATGACGAGGTGCTGGCTGAATTTCGCGCCGCCGCGGCATTGCTGGAAGGGCATTTCATCCTGTCCTCCGGCCTGCGCAGCTCGCGCTACCTCCAGTGCGCCCGTGTCCTGATGAACCCCGCGCGCGCCGCCCGGCTGGCCGATGCGCTGGCCGCCAGCATCCCGGGTGAGATCAGGGACAGGCTGCGGGCAGTGGTGTCGCCGGCCATGGGCGGGGTGATCGCCGGCCACGAAATGGGTCGCGCCCTCGGCCTGGACGCCATGTTCGTGGAACGGCCGACCGGCACGTTCGAACTGCGCCGCGGCTTTGCGCTGGAACCCGGGCAGACGGTGCTGCTGATGGAGGACGTGGTCACCACCGGCCTGTCCTCGCGCGAGGCGATCAAGGCGGTGGAGGCCGCCGGCGGCACGGTGATCGCCGCCGCCGCCCTGGTGGATCGCTCCAACGGCACCGCCGACCTCGGCGTGCCCTTCTTTCCCCTGATCCGGCTGGACGTGCCGACTTACGCGGCCGATGCCTTGCCGCCCGAACTGGCCGCGATCCCCGCGATCAAGCCGGGGAGCCGGGTGGCGGCCTGATGCTGCGGCTGGGCGTCAACATCGACCATGTCGCGACCGTGCGCAACGCGCGCGGGGTCGGCTATCCCGATCCGCTGCGCGCCGCTCTGATCGCGCAGGGGGCGGGGGCGGACGGCATCACCGCCCACCTGCGCGAGGATCGTCGCCACATCAGCGACGACGACATTGCGCGGCTGAGCGAGGCGCTGAATATTCCCCTCAACCTGGAGATGGCGGCGACGGACGAGATGCGCGCCATCGCGCTGCGCCACCGGCCGCATGCCGCCTGCATCGTGCCCGAACGGCGCGAGGAGCTGACCACGGAGGGCGGGCTGGATGCCTCCGGGCAGCATGACCGGCTGGCTCCGCTGGTGCGCGAACTGGGGGCGGCGGGTATCCGGGTCAGCCTGTTCATTGAACCCGCCCCCCGTCAGATCGCGGCGGCGATCAGTCTCGGCGCGCCGGTGGTGGAACTCCACACCGGCCACTATTGCGAGCTGGACGGCGCCGCGCGTGAGGCCGAACTGAAGCGGATCGCCGATGCGGCGGCGCTCGCCGCCAAGAACGGGATCGAGGTCCATGCCGGCCACGGCCTGACCTATGACAATGTCGCGCCGATCGCCGCCATCCCGCAACTTGCCGAGCTCAATATCGGCCACTTCCTGATCGGCGAGGCGATCTTCGTCGGGCTGGACGAAGCGGTGCGGCGGATGCGCCACGCCATGGATGCGGCGCGGTGATCGTCGGCCTGGGCTCCGACCTCTGCAATATCGAGCGGATCCAGAACTCGCTCGACCGGTTCGGCCAGCATTTCGTCGACCGCGTCTTCACCGATGTGGAGCGCGCCAAGGCAGAACGGCGGACGCTGACCCGCGCCGCCACCTATGCCAAGAGGTTCGCCGCCAAGGAGGCTTTCTCCAAGGCGATCGGCACCGGTTTCTCCCAGGGCGTGTTCCTGAAGGACATCGGCGTCGTCAACCTGCCCTCCGGCGCGCCCACGCTGGCATTGGGCGGGGGAGCGAAGGCCAGGCTTGACGCATTGACGCCGCCGGGCCACGCGATGGACATTCATGTGACGCTCACCGACGACCACCCATGGGCGCAGGCGTTCGTGATCTTGTACGCCCGTAAGCTTTGAACAGGACCAGACGTTTGAGCGACAGCCGACCCGATCTTGCCGCGACTCGGGCCAAGCCCGCCAAGACTCCGCAGGCCACCGACTGGTGGGCGGAAATACGCGGCTTTCTCTGGCTGATCCTGGCCGTGCTGGCGGTGTGGAGCTTTGTCGCCAAGCCCTTCTACATTCCGTCGGAATCGATGATGCCCACGCTGATCAAGGGCGATCGGCTGGTGGTGACCAAATATCCCTACGGCTGGTCCTACGTCTCGCCGTCGCCGTTCCACGTTTTGCCGTTCATCCACGGTCGCCTGTTCGGCCGGATGCCGGAGCGGGGCGACGTGGTGATCGTCAAGCCGCCGGAGTCGGACGCGGACTATATCAAGCGCGTGATCGGGATGCCGGGCGACCGGATTGCGGTGCGCGAAGGTGTGGTCTTTCTCAACGGGTCGCCGGTGACGCGGGTGCAGATCTCGCCGGCGATGCTGCCGGTGGACGACAATGTTCCGTGCAGCAGCGACAATGAAGCGCCGTTCCGCACCGCCGGGCCGGACGGCAAGCTGTATTGCGCGCTGCCGCGTTTCCGGGAAACCCTGCCCAACGGGGTCAGCTACAACACCATCGACCTCGGCTATCGCCCGGGCAGCCCGGACGATTTCGAGGAGACGGAGGTGCCGGTCGGCCACGTCTTTCTGATGGGCGACAATCGCGACGAATCCGCCGACAGCCGCGTGTCTTCCTACCAGATGGGGCTGGGCGGGCCGGTGCCGTGGGAAAATCTCGGCGGGCGGGCCGAGTTCATCACCTTCTCCTATGACGGCTCGACCAGCTACTTCAATCCGCTGACCTGGTTCACCGCGCTGCGTGGCGGCCGCGCCGGCACCAGTCTGCACCCCCACAAGGACTCGCAATGACGCCGCCGCCAGCAGGCCGCAAGGAGCAGCCCGGCCCGGCCGACTTCACCGATCCACTGACCCAGCGTGAGGTGCTGCGTGCCGGGGTTTGGATCGGCATGGCCGCGGCGGTGGTGGCTTTGTGGTTCCTGGCGCAGCCCTTGCTGCTGATCGTCGGCGGGCTGGTGTTCGCGGCGATCCTGGACGGGGGCACGCGCCTGCTCGGCCGCATCCTGCCGATCCGGCGCGGCTGGCGGTTGGCGATCGTCACCATCGCCGGCTTCGCCTTTCTCGTCTGGACCTTTTATTACGCCGGGGCGACCATCGCGGCGCAGGCGGAAACGCTGCGGGTGGTGGTGCAGAACCAGCTCAACGGCCTGCTCGCCTGGGGGCGTTCGGTCGGCATCGTCACCGGCGAAAACCAGATGGCGGATCTCGGCCGCCAGGTAATGGGCTCGCTCGGTCGCCTGACCTCCGCCGTCGGCAGCGCGCTGGGCGCGGTGTCCAGCCTGGCGATGATCCTGGTGATCGGCATCTTCGTGGCGATCGAGCCGCGCCTGTACGAGCGCGGATTCGGCTGGATGCTGCCGCTGGATCGGCGCGACGCTTTCTACGCCACGTCCAAGCGGATGGGGCATACGTTGCGCCTGCTGATGTTCGGCCGCCTGCTCGGCATGGCGGTGGAGGGGCTGTTCACCGGCCTGTTCGCCTGGGTGGCGGGCGTGCCGATGGCGGCGCTGATCGGCCTCATCACCGGCCTGATGGCGTTCCTGCCCAATATCGGCGCGATCGTTTCCGGCGTGCTGCTGGTGCTGGTCGGCTTTTCGGCCGGGTTCAACACCGGCATCTGGGCGATCGTGATCTATGTGGCGGTGCAGACCATCGACGGCTACCTGATCGTGCCGATGGTGGCGAAGCGTTCGGTGGACCTCGCCCCTGCGCTGGTGCTGGGGGCGCAGCTGCTGCTGGGGGCCCTGTTCGGCATCCTCGGTTTGGCTCTGGCCGATCCGATCGTGGCGATGATCAAGGTGCTGCTGGAGGAAAAGAGCGAGCTTGCCGCCGAGGAAGCCGGCGTAGCCTGATCCTGGCCCTCGGGGGGGGGGGGGCGGCGCGGCCAAGCCTAGCGTTCTGCCCGCCCGCGTCTTATCTTGCGCGCATGGCCCTTCCCCGTCCCGCCAAGCCTGCCGCCCTGATGGCCGATGTTCGCGCCTTTTTCGCGGGCGAACAGCGGCACAAGCTGCTGATCGCGATGCTGGCGGTGATCATGCCCGCCCTGATCGTCTATCTGTTCGTGCTGGACGCGCGCAGCGGCATCCTGCCGACCGGTCCGCAGATCACCTATGTGTCCGACTGGACCGATGCGCGCACCGATGGCGAGATCATCGCCCAGCAGAAGGTCGACCAGAAGATCAAAGACAAGGCCGACGCCGAAAAGCGGGCCGCGTATCAGCGTCTCGCCAAGCAGCTCGGCATTGAGTGACCCTGCACGCTGGATGGCCGCCGCACTGGCGCTGAGCGAGCGCGGGCGCGGCCGTACCACGCCCAATCCCAATGTCGGCTGCCTGATCGTCAAGGACGAGCAGGTCGTCGGCCAAGGCTGGACCCAGCCCGGCGGCCGTCCCCATGCCGAGGCGATGGCGCTGCAACAGGCCGGACCGGCCGCGCACGATGCCACCGTCTATGTCACGCTGGAGCCGTGCGCGCACCGTGGCCCGCGTGGGCCCGCCTGCGCCGACCTGCTCGTCGCCGCTCGGCCGAAGCGCGTTGTTGCCGCTTTGACCGACCCCGACCTCCGCACCGCCGGCCAGGGCTTCGCCCGCCTGCGCGCCGCCGGAATCGCGGTGGTGGAAAACCTGTTGGCCGACCGTGCGCGCGAGGTGATGGCAGGCTTCCTCACCCGCCAGGCGCTCGGCCGGCCGCACGTGACGCTGAAGCTCGCCACCTCGCTCGACGGCATGATCGCGCGGGCCGATGGCGAGAGCCGCTGGATCACCGGCCCGGCCGCCCGCGCGCACACGCATCTGGAACGCAGCCGCCATGACGCGATCCTGGTCGGCCGGGGGACGTGGGAGGCGGACCAGCCCCAACTCGACGTGCGCCTGCCCGGGCTGGAGGACCACTCTCCCCGCATCGTCATCCTCTCGTCTTCCCTGCCTTTCCCGCCCCCGTCATCCCTGCGCAGGCGGGGATCCATCTCTCTCCCGACCAGCGATGCCGCTGGGGATAAGGCGGATGGAGCCATGCCTGCGCAGGAGCGACAGATCACGGTTCTGCGTGCGCCTCGCGACATCAACGACCTCGGCGGCGTCGACCACCTGTTCGTGGAGGGCGGGGCCCGTACCGCCGCCGCCTTCGTGGCCGCCGACCTGGTCGACCGCCTCCTCCTCTATCGCGCGCCCATCCTGATCGGCCATGGCAAGCCCGCTCTGGCCGACATCGACCTCCACCGCCTGGCCGACGCGCATGATCGCTGGCGTTTGGCGGATACCCGGATGCTTGGCATCGACCGGCTCGAAGTCTACGAGCGCCAGCGGAGCTGACATGTTTACAGGTATCATCACCGACATCGGCCGTATCACCGGCGTGGAGCAAAGGGGCGACCTGCGCCTGCGCATCGGCACGGCCTTCGACACCGCCAGCATCGACCTGGGGGCTTCCATCGCCTGTTCGGGCGTGTGCCTGACCGTGGTGGACAAGGGCGCGGGCTGGTTCGCGGTGGACGTATCCGCCGAAACCCTGTCCCGCACCGCCGGCACGTGGGAGCAGGACACCCCGCTCAACCTGGAACGCGCGCTGCGGGTCGGCGACGAACTGGGCGGCCATATCGTCACCGGCCATGTCGATGGCGTGGCCACCGTGACCGGCATCCGTCCGCAGGGCGACTCGCACTGGATCGGCTTTTCGGCCGCGCGCACCCTCGGCGCCTATATTGCGCCCAAGGGATCGATCACGATCGACGGCGTGTCCCTGACCGTGAACGAGGTCAGCGACGATGCCGACGGCACCACCCGTTTCGCGGTCAACATCATCCCGCACACGGCGGAGATGACCACGCTCGGCGCGCTGGTCGAGGGCGCGCAGGTCAATGTCGAGATCGACGTGCTGGCCCGCTATCTCGGCCGCATGGAGCAGCTTCGGCATGTCCTCCCGGCCTGAACTGACGCGCCTGCGCCACGCCTTCCTCTCCAGCCCGGAGGAGGTGATCGAGGAAGCCCGCAACGGCCGCATGTACATCCTGGTCGATGACGAGGACCGGGAGAATGAGGGCGACCTGGTCATTCCGGCGCAGATGGCGACGCCCGAGCGGATCAACTTCATGGCGCGCCATGGCCGCGGGCTGATCTGCCTCGCCATGACGCGCGAGCGGGTCGATGCGCTGGGGTTGCCGCTGATGAGCCGCAACAATGGCACCCGGCACGAAACTGCCTTCACCGTGTCGATCGAGGCCAAGGAGGGTGTCACCACCGGCATTTCCGCCGCCGACCGCGCGAGGACCATCGCCGTCGCGATCGACGCCGCGCAGGGTTCGGACGCGATCGTGTCGCCCGGCCATGTCTTCCCACTGGTCGCGCGCGATGGCGGGGTGCTGGTGCGCGCGGGCCATACGGAGGCTGCGGTGGATGTCGCGCGGCTGGCCGGCCTCAATCCCTCCGGCGTGATCTGCGAGATCATGAACGAGGACGGGACGATGGCCCGGCTGGACGACCTGGTCGGCTTCGCCCAGCGCCACGCGCTCAAGATCGGCACGATCCGCGACCTGATCGCCCATCGCCGCCGCCACGACCATCTGGTCGAACGGCGCGCGGAAACGCGCTTCACCAGCCGCTGGGGCGGCGACTGGCGGGCGATCACCTTCTACAACAAGGCTACCGGCGACGAGCAGATCGCCTTGGTCAAGGGAAAGGTCGATCCGGCCCGCCCGACACTGGTGCGGATGCACGGCCAGGCGCTGTTCGCCGACATGTTCGGGGAAGTATGCCCGCGCGGCAGTTTGCTGTCGGGGGCGATGGAGATGATCGGGCGCGAAGGGGCGGGCGTGATCGTGGTGCTCAATCGCCCGATGACCGGCGGGCTGTTGAGCCAGGTGGTGGCCGCGCATGGCGGCCGGGGGGAGAGCGATCCCGAGGAGTTGCGCGATTACGGCGTGGGCGCGCAGATCCTGGCCGAACTCGGCATCCAGGACATGATCCTGCTGACCAATTCGCATCACACATTGGTGGCGCTCGACGGTTATGGCCTGTCCATCGTCGGCGAGCGGCCGATCCCACCCGCACATGAGGATATTTGATGGCCCGTTTCCTGATCGTCGAAGCGCGTTTCTATGCGCACCTGAACGACATGCTGCTCGACGGCGCGCGGGACGCGTTGGAGCAGGCGGGCCATACGCATGAGACGATCGCCGTGCCGGGTGCGCTGGAGATTCCGGCGGCCGTGGCGCTCGCGGCGGAAACGGGGCGGTATGACGGCTTCGTGGCGCTGGGCGTGGTGATCCGCGGCGAAACCTACCATTTCGAAGTGGTGTCGAACGAGAGTGCGCGCGGGCTGATGGCGCTGACCCTGGACGGGCTGCCGATCGGCAACGGCATCCTGACGGTGGAGGATGAGGCGCAGGCGCTGACCCGCGCGCGCCCGACCGAGAAGAACAAGGGCGGGGAGGCGGCTCTGGCGGCACTCGCCATGTTCGACCTCAAGCAGCAATTCGCCTGAGGGGGGCTCAGGCGGCGATCGCCTTGTCCAGCAGATAGGCGACGCCGTCATGCTCCCGCTGCAATTGCGTGCGCAGACGCGTGATCGCCTGCGTCGCGGCGGCCTTGTAGGTCGTCCAATTGTCGAGGATGGATACGACGCTCCATTCCATGATGTAGGCGCGATATTCCTCGCCTGACCGGATGCAGTCCGCCTTCATCCGCCGCGCCTTGCGGGCCCGGTCGTCAAAGCCGTGCTCGAACTGCACAAAGATCCGATTGTGCTTCATCAACTGATACTCGCGCAGCAACCGGGCAATTTCCCAACGCGTCTGGCCCATGGTGGCGATATCGGGCTCGCCCGCGGCATTGAGCGCGCGCTCCGCCCGATCGATCACCGCGTGGAGCCGCCGCTGCAAGGACAGGAACTGAATGTACACGTAAGCAACTCCGTACAGACCTCCCGTCTAGCGCCCGAAAGTTAACGAGGAGCGAGCGTCCGCAGAAATATCCCCCGAAATGAAGATGTTACATGCTGCACCCGCACAATGGGCCTGCGGAGGCAAGGGCCGATATGGAGCGATCAGGCGGCCAGCCGCGCCCGTGCGTCGTCATTGGCGGGCATGTGGGCCAGTCCGCCGTCATGCGCCAGCTGGGTGAACACGCCGCCCAGCGCCACCAGTTCGTCGAAGCTGCCCTGCTCCACGATCCGGCCCTGGTCGAGCACGATGATCCGGTCGGCCGAACGAATGGTGGACAGGCGATGCGCGATAACGAAGGTCGTGCGCCCGGCGCGCAGCCGGTCCAGGCTCTCCTGCAAGCGCGCCTCGGTAGCGACGTCCAGCGCGGAGGTAGCTTCATCCAGCAGCAGGATCGGCGCATCCTTCAGGATGGCGCGGGCGATGGCGATGCGCTGACGCTCGCCGCCCGACAGGCCCTGTCCGCGATCGCCGACTGCGGCCGCGAAGCCGCCTTCCCTGCGCATGATGAAGTCGTAGGCGCCGGCCAGCCGGGCGGCATCCTCGATCTGCTCCATCGTGGCGTGCGGATTGCCCATCGCGATATTCTCCGCGATGGAGCGGTTGAACAGCCCCGCTTCCTGGAACACCACGCCGGTGGAAGCCCGCAGCGACGCCAGCGTCACCTCGCGGATATCCTGCCCATCGACCAGGATGCGGCCCGCTTCGGGGTCGTAGGCACGCTGGAACAGGCCCATGGCGGTGGACTTGCCCGATCCGGTCGGGCCGACGATGGCGACCGTCTGGCCGGGCTGCACTTCGAACGACAGGTCGCGCACCTTGCCCGACCCCTTGGGATAGCGGAACGACACGTCCTCGAACCGGACATGGCCGTGTTGGACCGTCAGCGGCTGCGCGCCGGCGACCTCCACGATATGCGATTCCTCGTCCAGCACGTCGAAGAATTGGCGCAGCGCGGGCAGGCGCTGGGCCATGCCGACGATGAATGCCGTCAATTGCTCGAGTCGCGCGATCAACAGGGTGGTGAAGCCCACGAACGTCACCACGTCGCCCACCGTCGCCAGGCCCTGCGCCGTCAGCGCAGCGCCGAAGCCGAAGATGGACACGATCGCGATGGAGGATGCCCCGCGCGTCAGCACCGCCGACACCGCCCACCAGTTCAGCACCGGATATTGCGAGTGGAGCAGATCATGCAGTGAGCTGCGGATCGAGCGCAACTCGCCCGGAACCGCCAGAAAGCTCTGCAGCACCGACACATTGCCGAACAGGTCGCCCAATTGGCCCGACAGATCGGTGAACTGATTCTCCACCTGCGCCTGGCCGGTCGAAGTGCGGCGCATCACCAGCACGTTGATCGCGGTGTAAGCGACCATCAGCGTGACCAGCACCAGCGCCAGCCGCCAGTTGGTCAGCGCCGCTACCGGCAGCAGCGCGCACAGGATCACGCCGTTGATGATCTGGTCGCGCAGCAACGGCAGCCACAGGCCGAACAAATTCTCGCAGCCCGAAATCATGATCCGCATCAGCCGGCCCGATCGTGCTTCGGTATGGAAGGCGGGCGGCAAGGCGAGCAGATGTTCCACGAAGCTCGACATGGCGGCCAGTCGGCGGCGATGCGCCATGCGGTCAGCGCCGAGCGAGATGACCATGCCTGCCAGGAAGCTGCACACGCTGATCGCGCACCAGGCCGCGATGAAGCGGAACGTGCTGGCGCCGGAGGTGAGGCCGTTCACCGCCTTGCCGAACAGCACCGGCTCGATCACCTGCAGCAGGGCGACCAGCGCGCCCGATCCAACCAAGGCCAGCGCCTTGCCGCGTTCGGGGCGGAGCAGGGCCATGCTGCGGAGGAACACATTGGATCGCACGCTTTCGGGACGGGCGCGGCGGTCGGCCATGACGCTTACTCACATTGTCGATGTGGGGGCGTCCCTCAGCCGCGTCGCACGCCGCCCGGGACAGGTGCGCCTCTAGGCCGGGAATAGTTAACGTAGACTTCACGGGCAGGGAAAAGACTGCAATCCGGCGTGCAATAAAGGCACCTGGAACATGCGGACCCGCGCCGTCCGACGCGGGTCCGCTCGGGTCTTACTGGCCGCCGGTGGTGGTCACCGTCGTCCGGGTGGTTTCAACCGCGCGCGGAGCGGAGCGGGTAGTGGTGGCCGTCCGCTTTACCGGCTTGCGCGGCTTGGCGGTCGCGGTGCGGGTCGGCGTTGCGACGGACTTGGTGGTTTCGGTGGTCACCGTCGTCACCGGCGGAGTGGAGGCCACGACGACCGGCGGCGCGGCGCGGGCGGCGGCGGCATCGGCCTGCGCCGTGCTGGCGGCGCGTTCGGCCGCATCCGCGCGGGCATTGGCGTCGGCCGCCTGCTGCTCGGCCGTGGCGACGCTGGCGGACTGTGCGGCGGCGGCATTGTCACGGCGCGCATTGGCGGTGCCGATCGCGCTGTCGGCGGCCTGCTGCGCACTGAGCGCGGCCTGGATCGCCTTCTGCTCGTGCCCGCTCTTCAGCTCTTCCTGGGCCAGCCGCAGCGCCGCCTGTGCGCGGGCATAGGTGTCGGGCGTGGCCTTGTCCGCGTCGATCCGCTGGGCGGCGTCGATCTTGCCCTGCGCTTCGGCGATGGCGGCGCGGGCGCGCTCCTCGTCGCCGGCCATCGCCGGAGTCGCGAGGGCAAGGGCGAGAGCTGCGGCAACGCCACCGGAGATGAACGACAGATTACGCATAGAAACTCCTGCACTAACAAGCCGCGACCAAACGGCCTGCCCAAGTACAGGTTCCTTGTTATGCGACGACCCGCCTGCGTTAACCCTATTCCTCGCCCATGCGCAAAGCAGCGATAAACGCCTCCTGCGGGATGCTGACCGAACCATATTCGCGCATCCTTTTCTTGCCTTCCTTCTGCTTTTCCAGAAGCTTGCGCTTGCGGGTCGCATCGCCGCCATAGCATTTGGCGGTCACGTCCTTGCGCAGCGCCGCGATCGTCTCGCGCGCGATCACCTTGCCGCCGATCGCCGCCTGGATCGGGATCTTGAACATGTGGCGCGGGATCAGGTCCTTCAGCCGCTCGCACATGCCGCGCCCGCGCGTCTCGGCGGCGGCGCGGTGGACGATCATGCTGAGCGCATCGACGGGTTCGTCGTTCACCAGGATCTGCATCTTGACCAGGTCGCCCTCGCGATACCCGATCTGGTGATAGTCGAAGCTGGCATAGCCGCGGCTGATCGACTTCAGTCGATCGTAGAAATCGAACACGACTTCGTTGAGCGGCAGCTCGTACTTCAGCTGCGCGCGCCCGCCGACATAGGTCAGGTCCTTCTGGATGCCGCGCCGGTCCTGGCACAGCTTCAGGATCGCACCCAGGAATTCGTCGGGAACGTAGATGGTCGCCTCGATCCACGGCTCCTCGATGGTCTCGATCCGGTTGGGATCGGGCATGTCGGCCGGGTTGTGCAACTCGATCGTGTGCGCATCCTCGGTCTTCGAGTGCGTCAGGTGGATGTGGTACACCACCGACGGCGCGGTGGTGATCAGGTCCAGATCATATTCACGCGTCAGCCGCTCCTGGATGATCTCCAGGTGGAGCAGGCCCAGAAAGCCGCAGCGGAAGCCGAAGCCCAACGCCGCCGACGTCTCCATCTCGAACGAGAAGCTGGCGTCGTTCAGGCGCAGCTTGCTGATCGATTCGCGCAGTTTCTCGAAGTCGTTGGCGTCTGTCGGGAACAGGCCGCAGAACACGACCGGCTGCACTTCCTTGAAGCCCGCCAGCGCGGTCGTCGCGGGATTGCGCACGGTGGTCATGGTGTCGCCCACCATGGCGAGGCCGACATCCTTGATCTGCGCGGTGACGAAGCCGATCTCGCCCGGGCCCAGTTCGGCCACCGTCTCGATCTTGGGGCGGAAGCAGCCGACCCGGTCGATCAGATGCTCGGTCCCGCCGGCCATCAGCTTCACCTGCAGGCCCTTGCGGATCACGCCGTTGATGACGCGGACGAGGATGACGACGCCCAGATACGGGTCGTACCAGCTGTCGACCAGCATCGCTTCCAGCGGCTTGTCGGCGTCGCCCTTGGGCGCAGGGATTCGCTCCACCACCGCGTCCAGTATCTCGTCGATGCCGATGCTCGCCTTGGCGGAGGCGAGGATGGCGTTGGACGCGTCCAGGCCGATAATATCTTCGATCTCCGCCTTCACCTTGTCCGGTTCGGCGGCGGGCAGGTCGATCTTGTTGATGACCGGCACGATCTCATGGTCATGCTCGATCGACTGATAGACGTTGGCCAGCGTCTGCGCCTCCACCCCCTGCGCCGCGTCCACCACCAGCAGCGCGCCTTCGCACGCGGCCAGGCTGCGGCTCACCTCATAGGCGAAGTCGACGTGACCCGGCGTGTCCATCAGGTTGAGGACGTGGCCCTTCCATTCCAGGCGCACGGTCTGCGCCTTGATGGTGATGCCGCGTTCCTTCTCGATGTCCATGTTGTCGAGCACCTGGGCCGACATTTCGCGATCGGTCAGGCCGCCGGTGCGCTGGATCAGGCGGTCGGCGAGCGTCGACTTGCCATGGTCGATATGCGCGATGATGGAAAAGTTGCGGATCTTGTCGAGGGGAGTCATGTCGCCTGCCGCCTAGCAGGCGGAAGGCACGGCGCAAAGCGGCACGTCATGGCCGTGTCCGATCCCCGGACCCGTGCGACGTGGGCCCCCGCCGCGATGGCGGGGGCGACGGCATCATTCCGGATTGAAGCCTGTGGATGCGGCCGGGGTGTTGCGCGCGGCCAGCTCGGCACGCAGCGCGGTCACTTCGTCGCGCGCTGCGGCGGCCATCGCCTTCACCGCCTCGAACTCCTCGCGGCTGACGAAGTCGGCGCCGCCGATCCACTCCTTGATCTTCTCGCGCGCGCCGGACTCGGCCTCGCGGGTCATGCCTGCGACCGTGCCGGCAAAGCCGTTGGCCATCTTCACGAAGTCTTCGAAGATCTTGTTGTCGCTCTGCATCGGTCGGGCACTCCAAGGGTGTGTTAGCGGGATAGATGGGTGGATGCGGGCGCAATGCAACCGGATCGGCGCGCACGCCGGCGAATTCGCCCGTCGTGGCGGCGGTCAGGGTGTCGCGCCCTGCCTTTCCGCACCGATCAGGAATTCCACATTGCCTTCCGGGCCGGTGATCGGGCTGCGTTCGATCCCCGCGACGCGCCAGCCTTGGCCTTCAAGCCACGCGGCCACCTCCGCGCAGACGCGTTCGTGCACGGCGGGGTCGCGCACCACGCCGCCCTTGCCGACCTCCTCCCGCCCCGCCTCGAACTGCGGCTTGATCAAAGCGGCGAGGCGCGCGTCCGGCTTGGCGAAGGACAAGGGGCGCTCCAGCACCTTGGCCAGCCCGATGAAGCTCGCGTCGCACACGATCAGGTCGACGGGCTCGGGGATATGCGCGTCCGTCAGGATGCGGGCGCTGGTCTGTTCCAGCACTACCACGCGCGGGTCCTGCCGCAATTTCCAGGCAAGCTGGTTGGTGCCGCTGTCGACCGCATAGCCGCGCGCGGCGCCCCGGCTGAGCAGCACGTCGGTGAACCCCCCGGTCGAGCTGCCGACATCGATCGCGACCGCGCCCGTCACGTCCCACCCGAAATGGGCCAAGGCATGGTCCAGCTTGATGCCCCCGCGCGACACCCAGGGATGGTCGCGCCCGCGCACCTCCAGCGGCGCGTCGGCGTTCAGCTGTTCACCGGCCTTGGCGATCTTGCGCTCGCCCGAAAAGGCCAGCCCGGCCAGGATCAGGGCCTGGGCGCGGGTGCGGCTTTCGGCCAGGCCGCGATCCACGAGCAACTGGTCGGCGCGTGCCTTGGCCATCAGTGGCGGTCGGTCGCGAAGGAGGCGAGGCGGTAGGTCATTGCAGCCCGTAATAGTCTGCCACCCGGTCGAGCGCCATCAGCAGCACGAGCTTGCCCGCGCGCTTGGGCCAGCCGAGCGCCGCCTCCGCCGCCTCCAGCCCGTCGCCCGAACAGACCACGCGCCACAGGATGTCGCCCATGCCCGTCCCGGCGGCGGCGATCGCGCCTTCGAACCGGCGCTTGGCGGCGATGCCCGCCAGCGTGGGGTCGAGCGGCGCGTCCGGCCCGGCCCGGCGGGTGGAGGCGGGCGCCGCGTCCCACCGCATCGTCACCCGCGCGCCCAGCCCCGCCATGGTGAAATCGCCGCGCAGCCGTTCGCCCGCGTCGAACTGGCGCTGTTCGATCAGCCCGCGCGCGTGCAGCCAGCCGAGCGGGCTTTCCATCACGTTCACCGTCACGCTGCGGCGGGGGCGGCGGGGCAGGGTGGATGCGTCGGCGGGCTCGGGCAAAGCGCGCTCCGCCAGCAATCGCGCGGGCCGCGCCGTCCACCGGATTCGCGCGCGTCCCATGTCGGTCAGGGCCAGCCCGTCGTCATCCTCCCGCAGCAGGGCCGCGCGCGACAAGTCTCCGATCAGGCTCGGCGGCGCACGCAGCGCCCCCGCCCGCCAGCCGTCGCTCTTCAGCCGAAAGACGCGACCGTCCGCCAGCGCCTCCAGGATTTTCAGTCCATGCCCGCTCAGCTGATCCGGGTGCGTGCCCTGTAGTCCCCCTGCGCGGTCGCCTGCCTGTCCGTTCAGTTTCGCCATCGCCCTCTTGTCCCCGTTCCGAGTCGAACAGGGTGTGCCAGACGAATTCCGACATTGGAACAAATAAAGAACAAACCTACGTGCCGCGTCAGCGCGACGCCACCACCAGCGGCTGTTTGTCAGGAAAGCGTCCTTCGGCGGTGATGCCCAGGTCGATTACGCACATCGTTCGATATTCGGGGTGGGTGCCGCACGACACGCCCGCGAAGCGCAGCTCGGGCGAGAACAGCACCGATCGGTGGCCGCGATCGGGCACGCCGTCATCCACGATCAGCTGGCGCACGACGTCGGCCGGATCGATCGAGCCATAGGCGATCACCTCCGCCACATAGGCTCCGCCGCCGCGCCGCTCGACCCGGTCGCCGGGGGAGGAGCCGTCCTCGCCGCCATGGCCGGTGCTGCCGCTCTCTGCCTGCTCGGCCACATGGTCCGCCGCCGCCGTGCGCAGCAGGCCCGCCGTGCGCACCGGATCGAGCGGGCGCTGCCGATCGAGGAATGCGATCGTCTCGTTGACCACGCCGACGCCTTCCTCCGTCTGGATCGCGGCCTTCAGCCCCGGCATGTAGATCAGCTTGTCGTGGAAAAAGGCGCGGTAGCCGCGCAGCCGTTCCAGATAGGCGGCGGGGTTGCTGCGCGCGGCATTCAGCTCCGCCAGCACCGCCTGCTCATACGGCGTTTCCGCCGCCGCCGGCGCGGCTGCCCCCGCCGCCAGCAGCATGCCGCAAAGCAGGATCAGCACTGTTTGGAGCCGGTTCGTCATGGGCTCGCCCAATGCCCGTGTGGCGGTTATCGCTGGTCTAAATGCCTTGGTTAACGATGTTTAACGCCCTGATCGCGAACCCGGAGCGCTTCTATTAAGAATAGTTTTTGCGGACTGTCGCGTTTAAGCCACGGGTTAACCTTGTAAGAACCAAGCTTTCATCGTAGCTGGGCCGTGGGGAAAACAATCCACATCCGGAACAAACTCCTTGTTCGGGGTTACTGTCCGGGTGGATTTGGCATGTGAGTAGGACATGCGGGTAGTACGAGTTTTTGTAGCACTATCATTGTGTTTGAACGCACCGATCTATGCTCCGGCAGGGGCGATCGTGGTCGCGCCCGCGCCTCTTGCCGGGGCAGGCGGGCAGACGTCGCTGCTGGATTGCACCGAGTCGACCTATCATGCGTCGCCCAGGCCGCTGCCCGTACGGGAACCGGTTCGCCGGCGTAGCGCCAGTGCCCGGCCCAAGCCGCGGCCGCATGGCCCGCATGCGCCGACTCGGCTCGCCGCCAGGCGCCCGGCGGCCAAGCAGCTTGCCGCCCGCACGCCGGTGGCCAAGAAGCCGGTGCAGACCGCCCATGCCGCGCCGCTCAAGCGCAAGGTGCTGGCCCATCGCTCCACGCCGATCCGCAAGCGCCTGCCGATCGCATCCCGGCCGACGCAGTTGGCGCAGGCCGACATGCCGGTGCTGCGGCGCCTGACCTATGCCAGCCCGATCTGCACCACCCGGCTGGCCTCGCTCGATCTGGGCGACATTCCGCTGGTGGACGCCATCAATGCGCCCACCGCGCCGGTGATCTCCGGCGTGCCCGACGGCCCGTTCCGCCGCATAACTGACGGCTTCGCGCCGCGCGCGCCACGTGTGCCGGCCTTGCTGCCCCCGCCCGGCTTCCCCGGCACCTATGTGCCCCCGCTTGGCGGAGGGGGCGGGTTTCCGGGCGGCCCGGGCGGCTCGAACACGCCTGGCAATCCCGGAACGCCCGGCAATCCTGACACGCCGCCGATCGTGATCCCTGTGCCGGAGCCGTCGAGCTGGGCGCTGATGCTGGGTGGGTTCATGCTGGTCGGCTATGCCCTGCGCCGGCGGCGCGGCAGCTGGGCGACCGTCAAGGCCTGATCCTCAAGGGCCGACCTCGGGCCTGCTGGTGGGCGGTGACGGGCTCGAACCGCCGACCCTCTCGGTGTAAACGAGATGCTCTACCAACTGAGCTAACCGCCCTCCCGCAGGAGAGGCCCGGAAATACGCGATTTTTCAGGCAGCGCAACCCGCCTTGTGCGGGAACAAAGCGGAGCCGAAAGGGAATGAGCGCGCCCTAGAGTCCCGGAATAGTCCCGAACGTACAAGGTCGTACTATGGCGCGGTAACCGTGCGGTTCGTCGCGGCGTCAAGCAGAAAATGTTGATCGATGGTTTGGATGTGTTACGAGCGCGATGTCAGCATGGCCGGGTGGCGGCGGCAACCTTCGTTTAAGGACGCCGTTATATAGCTCGTCCGCTGATGTCCTCAGGGGTAGGGATTGGAGCAATGCAAGCACAGCTTGATATGTTGGTGGCGCGGGCTCGCGCACACCGGATGACACCAGATGAGCGACGCGCCCAGCGTGTTAGCCTTGTCATGGGGCTGCGCGGAGCAAACTCGACGTTGACCAAGGAGAAGGTCGAGACGCTCATTGAAGAGTTTGAAGGGCATGCTGGCTAAAGCTTAGGCCACGTGTAATACTTGAAAGCCCGGCTCAACGGCCGGGCTTTTTGCTATCGGGGGATGGATGCTCGACCATAACTGGGAGATGATCAACGGCGATGCCGCGCACGCGATCGAGGTCCTGAACTACTCGAACCAGGTCAACGTCATCGAGGCCTTGGTCCACTATCTCTCCTTCCACGGTGGCGTAGACCCGGAACGTGGATGCCTGCAATGCCCCACAGAGCGAGCGATGCAGGAACTGCATCGGACGGGGACCCTCTTCTTGCTGGCGAAGCCCGGCGAGTATCGTGAAGAGGAGGTGCACATCGCAGCCAACGGGGTCGTCGTGTATGTGCCGCCCGTCCATACGGAAGTAGCCGAGTACATGCGGCAGTTTGCCATGGATTTGGCTGTGAAGTGGGGAGGTATGTCAGCGGTGCAGATCGCGGCATTTTGTCTCTGGCGAATTAACTGGATCCACCCTTTCAAGAACGGAAACGGCCGAACCGCGCGCGCTGTTGCGTACACCTGCATCTGCTTGAAGTTGGGCTTCATCCCAGGTGGCAGTCCCACCATGATCGATCTGATCATGCGGAATAAGCCTGAGTTCGAGCGGCTACTGATGCACGCCGACAAGACGCTTGACGATAATGGCGTTGAAGATATCGAGCCGCTTGCGGCGTTCGTCGAGCGGCTGCTGGTGGAGCAGCTTTCCACGATACCGATGGCCTAGCGTACGGCAGATGGGTTCGCTGTAGGGTTTTCCGATTGGGAAGCAGACATGGTGCCGAAAGCAGCGGCGGAAGCTCGAACCCGGCTGGAACGAGCGCGACAAGCCGCTTCTATTTTGATCGAGGCGCAAGAAGGATGGAACATATCCGAGGGCAGTAGCGGAGCGCCTACGCAGCTCAAGGATGACGACTATCCTGATTTGCATACAGCCTGGTGGCAGTTCCTGCTTGCAGCCGGTGGAGTGTACTCCCGATTGGAGCAGGGCGCTAAAGCCTCAAACAAGAGTGCCAGTTGGTTTGGTCGCGAAAAGAACAAACGTAAGACAGACCCGTTGCTGAGCTATATACATCACGCTCGTAATTCCGAAGAGCATGGCCTTGAAGGCAGTTCCCGAGCGTCAGGCCCTAGGTTCAAGGCCAAAAGCGGTGGGCGGGTCATTAATCATGATGATGGAACGTTCGATTTCATTATGGATGCCAGCGCTGACAAGATGGTGCTGCATTGGGACCCGCCGGGCATAAGGCTTTCTACGGTCCGCGACGATAGATTTGGTGACAGCTTTGATCCACCTCGTGAGCATCTCGGGGTATTCATCGATGGCGAAAGGCCTGGGAATGTGGCGAAGGCAGCCATTGCTTACCTGGAGAAGATCGTCGCGGAGGCAGAGGCCCTTGCCGCGTCCCAAGCCTGATAGGGGGGTGTGCTAAGATGCTGGCAATGGGCCGTTAGCGTTGTGCATCACTAGCCTTCCAAGCTGGTGCATTTGGCAGATTTCAGCCGCTCCCGCTGTAAAAAGACGCGAAAACCAGCCACGCACTTTCAAATAGTTAGCGGCAGTGCGTAAAACCGATCGCATGTGCAACCGAGCCCGCAACCGGACAGAGCCTGAAACCCTGAGGGAGCGTTTCGGCGCCGGCTGGGCGGCGCCCCGGCCGACCGACAACCGCTTCAACTGGCAGGAGCTGGCGCCGCGCAGCCGCGCCTATGTGCTGCGCCAGAACGATCGCGGGCTCGGCCTGGACGTGATGACGTGGGACGTGCTGGACGGGCAGGTGGCCTGGCCGATGACGAACGTGCGCCAGCTCGGCCTGCCGCAATGGCGGCGCCTGGCGGAGCGGCCGGAGAACCGCTGCCTGATCCCGCTGACCGAGTTCTGCGAATGGACGCCGAAGCCGGTCGACCTCGGCGACGGCAAGAAGCCGATCAAGGGTGAAATGTGGTTCGAGGTGACCGATCAAGACATCTTCATGGTCGCCGGCTTCTGGCAGGCGATCGGGGAGACCAGGGGCTTCACGATGGTCACATGTGACCCCAACGAGTTGGTCAAGCCGATCCACCCCAAGGCGATGATCACGATCTTGCGGTCAGAGGATCACCAACGCTGGCTGGAGGGCAGCTACGACGATGTGGTCGCGCTCCAGCGCCCGTATCCGGCCGATCGTATGACGGTGCGCGGGCCAGAGTTTCCCACGCGCCGAGCACCCGAACCGACACTCTTATAACCGGTTGCAAAATCGTGAGCTTGCCGAATCTGTTCTCCTGATGTTCTAAGTCTTGCCAGCGGTCAAAGGGCCGACTCGACATCGTTGGAGCAAGACCATGCAGCATGACGTGCGGCTACGCGCCGCCGCGCGGGTGATCTTTGACGCCTGCTACCCGTCCGAGGATTGGTGCCCGTTCAGCTTCGAAGAGGCGGAGCGGTTTGGCACCATCCACTATCGCCAGGCAGTCGACGCGGCGCAGCAGGCGCGAGGCGAGCTGGTGGCGCCTGAACAGCCGGCACTGCTGTGACGCACCGCTGTCGCCTCTGCACGACCAACGACCGACACGGGCTGATCGAGCGCACCGCAGAGGACATGTGGGAGACGCGCCGCCACGGCACGCTGGATGACTGGCGGTGGGAGAAGGCCGGCAAGTGGCAGCAGGTCTATCGCGAGCTGGCGACGGCTGCGGTCGATTCGATGGAGCGGGCGCAATGAGGATCGTTGACCACGACGAGCTTGCGACCGCGATCAAGATCGCGCTCACGGTCATGCGTCGCCATGAGCGGCGAGAGCTGGGCACGATTGGCGATCGGGCGATCGACGCGGCCACGCAACGAGTGATGCGCTGTCTCAATGGCGCGGTCATCCTGGCGCCTGATCTTGTCGAAGCGCGCAACGGGACAGCGAGATGGGGTATGGTTCCCGGCAAGTTCGGCCAGACCGAGCCATGGCCGTTCGAGGAGGGGTGCCGGCCGCCGGAGAAGGGCTGAGCCGGCGCTGGCCTAGATCAGCGTGCCGGCAACGCTCCACGTTCCCGCTCCATACGGCCGCCCCTAGAAGCCAGCGGTCGGATCACGCGGTGTCGATGCGCGGAGCCTCCATGCCCGTTACAGAGTTGCTGCAAGCCCGCCTGTAACGCCGAGTGCGAACAGCGCATAGGCGGTTATGGCCAATCGTTCACCCACGATCGGGGTGTACCACTCTGCCCGATGCGCCAACACCTGCCGATCAACCAGAGCCCAGGCGACGAAGCCGACCAGCACAGCTGTTGTGTACGCAAGCACGATGTGTGGCACGGTCGGCATGTGCGCTTTCTCCGCAACCTTGTTCGCGATGAAACTGCCTATCCAATGGTTGAGATAAAGCGGGTAAGATACTGCCCCAAGCAGAAGCCAGGACCGCCGCCTTCGGCCTTTTGTAGCCAAGCATAGGACTAGCGCGGTCGAAAACAGCGCTCTTACGAAGGTTCCGTTCGACCAGAACATGGCTGCAAAAAACAGGCAGCAGCACGCAATCACGGCAGCTCTGCCCCAACCTTGAGCATGCCAAGCACCGTACTGGCGGTGCAGCACCGCCGCAGTCACGCCGAGGGCGATAGGGGCAAAACGCAGGTCAAGCGCTGCCATGACTACAAATACAGTACCCCAAGTCCACCACGCACGCCCCTTGGCAAAGGTGAGCATGATCAATGGCGCAAACAAGTAGAATTGCTCTTCTACAGACAGGCTCCAAAAATGGTTTCCCGTTCCTCCCAGCGGTAAGCGCAGCATATTGCCGGCAAAATGCACGAAATTGTAATGAGTGAACGTCACGTCGTAAAATAGAAACTCAAACCAATCGCGACTGACGCCATCTCTCACTGCGGCGAGCAGGTACACTGCGGCAACGGCGAAGGCGTAGGGTATCCAAATTCTTGTAGCGCGGTTGAAAAAGAACCGGGGCATGTCGGACGGCTTTGATCGAAGAAGAATGCCGCCGATTAGCCAACCGCTGAGCGCGAGAAAAACATCAACAGCAAGAGCACCGTCTACGGGGCCAATATCGGGCAGGCCCTGGTGGCCCAGAGCCACCAAAGAAGCGAGGATGAAGCGCAGCCAGTCCAGGTGAGGATACGACTCCAGTTTTTGCGCTTCAGGGTTGGCAACGCGTTTTTGATCGAATGATGCCACATCGGCACCGATGCTCGCAGCTACGCTATTGGTCACTATGCCCCCTGTTCATGCACCGCGCCTTACACGATAGGCAGTCGCAACACTGCCATCTGCCCCAGGGCGGTGTAGGGCTGAGACCGGCTTCTTCAAAGTGGTTTTGGCTTGCCGCGTCGCCGGCGGGGAGATTTGCTTTGAGTCGGATCAGTGAGGGAATGCGCCGCGTTCCTTGGCCACCCGGTTCAGGCCGATCTCGCGCACCAGCATGTCCATGACCGGAAACGGCTCGTTCACCGCCGTGTTCGGGATCGCACCCCAAAAGCCGTACTGGCTGCCGGTTCCGGCCAGGTCGTAGAAGCTCCAGTGGCTCACGCCGGCGGCGGTGCCGTCGTGGATCATGCGGCGCACGATCTCGGCCGCTTCCTTGCTGTAGAGCACGCGGCCGCTGAACTCGGTCACCGCCGCCCGGTCCGCGTCCTTGATGAACGGTGCCTGCGTGTAGAGGCTGGTGTTGTACTCATAGGCCCACAGCTCGGCGCCGATGCTATCCGCCAGCTTCTTGTTCTGTGCGAAGTAGGGCGCGCGATCCTTGCGGCGCTGTTCCAGGAAGGCGAGCGCGCCGGCCACGTCGTTGCGGTCGGAGAAGCCCTTCCACGTCGACTGCATCTCTTCCTTGCTGCCGATCCCGATGTAAGGCGCGATCGTCCAGGCGCGGATCAGGCCGCGCGACGCGCCGGACTGGTCCCAGCCCTTCATGACCTTGGCGAAGCGCGCCGGATTAACGAACTGGCCGTTGAGCGCCCAGCGTGCGCGCCCGGTCACCTTGGCCACCACACGGGCTGCCTGGCCAGAGCGCAGGCCGTAAACCTCGTCCGGGTTGCCCCGTGCCTTCACGTAATTGTAGTTGTTGGAGATGCCGCCCCAGCTTTCGTTCGACCATTCCAGCACCAGTTTGCGCTTGTAGCTGAGCGTCGAGTTGATCGTCCGGATTTCGTCCGTGATCTGGGCATCCGTCATGTCGCGGTGGAAGTTCCACCACATATCCGCGCCGAGCAGGTTGGCGAGCTGGGCGGCCTCCTTGGCGTGCCGAGCGGCCAGGCCGGGAAAGGCATTGTCGCTGTCGCCCCAGCTCTTGAACCGGATCATGCCGAACGGCTTCAGCCAGTAGACATAGTCCGGGCGGAACGTCTCGCCTGCCTCGTACCGGGGCAGCAGCGCCGTTTCCACCATGGAAAAGCTGACCGGGCCGGTTCCGGCCGGGGTGAGCTTCGCCTGCGCGGTGAAGTCCACAGGGCCGGTCAGGGTGACGGTGCCGCGATCGCCATCGAACTTGACGGGCACGTTGCGGATGCTCAGCGCCTTGATGTCGCCGCGCTTGATGATCGTATAGCTGCGCGTGCCCGGCAGCACCGGCACCATGCTGGTCAGCTGGCCGGCGCTGTCGCCGAGCGGCCAGCCGTCCGCCCCGACCTTGGCCGGCGTCTTGTCGGCGTTGGTCCAGTCGCGGTGCAGCTGCGCCTGGTCAAGGAACGGCTCGGCGGCGGTGTAATCCAGCAGCCGCTGGACATGGATGCCGTGGAGCGGGGTGTCGGGCGGCGGGGCGGCCAGCACCGGGGCGGCAAACAGGCCGAGGATGCAGGCGAACAGGCGCAACAGCTTCATGGGTCATTCTCCCTTTAGGGCGGGTGGGCATTCGATTGCGTTGCCGTTGGCGCGGCTCCACCGGCAGATCCGGCCGACAGTGGCCCATCCGCGCTTGCCCCACGCCTCGATACTGGCGTCGTAGGCAGCCGCCGCCTGGGCGTCGGTGACGATCGCGTCAGTGGGACGGGGCTGCGCCTCCACCGCCAGATCGACACGTGGCGGGTAGAGAGGCTGGATCACGGCCCGCTTGGCGCAGGCGCTGACAGTTGAGAGCGACGCGAGCAGCGTCAGGTGCGCCAGCAGGCGCGGTGCGGATCGCATCGGCTTGTTCCTTCTGTTGGGTCTGGATGGTGGCGTGGTCGGCGGTGCGCTCGATGGTGGCCGTGTCCTTTGCGCCGGCGTCGATCTGCATGGCCGCGACGCTGGCCTGCGCCTGCCGGCCGCTCTCCATGGCTTCGCCGGTGCTGCGCCCACTGCATTGGCCGAGCAGGAAAAACAGCGGGGCGGCCAGCAGCGCGCCGACGCCCGCCTTCCACCAGTCCCGCGCGATGCCGGCGGCGGCGGTGAGTGCGAGGCCGGGGATCATTCGCCTTCCACCGTGGTCTTGACCGGTGGCTCGGGCGCCGGGACTGACGCGCCCAGCATCCGGTTCGCTTGGTCGGCGCTGCGCTGGGTCCAGCGTTCCTTGATCGCGCCGACGATCAGGGTTAGCACCACCAGATAGGCCGAGGGATCAAACGCCCTGTCGGCCGTGGCATTGGCGAGGCCGATGCCGGTGACGATCATCACGCCGATCGCGATCAGGGCCAGCAGCGCGATCTCGGTCCCGTGGTCGGTGAGGCGGGGCGTCATGCCGCGAACCTCCCCCACCAGGCGCTATCCGGCGTGAAGTGAGCCGTCCGGTTCAGCCAGCCGAGGATGAAGGCTAGGTTGGTCGGCTTCTTCTTGGTGATCTCGGCATAGAAACGAGCGCGGACGAACGACCACTCCCATGCGACCGCATCCAGCCCGCGCGCCGCCAGGTAGGCTTGGTAGGCGCCGACAGTCGCCGGCCCGATCTTGCCATCGTCAGCGACCTCGATCATGCGCTGGAACAGCCGGACGGCCTGCACCGGGCCGGCGCCCCATGCCATGTCGAACAGGCTGGCGGTCACCTGATTCCAGCCGAGCCGATCCAGTCGAGGGGTGCGGTAGTACGGCCCCAAGGCAATCTGCCCCGCCTCATCCAGCGTCAGCGCGCGCATCACGTCGAGCGTGATCTTCTGGACCGTGACACCGCGATGCGCCGCCAGCGCCGCCGGCGTAACGCCATGCTGCGATCCGACCAGCGCGCCGCTGCCGACCTTGCCGCCGGTCCAGTTGCCGTTGTCCTCCCGCAGTAGCGAATGCGTCTTGACCGGGTCGGTCGAGCCACCGTCCTCCCAGGTGCGGATGAAGTCCGCGGCGAATGCTTGCGGCGTCATCATCGAGCGTCTCCAGCGAGCGCGCGCAATCGCGCCGCCCGCGCCGTGGCACGGTGGGTCATGGTGTCCTCCGATGTAGGTGGGTTGGTTAGGTCAGCGACGATCCAGGCTGTCGCGCAGCCGTTCGATCTGATGGGCCAGTTCGCGATCGACGCCGGTGGTCTCGCGCTTCAGCTGGGTGTTCTCGCGGACGGCTTCGGCGCAATCGCGCAGCCGGTCCGACAGCATCGTCATGGTGGCGTTCTCCATGATCGTCGCGCCGACGATCTTGGCACCCTCGGTGCTGGCAGCTTCGCCCTTCACTTGCTTCAGGCCAGTCTTGATGCCGGCCCACATGGCGGTGACGAACCCGCCTATCATTACGATCGCGCCAGTCACCGCCTGGACGTCAATTCCTCCCAGCGTTTGCGGCACGGCGTGTCCCTCCGGAAGTGATGCGGTTATGTTCTGCAACAGCCATATCGACGCTCGCCCGGTACGCCGAAGCCAGGTCAAGCAGGAGGAGCCACGGGTAGACGGCGACCCCGGTGTTCGCGGCGTCGGACTTGGCCAGTCCGATCGCCACGCCTGTCCAGATGATCGCGCTGATCATGCTCGAAATGAGCCGCACCACCGGCGTTCGGGCATAGGCCCCGTTGATGAACAGGGCGGCGGCCCGGAGCAGCCCCACGGTTAGCGCCAGGCTTCCCCATAGCCCCGCCGGCGGGAACCCTGATCCCTCTACCAAGGCGGCCATGCCGCTGAACATCGCCCGCGTCTCAGGCGCGGTGAAGATGCCAGGGTGGAGGATCACGTAGATCCCCCATGTCGCCATCACGGAGGCCATGAACCACTCTGGCAGGCGCGCCGGGAAGTGCTGTTTGAGCGAGGCGATCAGCATGGTCGCTCCCTCTGGATGGCGGGATGTTCGGGCATGGTGCTCAGCTCCACCCCGATGTGTCGATGCCCGATCGCGGATAGGCGGCAAGAACATCCTTCACCACGTGACGGATGTACGTGACCTCCGCCTCTGTCGGAGGGACGCGTGCCACGTTGTTCACGTCCTTGCCAAATCCTTGGCGGGGGCAAAGCTTCGGGTCGATCCCGAACACTCCCGCCAAGAACATCAGCATGTTAACATACTCGCCGTTGTTGCTCTGGTGGAAGTTGTCGTTCGGTAGGAAAAGGTCTTGGTAGAAGGTGGCGGACGGTGCGGTGCCAGCCACCGTGTCCCGGTAGAACCGGAGCCAGACGAGCGAGCCAGGGATGACCCGAGGGATTTTCTGCCCTGGAGGGCACGCCGCGATCGACTGGTCTTGGATCAGTTCATACGCCGCGATCCGCGACTGGCTGGCGGCCACAACATCGCCACTGCTTGTTGCCCACGTCGACCAAAGGAGAGTTTCCGCCCCGAGCCCTCCACGACCATTGGCCCAAGCGTGGTTTATCCATTTCCGTCCGTATGAAACATCCTCGTTGATGTTGGCCCCTGGATTGAAAGCGCCGCTGTAATTGGTGAGATGGAGAACGTCGAACTCACCAATGTTCAGCTTGGCGTCCGGATACGCGGTAGGTGCATCTGGCGCGTCGGGATCGTCCCACCGATATTTCCACGGCGAACCTGGGATAGAGGATACCCCGATCCGGCCCGGAAGGACGCCGCGCACGGCTTGGAACATCTTCTGGAGGCCATCGCCGAAGAAGATGCGATCGACGCCAGAGTTGCCGCTGACGATAACCGGAGTAGCCGTTTCAGCCGGAGCGGGGTATTTCGGGGCGAGGACGGAGCGGTTGGTGCCGAGTTTCAGCATCGAATCACCTCGAAAGATTGCGGCCAGTCAATGCCACAATGCCAAACCGAGCCGTGGCACCCGAGTTTGCGACACCCATCGCTAGCTGTAGCCAAAGGTTCAAGTTCGTTGCGGGCATGGCGGCGGTGGCGGGAATATCGCCTGACCAGACCGTTGCGCCGTAGGTGTCTTGGCCGGTGGCGGTCACACCCGTCACGGTCCGCACCTCGTAATGAAGCGCCTGATCCACCCCCATCGGGCACGACAGGATAACGTCGTAGATAGTCAGCGCGGCGGTTGTGATCCCCGTCAGTGGCGTCTTCAACACGGTGCCGTTGCTGGCAGTCGTGATGATTGACATATCACTATCTCCGGCGTCCTTGCCAAAGCCGAAGATGTTGGACGCAGAGGACGGGTCGCTCCCGGCGTCAATCGCCACAGGGGGCGGGGATTGTGCGGCACCGGCCAAGCCCGCAAAGAACCGGTGGCCTGCATTGTAGCGGTCAAAGCCAAACTGATAACGGACCGTAAATCCACCCCGGCCCGCTTCCGAGCCGCGATAGCCCGCAAAGGTAGATCCGCGCAAAGACGATGACGCGGTGGTGGCCGTGTCCGAACTGCTGCCGAAGTAGTAGGCGCTGCGCTTCTTCAGTTCAGTGGCTAGGTCCCGAGAAACATACGTTGCGTTATTGGTCACGCCGTTCGCACCGGTAAAAACCAGCGCGGTAGAACTTCCGGCAGGGAAAGCCGACCAGCTCATGCGATCCGCCGAGCCAGCCAGCGAATAGAGTTCCGCGTTCATCGCATCCTGCTTGCGGAACGCGCTTTCCACCATCTCGCCATCGTTGGGCGCGGACGAGCCGAAATCGAAAGCAGTATAGGGCATGTTATCCGATCCTTACCAAAGGGGTGTCGATGCGAAGGGTGCTGCTGTCGATCCTGTCATTCGACGCGGCGATGGTGATGGTGATCGTCGGGGACCACGCGAACGTGGTGGTGCCGCGAACCACGCGGGCGCGGAGGTAATAAGTGCCGGGGTAAAGCGGCTCGGTCTGATCCGTGAAGCTTGGGCCGCCGATCACCGCTCCCGCATTCTGCACCGCAGTGCTGGTGAACGACGGGTTGGTGTCGATCTGCCACTCCAGAACATCGCCGGTCTGCCAAG
Source organism: uncultured Sphingomonas sp. (assembly GCF_934560975.1). Taxonomy (GTDB): domain Bacteria; phylum Pseudomonadota; class Alphaproteobacteria; order Sphingomonadales; family Sphingomonadaceae; genus Sphingomonas_I. Next base: position 111,392 of record NZ_CAKTFO010000005.1, on the reverse strand, counting down.
CGCCTGAAATCGTAGCGGCGATGGTGGGCGTGATATCGTCCGCAGGCGAGGTGTTGGCGAGCGCGACGAACACGTCTCCGGGCACCACCACCGGTGGCACCAGCCGCCGCAACGCACTTGGCGACGTCACCCCCAGCCCGATCCCGATCCGCATACGTGGTGTCCTCCGAAGGCATGATGCGGCAGCCGCACGCCAATGGCGCTCGGTTGGTCGGCTGCGGCTGTGGGTTGCGCCCGTTAGGGCAGAGGCTATTCGGCCGGGTAGCCGGTGGTCACGTCGATCGCGCGCACGGCCTCGACCGTCTTGGCGGCCTTGATCGCCACGCTGATCGCCTGCCAGGCCATGTAGGCGTCCATGAAGTCGGCCCCGTCGCCGATCCGCCGATCGCGCTCGGCCAGCGCCGCCGCGCGCTGCTGGGCCTTGACCTCGTCCAGCGTGTAGGGCTCGACCTTCCAGATCCGCTCCGGGCGTCCGCCGACATCGACCAGCTCCATGCCGATCACCCGCGCGTCGGTCGGAGCTGGGCCGGGCTCGGCAATCTCGCAGATGTCGGCGGCGGTGCGATCGTCCGCGCTCATCGTCTCCACCCACTCGGGCGGGCATTGGATATAGTCGGTGCCATCGGCGGTGGACAGCCGGAAGCCCTGCGGCCCGATCTCCTGCCAGAGACCGTCCGTCATCATTGCATATGCCATGGGTGCCTCAGTTCAGCTGGTACAGCTCGATGTCGGTGATGGCGAAGGTTGTCCCGCCCTGATTGTAGAGCGCGATCTCTGAGGTCGGCTGCGAGTAGCCCGGCGGCACGATCGCGGTGAAATACATCTCGACCGACGCCGTGCTTGCCTGACCAACAGTTTGTCCGGTGCTCGTCACCGTCGCGACGTTGCCAGGGTTCGGCGTGCGCCAGCGGATCAGGCACCGCGACCCAGACCGGACCTGACCCACGCCGAAGCCCTGCGCGCTACCGCCGGGCAGGGTCAGGTTCTTCCGGGTTGCAACATCCGTCAGCCGGGGCGGAGGGAACCCGCGACCGGGCAGCATCAGGCTGCCGCCTTGAAGGTGCGCGATCCGTAGATGAAGATCTCTGACGACCCCATGACCTCGCCGAACAGCACGACACGCTGGCCGACCGCCTGGGCAATCGCCGGCAGCACGTCGTTCTCGAACGAGTAGAAGCTGCCGAACGCCAGCGATGCGCCGGACACCCCGGTCGTGACCGTGATCTCAAACTTCTTGCGCTGGACCATGTTGGAGGGGTTGGGCAGGGTGCGCGCGCCGCCGATGGTCCAAGCGAAGTTCTCGCCCGCCGCCAGGTTGAAAGCGATCGTGCCGCCGTCCGCGATATTGACCGGGGCGAGGGCGTCATACACCGCCTTCACGGTCAGCAGGGCCTCAGACGTGCCGGCGCGGACTTCTGACGTGCTGGCAATGTCCGGCGTCGCGCCGAGCGAGATGGTCCAGGCCGAATAGGTGCCTGATCCGGTCCGCGAGATGACGTTGACCGTCAGCGCGCCGGTGCCCGAATTATAGGCCGTGATCCTGCCGCGCATCTGCGTGTCGGGGTCGGCGGTGTTGGCGATCACGACGCCCTGACCGACGCTGTAGGCCTTGCCGGTCTGGATCGTCAGCGTCTTGCTGCCGGTGCCGATCGACAGCGACGTGGTGCTGGTGGCGGAGGCGCCGGGGGATGAGAAGGCCGCAGCCGCGGCCGTTTCCGCGCGCACGGCGAGGGCGTTTGCCTCCAGTTGCTGCTCGTTACGCTCCAGCGTGTTGATGACCAACGCTTCGGCCCAAGTGTCGGCCACATCGATATAATCTTCCCGACCGAGGGCGCGTTTCGGCGCCTCCGGCATCGGAGTGAGTTGCTTGACCATGAAGATCCCCGGTTAGAGGCTTTCGACGCCCAGATCGCACACGGCGATGCCCGTCAACCGGGCGACGCGAAGCTTGAAGTTGTTGAAGTAGCCGTAGGTCAGCATGGCATCGAGATTGGCGCTACCAATCCAGACGGTTGGTGTCGCCCTCAGGTCCGCCAGCCTCTTTTTTACGGCGTCGATCCGCGCCATCTGCACAGCCACCGAGTAGGTCAGGCTGTCGCTATACCCGCGTTCCTGCACCGTGATGACGCCGTAGTCGTTGCGCTGCTTCTTCGAGAAATCCACGATCCCGATGTCGACGCCGCTTCCGGTTTTGCCGATGTCGAGCATGGCGCCGATCAGCAGAGTGCCGCAGGCAACCGGCATGGTGCTGCTCGCCCCCTCGATCGTCACCGTGTAGATGGCGTTGCGATAGGAGGGCAGATCGTCGAACAGCAGGCGCTCGCGCTTGCCGATTGGTGCGAACAGCCAGTCGTAGATGTTGTCGATCTCGCGACCTCCGACCTGGGTCAACTGCACCCGCCGCCAAACCTCCTGATTGTTGACCGTGGCGGCCACGGTTACCTTGGAGGCGGTCAGTTCAAGCAGGACCAGGCTGTCGATTCGTCCCGGCGTGAGAGTGACCACAATCGGGCCATCGCGGGTAGTAAGGGTGCCCTTGGCCTGGTCGAACATGGCCCATTGCCTGGTGGCGCCCATGTCGGCCCACTTCGACGCACCCGTCTCAGTCAGCGGGTCGGTGCCGGCCGGGATGGTGTCGGCCGCGCCTTCCCAGCAGCGATGCCCCCGGATGACCCGACTGCCCTTCACATAGGGTTTCGTTGCATCCCACAGCGGATACTCGTCCTCCGGCACATTGATGCTGGTCAGCACATCGGCGGTGACGGTGACGGGTTCGATCACCCTCATGCCGCCACCTTCACGGCCAGGCCTTCACCTTCACCCTGCTTCTGCACCATTTCCAGCACGTCGGTGCCGCGTCCGGTGACGGACAGCAGCTGTTCCATCAGGTTCACCATGTTGGCCTGCATGTCCGCGAGCTGCGTGCGCAATGCCCGCAGCTCGACCGCCATGTCGTTATTGGGGGTGGACGGGGTCGCCAGCACCGCCGTCTGCCAGGCGGCCGCATTGTCGTTCGACGGCAGCGGCACCATCGGCCCGAACGAGGTGGCGGCTTTGGCGGCATTGCCGCTCGCCGCCATGATCAGCTTGTACGTGTCCTCCAGGCTGTTCGCGGTCACCTTGCGGATGCGGTCCAGTTCCTGCTGGCTGGTGGCCGTGTCGGCGGCCGCGTCGAGCAGCTGGCGCGAAATGTCGGTCAGGCTCTTGGCCGCATCCTGATCGCCACCGCGCGCCGCCGTGGTCGCCGTGTTGAACTGGCCCAGCAGGGTGGCATAGCCCATCGCACCGGTCGTGTCGAACAGGCCACGGATGCGCTTCACCTCCTCCAGCAGCGTGTCGCCGACCCCGCGCCATGCGTCGCGCAGCTGCTCGGCGACGCGGGTCGCCTGCTCGGCCTCCTGCTGGCGTTCGCGCTCGGCCTCGGCCGCCTTGGTGGCGGCGGCCTGCGCGTCCTGGATCGCCCACAGCCGTTGCAGCTCGGCCCGGTTCTCCGGGGCGGTCGCCTCCAGCTGGCGGCGGCGGATCTCGGCGGTGTTACCCTGCGCCTGGAGGATCTGATCCTCGATATTCCGGCGCTCGGTCGCGAGCCGCTCGGACGCCTGCGCCGCCGCCGTGGCGGCCGCCTGTTCGTCCTGCCGGGCATAGATCAGCAGCTGGGTCGCGCGCACCTGCTCCGGCAAATCGGCCAGCTCGCGCCGTCGGATCTCGGCGGTGTCGCCGTTCAGCTGCAACAGCTGCCGCTCCAGCTGCTCGCGGCGATCGGCGATGGCGTTCGCCGCCTGAGTCGCGGCCTGCTCGTCCTTCAGCAGGTTGACGCGATCGAACAGCGACCGATTGTCATTGGCGACCCGCTCGCGCTCCAGTGCGCGCAGGCCAGCCTGGTCGCCCTCCAGCTCCATGATCTGGCGGGTGAGGTCCTGCCGCTCGCGCAGGATCGACGCGGCGCTAGTCGCATCCTGGAAGGCGGCATTGGCCTCGGCGAAGGCCGGCGCCAGCTTCAGCAGGGTGGCATAGGTCTCGCGGCCGGCGGCCGTGGTCAGATCCTGCGCCTCGACCAGCGCCCGGAACCCGGAAATGCTGTCGGGCATGGACACGCCCAGGCTGGTGAACGCGCCGGCCATCTGGCGGGTGCGCGCCTCGGCCTGCTCGGCTTCCGTGTAATAGGTCTCAAAATAGGCCGAGGTGGCGGATTGCAGATCGCCGACGCTGTCGAACAGACTGGCGAGCCCCATGCTGGCGCCGACGCCGATGCCCTGCGCGCCCTTTCCCAGCATGTCGAGCGAGGCGCTGACCGTCTCCACGGTGGACGCGACCCGCGTCGCGGTCTCGAAATACCCCTCGCCAACCTTCTGATAGGCTTCCAGGCCGGGCAGGGCTGCCCGCGCCATGTCGTCGGCGGCGGCGCCGAACACGGCCGTCAGGCGCTCCTGGATCTCCTCACCGGACAGACCCTGCAGGTCGACCTTGCCGATGCTGACGACGAAGCGGTTGAGCCGCTGCGCCACCGTGTCGGTCGCCTGACCCAGCGGCTCGGCGGCGGCGCCGATCGCGTCGGAGAAGTTGCGCAGGATCAGGGTGAACTGGCTCTCCAGCTCATCGCTGGCACCGCTATATTGCGTCGCATACTTGGTCGACGTGGTCAGGCCGAACAGCTTCTTCTTGCGCTGAACGTCGCTGTAATAGCTGGCGTCGTAGCCGTCCGAGAGCACGTCGCCGAGCGACTGGGCACCGCCATACAGGCCGCTTCCGACGATCTTGGTCGACGTGCCGAACAGCGACTTCAGCACGCCGCCGATCACCGGCACCGACCCCAGCACCGACCCGATCGCATCCGCCTTGAACCCGGTGGCGGTGCCGGCGGACGCGTTCACGTCGCCGGTGCGCACGATCAGGCTCGACAGCCCGCCGATGTTGGTCTCGATCGCCTTGAGGCTGGCCGCCATGCGGGCGCTATGCTGCATGGTGACGGTGTCGACATCGCGCAGCGCCTCGATCGCATTCTTGATGCTGGCGCTCTGGGCATCGCTGTCGCCCAGCACCGTGCCCTTGCCCTCATTCGCCTTGGGCAGGGTGTTGCCGCCCCCACCGAACCCGCCCACGGCGGCGACCCCCAAGGCGGCGATGGCGGCCGCCGTTGCGGCGCCGGCGGCGATGTTGGCGGGGAAGGGCAGGCTGCGGATGGCGTTCACCACCGCTTCCACCGCCTTGGTCGCGGTCGCGGCGACGCTGTTGCCCTGCTCGACCGCCGACCGCGCCGTGTCGGACGCCGCCATGGTGGTGTCGGACGCGACCTTGGCCACGGTGGTGGCGCCGATCAGGCCGATCTGCCGGGCGGCACCCTCGACCGCGAGCGCCAGCTCGATCGCGCGATAGGCCTTGGTCGCTGTCCCCATGACCTTCCAGCCATCGCTGCCCCGCTTGAAGAAGCCCTGCGCCGCCTCGGCCATGTCGCCATACAGGCCGACCTGCATGGTCGCGGTGCGGGTCGCGAACAGCGCGTCGTCACGGCGCTTCTGCGCGTCGGTCCGGTTCGACCGGGCGGCACGTTCCTGCTCGACGTTCAGCCGCTCCTGCTCGGCGCGATAATCGGCATGCTTGGTGACAGCGCCGGTGAGGTTGGCCAGGCTTTCGACGGCTGGCTTGGTGTCGACGGCCCTGCGGCTGGCATCCTCCATGCGCTCGAAACGGTTGACGCTGGTGGCGGTGACCTGCTCGACGCGCTGGCCGACGATGTCCAAGTTGACGAGCGCCTGATCAATATCGATCGTGAATCCCACGCCCATCGTGGCGGAACCTTCGAACTGCATTCACCGCCTCCTTGCATATGGGTTCGGCCGCCCGCGCTGATGCGCGGACGGCACTGGAAGAGCTGTCGCTCGGTTGATCTAAGTTCAGCCTTTCAGGTCGAGGCCAAAGCGGCGGGCATGGCGGGCTTGGCTGCGGAGGTTAAATCGACCGCTCCGTAAAGTCGGCAGTCGTCCAGGAACGGAACGCAAGCGGCCAGCTTATTTCGATCGACACACTATACGGCATGATCCACTTCTTCTTGGTGCCGACCTCCCAGCCACCTGTGATTTGGCCATAGCAAGCAACCGAAGCATCTGCGGGTACGTTCAATCGCGCCAGTTCAGTCCGATATCGGCGAGCTTGCGCTCTGCTAAAATATCCCGCCACGACGCCCGAGCCATTTTTTCGGACCACAGCGACAGCCACCGATGCGCCCATGTCATACGGATCATCGTCGTGCAGGATCACCGATGCCACGCAAGGCAGACAGTAATCGGCCGGCGGTGCCGGCCCGATCATTTCAGCAAGCTCGCCTTCATACACTCTGGGCCTACTCAACCCTGTCCGGTCGGTACTGATCCCGGCCAGCAGAACGACCAGCCCCGGATGCTGGAACGCCCGCCCGTCGACCAACGCGTCCCAGTTGCCCTTATTTACCTTGGTGAACATCGACTCTCCCCCTTTGCCCATCTTAGCGCGAGCCTGAAGGAACGGGAGTCGGTAGCCTCTATGTAGATCAGCCGAGCAGCGCGCGCAGGGCGGCATCCTCGGCATCGGCGTCGTCGTCGGTTTGCGGTCCTGCCCAGGGTGGACCACGATATTCATCCTCGGCGGCCCGGCTTTCGGCGAGATAATCGGAAGAGAGGCGGCGGATCAGCCGCTTTTCCCATGAGGAGAGCGGCGGCGAGACCGTCTGCCCATACTCATTGATTTCGCGCCAGCTGAGCGGCTGACGATCCATGCCGGTGCTTTCCACCAGCCCGATGTCGATCAGGCGGCGGACGAGGTGCGGCGATGGGTTGGGCGGATACTGCGGCGTCTTGCCGGCCCGCTTCATCTGCTCAAGCCGGCTGACCGGCTTGGGCAGCTGCGCGGGCTGGCCTTGCTGCCGGTCCGGATCAGGGCGGGGCACCGCATGGAGCCACGCCATCTGCCGGACGTAGAGGATCAGATCCCGCTCGAAGCGGGCGCGAAGTTTCCCCAAGCGAACGCGAACCTGTCGAACTGCTTGGTGAGATAGCCGAAGCGAGCATCCGCATAGAGCGCCATGACAGCGTCGCGGCCGTGCTTGCCGCCCGCATTCGGATGATCAAGGTAGAGGAGGCCGACAGTCAGATCAGCCAGGTCCTCGGCGGTACGCTGGCGCTGCTGTTCCGGGGTGAGGGTGGGAAGCTTGCCGTTATTGTCGGCACGCTCCTGCTCGGCGCGCTGCTCGATCTTGGTCTGGAGCGCTGCATAAGCATCGGACGCCGGGCCATAGAGGACGGCGCCGACCGGCTGGTTGTCGTCGGTGTAGAGCAGATTGCCCTTCACATCCTTGGCGTGACAGAAGGCGGTTTCGTTCGCCGCGATCTTCATGATGTCGAACGTGGACATGGTGGTGATCATCCTTCGTGGGAGGAGGGTGCACCGACCCGTTCCTCACCCCACGAGAGCGGAGCGGGCCGGTGCTGGTGATCCGGCCGAGGCCGGAACTGGTGGTGGGCTGGGGTTAGGTCGCGGCGACGCGGACGGTTTCGCGGTTCAATTCGATCCGGGGCGCGGCGGTGACGATGCTGTTCACCTGGCCGATCGTCTCGGGCATGCCGAATGCCCGACCCCCGTTGTACCGGGCGGCACCCGATTTCAGCAGCACCTTGGTCGATAGCTCGACGCCGCTCTTGGAGGAGGTGTAAAGCAGCGCCTGCCCGGCATCCGTCTCATCAACGCCCAGCGTGGGCGTAAGCGCGCCGTTATTGGTCGCGCCCTGATGCTTCTCGGTATTGCCGTCGAGGTCGGTGAAACTGACAACTTCGGTGCTGGCACCGATCGTGCCGATTTCCTGCACCCTGCCGACCTTGGTCCAGGTCAGCGCCTCATATCCCGTCTTGTCGAAGGTGGCGGGTACGGCGACTGAGACGAAAAGCTGTGCGCCCTTAACGGGCTGCGTACCAGGCTGGAGAGCCATTCTTTGTCACTCCTAAATGGTGCCCGTCGTGGGAGGGCGGATTGCGGTAAGGGTGGGGTCAGGCCGCCTTGGCGGCCGACTTGTCGGCGGCGGCCGCCTTGCGGGCTTCGGCCTTGTCCTCGTCGGTCGGGGTCCGGACGAGGCCAGCGGCTTCGTAGTTGAGGAACTCGCCCTCGGTGAGCTGCACGATGGTGCCCGCCTTGAAGTGCCGGCGCGGCTCGGTCGCCTCTTGGAAATAACTCGGTACGAATGCGTCCTGCTTCTTCACTTCCTGATCAGCCATGATCCTGTTCCTTTGCTCAGGCGGGTTTTTCGAACTCGACGGCGAAGTCTTCGCCGCCGTCGAAGGTGTCGCCGGGTCCGATCAGGTCCGGCCCTGATCCGGCCGTCATCACCACGACGTTGTGCAGGCCAGCGATCGTGCCGGCGGCATCGTTGCAGACCTGCTGCACCAGGCGTCGAAGGCGTTTGCGTCGGCGGTGCGTCTCCGCCCTGATCGATACCTCGATCCGCTCGCGCCGGCGGATGCCGTCACCGTCATCCAAGATGTGCTGGTCGACGCCGCTGATGGTCCGGATCAGGATCGTGTCCAGCGGCGTGCCGTCGCGCAGCCGCCCGATCGCCATCTGGCTGGCCGGCACCAGCGCCAGCATGGCGGCGCTCGCCCGCAGCAGCGCGTCGATCACATCCTCGCCGCCGGCGATGTCCGCGTCGTCGCTCATTCGTCGTCGCTTTCGATCAGGCTCGCGCCGGCCTTGCCGAGGCGGGTGGTGATGTAGGCCTGTCCGGCCCGCAGCGCGTCATCGAACGCGGTGTCGAGGGCAGGCCGTAGGAACGGCTCTGGATTGACGATGCCGGGGTGGAACACCGTCTCGCCCACGAACTTGCCGCCGATCTTCAGCGAGCCCTGGCGTAGCTGCTCGTTCAGCCGGCGGACGGTCCGCCCACCGCGCAGGTCCGCGCTGGCGGTGATGAAGTGCGGCTCGGTGCCATGCTCCAGCCACGGTGCCAGGAAGGCACCCGGCCCGCGCGTCTCGATCCGGACGATGATCCTGCCGTCGCGGACGCGGGAGGCGACCTTGATCGATCCCGCGACGCGCTTGGACGAAACCCGCCGCTTGGCATCTTCCGCAATGACTTTGCCCATCGCGCGACCCGCCCCCTGGAGCAGCTTGCCCGACAGCTGCGCGCGAACGAGGGCGGTATAGGCCTTGAAGTCTGCCGTCCGCCTGGTCGCCATCAGGCGTTCCCGGCCCCGCTATATTCCTCCACCACCAGCTCCAGCGCCTGCCGCCGGCCCAGTTCGGCCGGCCCGCCGACGATCTGCATCACGCTGCCATCGTCCAGCACCATGCGCATGGAGGCGTCGATGTCGCGGCGATAGTGGGTGATCACGCGCGCCTGCCGGGTCGCGATCCGCATGCCTTCGGCGAGGCGCTCATCACGGCTGGGCCGCTTGTCCTGCACCTCGGCCCGGACGGTCGCGACCTTTTCCCATGCCTCCTCGCCGGCGGACAGCGGGTCCACCAGCGGCACGCGGCGCTCGAAGCGCACCGTGCGATTGAGGCGGCCGACCGCCAGCTTGAAGCCCGCCATTACAGCCACGGCATCCGGTGCAAGCTGCACAGGGCAGTCACGGCCGCCGGCGGGGCGCCTTCGCCCTCACGGTCCGTGAACAGGTGCGCGACCATATGCAGGATCGCCATCTTGAGGTCGGATGGCACCGCAGCGGCCGAAGCATAGCCGGCCGTGGCGGTCACGGTGATCTCCTGCGACCAGGGCAGGCTCATCGCACCGGCAGAGCGCAGTTCCACAGGGCGGCGATCCAGATTGGCGCGGTACGCGGCGGGATCGAGCAGGCGCTCGACGCCGATGCGGCCCACCGCGAAGCCGCTGGCATTGCACTGATTGTTGCGGTTCCCCAGCGGCGTCGCCGCCAGCGTCTGGCACTCCGCGTCCAGCGCGGACAGGGCATAGCGGTGCACGGCGGTGGCACCGGCATCGACGCCACCCGCCGGGCGGGAAGACGATGTGGTCGCCGGCGCTTCCGCGCCGTCGGCGCTGGTTTGTTCGGCGCGCGCCTTCGGCGCCCGCAGGATCTCGATCAGGTTGGCGGGCGCGTCGACCGGCTTGGTATCCTGCCGGCCTTCAAGCCAGCGATAGCGCCCGCCGCCGGCCGCGTCGGCCATGCGGCTGGGCGGCGCGATGACGTAGCCACCTTCACCGCGCACATCGACATGCTCCGGAAGGTTGCCGCGATTCCGGATGGGGTCGCCGGCATCCGGCTGCCGGAAGAAGACATGCACGCCGCCCGACTGGGTGCGCGACGCCAGACTGATTGGCAGCGCGCAGCCCATCTGGGCTTCCAGCGCCGCCTTGAGGCTGTCGAGCGTGAACTCTTCGCCCGTCTCGGCGTCGTGGCGCGGATCGAAGTCGAGCGCGAACAGCCTGGTCGCGCCGCCCATTGGCAGGCCGATCAGCGCGTTCGGCCACTTCCGCCACCAGTCCATGATCTGGCGTTCGTCGGTGGTGGCATGCTTCAGCCCGCCCTTGCCGGTGTAGGGCGACTTGGCGCCCATCACGCGCGTTCGGCCCTTCTGATCGGTGAAGGGCTCGCTATCCGCCTCGCGGCAGGGAAAGACCGGCCAGCCCTGACGTGCGTATTGGAGCGCCGCCGTGCACATGGGCGACGGCAGCTGGGTCACGGTCGACACTCTATTCCCCCGAAGGAAGCTGGATCAGGCGGCGATCGGCCGCGCCTCAGAACGGCACGTCATCGTCCAGGTCGCTGTCGAAGGGCGGCGACTTGCCGCCGGCGGCGCCGCCCGATCCGCTTTGCCATTGGCTATCATCGCGGCTGTCGCTGCGGTTCTGGCCGCCTTCCTGCCGGTCGAGCAGCACCAGCTGCCCGTTATAGGGGCGCAGCACCACCTCCGTCGTGTACCGATCGGCGCCGGACTGATCCTGCCATTTGCGGGTCTGGAGCTGCCCCTCGACATAGACCTTGCTGCCTTTGCGCAGGTAGCGTTGCGCCACGTCGACCAGCCCTTCGTTCTGGATCGACACCGAATGCCATTCGGTACGCTCCCGCCGCTCGCCGCTGGCGCGATCCTTCCAGCTCTCCGACGTGGCGATCCGCAGCGTCGCGATCTTGCCGCCGTTCTGGAAACTGCGGGTTTCCGGGTCGCGGCCGAGGTGGCCGACCAAGATGACCTTGTTCACCGAGCCGCTCATGCGATCGGCTCGCCGTGTGCCTGACGATCATCGCGCCAGCATTCCAGCCCCATGTCGATGAGAGCCGTCACGAACGTCACTAGGTCACGTCCGTCGACCAAGCACGCTCGCTGCACGGCGGCGCTCACCCGAGGCTTCCCGCCCACCGCGACCTCGGGCGGTGTCTCCAACGTCGGCTTGGGAACGCCGCCCGGAAACCCGTACTTGGCCGCAAGCGATCGATGCCGTTCGACTGTCCAACCGCCCCCCGAGCGCGCCTCCTCCTTTAATTCGGCCGCTAACTGCTTCGGCAAGGATGCCGCGTCAGGAAAGGCCGCCATGAACGCGCGGACGCGCGCCGCCGTTTCCGGCTTCAAGGTGCCGCGTTTGCGCAACAGCGGGATGAAGCCGCCGTGATTGAGAACGATGGCCCCCAGTTCAGCAGCGGTGCGCTTGGTGGCACCGGTCCAAGCCTCGACCTCCCCCAGGAATTGATCGGCGGCGGGGTGCTGTGTCGCAGAAACGCTCATGCTGCGAGCCTTGCCTTGCGGCCGTAACGCCCGCGGTCGATCCATGCCTGGGCGGCGGGATAGTCGCGGTAGAGTCGGTCCAACGCACCCTCGGCCGCACCTCGATCGCCTATGCGAATGGCCTCGGCCAGCTCGATCAGGTCGCCCTCATGGAGGTCAGGCAGGTCGGGCTCATGATCGTCCCGGTCCGACAGCGCCTGTGCCAACGCCGCAGTTCTCGCAGAGTTGAGCAACTCGTCGTCATCGTAATCGGCTTCGATCGTCAGGTGATGGCCGGGAACCTCAGCGAACGCGCTGAGATCGACCTCAAGCCCCATCCGTTCTGCGAGCGCTGCAAGTTCCGTCAGGATGGAGGCGATATGCGCCTCCACTTCAATCACTGCCATGCGTCATCTCCTTCAGGCGCGCATCGGCATGCAGACGGCCACGAGATCAGGTTCGGCCTCTGCGCTGATGCGGATGGGGTGAGAAGGCTCGCCCAGTTCGAACCGAAGCACGCTGGCTTCGTGGAAGCTGCTGGCGAGGCTGATCAGATATTTAGCGTTGATGCCGACCGCCATCTGCGCTCCGGCATACTCGCCTGGCAGCGGCTCCACCGCGTGCGCGCCCATGCCATCACGCGTGATGAACTCGGGCTCGGCTCCATGCGTCAGTTCGATCCGCAGCGAGCGGACCTTTTCTCCGCTGATCGCGCTGGCGGCCTGCGCCGTAGCGATCAGCGCGTTGCGCCCGGCGGTCAGCACGTTGGCTCCGCCGCTTGGGATTGTCCGCTGGTAATCGGGATACGTGGCGGCGACGAGCTTGGCGGTGATCCGCAGCGGACCGGCGGCAACGACAATCCTGTCGCGGCCGGCTTCGATCGTCACGTCGGCATCGCCGCCGGCCACCAGCTTCCGCAGCAGGCCGATGGTCTTGCTGCTGACGATCATGTCCGGCATCCCGGCGGCATCATCTGGCAGGTCCACCTCGCATCGGAGCAAGCGATGACCGTCGCACGCGGCGCTCACCAGCTTGTCACCGACGACGTGTAGGAACACGCCCTTCAGGTAATAGCGCGCTTCTTCGCTCGACTGGGCCGCTTGGACGGTCTCAAACAACCGCTCGAATGTCCGTGCCGGCATGACAAAGCGCGTTGCGGCGTTCGTCACCGGAAGTTCAGGAAAGTCCGCGACCGGCAGCGTTGGCAGCGTCCGGGTCGACCGTCCTTGCTTGATGGCAAGAGCCCCCTTGTCAGCCACGAGTTCCATCTTCACGACGCCGGGCTTCAGGCTGTCGAGCGCGGCCTGCAATTTGCCTGCGGGCACGGTGATCGACAGCAAGCCTTCACCTTCGCACCCGGCGCGGACCTGGACATCAAGATCCGTACCAGCCACCTGGACACGCCCGCCGTCAGCCTCGATCAGCATATTGGACAGGATCGGGATCGTGTTACGCGCTTCGACAACCGACGTGACGTTGCGGACGATGCTCAACAGGGCATCGCGCTGGACTGTTAGGCTCATTCTGCGGTCTTCCTGGTAGGACGCCTGGTCGACAGCCCGTCGTCAAAGGTGACGACGCGCAGCCCATGCGCCACGTCGACCAGCTCGCTGGTCAGCTTGCCCGCCGTCCGCAGCTTCCGCTCCGCGTAGCGCGCCTGCTCCGCCGTCCCGATGCCGGTGATGCGCCCGATCGTCGCATAGGGCGGGCAGACATCGCCCGCCTTGGCGACGATGCGGAGATAGCGCAGCACCTTCATTGCCTTGGCGTCGAGCGCCGGCCCGGCCGTCACCGGCACCGTCCGCGACGGCCGCCGTCCGCCGGAGCGCACCGGAGCCTTGCGGCGGATCTCATAGTCCGTGCGCCCGTCCGGCTGGCGACGCTGGCGATGCCCGACCTTATGGGCGGCCAGCATCTTGCGGACGAGGGCGGCCGTCGCCGATTTCGGCGGCAGATGTTCGCCACGCGCATAGACCAGCACGTCGCCGGGAACCGCCTCGCGGATCCACCGCGCGACCAGGCCGGGCGCAGCCACGAAGCTGGCGAGGTCCGTTGCTTGGTAGTGAGCGGCCGCCATCATTCGGCTCCTGCCAGAGCGATACACACATCAATCGCCCGCCGCGCGTCGCGCAGGGATGGGAGCAGGGGGCGCAATTCGGTCGGGGTGGTCGCCACGCCCCCCTCGCTGTTCGGATGCTGGGTAGCCAGCAGCAGATGCAGCGCCGCCGACAGTTCCAATGGCGCGTTCACATCCACGCACACGCGCACATCCAACGGTAGGCTGCGGCCGCCGCCGAGGGCATAGAAGGGATCGATCGCACCCGGCCCGAACTCCGCCTCGATCGCGGCAAGGAACTTGCCCGAGAGGTCGCATGCCTCAGTCCGTGCGTTCTTGATCGTGCTTTCGGAGCAGCCGATCCGCTCCGCCAATTCGGCATCGTCCAGCCGGTGGTCCGCCTGCACCCGCAGGATGATCTCCTTCACCGCGCTGCGGTAAGACTTTGTGGTGGGGCGCGCGACGCGGGCCAAGACCTTGCCCCCGCTCATGCCGTAACGACCTCGGAATGAACGCTTGCAATGGCCTCATCGAAGTCGAACTCCGCTCCTTCACGGGCAGCGGCCAACCGCATATGATCCAGGCGTGCCCGCGTAAGCCCCACCCGCATCCAGCTGTGCACGGTCGTGACAGGAGCCTTGGTCATCTCAGCGACCTTGGGCGGACCGCCCAGGCCTTCGATGATCAAGCGAGCAGCTTCAGGGGGCGCGGTGTCGAACATGACGCCGCATATTCCATAATGGAATATCCCGCGCAAGCCAGAACATTCCACCTTAGAAATTTCTATAATCGTATATTGCTCTTAGATGCTGGTATGGATTTGGAAGCGATCAGGAGCGCCATGCGGCAGCAGGGCATGACCCAGGCGGAGCTGGGCGCGGCGATCGGTCTCACACAGGTTCAGATGTCGAAGTCGCTAAAGGGCGATCGGCGCTTCACTGTCCGAGAGATGGATGGCCTGCGCCGTTTGCTATCTGAAGGTGATGGGGCGACTGGAGCTATCCCGCTGCGGGCCATTCCGGTGATCGGCATGGTAGCCGCCGGCAACTGGCGCGAAGCTATCCAACAAACGCGCGACTATATGCCCGCGCTAGACCCCTCTGTTCCGCCGCGCGTCTTCTACCTGGACGTAGTCGGCGATTCGATGGACCTTCTCATTCCGGAAGGCGGTCGTGTTCTAGTCGACCCTGACGACAAGGCGCTCTTTCCCAATCGCTACTACGTGGTGGAGAATGCCGAGGGAGAGACGACCTTCAAGCAGTTGAAGATGGACCCGATGCGCCTTGTTCCCTGCTCGACAAACTCGGCGCATCAAGAGATTGCTATCGGGGAAGAGCCATTTTCGATTGTCGGCAGGGTGCTGTGGACTGCTGCCCGCGTTTAGAATTCTGACGACGCGGCCGCTTTAGCATCGAGCGGTCGACGATCACCACATCGGGTCCAAGCGCGGGCTCCAATGCTTCCCGCAAAATGCGCGTTTCAATCGTCAGCATCTGCACGTCACCCGGCACGACATGGAAGTAGCTCCCATGCTCGTCGTAATTGCCTAAGCCCAGCGCGATCGCGTCTCGGCGCGCCTGCTCACGCGTCGCCCTCCACGGCCCTTGAGCCTTGTTGAACGACACCACACGCCAAAAACTTACCGTCTGGTACATGCTCCAGCCTCGATTCGTGGAATACAAGCGAATGGAACATCACGAGAACACTCGTCAATCCTAACACACTATAATTCTATTATGGAAAGTTTTGCCTTGACCCATAACATTCCATAATCGAATAGTGCCGCCGTTCCCATGAACGGAGGCCAGTATGCCCGCACGTACCAAGAAGCCCGCTACCCAGCCGCAGACCGCGTCGGCGGGCTTCCGTTTCGATATCCACAACAATCCCCGTCCGGTCGGCGGCATTCTGGACGGGATCGTATGGCGGTCAGTTCCGCAGCGTCTTCCTGACGGCGTCCAGCTGTCCGAGGAAGTCGATAAAGGCGTCATCGCTAAAGGTGATGTTGGCGGTGTCGCCGCTCTCACCATCGATGAACTGCAAGCGCCAGAAATGGCCGTTGCGGGCATCGGTCTCCCCGATCTCGCAGGAGCTGGGCGCGATGTTGACGGTCATTGCCAAGACAAGTTCTCCTCTGATGGCGGCAGCAGCGTAGCCGACGCGATCGAGCAGCGCGATCCCGCAGCCGCTGCGATCATCGCCGATACGGTGATCGACCGCTGGGCTGACGCCCGCACCACCAGGGCGGTGACCCCGGTCGGCTACACGCCGGTGTCCGACCTCTATGCCGACTTCGCCAGCTGGCATGAGGTCGCCTTCCCAGAAGCCGAAGCGCCCACGCCGGAGGCGTTCGACCTCGTACTGGCAAAGCTGCCCAAGATCCGGTTCGAGGTCGTCGGCACCCGCGCCACCTTCCGGGGTACGGACATGAAGCGGGGAGCCAGCCTGATCCTCACGCGCCCGACCCGGTCGGCCGCCTGATGTCCGCGAACATCATCCCCCTCCCGCGCCGCGTCGACCGGCCGGAGCCCCGCCGGCCGATGCCGATCGTGCCCATGGTGTACGCCAAGCAGCGGCCCATCGTCATCGATCTGCACGGCGCCGTGCGCGGCCTGGCGATCGGAGTGCCCTTGGCCCTGCTGATCTGGGCGTTGCTGGTGGTGCTGCCGTGAGGCGCCGCGTGATCTCAGCCCACCGGGAAGTCACCTTGGCCGACCAGCAGCCGGACCACGTGCCCGCTCAGATAGCCCTGCAAGCCCAGGCGGCCTTCAATCCGCACCGGAACTGGCTTGTGCAGCCCGATACCCGATCGGCTCATGCGGTCGCGGTCCATGGCAAGGATCGCCTCCACTGCATCGCCGAGAGCCATCTTGCTACGCAGGATGCGAAGGGACGGCAGCTTGTCGGGCTCGAACAGCTCGACTTCCATGTTCCAGTCAATCGGCGGTGGCTCCGTCATGCGGGCCTACAGTCGCACGGGGGGAACACACGGGAAAGATTTAAGCGGTCAACCTTTGCCGCTCATGCCTTAGTCCGTTCGCATGAGAGGGAACCGACGCTGCACGATTTGAACAGCGCTCTCGATAGCTCGCGTCATTTCAAACGATCCGCTGCATTGCCTCAGTCTCCCGCCAGCCTGTCCGTCGTCAAAAACGATCGTGGCTGCTTCGACCTGCCCAATGTGCGCCAACAAGTTTTCTTCGGAGAACGTGCAGAGCTTGCTCGCGTTACGGGCGATCTCACCCCGCAATGTCTGTGCGCTGGGCAATCGAATCGACATGCGCCTAGAAGTGTCGTGTTCAAGGAACATAATCAACACCTTAGCTACTTCGGACTGTTGGATCGCAGCGACCAAACGCTAACTGCGGCATTGGGACTACGTACGTGCGGCCAAGCGAACCGGATCTACGACGCAATGCAAAACGACTGGGCTGCTGACATGGTCCGCAGGCTCGATGTTGAAAGTGAACTCGCTGTCGGCAGGGCGCGAGCATGACGGCCGCGCTCTACATCAACGAGTCCGCCGTCCTGCTGAAGACGGCCAGGGCCGTGCTGGTCGAATGCGAGCGGAACTTCCCGGCCTGGGTCGCGGCGGGCCAGATGACCCAGGCGCAGGCGGACAAGGATCTGCGCCGGCTCGCCGCGATCGTGGCCGACTGGCGCCGCATCGCCGCGCTCCGCGTCGGTCAGCCGGCCGAGCCACTGGACACCAGCGTCGGCACCTTCGCCAAATATGCTCTGCTGCGCCACCTGCATGAGCGCGAGCAGCAGCAGCTCGCCGCCGATCGGCAGGCCGTGCGCCAGGCGCTCGATCCCGCGATCGTCAACGCGATCATTGCCGGCGACCTCGACCGCCCGACCATCCAGCGCAACTGGAAGGAACGCCGCGCCGGCTTCACCAGCCCGACCCTCGGTGTCCTGTTCGACCGCGAACGCCGCGCCTGGACGATCGAGGCGCTCCTCTGGCATGCCGATCGCTGGCCGCGCGCCATGGACATGGCCGAAACCCAAGCCGCCCTGATCGCCCGCGATCGGCCGGCCGAGCCCGCGAGGGCGGCGGCGTGATCATGGCCCGTTGCCAACACGTCTCCGCAAACGGCCGCTCAGCGCCGAACGGTTCTGTCGTGCACCTTTGCCCGGAATGCCTGTGCGGCGTTCTCAGCGGCCCTGAGCGGCGGGTTTTCTGTTCCCCCGCCCACAAGAAGGCGTGGGACAATCGCCAGCGCCTTCGCGGCCGCCAGCTGTTCCCCTTCGCCGCCGTCGCCCGCGTTACCCGTGGTGGTACACGCGGCAACCGCGAGACGGGTCACCGCGCCCAGGCCGATCAGGACATGCTGCTCGGCCGGTGGAACGAGGAAGACGCGCGCGACAACCGCATGAGCCAGTCGGACTATCTGACCTTGCTCTATCACCTGGGGTTCGATCGGCCATGACCGTGGTCTTGCTCACCCCCGAGGAGGCGGCGGACCGGCTGGGTGTCTGCACGAAGCTCTTGCGCCAGCTCCGGCGCGAAGGTCACATTCGCTACGTTGCCATCACGAACCGCATGATTCGGTACCGACCGGAAGACTGCGACGACTTCGTGCAGAGCCGCGTGCGGAAAGAGGTCGAATGTCCGTCTACAAACCGGCGCGGTCGCCGTACTTCCACTACGATTTCGTCTGGCAAGGTCGTCGCTTTCACGGCTCGACAGGCTGCCGCACGAAGCGGGACGCCGAACGGCACGAAGAGCGCGTAAGGGCGAAAGCTCGCGACGGCGACGCCAAGCGCCCGCCGATCACCGTGGACGAAGCGGCCGGGCTCTATCAGGAGAAGGTCGAGGAAAAGCCGTCCTGGCCGACCACCCGTTATATCCTGGCCGCCGTGATCGAGGGGCTGGGCCAGCATGTCCTTTTGAGCGAGGTGACCCAGCGCGACCTTGAACTGCACGTCGCGAAGCGCCGCAACGGTCGGTCGAACGCGAGCGTCAATCGCGAGACGGAGGTGCTGCGCGCCATGTGGCGCCGGGCCGAAAAGGCGCGGTTCGACGTGGGCGAAATGCCGGACTGGGGCGCGCTGATGCTGAAGGTGCCCCGCACCGATCCCCGCGAACTAAGCCTGGACGAGGAAGACGCGCTCTTCCCCGAGATCCGCGCCGATCTCTACGACTTCTGCCTGTTCGCGTTGAAGGCAGGGTGGCGGCGGGGCGAGGTGATGGGCCTGCGCTGGTCCGATCTGGATCTCGGTCAGGGCACCGCCCGCACCAAGATCAAGGGCGGCGACGTGATCAAGCGGCCACTCACCCAAGAAATGGTCATCATCCTCGCCAACCAGCCCAAGAAGGGGCCGTTCGTCTTCACCTACGAGGCGCAGCGGACCAAGGGCGCGCTGGTCGACAAACTCGGGCGGAAGCAGCCCGCGCGCAAGAAGGGGGATCGCTATCCCCTTACCGCCACCGTGCTGCGCAAGCCGTGGGCGGAGGCGAAGAAGCAGGCGAAGGTTGAGAACTTCCGCTTTCACGATCTACGCCACACGCGGGGCACCCGCATCCTGCGGGCGACCGGCAACCTCGCCGCCGCCAAGGCCGCCCTCGCGCACCGTTCGATCAAGACAACGCTCCGCTATGCGCACGCGGCAGACGACGACATCCGCCAGGCGCTGGAAGTCAGCGACTCCCGGACTATTCCCGAACGGACCGGCAGGGGTGCGACAAAAGCTAAGTGAAAACAGCGGGTTAACTGGCGTGCACACGAACCGTGTAAACGAGATGCTCTACCAACTGAGCTAACCGCCCTCCCGCAGGAGAGGCCCGGAAATACCGGCTTTTGCCGCCGACGCAAGCCGCCTTGTCGGGATCACCCGGGTTGCGGGGCGACAGGGCGATGGGCAAGCGGTCCGGCGCGGCCGATCCCGCGCGCGCCCGGCGACCGCCGGCGCCGGCAGGAGCCTCGCCACCGTACCGGCCGCGCCCGCGCCTCTCGCGATCACTATCAGGGACGGACACGGCCCGCGTGGGCCCGATCTGGTCGCGGCCTTATGCCAGGGTCGTGCCGATCCGTTCCAGCGCGTTGAAATAGGATGCCATGCTGTTGGCGGCGGCTTCCGACAGGTCGATGAATACGCGTCGCCCGTCGCGCGGGTCCGCCGTGCGGACAAACACGCCCTCGTCGGTCAGGCGCTTGATCCAGCGCAGCGCCGTGGTCGGCGGAACGGCGGCGGCGATGCACAGGCTGGACACCGCGACGGTGCGCCCCTCCAGCCGGGCCAGCATCAGGTCGAGCAGCATGTCCCAGGCCGGATCCGCGAACAGGTCCGGCGTGAAATACTGGTCGCGCATTCGCCGCGCGCGCAACGTCATGCGCAGCGTGGCGGCGGAAGGCAGCGTCCCGGGCACCACCGGCGCACGCGCCAGGGTCAGCGGCGCCGCGGGCTCCTGCGCGGTGGACAGTTGCGCCAGCGCGCGGGCGATGCGGTTCACCTCCTCGCTCAGGCGGCGCAGCTCCGCCTCCTCGCCTTTTTCGCGCAGGCCCTGGCGGGGTATGGCCAGCGCCAGGCCGAGCGCGGCCGCCGCCTCGATCTCCCCGGTGTCGCACAGCAAGGCCACGCCCGCGGATTGCAGGCGGGCCGTGGTGCAGTCGAGCAGGGTGCTTGAGATGCTGACCACCGAGCGGAAGCTGTTGCCCGCCGCCCCGTCCTCGATCCGGTCGAGCAGTTCGTCGAGCGCCGCGCCCGGATCCTCCGTCAGATCGAGCAGCACCGCGTCGGCGGCGGCACCTGCCGCCAGCGCCGCATTGGCCTCCGCCAGCGACCCCAGGGGGCGTGCCCGAACCCCGATCACGTCCAGCAGGCGCCGGCAGCGTTCCAGACCGAGCGGGCTGTCCGCAAAGAATTCGACGGTTGGACCGGCTTCGTAGCTCAGGTGTGATGCAGTTGCACTTCCGTTCATCGATTGTGGGGATAAGCCAACAATATCAGATTGAAAGCAGATCCCTCCGCTCCGGTCACGTCTCCCATCGCCCCTTCCTTGATCCATGTGAATCGGTCCGTTTTGGATTCGAGAGCTGCGGAGGAACGTCCGCCCGCGCTTCTCGTTGATCGAGCACTGGATAGAGGTTGTTGATATGGCG
This sequence comes from uncultured Sphingomonas sp., assembly GCF_934560975.1. Classification (GTDB taxonomy): domain Bacteria; phylum Pseudomonadota; class Alphaproteobacteria; order Sphingomonadales; family Sphingomonadaceae; genus Sphingomonas_I. Next base: position 90,554 of record NZ_CAKTFO010000005.1, on the reverse strand, counting down.
GGAAAATATTCGGCACGCAATGACAGTGGTCATCATGTCATCGCCCAGGACGATCCGATTGCGCTGCACGTCCTGAAGCAGGAGCATCATCGCTTTCGCGAACTGTTCGATGCGGCGGAGGCATCGGACGGGGAAGAGCGGGCGGCGATCGCGCGCGAATTGTGCATGCGGCTGGGCGTCCACATGACGATCGAGGAAGAGCTGCTCTATCCCGCGCTCAAGAGCGTGATCGGCGCGGACGAGATCAACGAGGGCATAGTCGAACATGCCGCCGGCAAGGTGCTGATGGCGGAGATCGAGAACCTGTCCGGGGACGAGGAATTGTACGAGGCCAAGGTGCACGTGCTGGGCGAGGAAACCATCCACCATATCGACGAGGAGGATGAAGAACTGTTCGAATATGCCAAGCAGGCGCATCGCGACGGCAAGGTCGACCTGGACGAACTCGGCCGCACGCTGGAGGCGCGCCAGGCGGAACTCTACGCCAACCTCGAACAGTTCGGCGATGAAGGCGACACGCACGAGGCGGTGGCCGAGGAAATCCCGGCCGCCTGATCGGGGCCGCGATCAGGCGCCGTCCGGGCCGGATGGCGACGGCGCATGCCTACCGGCTGATTACCAGCACGATGATCGCGGCCAGGATGAAGACGACGATCGCGCTCCATTTGAACAGGCCGAGGAAGCGGCCATAGGTTCGCGCATGCGCGGGAAGATCGATCTCGGCACCGTCCTCGGCCATCGTTCATCCTCATCGGTCGTTTGCGGGCGAGACTAACCGCGCGGCCGCCCCGGCTTCAAGCGCAGATCGGACGGCGGCTGAGTCTTTCCGGCAACACCACTAAAGATTGAGTCCGGCACGCGCGCTGGACTCCACATGCTGTGGATAACTTTGCACGCATCGTCGCGAATCCGGCCCCCGCCGCCCGTCGGCCCTCATCGACGCTCTTGACCGCGGAGTCCGCGCGCCCGCATCAGGCGCGCTTCACACATCGGAGGGGAGCCAGCACATGGGTGCGCTGAGGGCGATCAGAAAGGGCGAACGTGTCGCCGCGCCGTCGCTGGCGCTGTTGCCGCTGGACACGATCCTGATGGGCGATTGCGTGGCGGAAATGGCCAAGCTGCCCGACCGGTCGATCGACATGATCTTCGCCGACCCGCCCTACAACCTCCAGCTGGGCGGCGACCTGCATCGGCCGGAAGGCGGCAAGGTCGATGCGGTGATGGACCATTGGGACCGGTTCGACAGTTTCGAGGCCTATGACCGCTTCACCCGCGCCTGGCTGACGGAGGCGCGCCGTATCCTCAAGGATGACGGCAGCCTGTGGGTGATCGGCAGCTATCACAACATCTTCCGCGTCGGCGCGGCGTTGCAGGATGCGGGCTTCTGGATTCTGAACGACATCGTCTGGCGCAAGGCCAACCCGATGCCAAACTTCAAGGGCACGCGCTTCACCAACGCGCATGAAACGCTGATCTGGTGCAGCAAGGGCGAGAAAGCGCGCTACACCTTCAACTATCGCGCGATGAAGGGGCTGAACGACGACGTGCAGATGCGCTCCGACTGGAGCCTGCCGATCTGTTCGGGCGGCGAGCGGCTGAAGGACGAAGGCGGGGCCAAAACCCACCCGACGCAGAAGCCGGAAAGCCTGCTCTACCGGGTGCTGCTGGCGGCGAGCAAGCCGGGCGACATCGTGCTCGACCCCTTCTTCGGCACGGGTACGACCGGCGCGGTGGCGCGGCGGCTGCGGCGGCGCTGGATCGGGATCGAGCGCGAGACCAAATATGTGGAGGCCGCGCGGTCGCGCATCGCCTCCACCCTGCCGCTGGACGAAAGCGCGATGATGGGCGTGCCGGAAAAGGCCGCGCAGCCGCGCGTCGCCTTCGGCCTGCTGGTGGAAAGCGGCATGATCGCGCCGGGCACGCTGCTGACCGATGCCAAGCGGCGCTGGGTGGCGGAGGTTAAGGCGGACGGCAGCCTGGTGTGCGGCGTGCAGGGCGGATCGATCCACCGGCTGGGCGCAACCCTGCAGGGTGCGCCGAGCTGCAATGGCTGGACCTTCTGGCATGTGGAGGAGGCGGGCGCCTTGTCCCCGATCGATGCGCTGCGGCAGAAACATCTGGCGGAGTTCGCCGCCTAGCGAAAACGGGCCTCCGCCGCATTGGAGCAGGTGAGACGATCGATGAGCCAACGCCTGTATCTTCGTCCGACCGGCTTCGTGGACGCGCCCTTCGGCCATGACGGGCAGGTGCTGCGGCTGGCGGGGGGGCTGTGCTGGTTCTCGGCGGTGGAAATCATCGCGGTCGAGGGCTTGCGGCGGGTGCGGCGGCAGCTGGTGCCGGTCGAGCGGCTGGACGACATGCTCGATGCCGAAGGGCGGGCGATCCTGGCCCGCCTCAACGCGCCGCGCGCTGCCCTGACGCTGGGCGCGCGGGTGATCCGGCTCGACCAGCCGCAGGTGATGGCGATCGTCAACGCCACGCCCGACAGTTTCTCCGACGGCGGTGCCTATGATCCGGTCGCCCACGCAATGGATGCGCTGACCGCCGGCGCGGCTCTGGTCGACGTGGGCGGCGAATCGACCCGGCCGGGCGCGCAGCCGGTGTGGGAAGGCGACGAGATCGCGCGGGTCCGGCCGGTGGTGGAACGCCTGGCGACGGCGGGTGCCGCCATCTCGATCGACACGCGCAAGGCCAGCGTGATGGAGGCGGCGCTGAATGCCGGCGCGGGGCTGGTCAACGACGTTTCGGCGCTCACCTGGGACGATCGCGCGCTGGCGGCGGCGGCTGCGCGCGGCTGTCCGGTGGTGCTGATGCACCATCAAGGGCAGCCCGAGACGATGCAGGCCGATCCGCATTATGACGATGTGCTGATCGAGGTCTATGACTGGCTGGAGGCGCGGATCGAGGCAGCGGTGGCGGCGGGCGTCGCGCGCGACCGCATTATCGTCGATCCCGGCATCGGCTTCGGCAAGACGCTGCGCCACAATCTCGCTCTGCTGAACGGCTTGTCCCTGTTCCACGGGCTCGGCTGCCCGGTCTTGCTGGGGGCCAGCCGCAAGCGCACCATCGGCGCCTTGTCGGGCGAGGCACCGGTCGATCGCCGCCTGGGCGGATCGGTAGCGCTCACCGTCCTCGGCGCGACCCAGGGCGTGCAACTCCACCGCGTCCACGACGCGTTCGAGACGGTACAGGCCCTTCGCGTCTGGCGGGGCCTGCGCGACGAGGCGCTTTCGCCCGCCTGAAGCGGGTTCGTTGATCGCGCTTAAACCTGATGCTCCCAGATGTTGCGGACGGATAAACAGGGAGTGACGGTCACCAATGTCGAGGTCTTACATACGATCCAAGAACATCAAGCGCGCCGGGCGGCCCTATCATGCCAGAGGCGGCACACCGACCCAGGGCTGGATGCTGGAAACTGCTGCCGACGCGGGCAAGCTCGTCGTAGCTTTTGGCATGGCGGGTTATCTGCTGAGCCTTGGTTATTTCATGTCATTCGATGCATCGTTAATGAGCGCATTCTCGCTCATCGAATTAACGATCATCGGTTTCTCCCACTTGGCGGCCGGATTTACCGGTTTGCTGTTCGTTATATTCTTCATAGTTTTTACGACTGCGTTGTTGCAGCGCAAGTCGCGGCCGAAAAAAGCAAGTCGCAGAGAGAATATCGCTGTCGCCCTGCTAACACTCGCAACACCGATTTATGGCATAGCTGTTGCGAAGGAACTTGGCTTCTCAGGCGTCATTCTGGTGGGCGTTGCCAGCATATTGACCGTCGTGATTGGAATAGCGTTCCTGCTCAACTTGCAGGATCAGTTGCGTCGCAAAATGTACCCGCTGCGCTGGTTTATGGCTGTTTTGATCGCCATCTTGGGCCCGCTGGCGCTGGGCGAGGCCGGCTATTCGGCAGCCACGGGCAAGAACGCGACCTACATCACTCTCAAAATTGACAAACAATCGGCCAAGGCCATCCTGATTGCCGTCGGATCGAGCGCGATGGTCGTGAAGGTCGGCGACGTCTTCTACCTGGCGGGGCCGCGCGGGGAAAATCCGCTGCCGTTCGGCCATAACTTGGTCCAGCCCTGTCCAGGCACCGGTGTTCCGGCAAAGGCCGGAACCCAGGAGTGCAAGGGCTGAGGCTGGCCAACGCTCCGGCCTGCGCCGGAGCACGGACGCTGCGGCGCGGATCGAGACCCGGTAATCAGCCGCCCGCCGCAAGTTGCGCCCGCAGGCCCTGCAATATGCCGGACGGTACAGGCGGCAGGTCGCGGGCGGGTCCGCCGTGGCGCAGGCGCTCCCGGTCCTTGTCCGACGGGTCGGCCAGACGCAGGCGGACGGGTGCGGTTCCGCGCGCGCGGATGCCGAGCTGTTCCGCCGCACCGCGCGACAGGTCGATGATGCGCGGCCCCGGCACGAACGGGCCGCGATCGTTGATCCGGACGAGGATGCGGCGTCCCGTCTCCAGCGCGGTCACCTCGACATAGGTCGGCAATGGCAGGGTAGTATGCGCCGCCGTGATCCAGGCGGGGCGGAAGCGTTCGCCGTTGGCGGTGCGCTTGCCCGATTCGCTGCCATACCAGCTGGCATAGCCCAGCATGTCGTAGGTCGGGTCGGCCGCCGGGACGAAGGTACGGCCGGCCACGCGATAGGGCTTCCCGATCCGCACCGGCATGTCGCTGACCGGCCGGAAATGGCCGCCTCCGCAGGCGGACAGCGCGAGCAGCATCGCGCCGCCGAAGATCGCGCGGAGGCGGATCAAGCCGCTTCCCGCGCCTCCGTCACGGCCAGCACCGCCGCCGCATCCCCCGACGACAAGGTGGAGAACAGGTCGCCGAACGAACAGCGATGATGGCGGGTGTGGCCATGCAGGCGGATGGCGTCGCGATGCGCCTTGGTGCCGTAGCCCGCATTCTGTTCCCAGCGGTAATGGACATGCCGCTCGGCCAGCTTGGCCATCAGCCGGTCGCGCACCACCTTCGCCATGATGGAGGCGGCGGCGATCTGGGGCACCTTGCCGTCGCCCTTGACCACTGCCTGCGCGTCACCCGACAGGCCCTTGGGCACGTCGATCCCGTCGATCCGGACGGGTGCGGCCACCGCCAAGCGGGTGACGGCCTGGTGCATCGCCTGCAGCGTGGCGTTGCGGATATTGTAGACGTCGATGTAGCGGGCCGAACGAGCGGCGAAGCTGACCTGCGCCGCGCGCGCGATGATCGGAAACAAGGCCTCGCGCTCCGCCGGGTCGATCCGCTTGGAATCGTCCAGCCTGCCGAGCAGCCCTTTGGGTAAGTCCTGCGGATCGAACCACACCGCGCACACCACCACCGGGCCGCACAGCGCGCCGCGCCCGACCTCGTCGCAGCCGATCACGGGCGGAAACAGGCTGGCGCGGCGGCGGGCGAAGGGACGGTTCACGGACACGATTCCCTTATGTCAGCGTCGGAGCGCGGCGTCACGGGGCACCGGCGTACCCCACGCTCCATCCGTCGCTTGCGCCCGCGACGTACCGCGCGCACATCGGGCACCATGCACGCTACGCCCGATCCGAATGTCCGCCGTCAGCTTTGGGCGCGTCTGGTGCTGGCGATCACGCTGGTCGCCTTTGCGGTGTGGCTGAGCGCGACCTTCATCCCCTCTCTGCTGTGGGCCGGCGTGATCGGGATCGCAATCGATCCGCTCTATACCCGGGCGGAGGCGCGCTGGCCCGGCGGGCGCGGCCTGGCGCTGCCGGCGATCGCCACCTCCCTGATCGCGCTGGTGGTGCTGATCCCGCTTGCCTTGGGGCTGGTGGAGGCGGCGCGGGAGGCGCGGGTGCTGATCGCCTGGTTCGAGGCGGCGCGCGCGCACGGCGTGCCGGAGCCGGCGTGGCTCGCCCGCCTGCCCTTCTCGCACGATCTTGCCGCCTGGTGGCAGGCGCATCTGGCGACGCCGGAGGCCACTGCGCAGGAATGGGCGCGGTTGCGCGGCGTGCTGCTGGCCGAACAGTCGCAACTGGTTGGGCGCAGCCTGCTCCATCGCGGCATCATCTTCCTGTTTACGTTGGTCACCTTGTTCTTCCTGCTGCGGGAGCGCGACCGGCTGGTGGCGCAACTGAACATCGCCGCGCGCAAGCTGCTGGGCCCGTCGGGCGAGCGGATCGGCCTGCAACTGGTGCGGTCGGTGCGCGGCACGATCGACGGGCTGGTGCTGGTCGGCATCGGGGAGGGCGCGGTGATGGCGGTGGTCTATATCGTCGCCGGCGTTCCGCACCCGCTGCTGCTGGGATTCATGACGGCGATCGCGGCGATGATCCCGTTCGGCGCGGCGGTGCTGTTCGCCATCGCCTGCGCGTTGCTGATCGGGCAGGGCGCGGTCGGCTGGGCGGTGGCGGTGTTCGCGATCGGCATGGTGGTGGTGGGGATCGCCGACCATTTCATCCGCCCGGCGATGATCGGCGGATCCACCCGCCTGCCGTTCCTGTGGGTGCTGATCGGCATCCTGGGCGGCGTGGAGACGCTGGGGCTGCTCGGGCTGTTCGTGGGGCCGGCCGTTATGGCGACCCTGATCATGCTGTGGCGCGATTATGTGGGGGAGGGGGCGGGCGTCACCGCTGCACCGGCACCACCTGCGTCGCCAGCCGCGCCACCTCCGCCCGATCATGGCTGACATACAGGATCGGCAGGCGCAGTTCGTCGCGCACGCGCTCGATCATGCCCATGATCTCCTCGGCGCGGGGCGCGTCCAGCGAGGCGAGCGGCTCGTCCATCAGCAGGAAGCGCGGGCCTGACAGCAGCGCCCGGCCGATGCCGACCCGCTGCGCCTCCCCGCCCGACAGAGTGCGCGGCCAGCGATCGAGCAGCGCCCCCAGGCCGAGCAGGTCCACCACCTCCCCGAACGGATACAGCGTGCCGCGCCGGCCGTAGCTGAGGTTGGCGCGCACCGTCATGTGCGGAAACAGCCGCGCATCCTGAAACACATAGCCGGCACGGCGGCGCTCCGGCGGCAGGTCGATGCCATCCCCGAACAGGGTTTCGCCATCCACCACGATCCGTCCGCGATCGGGGCGGAGCAGGCCGGCGATCATGTTGAGCAGGCTGGTCTTGCCCCCGCCGGAAGGCCCGAACAACGCCGTCAGCCCGGCGCCGGCGGTGAAGGCGATGTCGATATGCGCGTCGCCCAGCCGGCGGGTGACGTCCACCTCAAAGGACATGGACGCGGCCTCCCTGACGGCGCACCAGCCATTCGGACGCGACCAGCGCGCCGAGCGACAGCACGACCGAGACGATGGCGAGGCGGGTGACCGTCGCCTCCCCGCCCGGCACCTGCAGGGCGGTGTAGATGGCGATGGGCAGGGTGCGCGTTTCACCCGGTATGTTGGACACGAAGCTGATCGTTGCCCCGAACTCCCCGATCGAGCGCGCGAAGCCCAGCACCGTGCCGGCGAGGATGCCGGGCAGCGACAGCGGCAGGGTGATCGTCAGGAAGGTCCGCACCCGACCTGCACCGAGCGTTCGCGCCGCGCCCTCCAGCCGGCGGTCCACCGCCTCGATCGACAGGCGCATGGCGCGCACCATCAGCGGCAGCGCCATCACGGCGGCGGCCAGCGCCGCACCGGTCCAGCGGAACATCAAGGTGACGCCGAACAGTCGGTCCAGCCAGAGGCCGACCGGCCCGGTGCGGCCGAAGGCGAGCAGCAGCAGCCAGCCGGTCACCACCGGCGGCAGCACCAGCGGCAAATGCACCAGGGCGTCGAGCAGGATGCGTCCGGGAAAACGCCCGCGCGCAAGCAGATAGGCCAGCGCGAACGCCACGGGCAGGGTCAGGCCTACCGCGACCAAAGCGACCTTCAGCGACAGGTCGATCACCTGCCAATCGTCGGCGGTCAGGGTCATGGATGCAGGTGCGGTTGGGGGCGCATGGTGCCTGCTTGTCGCAGCGGGCAGCAGGGGGCAAGTCGCGTCGAAGCGGGCGCGGCGTTTACCCTGCCTTGCTCCCGCCTCCCCACCCTCGTGCTCCCGCGAAGGCGGAAGCCCAGGATTGCGAGCGACACCCTTCCGCCTCCTGCGCTCCCCCCTTCGCGGGAGCACAACCTTTTCCCTCTCCGCCGGCCAGTGGCTAGCGCGGCTGGAAGCCGTGGCGGCGGAAGATGGCCTTGCCCGCGTCCGAGATCAGGAAGCGGCGGAACGGCTCCGCGTCGCGGCTGGTGGCGGTGGTGAGGGTCGCGACCGGATAGGTGATGGGGGCGTGGCTGGCGGTGGGAAAGGTGCCGACGATCCGCACCCGGCGCGATGCCAGTGCGTCGGTGGCGTAGACGATGCCGAACGGCGCCTCGCCGCGTTCGACCAGCGCCAGCGCGGCCCGGACATTCTCCGCGCCCGCGACCTTGGACGCGACCGCCGGCCAGATGCCCAGGCGGGTGAGCGCCTGGCGCGCATATTTGCCGGCCGGAACCGATGCCGGCTCCCCCATCGCCAGCCGTCCGGACCCCAGCATGGCCGCGAGCGGGAAGCCGGGCCGGATCGCGACCGGACGGGCAGCGGCTGCGGGCGCGATCAGGACCAGGCGGTTGGCGAGAAAGGCAATGCGCGTGCCGGGCCTGACCCGACCCTTCTTCTGCACATCGTCCATCCACGGTTCGTCGGCGGAGATGAACAGGTCCGCCGGCGCACCCGCGTCGATCTGCCGGGCGAGCGCGGAGGAGGCGGCGAAGGACAGGACAGGACGCTCATGCCCGGCCTTCGCCCAGGCTGCCGCCGCTTCGGTCAGCGATTCCTGCAGGCTGGCAGCGGCGAGGATTGTCGGCGGCTTGGCCCAGGCCGGGACGGCGAGCAAAGCGAGCAGCAGGAACAGGATACGCATGGCGGATCTCAGGCGGGGGTGGCGGGGAAGTGCGCGCGGTCGAGCCCGTGCCCCATCGGGCCATGCCCCCGGCCGAGGCCCGGCGCGGCGAACAAGGCGGCACGGACATAGGCGCGGGCCTGCGCGAAGGCGTCGGCAAGGGACAGGCTCGCCGCCAGCCCCGTGGCGATGGCACTGGACAGGGTGCAGCCTGTGCCATGCGTGCTGGATGTGTCGATCCGGGCGGCGGCGTGGCGCACGGGCTCGCCCTCGGCCGTCACCAGCAGGTCGGCCACGTCGGCGCCGTCGAGATGGCCGCCCTTGGCGACCACCGCAATGTCGTGGCGGCGGGCGAGCAGGCGGGCGGCGGCGACCATCCCGGCTTCATCCTCCACCGCCATGCCGGACAAAGCCGCCAGTTCGGGGGTGTTGGGCGTCACGACACCCGCCACGTCCATCAGCGCGGCAAAGGCACGCACCGTGTCGGCATCGGCCAGCACCGCGCCGCTGGTGGCGATCATTACCGGATCGAAGACGATGGCGGCGTGGGCCAGGTCCGGCCGGACCAGCCGCTCCGCCACGGTGAGGGCGGTGGCGGCGGCGCCGATCATGCCGATCTTGACGGCGTCCACGCCGATATCCGCGACCACCGCGTCCACCTGCGCGATCACCATCTCGGCAGGAACAGGCAGCACGCCGCTGACGCCCAAGGTGTTCTGCGCGGTCAGCGCGGTCACCGCCGTCATGGCGTGGCCGCCGAGCATGGTGATGGTCTTGATGTCGGCCTGGATGCCGGCGCCGCCCCCCGAATCGGAGCCGGCAATCGCCAGGACACGCGGGATCATATGGCTCAGCCCGCCTTGCGGACGGCGTCGCAGATGCGATCCACCACGTCAGCCACCAGCGCCTGGTCCTCGCCCTCCGCCATGACGCGGATCAGGGGTTCGGTGCCGGACTTGCGGATCACCAGCCGGCCGGTGCCGCCCAGCTCCGCCTCGGCTGCCGCAATGGTCGCCTTGACCGTGTCGCCGTCCAGCGGCGCGCCGCCGGTGAAGCGGACATTCTTGAGGAGTTGCGGCAGGGGATCGAACTGGCGCAGCAGGCGGTGCGCCGGCTGTCCGCTGGCGACCAGTTCGGCCATCACCTGCAACGCCGCGACCAGCCCGTCGCCGGTGGTGGCGTGATCGGCCAGCACGATGTGGCCGGATTGTTCGCCGCCGATGTTGAAGCCGCCCTGGCGCATCGCCTCCACCACATAACGATCGCCGACGGGGGTGCGGTGAAGGGTGATGCCCTTCTCCCCCAGCAGCCGTTCCAGGCCGAGGTTGGACATGATGGTGGCGACCACGGCATTGCCGTTCAGCCGGCCGTCGCGCGCGGCGGCGGTGGCGATCAGCGCCATCAGCTGGTCGCCGTCGACGATCTGCCCCAAGTCATCGACCACGATCAGTCGGTCGGCATCGCCGTCCAGCGCGATGCCGATGTCGGCGCGGGTTTCGACCACCTTCGCCTGCAACGCCTGGGGCGCGGTGGAGCCGACCTTGTCGTTGATGTTGACGCCATTGGGGTCGACGCCGAGCTGGATCAGTTCCGCCCCCAATTCCCACAAGGCGGTGGGCGCCACCTTGTAGGCGGCCCCGTTGGCGCAATCGATCACCACCCGCAGCCCGTCCAGCCTGAGATGTTCGGGGAAGCTCGATTTGGCGGCGTGGATATAGCGGCCTTGCGCGTCGTCGATCCGGCGGGCGCGGCCGATACCCTCCGATGGCGCGAGCGGCGGCGCGCCGTCGATCATCCGCTCGATCTCCGCCTCGGCCTCGTCCGACAATTTATAGCCGTCCGGCCCGAACAACTTGATGCCGTTGTCGGCGAACGGATTGTGGCTGGCCGACACCATCACGCCCAGATCGGCGCGCATCGAGCGGGTCAGCATCGCCACCGCCGGGGTCGGCATCGGCCCGACCAGCACCACGTCCATGCCGACGCTGGTGAAGCCGGCGGTCAGCGCCGACTCCACCATATAGCCGGACAGGCGCGTATCCTTGCCGATCAGCACGCGATGGCGATGCGAGCCGCGCAGGAAATAGGCGCCCGCCGCCTGACCCACCTTCATCGCGATCTCGGCGGTCATCGGCGGCTGGTTGGTGCGGCCGCGTATGCCGTCCGTGCCGAAATATTTGCGGGTCATGAATGTCGCCTTACCGCTCATAGGCCTTGGGAAGCGCGCCTTCCTGCGGGGTCAGGTAGCGATCGCGCAGGCGGGTCTGGCGGCTGACCATCGGCTGCGCCACGCCGTCGATCCACACCGCCACCGGCGCGGAGGTGACCTCCAGTGGATCGCCGTCCCACAGCACCACGTCGGCGCGGCGGCCGGCGCGGAGCGACCCGATCTCCCCATCCATGCCCAGCGCCTGCGCCGGCCTGGAGGTGATGGTGGCCAGCGCCTCGCCCCAGTTGAGTCCGCTCGCGCCCGGCACCTTCTGCAAGGCGACGAGGTTGCCGGCATATTGACGCAGATAGGATTCGTACGGCCCCTCCGAAATGTCGACGGTGGAGATGGCGACGGTCACGCCGGCCCGCGTCAGCCGGCCGACATTGGACTGGGTCGCGGCCAGCCGCTCGAACGATTCGGGCAGGTCGACCAAAGCGGCCGCGATCACCGGCACGCGCGCGGCGGCGATGTCGGACGCGACCATCCAGCCCTCGCTCGCGCCCAGCAGGACGAGCTTGATGCCGGGGAACTCGCGCGCGATCTGCAGCGTGGCGCGAATGTCGGCGATCCGTTCGGCATGGACCAGCAGCGGGATCCGGCCCGCCAGCACCGGCTGGAGCGCCAGCGCATCCTGCCGGGTGACGAGCGCGCCCTGGTCCAGCCCGGCCGCCTGCGCCGGGTCGCGCGCGGCGCCGAGCGCGGCCCGCAGCAGCACATGGGCGGCCGGCCGGCTGCCTCCGCCGAGGTTCCTGGCATTCTCGCTCAACTCCACGAACTGGAAGGCGCGCGCCTTGGTCAGCGGATCATGGTCGGACCCGAGGTCGATCACCGCGCCCTGGCCGCCGAAGATGGTCCGGCCCGGCAGCGGCGAGACGACCGCGCGGGTGGTGCCCATCGACCGCTCGCTCGCGATCAGCTGACTCTCGGTGTTGATCGCCGGCGACACGTCGATGGCGGCCGAGAAGGGGGACTTTTCGGCGGATGCGTCATTGGTCTCGTCCATGCCGTAACCGTCGACGATGCCCAGCGTGGTGTAGCCGGCGACGATGCCGGGCGAGACCCACTTGCCCGATGCGTCCACGGTGCGCGCGCCGGCGGGAACGGCCACGCCCGCGCCCGCCGCCACCACCCGGCCATCGCGGATCACGACCGTGCCGTTCCGGATCGGCTGCGATCCGTCGCCGATCGCGACGGTGCCGCCGGTGATGGCAATGGTGTCGGCGCAGGCCGGAGCCACGATCAGCGCGGCGGCGGCAAGAAGAAGATGCCTCACTTCACGTCCCCCTCGCCGGGCTGGCCCAGCTCGAAATCGGATACGGGCCGTCGTTTCGGATCATTGATGTCGTACAGCAAAGCGCCGTCGATCCACACCTTTTCGGGCCGCGTATAGGTGCTGAACGGATTGCCGTTCCACAACACCGCGTCCGCCATCTTGCCGGGCTTCAGGCTGCCGGTGCGATCGGCGATGCCCAGCGCGCGAGCCGGATTGATGGCCAGCCAGGTCCAGGCCTGCTCGTCGGGGATCGCGACCCCGGCGCGGCGGCCGGCGGCAAGCGCCTTGGCCACTTCCTGGTTCAGCCGCTGGATGCCGTTCTGGTCGTCCGAATGGATCATCGCGCAGGCGCCGGCCTTTTGCAGGATCGCCAGATTCTCGCGGATGCCGTCATAGCTTTCCATCTTGAAGCCGTACCAGTCGGCCCACACGGCGGCGCAGATGTTGTTGGCCTTCAGCATGTCGGCGATCTTGTAGGCTTCCACCGCGTGGTGGAACGCCGTGACGTGATAGCCGAATTCCTTCGCCATATCGATGACGTTGCCCATCTCGTCGGCGCGGTAGCAGTGATTGTGGACCAGGATCTTGCCGTCGATCACGCCCGCCAGCGTGTCCATCGCCAGATCGCGACCGGGGATGTCGCCGCCGTCCTTCTCGTACTTGTCCCACTTGCGCTTATATTCGACCGCCTTCTGCCAGGTCATGCGATCGACCGCGACATTGCCCATGCGGGTGGCGGGCATGCGGCCCTTGGAGCCGTAGACGCGCTTGGGATTTTCGCCGCACGCCATCTTGAAGCCATAGGGCGCGCCGGGGAACTTCATGGCCTGCGCCGTGCGGGCATAGACGTTCTTCACCGTGACCGAACGCCCGCCCATCAGGTTGGCCGATCCGGGCAGGATCTGCAGCGTGGTGACCCCGCCATTGGCGAGCGCCCGGCTGAAACCCGGGTCCTGCGGCCAGACGCTGTGTTCCGCCCATACCTCGGGGGTGGTGGGGGACGTCGCCTCGTTGCCGTCGGACAAAGCCGCCACGGCGGGCGAGGGATAGTCGCCCAGGTGGCTGTGCACGTCGATGATGCCGGGCGTCAGATATTTGCCGGTGCCGTCGATCACCGTCGCACCCGCCGGCGCGGCGATGCTCTGGTCGACCTGCACGATCTTGCCGTCCGCGAACAGGACCGAGCCGCCGTCGATCCGGCCGCCTTCGCCGTCATAGATGGTGACGTTGGTCACCAGGGTCGGCGTGCCCGGATAGGCGCGGTAGGTCGACGGGTAGGGATCGGTCGTCCACGGCGCCGGCACGCGCGGCTCGTCCGACGCCTTCTTCGGCTTGGCCGCCGGGGCGCTCGCGCAGGCGGCGAGCGCCAGCGCGATCAGGGAAACCGCAAGCTTATTGGACACCGTGCATCCACTTCTTGATGAGCGGGGAGAGGAGAAGAAGGATCGCGCCGATGATCGCCGAGACGATGCCGATGGTCCAGAATACGTTGTTGTAGGTGTTCAGGCTGACCTGGAGGTTGGTGACCTGGCCGCCCACCGTCTCGACGCTGGCCACCTGGGCGATGATGCCGGCGACATATTGGGCGCAGCTGATCGACAGGAACCACACGCCCATCATCAGCCCGACGATCCGCGCCAGCGACAGCTTGGTGATCATCGACAGGCCGACGGGCGAGATGCACAGCTCCGCCGCCGAGTGGATGGCGTAGAGCAAGGCCAGCCACCACACCGACACCTTGAAGTCGGGCCCGGCGAAGCGCGCGCCGAACACCAGCACCAGGAAGCCCAGGCCCACCCCGATCAGGGCGATGCCGAACTTGACCGGCGTCGACGGCTCGCGCCCGCGCCGCGCCAGCCCGTTCCACATGATCGAGAAGATCGGCGCCAATGCGACGATGAAGAAGGCGTTGAAGAACTGCGTCTGCCCCGCCTTGAGGTTGAACAGGCCGAAGATGCTGAGGTCGGTGTTGCGGTCCGCGAAGAGGGTCAGCGACGATCCGGCCTGTTCGAACAACGTCCAGAAGACGACGTTGAACACGATCATCACCATCGCCGCCAGCATCATCTGGAACTCGGCGCGGTTGCCCGCGCGCGCGGCCCAGATCAGGATGCCGGGCACCGAAATCAGGAAGGTCGCGAACAGCACCTTGCCCATGATCGGCAGCGCCACGAGATAGCCGAGGATCCCGCCCCCCGCCTCCGGCTTGGGCGCGGTCATCAGGTTGTAGAACAGGAACCAGGCGACCGGCACCGCCAGCGCCGACAGGAGGTAGATCAGGGACGACCGGTCGCGCGCCTGCCCGGCGGGCGGCTCGCCATAGCCGGCGAGCTTGCCGCCATCGAACTGGATGAGCGAGAAGGACACCATCATGCCGATCGCCGCGAGCAGGAAGCCTGCCCACCAGCCCAGCGCCACCGCCAGGAACGGGCACAGCAGCTGCGAGAACAGGCTGCCGAGATTGATGCCCATGTAGAAGATGGTGAAGCCCGCATCCCGCCGCCTGTCGCCCGGCTTGTAGAGCGTGCCGACGATGGTGGAGATGTTCGGCTTGAAGAAGCCGTTGCCGACCGTGATGAACGACAGGCCGAGCAGCGCCAGCGCGATGTAGAACTGGTTGCGGTCGCCGCCGGGCTGGAACCCGCCCTTGGCGACCGTGCGCGCCACCTGGCCGTCGGGCGCGGTCAGCGTGACCGATCCGTCCTCCTGCCCCTTGATCGCGAAACGGCGGCCCTGGTCGACCACATATTGCGTCTCCGTGCCGGACACGTCGTCGATCTGGACCTCGTAACGCTGGCCGTCGATCGTGGCATAGGGGGTGGCCGTAGGTCCGCCGAAGCACAGCAGCAGATAGCCGAACGACATGAAGATCGCGCCGAACTTCACCGATCGCTTGGAGCCGAGATAGCGGTCCGCGATCAGCCCGCCGACCAGCGGGGTCAGGTAGACCAGGGCCGTGAAGCCGCCATACAGGCCGTTGGTCGTCCGGTCGTCGAACAGGAAATGCTTGGCAAGGTAGAGCGTCAGCAGCGCCCGCATGCCGTAGAAGCCGAACCGCTCCCACATTTCCGTCGTGAACAGGCGGGCAAGCTGGCGGGGGTGGCCGAACCACGTCTTTTCCTCGGCGGGATTGACGTGACTGATGTCGGGCTCGGCCGGGGAGGAGTCGGTCGGGGTCTCCATGCGGACCTTTCGGAAACGAATACGGATGCGGATGCGCGAAAGCGCGGAGACTAGCGGTGAAATTGCGCGTGTGAAGAAGATTGTTGCGTGACGACGCGGGGTTGCCTTGCGGCGCGCGTTCGTGCTGTGCGGTCAGGGACACAGTTGGAGGGCGCATGTTCAACGATCTTTCCTCCCCCGCCGCGCTGATGGCGACGCGCCGTTCGGGCAAGCCGCGCGACATGACCGGGCCAGGGCCGACGGTGGAACAGCTCGACCGCATCCTCCATGCCGCGACCCGCGTGCCCGACCATGGCAAGCTGGCGCCCTGGCGGCTGGTGGTCGTGCCCGACGACAGGCGCGCGGCCTTTGCCACCCTGCTGGAGCGGGCCTATCGCGCCGAGCGGCCGGAACCGGGCAAGGTCGAGCTGGAGGCGGTGCACCAGTTCGCGATGCAGGCGCCGGCGCTGGTGGTGGTCCTGTCCGCCCCGGCCCATGCCAGCCACATCCCGATCTGGGAGCAGGAATTGTCGGCCGGCGCCGCGTGCATGGCTTTGCTGGTCGCAACCCATGCCGAGGGGCTGGTGGGTGGCTGGCTGACCGGCTGGGCGGCCTATTCCGACATGGTGCGGGGTGCGTTCGGTCAGCCGGGCGAGCGGATTGCCGGCTTCATGTTCCTCGGCACGCCGTCGCGCGCGCTGGACGAACGGCCCCGGCCGGAGCGCGCCTCGGTGGTCCGCATCTGGCAGGGCTGATTGCTCTTTCCGAGGTGCTGTGTTAGCACAGCATGACGCCATGCCGATGCCCGAACGTCCCGTCTACCTCCGCCTGCGCGACGAGATCGTCGCCATGATCCTCGACGGCCGCATCCGCGAAGGCGATGCCTTGCCCTCCGTACGAGCCTTTGCGGCGGAGCAGGGGGCCAATCCGCTGACCGTCGCCAAGGCCTATCAAAGCTTTCAGGACGATGGGCTGGTCACCGTGCGGCGCGGCGTCGGCATGTTCGTGGAGGATGGCGCGACCGAGCGGCTGCGCTCCGCCGCGCGCGCGCAATTCCTCGACGGGGAATGGCCGGCGATTGCGGCGCGGATCCGCCGGCTCGGCATCGATGCCGCCGACCTGCTGGAGCGGGTGCAGGTCTGAACGCGCGCGTTTAAGCGATTGGGCTTGGGGCGGCAGGGCTGCTAGGCGCGCGGCGTGAAGACGGAGCACATTCCTTTCGGCCCTGATGCCGTCGCCCGCGCGGCGGAGCTGATCGCGGCGGGGCAGCCGGTGGCGGTGCCGACCGAGACGGTCTACGGCCTGGCGGCGGACGCAACCGACGGCGCGGCGGTGGCGGCGATCTATGCGGCCAAGGGGCGGCCGTCCTTCAATCCCCTGATCGTGCATGTCCCTGATGTCGGGCAGGCGCGGGCGCTGGCGTCGCTGTCGGACGCGGCGGAACGGCTGGCGCGGGCATTCTGGCCGGGCCCGCTGACCATGGTGCTGCCGTTGCGCGAGGGGAGCCGGGTGGCGTCGCTGGCGACGGCGGGGCTCGCCACGGTCGGCCTGCGCGTGCCCGCCCATCCGGTGATGCGGGCCGTGCTGGCGGCAGCGGGCGTGCCGCTGGCGGCGCCATCGGCCAATGCCAGCGGCACGATCAGCCCGACGCGCGCCGACCATGTCCTCCGCTCGTTGGAAGGCCGCATCCCGCTGGTGATCGACGGGGGCGCGAGCGCGATGGGGCTCGAATCCACCATCGTCGCGGTGGAGCCGGACCGCCTGCGGCTGCTGCGTCCCGGACCGATCGACGCGGCGGCGCTGGCGGCGGCGGGCCTGCCGCTCGCGGAGGCGGCAACCGGCCGGATCGAGGCGCCGGGGCAGCTGACGCAACATTATGCCCCGTCCAAGCCGGTGCGGCTGGAGGCGGAGGCAGCGGAGCCCGGCGAGTGGCTGATCGGCTTCGGCCCGGTGCCGGGCGATGATACGCTCTCGGCCTTCGGCGACCTGGTGGAGGCGGCGGCGCGGCTGTTCGACCTGCTCCATGCGGCCGACCGGTCGCCGGCGCGCGCCATCGCCGTGGCGCCCGTCCCGCATGTGGGGCTGGGTTTGGCGATCAACGACCGGCTGCGGCGGGCCGCCGCGTGATGCCTTTCTTATGCCTGCCCCACTCGCTAGAGGGGCGACAGGCAATGCGGGGATATACTGATCGATGAAGCTGATGACCGGAAACGCCAATGCGGTGCTCGCGCAGGCCGTGGCGAACTATCTGGAGATCAAGCTGACCGATGCCTCGGTCCGTCGCTTCGCCGATGAGGAAGTGTTCGTCGAAATCCACGAAAATGTCCGCGGCGAGGACGTGTTCGTGCTGCAGTCGACCGGCTATCCGACCAACGACAATCTGATGGAATTGCTGATCATGATCGACGCGCTGCGCCGTGCGTCGGCCCGGCGGATCACGGCGGTGGTTCCCTATTTCGGCTATGCCCGGCAGGACCGGAAGCCCGGCCCGCGCACGCCCATTTCCGCCAAGCTGGTGGCGAACCTGATCACGGCGGCGGGCGCCAACCGCGTCCTGTCGGTCGACCTCCACGCCGGGCAGATCCAGGGTTTCTTCGATATTCCGACCGACAATCTCTATGCCGCGCCGGTCATGTCGGCCGACATCAAGGCGCGGTTCGCGGGGCGCAACCTGATGGTGGTGTCGCCCGACGTCGGCGGCGTGGTGCGCGCGCGCAGCCTGGCCAAAAGGCTGGACAATGCCCCGCTCGCCATCGTCGACAAGCGCCGCGAACGCCCGGGCGAGAGCGAGGTGATGAACATCATCGGCGACGTGGCGGGCCGTTTCTGCATCCTGGTGGACGACATCGTCGATTCGGCCGGCACGCTGTGCAACGCGGCCAAGGCGCTGCGCGCGGCGGGGGCGGAGGATGTGGTCGCCTATGTCAGCCACGGCGTGCTGTCTGGCGGCGCGGTGGCAAGGGTCGACCATTCCATGCTGCGCGAGCTGGTGATCACTGACTCGATCGCCGCGCCGCAGGCGGTGCTGGACGCGGGCAAGATCCGCCACCTCCAGATCGCGCCGCTGCTGGGTGAGGCGATCCGCCGCATTTCCGACGAAAGCTCGGTCTCAAGTCTGTTCGACTGACGCCGCGATCCAGGCGAGGTAATCGGCCGATCCGCCCAGGATCGGCACGATCAGGATTTCCGGCACGTCATAGCTGTGCAGCGCGCGGAGGCGGGCGGCGGCGGCCTCCGCCCGATCGGCCGTGGTCTTGATCTCCAGCCGGATTTCCTGCGCATGTTCGATCGCGCCCTGCCAGCGGTAGCAGCTCTGCACCGCCGCCATCTGGACGCAGGCGGCGAGCCCGTCCGCAACCAGCGCGTCGGCGATGCGCGACGCCTCCTCCGGCGAGGCGGCGGTGGAGAGGATCAGGACGGCGTCGCTCATCATCTCCTCCGCTCGGCTTGGGCTCAGGCTTCGTGCCAGGGGCGCAGGATGCTGCGCCGCCGGCCATACACGACATACAGCGCCAGCCCGGCCGCGTTCCACACCAGGCACCACAGGATGGTCTTGGTCGGCAGGCTGGTGAACAGGTAGGCGCAGCCGATCACCGCCACCGGCCCGACCAGCCACACCAGGGGCGTGCGGAACGGGCGGCGAATGTCGGGCGCGCGGCGGCGCATCACCATCATGCAGATGGCGACCGCCGAAAAGGCGATCAGCGTGCCGGCATTGGCCAGCGCGGCGATCTGGTCGATCGGCAGCACGCCGGCGATGATCGCCACCAGCACGGCGGTCAGCACGGTGATCCGCACCGGCGTGCCCCGGCTGGAAATGGCTGCCAAGCGCGGCGAGAGGAAGCCGTCGCGCGCCATCGCCAGGAAGATGCGGCTCTGCCCGTAGAGGAAGCCCAGCAGCACGGTCGGCAGCGCGATCACCGCCGCGATCGCGACGATGCGGCCGATGCCGGGCCGGCCCATGTCGCGCAGGATCAGGGCCAGCGGCTCCGGACTGTCCGCGAAATGGGTGTAGGGCAATGCGCCCACCGCCGCCGCCGCCACCAGCACGTAGATCAAGGTGCAGATCAGCATCGATCCGACGATGCCGATCGCCAGGTCGCGTTCCGGGCGCTTGGCCTCCTCGGCCGCGGTGGAGATGGCGTCGAAGCCGTAGAAGGCGAAGAAGATGATCGCCGCCGCCGCCATCACGCCGCGTGCCACGCCGTCGCCCTCGATCGTCTTGGCGAAGCCGTGCGGCATGAAGGGATGCAGGTTCTGCGCGTCGAAGGCGGGCAGGGCGACGCCCACGAACAGGGCCAGCGTCACGATCTTGATCGCGACCAGCACGGTGTTGAGCCGCGCGCTTTCCTGCGTGCCCAGGCTGAGCAGGCCGGCCACCACCGCGATGATGAAGATGGCGGGCAGGTTGACGATCCCGCCGAGCGCCGGCCCCGCCGTCAGCACGACGGGAAAGCCGATCGCGGTCAGCAACGGCGCGGCATAGCCGGACCATCCCACCGCCACGGTGGAAACGACCAGGCTATATTCCAGGATCAGGCTCCACCCGACCACCCAGGCGATCACCTCCCCCAGCACGGCGTAGCTATAGGTATAGGCGCTGCCTGCGGTCGGCATCATGGTCGACATTTCGGCATAGGCCAGAGCCGCGCAGGCGCAGATCGCGCCGGCAATGGCGAAGGAGACGAGCACGGCCGGCCCCGCCCGGTCCGCGCCGACCCCGATCAGGGTGAGGATACCCGTGCCGACGATCGCGCCCACGCCGAGTGCCACCAGATGCGGCCAGGACAAGGACGGGACCAGGCGTTGCGCGCCCCCCGGCGGCGCGGTTTCGATCGGCTTGCGCCGGAACCAACTGTTCATGTGACTTCCCATGATGGACGCTTACCACCCCCCGGCGGCGCGTTTCAAAGATCCTTGAGCACGACGCCCGTATCCGCCAGCCGGACGGGATCGGGCGCGGCGCGGTTCAGCACCAAGGCGCGGCCCTGCACATAGTCGCGGGTGGCGTTGACGCAGTCGAGCGCGATCACCCGACCCTGCTGCAGGTAGACCAGCGAGAAGCTGCGCGTGGCCGGATCGCCCCGCAATATCGCCCGGTCGTGGCCGAGCGAGAGGCCGACCGTCTGCAGCCGCAGATCATATTGGTTGGACCAGAACCATGGCACTGCATAATAATCCGTTGCCGTGCCGGTCAGCGTCCTGGCCACCGCATTCGCCATGTCGTTGGCGTTCTGGACCGATTCCAGCCGGATCTCCGCGCCGTCGGCAAAGGCGTTGGCGTGGAGCGCGCAGTCCCCGATCGCAAAGATGTCTGGCAGGGTGGTGCGGCACTGCCCATCGACCCGCACGCCATTGCCGCCCTCCGCCCCGGCCGCCAGCAAAGGTTCGACCGAGGGCGTGATGCCGATGCCGACGATCACCATCTCGCACGGCAGCAGCTCGCCACTGTCCAGCCGGACGCCACGGGCGCGGCCGTCTTGCTGCTCGATACAGTCCACCGTGACGCCCAGCCGCAGGTCGACGCCGTGCGCGCGATGCTCGCCTTCGTAGAAGTGCGACAGGGCTTCGCCGGCGACGCGGGCGAGGACGCGGTCCTGCGCTTCCAGCACGGTCACCTGCTTGCCGAGCTTCGTCAGGACGGCGGCCGCCTCCAGCCCGATATAGCCGCCGCCGATCACCACCACGCGGGTGGTGGCGGGCAAGTCCCCGACCAGCCGATCGACGTCGGCGCGGGTGCGGATGGCGTGGACGCCCGCCACGTCATGCCCCGAACAGACCAGCGAGCGGGGCCCGCCGCCGGCGGCCCAGACCAACGTGCCATAGCCGATCCGATCTCCGGCCGTGACCGCGTGCGCCGCTGCATCCACCGCGGTCACGCGCCGGCCGAGCAGCATGGTGACCCCGCGTTCCTCCCAGAAAGCCGGTGGGCGGATCAGCAGCCGCTCGAACGGCTTGTCGCCCGCCAGGTAATCCTTGGAGAGCGGCGGGCGTTCGTAGGGCGGTTCGGATTCGTCGCCGACGATGGCGATGGAGCCCGCAAACTTGGCCTGGCGGAGCGCGATCGCCGCCTGCGCGCCGGCATGGCCCGCGCCGACGATCAGGACGTCATGGTGGCTCATGCGAGGCGCTGCGCCGCCCAGGTGAGATGATCGGCCATGAAGGTGGAGATGGAATAATAGCTGTGGTCGTAGCCGGGCTGGAGCCGCAGGGTGAGCTCGATACCCGCCGCGTCGCAGGCATGGCGCAGCAGATCGGGGCGGAGCTGCTCGGCCAGGAACTGGTCCGCCTCCCCCTGATCCACCAGCAGCGCCGGCACGCGCGCGCCATCCTCGATCAGGGCGACCGCGTCATGCCTGCGCCAGGCGGCCTGATCGGCGCCCAGATAGCCCGCCAGCGCCTTCTGCCCCCACGGTACCCGCGACGGCGCGACGATCGGCGCGAAGGCGGATACCGCCCTGAACCGGTCGGGAAAGGTGAGACCGATGGTGAGCGCGCCGTGGCCACCCATGGAATGGCCCATGATCGCCTGTCGGGCCAGATCGACGGGGAAGGACGCGCCGACCAGTTCCGGCAACTCTTCCGTGACATAGGTCCACATGCGGTAATGCTCCGCATAAGGTGCCTGCGTCGCATCGACGTAGAAGCCCGCGCCGAGACCGAAATCATAGGCCGCGTTGGGATCGTCGGGCACGCCCGCCCCGCGCGGCGAGGTGTCGGCTGCGACGAAGATCAGGCGATGTTCGGCGCAGGCGCGACGATATTCGCCCTTTTCCGTCACGTTGGCGTGGGTGCAGGTGAGGCCGGACAGATACCATACCACCGGCAACCGCTCGCCCTCCACATGGTCGGGCACATAGACGGAAAAGGTCATGTCCGTGCCCGTTGCGGCGCTGGCGTGGCGATACACGCCCTGCGTTCCGCCGAACGCGCGGTTGGTGGAGAGGGTCTGGAGGCTCATCGGAACACCATGGTCATGTCAGGACAGCCGATGCGTCGCGCACAGCTTGTTGCCGGCGGGATCGCGCAGATAGGCGAGGTAGAGGGTGCGCCCGCCGGTCGCGTGGCGGATGCCGGGCGGATCCTCGCACGGCGTGCCGCCGTTCGCCATCCCGGCGGCGTGCCAGGCATCGACCGCTCCGGGCGACGCGGCGGCGAAGCCGATCGTGCCGCCATTGGCGGGGCTGGCGGGTTCGCCGTCGATCGGGCGGGTCACCAGCAGGCGTCCGCCGGCATGGACGTAGACCGCCCGCTTGCGCTCGTCGACCTCGCCCGCCGCGATGCCGAGCGCGCCCAGCGCCGCGTCGTAGAATGTGCGGGACGTGTCCACGTCATCGGCGCCGACCACGATATGGCTGAACATGTCAGAACAGCACGACCGAACGGATGCTTTCGCCGGCATGCATCAGGTCGAATCCCTTGTTGATCTCCTCCAGCGAGAGGACGTGGGTGATCATGGGGTCGATCTCGATCTTGCCGTTCATGTACCAGTCGACGATCTTGGGCACGTCGGTGCGGCCCTTGGCCCCGCCGAACGCGGTGCCGCGCCAGTTGCGGCCCGTCACCAGCTGGAACGGGCGGGTGCTGATCTCCTTGCCGGCTTCCGCCACGCCGATGATGATGCTGGTGCCCCAGCCGCGATGGCACGCCTCCAAAGCGGTGCGCATCACCTCGGTATTGCCGGTGCAGTCGAAACTGTAGTCCGCCCCGCCGTCCGTCAGCGCCAGCACCTCTGCGATTACCGCCTCGCGGCTCTTGCCCTTGGCCGGGATGAAATGGGTCATGCCGAAGCGGCGGCCCCATTCCTCGCGATCGGGGTTGATGTCCACCCCGACGATGGTGGCCGCGCCCGCCAGCTTCGCGCCCTGGATGACGTTGAGGCCGATCCCGCCCAGCCCGAACACCACGACGTTCTCGCCCACCTGCACCTTGGCCGTGTTGACCACCGCGCCGACGCCGGTGGTGACGCCGCAGCCGATGTAGCAGCTGGTCTTGAACGGCGCGTCCTCACGGATCTTCGCCACCGCGATCTCGGGCAGGACGGTGAAGTTGGAGAAGGTCGAGCAGCCCATATAATGGAAGATCGGCTGCCCCTTGTAGCTGAACCGCGTGGTGCCGTCCGGCATCAGCCCCTTGCCCTGCGTCGCGCGGATCGCGGTGCAGAGGTTGGTCTTGCCCGACAGGCACGACTTACACTGGCGGCATTCGGGCGTGTAGAGCGGGATGACGTGGTCGCCCGGCTGAACCGACGTCACGCCCGCGCCCACCTCGCGCACGACGCCTGCGCCTTCATGGCCGAGGATGGAGGGGAACAGCCCCTCGCTGTCCAGCCCGTCCAGCGTATAGGCGTCCGTATGGCAGATGCCGGTCGCCATGATTTCCACCAGCACCTCGCCCGCCTTGGGGCCTTCCAGATCGACTTCGACGATCTCCAGCGGTTGCTTGGCCTGGAACGCTACGGCGGCACGCGTCTTCATACAGATGTCCTGATTGGGATTTCGGAGCAGAGACAGGGGATGGCGATGGCAGCATCAAAAGGCAAGGTTGGGCCCGCTTGTGGTAAGGGCGGCACTGTGCTGCAATCACGCCCGTGATCCAGGCCGCGCTCCACCACGTCACCTCCTACCGCTATGACCGGCCGATCCGGCTGGGGCCGCAGATCGTGCGGCTCCGCCCCGCGCCGCACAGCCGCACGGAGGTGCCCAATTATTCGCTGACGATCCTGCCGGAGCAGCATTTCATCAACTGGCAGCAGGATCCGCACGGCAACTGGCTGGCGCGCATCGTCGTGCCGGAGCCCACGGCCGAGTTCCGGGTCACGGTGGACCTGATCGCAGACCTTGCCGTGATCAACCCGTTCGACTTCTTCGTCGAGGATTATGCCGAACGGCGGCCGTTCCACTATGCGCCGGACCTCCACACCGACCTGTCCGCCTATTTCGAGGTGGAGCCGCAGGGCCCGTTGTTCGATGCCCTGTATCAGCGGTTCGCGGGCGTGGAGATGCGCTCGATCGACTTCCTGGTCGAACTCAATCGCGCGGTGAACGAGGCGCTGGGATACGTCATCCGGCTGGAGCCGGGGGTGCAGATGCCCGAGGAAACGCTGACCTGCGGAACAGGATCGTGCCGCGATTTCACCTGGCTGCTGGTCCAGCTGCTGCGCAAGCTGGGCTTCGCCGCGCGGTTCGTGTCGGGCTATTCGATCCAGCTCACGCCCGACGTGATGCCGGTGGACGGGCCCAAGGGCGTGGCGCAGGACGTATGCGATCTCCATGCCTGGGCGGAGGCCTATATTCCCGGCGCGGGCTGGATCGGGCTCGACCCCACCTCCGGGCTGTTCGCGGGCGAGGGGCATATTCCGCTCTGCGCGACGCCGCATTACCGCTCCGCCACGCCGATCGAGGGCACGTTGCTGGAGCCGGCGCATGCCGACTTCGACTTCCACATGGACGTGCAGCGCATCGCCGAGGCGGTGCGGATCACCAAGCCGTTCACCGACCAGCGGTGGGACGCGCTCGACGCACTCGGCCGCCGGGTGGACGCGGACCTCCAGGCGCAGGACGTGCGCCTCACCACCGGCGGCGAGCCGACCTTCCTGGCGGCGGATGATCCCGAAGCGCCGGAATGGAATGCGGACGCGGTCGGGCCGACCAAGGCCCTCTATGCCGATCGGCTGATCCGACGGATGCGCGACCGCTTCGCGCCCGGCGGCCTGATCCACCACGGCCAGGGCAAATGGTATCCGGGCGAAAGCCTGCCGCGCTGGGGCTATTCGGTCTATTGGCGGCTGGACGGCGTGGCCGTGTGGCGCGATCCCTCCCTGCTGGCGAGCGAGGATGCGGGGCAGGCTTCGCTTGATGCCGACAGCGCCGAGCATTTCCTGAAAGCCGTGGCCGACGCGCTGGCCGTACCCGCCGATTTCGTCGAGCCGGCCTTTGAGGATCCGGCCGAATGGGCGCTGAAGGAAGCGGAACTGCCCGCCAACGTCACGCCGACCGATCCCAAGATCGAGGATCCGGAAGCGCGCGCGCGGATGGTGCGCGCGTTCGAGCGCGGGCTCGCCCGGCCGGTCGGCTATGTGCTGCCGATCCAGGCGTGGCAGGCGGCGCAGGCGCCCGAACCCCGCCGCTGGCGGAGCGAACGCTGGAACGTGCGGCGCGGCAAGCTCTTCCTGGTGCCCGGCGACAGCGCGGTCGGCTATCGCCTGCCCCTGGGATCGCTGCCTTATGTGCCGCCGGCCAGCTATCCCTATCTCCACGTCCGCGACACGACCGAACCGCGCGAGCCGCTGCCCGATTATCGCGCGCAGCGGATGGAGAGCGTGGCGCCGGCGGCGGGCGCGGGCGCGCAGGAGCGGGTCGAGCAGGTGCCGATCGAGGGCGCGGTCCGCACCGCTTTGTCGGTGGAGGCGCGCGGGCACTACCTCGCCGTGTTCCTGCCGCCGACCGAGCGGCTGGAAGATTATCTGGAGCTGGTGTCCGCGATCGAGCGGGTGGCGGAGGCGACCCGCATCCCCGTCCGGATCGAAGGCTATGCACCGCCGCCCGACCCGCGCCTCCAGGTGCTGAAGGTCACGCCCGATCCCGGCGTGATCGAGGTCAACGTCCAGCCGACCTCCACCTGGGAGGAGACGCGCGCGCTCACCACCACGCTCTACGACATGGCACGCGAGGAGGGGCTGACCGCCGACAAGTTCCTGGTCGACGGGCGTTCGGTCGGCACAGGCGGGGGCAACCACCTGGTGCTGGGCGGGCGATCGGTGAGCGAGTCGCCCTTCATCCGCCGCCCGGACCTGTTGAAGAGCTTCGTCCTCTACTGGCAACGGCATCCGTCGCTGTCCTACCTTTTCTCCGGCCTGTTCATCGGCCCGACCAGCCAGAGCCCGCGCATCGACGAAGCGCGGCATGACGGGCTGTACGAGCTGGAAATCGCGCTGGCGCAGGTGCCGAATCCGTTTGCAAGCGGGGTCGGCACGGGCGACGCGCCGCAGCCGTGGATGGTGGACCGGCTGTTCCGCAACCTGCTGGTCGACGTCACCGGCAACACCCACCGCACCGAAATCTGCATCGACAAGCTCTTCTCGCCCGACGGACCTACCGGCCGGCTCGGCCTGGTCGAGTTTCGCGGGTTCGAGATGCCGCCGGACGCGAAGATGAGCCTGGCGCAGCAATTGCTGGTGCGCGCGCTCACCGCCTGGTTCTGGCGCTCGCCACAGGCGGGCGGGCTGGTCCGCTGGGGCACGGCGCTGCACGACCGCTTCATGCTCGGCCATTTCGTCTGGGCGGATTTCCTGGAGGTGCTGGGCGACCTGCGCGGCGCGGGCTACGATTTCGATCCCGCCTGGTTCGAGGCGCAGCGCCAGTTCCGCTTTCCGGTGCACGGCAGCGTGACCGCCGGCGGCGTGACGCTGGAGATTGCGCACGCGCTGGAACCCTGGCCGGTGCTGGGGGAAACGGGCGCCATCGGCGGCACCGTGCGCTATGTCGACAGCTCGACCGAACGCCTGCAGGTGCGGGCGACCGGCCTGGTGCCGGGGCGCCACATCGTCGCGTGCAACGGCCGCCATGTGCCGATGACGCCCACCGGCGTGCAAGGCGAGGCGGTGGGCGGCGTGCGCTACAAGGCGTGGGAGCCGGCCAATTGCCTCCACCCGCGCCTGCCCGCCGACGCACCGTTGACCTTCGACCTGCTCGATCGGTGGAACGGGCGGTCGCTGGGCGGCTGCGTCTATCATGTCGGGCATCCGGGCGGGCGCAACTATGACAGCGTGCCGGTGAACGATTACGAGGCGGAGGCACGGCGCAAGGCGCGCTTCGTCGATCATGGCCACACCCCCGGTGCGATCGCCATGCCGGCGGAGGAACGGGCGGGCGACTTTCCGATGACGCTGGACCTGCGGCGGCCGGCGGACCTGTGACGAAGGCGTCGCCTGCCGCTTGCGCGGGAGAATGAGACGCGTAGGGCATGACGCCATGTGGGGCACCAACATGGCGCAGCTGCCCGGTATGCCCTCGTGGGGGCAGGGCTGGCTGGAAAGCTATATCGCGCAGGCGGGCGGCGGCGACGTCGTGCGCGACGACATGGGGCGCGGCGCGCGCTGGTGGCATCACCTGTTCGACGGGGTCGCGACCCTGACCGAAGGGCGGCTGCAACGGTTGCAGGACCGGGTCGGCCGCCAGGTGAACGAGATCGGCACCACCTTTCGCCTGCCCGGCGACCCGGCCGAACGGCCGTGGCCGCTGTCCGCCTTGCCGCTGCTGATCGGCGAGGATGAGTGGAGGGGGATTGCCGACGGGGTCGCCCAGCGCGCCGAACTGCTGGAGCGGGTGCTGGGCGACATCTATGGTCCGGCGACGCTGGTGGCGGACGGGCATCTGCCCGCGCCGCTGGTGACGGGATCGCGCCATTTCTGGCGGTCCATGATCGGGATGGAGCCGCGCGGCGGCCATCGCCTCCACATCTACGCGGTCGACCTTGCGCGCGGGCCGGACGGCGGGTGGCGCGTGCTGGCCGACCATGTCCGCGCGCCGGTCGGCGCCGGCTATGCGCTGGAGAACCGGCTGGCCGCCAGCCGGGTGATGGGGGCGTTGCAGACGCGGCTGAACCTGCACCGGCTCGCCGGCTTCTTCGCCGATTTCCGCGAAGGCCTGGCCGCCGCCTGCAAGCGCGACGATCCCCGCATCGGCCTGCTGACGCCGGGACGCTATAATCAGAGCTATGCCGAGCAGGCGCACCTCGCCCGCTATCTCGGTTTCCTGCTGGTGGAGGGCGACGACCTCGCCGTGCGCGACAATCGCCTGTATGTCCGCACGATCGAGGGGCTGAAGCGGGTCGATGCGCTGTGGCGGCGGATGGATGCGCGCTTCCTGGATCCGCTGGCGTTCGACAGCGCGTCCAGCATCGGCGTGCCGGGCCTGATGGACGCGATCGCCGCCGACGACGCCGTGCTGGCCAATGCACCGGGCGTGGGCGTGGTGGAATCGCCTGCCTTTGCCGCTTTCCTGCCGAGGGTGGCGCGCAAGCTGCTGGAGCAGGACCTGACATTGCCGAACATCGCCACATGGTGGTGCGGGCAGGCAGGGCCGTGCGGGGAGATGCGGGCGCGGCTGGACGACCTGCTGGTCAGCCCCGCCTTTGCCGATCCGGTCGTCGGCCTGCCCAATGGCCCGGTGCTCGGCGCCAGCCTGGACACGGCGGGCCGGACCGCGCTGGAGCAGGCGATGGCGCTGCGTCCGCAGGATTATGTCGGGCGCGAGGTGGTGCGCCTGTCGACCATGCCGGTGGTCGCCGACGGGCGGCTGGTGGCGCGCCCCTTCACCTTGCGCGCCTTTGCGGTGCGCGACGGAACGGGGGCATGGTCGGTCATGCCGGGCGGCTTCGCGCGGATCGGGGAAGGGGCCGACGAACGCGCGGCCGTGATGGGCGAAGGGGCCTTTTCGGCGGATGTCGGCGTGGTCGCGTTGCACGCGGTGGAGCCGGTGTCGCTGTTGCCGCAGCATGTCGCCGTGCGGCGCAATCCCGGCACGCTGCCCAGCCGCGCGGCGGACAATCTCTACTGGCTCGGCCGCTATCTGGAGCGGGGCGAGGCGACGTTGCGGCTGGTGCGCGCCACGTTGGGCGGCACGATCGACGCCGATACCGGCGCAAACCTCGTGCCGGTGACGCTCGACCGGCTGGCGACCCTGCTGATTTCCACCGGCGCGTCGCAACTCGTGTCCTGCGAGGAGGATGAGGAGGAGGCCGGGGGCGTGATCCACGACCTCGCCGAGCTGGCGGCGGCGGCGCTGGACGGCCCCGGACTGGCCGGCATCCGCACCCTGTTCGGGACGATCCACAATATCGCGTCCGGCATCCGCGATCGCCTGTCGGCGGATGTCTGGCGGCTGGTGGACATGCCGCTGCCGCCCGCGCAGGGCGAGGATGCCGGTGCGCTGCTGGCGCGGGTGGGGGCGTTGCAGGAACGATTCGCGGCGCTGGCGGGGCTGGCGGCGGAGAATATGGGCCGCACCGCCGGCTGGCGCTTCCACGATCTCGGTCGCCGGATGGAGCGCGCGCTGGTGGCCTGCCGCCTGTGCCGCAATTTCGGGACGGAGGCGGCGACCGCCGACGACCTGACCACCCTGCTCGACCTGATGGACAGCCAGATCAGCTATCGTTCGCGCTACATGACCGGCCTTGCGCTGGTGCCGGTGCGCGACCTGGTGGCGCTCGACCCGTTCAATCCGCGCAGCCTGGCCTATCAGATGGTGCGCATCCGCGAGCATCTCGCCGCTTTGCCGTCGCTCCGTGACGACGGGATGGAGGAGGAGCAGCTGGCCGTCGCCAACGAACTGGCGCTGATGGTCACCACCGTGCGCGCGGAGTCGCTGTCGCGCGCGACGTTGCTGGGGATCGAGAACCGGCTGATGGCGCTGAGCGACGCGATCGCCGCGCGCTTCTTCCTGCAAGGCGCCGAAACGGTGCGCGCGCCGGGCATGGTGCTGGCGTGATGCGCTACGCCATCAGCCACCGCACGCGCTTTCGCTATGATTTTCCGGTGCGGTTCGCGCGCTGCAACCTGCGGCTGCGGCCGATCGACTGGGACGGGCAGCAGGTGGAGGATCATGCCCTCGCCATCGGCCCCGCCGCCACCGTCACCGCCGGACGCGACAGCGGCTATCCGGTCGTGACGCACCGGATCGTGGTGGACAAGCCCGCGACCGAGCTGGTGATCGACAGCCGCGCGCTCGTCACCGTCGACCGGGTGCCGCCGGAGCCGAAGCCGGACGACTGCACCGTGGCGGCGGCGGCGCGTCTGGGGCGGGACGTGCGCGACCTCGGCGACACCGCGCCGGCCTCTTATCTCTATCCATCCCCGCTGATCGCCGCCTTTCCGGAGATCGCCGCCTGGTGCGCGCAGGAATTGCGGCCGGAGCGCGGGGTGGTGGAGGCGGGACTGGCGCTCGCCCGGCGGATCCAGGCCGACTTCCACTATGACGGCAGCGCCACGCAACTGGATACCAGCCCGGCCGAGGCCTTCGCCAAACGCCATGGGGTGTGCCAGGATTTCGCGCAGATCATGATTTCCGGCGCGCGCTCCGCCGGGCTCGCCGCCGCCTACGTCTCCGGCTACCTCCGCACGGTCCCGCCGCCCGGGCGCGCCCGGCTGGTGGGCGCGGACGCGACCCACGCCTGGGTGCTGCTGTGGTGCGGGCCCGAGCGGGGGTGGATCGGCTTCGACCCCACCAACGGCGTGGCAATAGGGCAGGACCATATCGTGACGGCGGTCGGCCGCGACTATGGCGACGTGGCGCCGATCGATGGTATCTTTCTGGGGCAGGACGGACAACGCATCGACGTCGCGGTCGATGTCGAACCGTTGGACTGAGCAGACGCCGATGCTGGCGCGGACCGTTATCGACTCGCCGGTCGGGCGGCTGACCCTGGTGGCGGGGGATGAGGGGCTGGTTGCCGTGTTGTGGCCGGACGACGATCCGGCGCGCGTCCCGCTACCGTCCTCGACCGAACGGGCCGACCATCCCGTGCTGGTGGAGAGTGCGCGCCAGCTGGCCGACTATTTCGTGGGACGGCGGGAGAGCTTCACCATCGCGCTGGATTTCCGGGGCACCCTTTTTCAGGTCGCGGTGTGGCGTGCCCTGCTCGACATACCCTTTGGCGAAACGCGGACCTATGCGGACGTCGCGCGGCGAATCGGCCGCCCCGATGCGGTGCGCGCGGTGGGTGCCGCCAACGGGCGCAACCCCATCTCGATCATCGCGCCCTGCCACCGCGTGGTCGGCTCCGGCGGCGCGCTGACCGGCTTTGCCGGCGGGCTGGCGGCAAAGCGCGTGCTGCTCGACCTGGAACGGCGCGACCAGCAGCTCTGGCGGGTGATGGATTAGGCCGACAGCGCCGGGGCGGGAGTCCGCCGATTCGGCGCGGGCAACATCCCCTCGCGCTGCGCGACGATGGTCGGCACCAGCATCTGCCCGGCCACATTGACGGCGGTGCGGCCCATGTCGAGGATCGGGTCGATCGCCAGCAGGAGCCCCGCCCCCTCCAGCGGCAGGCCGAGGGTGGACAGCGTCATCGTCAGCATGACGGTTGCGCCGGTCAGCCCTGCCGTCGCGGCCGAGCCCAGCACGGATACGACCGCGATCAGCAGGTAATCCGACAGGTGCAGCGGCAGGTTGAAGAATTGCGCGACGAAGATCGCGGACACCGCCGGATAGATCGCCGCGCACCCGTCCATCTTGGTCGTCGAACCCAGCGGCACCGCAAAGGCGGCATAAGCGCGCGGTACGCCCAGCGCGCGCTCGGTCGTTTCCTCGGTCACCGGCAGCGTGCCGACCGACGACCGCGATACGAAGCCGAGCTGGATGGCGGGCCAGGCATTGCGGAAGAACCAGCTCGGGCTGAGGCCGTGCAGCACCAGCAGGGTCGGATACACCACCAGCAGCACCAGCCCGAGGCCGAGATAGATCGCACCGGCAAAGGCGCCGAGCGAGGACAATGTCTCCCACCCGTAACGCACCACCGCGTCGCCGATCAGGGCGGCGGAGCCGATCGGGGTCAGCGCAATCACCCAGCGGAGCAGCCGGCGGAAGATCGCCAGCGCCGACGCGTTGAAGGCGAGGAAGGGCGCCCCTGCTTCGCCCACCCGCACCGCGGCGGCACCGATCGCGATCGCCGCGACGATGATCTGCAGGACGTTGAAGTTCAGGACAGTCGCCGCGCCGCCGTCGTTCAGCGTCGTCTTGGCGGTGAGGCCCAGCAGGTTGGCGGGCACCAGCCCCTTCAGGAAATCCAACCACGATCCGGTCGTCGCGGGCACAATTGCGGCGGCCGGGTTCGCACCCGCGCGCACGCCTGGTTCCAGCAGCAGGCCCAGCGCAATGCCGATCACCACCGCGATCAGGGCGGTGATGGCAAACCACAACAGGGTCTGCGCCACCAGCCGGGCGGCATTCTGGAGGTCGCGCAACGCCGCGATCGACCCCACGATGGCGGTGAACACCAACGGCGGCACCAGCGCCTTCAGCAACTGGATGAAGATCTGGCCGACCGTGTGCAGCGTCGTGCCCAACACCCCGTCCGCCCCGGATAGCTGCCGGGCGAGCAGGCCGAGCGCCAGCCCGGCGATCATGCCGAGGGCGACTTGCATCCCGAACGAGAAGCGCGGCTGGCGGGCGAACGTCGTGGTCATGCTACACCAAGTGGCGGTACGATCCCGCCGTAACAAACAAGCATTTCTGCGCGGTGGCCAAGCGGATCAGGGCCCGTCGGCGCCGCGCGGCTCATTCGGGGCGATATTGCGGATCTTTCGAGGCGATGTCGCCCTGGCCGGCGCGTTGCAGCAGCCGGTTGATGTAATCCAGCTTGGCGACGATCGTTTCCGACAGGTGGAAGGGGTAGAGATCGGGCTGCCCCATCGATCGGTTGATCGCATTTTCGGCAAAGGCGAATGGGCCCCATTCGGCCACCAACGGGCCGGTTTCGGCGGCATAGGGATCGAAATCCACCGATGGCTGCTCTTCATGTCCCGGCCATTGCGTCATGCGCATGCCGAAGCCGCCGATGGTGGCCAGCGCATCCATGATATGCATCAGGTGCGCGAAGGTTTCGGCGAAATCCTCCCACGGATGCATGGTGGCATAGGCCGAGACATAGTCGGTCGACCAGCCGGAGCCGCCATCGCCATAATGTTTGGACTTGGCCTCCTCGTAGCTCATCCGTTCGTCGCCGAACAAACGACGGAAGTTCAGCACCTCCGCCGTCCCTTCGATCAGGCGTGCGAAGTAATAATGGCCGACCTCGTGCCGAAAATGGCCGAGCAGGGTGCGATAGGGCTCGCCCAGCGAGGTCCGCATCCGCTCGCGCTGGACGTCGTCGGCCTCGATCAGGTTCAGCGTGACGAGGCCGTTTTCGTGGCCGGTGGTGATCTGCACCGTGCCGGTCTCCTCCCCCACCGGATCGTAGAGGAAGTCGAACGTCAGGCCGGGGGTGGTGCCGTTCGCCTCCGCCTCCGCCTGCGTCTCGATCGGCAGGCGCAGGCGCAGCAGGGTGTGGAACAGCCGGCGCTTGGCGGCCTCGATCCGGGCCCAGCGTTCGGGCACGGTCGGCGCGGTCAGATCGGGGATGGTGCGGTTGTGCCGGCACGCGCGGCAGAGCGGCTGTTCGCCCGTCGCCGGCACCAGCCAGTTGCAGATCTGATAATCGTTGTTGTTGGCGCACACGACCAGGTCGTGCGCCTCGCCCCCCGAGTCGCGCCAGGTGGTGGCATTGTCGCCCAGGAACAGCAGCAGGTCGCTGTCCGGATCGTAACCCAGCGTGAAAGCGCAATTGGGGCAGACCCGCACCTCGAAATGCGTCGGCCGGCCGCAATTGGGGCAGGGATAAGGCTTCATGCGCGTCACCTGGGAATTGGGGGTGGAGACGGCCGGACAACGCCGCCGCTTGTGCTTTGTGCCACTTTGCCCTTGTGGAACGCCCATCCGCCCCGCACATCGTGGGCGAGGAGGGCTGATGGCAGATCTGTATTCGACTTTGGGCGTGGCGCGCAGCGCGGACGAGGCCGCGATAAAGAAGGCCTACCGCAAGCTGGCCAAGGAGCTCCACCCCGATCGCAACCAGGACAATCCCCAGGCCGCCGCCCGCTTCACGGAGGTGACGCAGGCCTATGATCTGCTGTCCGACACCGGCAAGCGCGCCCAATATGATCGCGGCGAGATCGACGAGCAGGGCAATCCCAAGATGCCGTTCGGCTTCGGCCAGGGCGGCGGCGGTGGCGGCTTTCGCGCGACCCGCGGTGCACCCGGCGGGTTCGAGTTCGGTGACGCTGGCGGCGGCGGGGATTTCAGCGACATTTTCGAAGGGCTGTTCGGCGGCGGGCGCCAGCAGCGCGGCGGCGCTGGCGGCGGCTTTGGCGGCTTCGGCGCGCGATCCCGCCCGCAAAAGGGCGCGGACGTGGCCTATCGCCTGGCGGTGGAGCTGGACGAGGCGGCGGCGCTGAAGCCGCAGCGCATTACCCTGTCGTCCGGCAAGACGATTGATCTGAAGCTGACGGCCGAAGCGGTCGCCGGCACGCCGATGCGGCTGGCGGGGCAGGGCGAAGCGGGCGCGGGCGGCGCCGGCGACGCGATGGTGACGGTGGAGGTGAAGCCGCACCGTTTCTTCACCCGCGACGGCGACGATGTCCGCGTCAACCTTCCGATCCGGCTGGATGAGGCGGTACTGGGCGCCAAGATCAGGCTGCCGACGGTGGAGGGCGCTGTCATGATGACCATCCCGCCGGGCTCCAATTCCGGCAAGGTGCTGCGCCTGAAAGGACGTGGCTTTCATCGCCGCGACGGCACGCGCGGCGATCAGCTGGTGACCCTGATGGTGGACGTGCCGGCCGACGACCCGGCGCTGAAGGCGTTCGCCGAGGGCTGGGGCGAGGAAAGGGACCGCAACCCGCGCGCCGATCTGGGCGTATAGCCACCGCGGAAGCGGTGGAAGGGCGCGGATTTGCAAAAGGTTTCCCCGGCGTCGCCGGAACAGCGGGCGCAACGGGGCAATCCGGAGGCGCTGGACCATATTCCGCGCTATCGACGCGGGTGGGAGATCGTGAAGCGGGTCGGTGTTGGCGTCTATTCGGACGGCTTCATCCACGCCGGCAACCTCGCTTACCTCGCGCTGATCTCGCTCTTTCCCTTCTTCATCGTCACCGCCGCTTTGGCCCATGCGCTGGGACGGGGGCCGGATACCACGCTGGCGGTGGAAAGCTTCCTGCGCACCCTGCCGCGGTCGGTGCGGGAATTGATCCGCCAGCCGATCAGCGACGTGCTGGCGCAGCGCACCGGATCGCTGCTGTGGCTGGGCGGATTGGTCGGGCTGTGGACCACCGGCAGCTTCATCGAGACGATCCGCGACATCCTGCGGCGCGCTTATGGTGTCTCTTATTCCAAGCCGTTCTGGCATTATCGCCTGATGTCGGTGGCGCTGGTAATGGGATCGGTGGTGCTGATGCTGCTCGCTTTCAGCCTGCAATTGCTGCTGACCGGCGTGGAGCAGCTGGTTGCGCGCCTGCTGCCCGTATCGGATGAGGTGCTGAACTGGATCGGCTGGTCGCGGCTGGCGCCGGGATTGGCACTGTTCGTGTCGCTCTACCTCGTCTTCTACACGCTGGCGCCGAGCAAATATCGTTGGGCGCGCTGCCCGAAATGGGCGGGTGCGGCCTTTACCGCCGTGTGGTGGGTGGTGACCACGATGGGGCTGCCGCGCGTGCTGGCTGCCCTGGGGGGCTATGACCGGACCTATGGCAGCCTTGCGGGCGTGATCATCGCCTTGTTCTTCTTCTGGCTGGTGGGCTTTGGGCTGGTGATCGGCGCGCATCTCAATGCGGCACTGGCGGAAACCCCGCAACGCAGCGTAAGGAGCGGGCAAAGCTATGCTCAGCAGGAGGAATGATGGCCGGGCTGATGGAGGGTAAGCGGGGGCTGATCATGGGCCTCGCCAATGATCGGTCGCTTGCCTGGGGGATCGCGCAGGCGTTGGCGGCGCAGGGCGCCGAACTGGCGTTCAGCTACCAGGGGGAAGCGCTGGAGAAAAGGGTGCGCCCGCTGGCGGAGCAGGTCGGCTCCGACCTGCTGATCGATTGCGACGTGGGCGACATGGATGCGTTGGACGCTGCGTTCGCCAAGCTGGCGGAACGCTGGCCGACGATCGACTTCGTCGTCCACGCAATCGGCTTTTCCGACAAGAACGAGCTGCGTGGGAAATATGTCGACACCAGCCTCGACAATTTCCTGCTGACGCTGAACATTTCGGCTTACTCGTTCGTGGCCGTGACCAAGCGCGCGCGGGCGATGATGCCCAATGGCGGGTCGCTGCTGACCTTGAGCTATTATGGCGCGGAAAAGGTGGTGCCCCATTACAACGTGATGGGCGTGGCCAAGGCGGCGCTGGAAACCAGCGTGAAATATCTGGCGATGGATCTGGGGCCGGAGAATATCCGGGTGAACGCCATTTCGGCGGGCCCGATCAGGACGCTGGCCGCCAGCGGCATCGGCGACTTCCGCTACATCCTGAAGTGGAACGAGCTGAACTCGCCGCTGCGCCGTAACGTGACGATCGAGGATGTGGGCGGCGCGGGCCTGTACCTGCTGTCCGACCTGGCGAGCGGCGTGACCGGCGAGATCCACCATGTCGACGCCGGCTACAACGTCATCGGCATGAAGGCCGAGGACGCGCCGGACATCGCCCTCGCGTGAACCGGGGCAGCGCGTGAGCTGGAACAGCTTCGGCCGGGTGTTTCGCTTCACGACCTGGGGCGAAAGCCACGGGCCGGCGCTGGGCGTCGTCGTGGACGGGTGCCCGCCCGGGCTGGCGTTGAGCGAAGCGGACATCCAGCCCTTTCTCGACAAGCGCCGGCCGGGCACGTCGCGCTTCACCACGCAGCGACAGGAGCCGGACCAGGTCCGCATCCTGTCGGGCGTGTTCGAGGGGCGGACCACCGGCACGCCGATCAGCCTGATGATCGAGAATGTGGACCAGCGGTCCAAGGATTACTCTGAGGTCGCCCGGGCCTATCGCCCCGGTCATGCCGATTATGCCTATGACGCCAAATACGGCTTTCGCGACTATCGCGGCGGCGGGCGATCATCGGCGCGCGAGACGGCGGCGCGGGTGGCGGCGGGTGCCGTGGCGCGGCTGGTGATACCGGAGGTGACGGTCCGCGCGTGGGTGGAGGCGATCGGCGGCGACGCGATCGACCGCGCCCATTTCGATGCGGACACGGTCGACGCCAATCCCTTCTTCTGTCCCGATCCCGTGGCCGCGGCCCGATGGGAAGGGCTGGTGGACGAGGCGCGCAAGACCGGTTCCTCGCTCGGTGCGGTGATCGCGGCCGAGGCAACCGGCGTACCCGCCGGCTGGGGCGCGCCGCTCTACGCCAAGCTCGACAGCGAACTGGCGGCGGCGGCCATGTCGATCAACGCGGTCAAGGGCGTGGAGATCGGCGACGGCTTCGCCGCGGCGGCGCTGTCCGGCGAACAGAATGCCGATCCGATGCGTCCGGGCATCGACGGGCCGGACTTCCTCGCCAACCATGCCGGGGGCATTGCGGGTGGCATCTCCACCGGTCAGCCGGTGACGATGCGGGTCGCGTTCAAACCCACCAGCTCGATCCTGACTCCGGTGGAAACCGTAACCCGCGAGGGTGAGGCGGCCGAGATCCGCACCAAGGGGCGGCACGACCCCTGCGTCGGCATTCGTGGCGCGCCGGTGGTGGAGGCTATGATGGCGCTGGTGTTGGCCGATCAGAAATTGCTCCACCGGGCGCAGACCGGCCGCTAGCGGGGGTTCTCAACGATCTAGCGCGTGCTCCTGCGAACGCAGGAGCGCAGGTGGCGAGGGATTTTGCCTGGTGGTTCTGGGCTCCTGCGTTCGTAGGAGCACGGGGCGTGGTAGCCTGGAAACGCCAGTGCCGGTCGCGATTCAGGGTTGCGCTGGTGTAACAGCGCGCCGGTGCTAGCGCGAAGGCGGGAGCCTGGCAGTCCGGGCCACATCGCTCCGCCTCCTGCGCTCCCGCCTTCGCGGGAGCATTGCGTCAATTCGAACGGGCGGAAAGATCCTAAGCCGCGCGGGGCGTGGCGGGGTTGAGCGCCTGCAGCGCCTCCGCCAAGGCCCGCAGGGTGAAGGGCTTGCGCAGCACCTCCGCGCCCTTGAAGTTTTCCGCTTCGCCGGCTTCCCCGACATAGCCGGTGACGAACAGAACCCGCAGGTCGGGATAGCGGGTGTGCACCGTGCGGACGAGTTCCGGGCCGGTCATGCTCGGCATCACCACGTCGGTCATCAGCATCCCGAACCGCTCGCCCGCATCCAGCCGCTGGATCGCCTCCGCGCCCGATCCGCACAGGACGTGGCGATAGCCCAGTTCCTTCAGCGCCTCGCCGGTGGCGGCACGCACGCGGGCATCATCCTCCACCACCAGGATGACATCGTCGAACGCGATGGTCGCGGTCCTGGTCCCGGCGGCGACGACAGGCTCCGCCGGCTCGGGCGGCCGCGCCGTGCCCGCGCCCTGGTGGCGGGGCAGGTAGATGGACACGGTGGTGCCCTGGCCGACCACGGAGGAGATGGCGACATCGCCCCCGGACTGGCGCGCAAAGCCCAATATCTGGCTGAGGCCCAGCCCCGTGCCCTGTCCCACCGGCTTGGTCGTGAAGAACGGCTCGAACACGCGTTCCAGCGTCGCCTGCGATATGCCGGAGCCATTGTCGCTCACCGCCATGCGGACATATTCGCCGGCGGGCAGGGTGCCGACCTCCTGATCGGCCAGCCGGCTGTTGAGCGCGCTCATCTCCACCCGTCCGACCCCGTTCATGGCGTCGCGCGCATTCACGGCCAGGTTCAGGATCGCGTTTTCCAGCTGATACGCATCGACCCACACCGGCCAGACATTGGCGGCGGACAGGATGCGAACCTCAATCCGTTCCCCGATCGTGCGATCGACCAGATCGGACATGTCGCGCAGCAACTGGCCCGGCTCCACGGCGGCGGGCAGCAGCGGCTCGGCGCGGGCGAAGGAGAGCAGGCGGCGGGTCAGAGCGGCGGCGCGGGTGGCGCCTTCCATCGCGCTGTCCAGATGGCGGCTCGCCTCCTCTGCCTGTTCCTCGACCCGGCGCTTGGCCATTTCCAGACCGCCCAGCACCACCGCCAGCATGTTGTTGAAATCGTGGGCGATGCCGCCGGTCAGCTGACCGACCGCGTCCATTTTCTGCATTTGGCGCAATTTCTGTTCGGCGACCTCGCGGGTGCGGGCCTCCTCCACCAGCCGCCGATTGGCTTCGCTCAGTTCCAGCGTGCGTTCCTCCACCGCATGGGCCAGGGCGGCAGCGCGATCCCCTTCGCTGTCCGCGCGTTCGCGCGCGGTCCGGCGGCCGGCAAAGGCGAAGATCAGCAGATAGCCGAGCGCGAGCACGGACAAGGCCAGCAGCACGCCCACGACCGAGAGCAACCGGGCGAGCGTGTTGGCACGATCGGTGCGCGCGGCGGCGACATCGGCCCGCACGTCGAGCAGGGTGACCTCCGCCTCCGCAACCTCGTGCAGGGTGCGGCTGATCAGCGGCAGCGTGGGCGACCGGCCGGCGCGGGCAAACAGCGACAAAGCGGGCCAGCCTTGCTGGTAATTGGCGCGGGTGGCGGGCAGCGCCAGTTCCTGGCCGCGCCTGGTGTAGAGCTGGTGCAGCAGGCGCATGCGTTGCGCCTGCTTGGAAT
The DNA here is from genome assembly GCF_934560975.1 of uncultured Sphingomonas sp. Taxonomy (GTDB): domain Bacteria; phylum Pseudomonadota; class Alphaproteobacteria; order Sphingomonadales; family Sphingomonadaceae; genus Sphingomonas_I. The sequence continues at coordinate 50,853 of NZ_CAKTFO010000005.1, read as the reverse complement.
CGTCGCGGATCAACCGGTCGAGATCGTCCAGCAGCCGCCCGGCCTGCCGCCAGGCGTCGTAATAGGATGTGCCCGTGCGCCGGTCGCCGTCAATCACGAACCGGCCGAGCGCCGCCTCCGCCCGCGCCAGCGCGCCGTCCACGTCATGGGTGAGCAGCACCACCTGATAGCTATGCTGCTTGCGGGCGAGGGCGGAGTCGCGCTCCTCGTTGGAGCGTTGCACCAGGACCAGCAAGGCCACCAGCAGAAACGCCGCCATGAACGCGACAATGCCGACCAGCACCTTGGCGCGCAGGTTCGGCATATCGCCTGACCGGGCCGAAATGTTCTCCATCTGCATCCGCCAAATTAAACCTCCTCCGCATTAGCGGAAAGGCTTGAAGCGAATGTTAACCTCGAGTCAGGCGATGCAGCCCACGCTCCGCCCCGCCGCGGCGAAGATTTCCAGGATCTGGCCGACCTCCTCGTCCGAATGTTCGGCGCAGAGCGAACAGCGGAGCAGGAAGGTGCCCGCCGGGGTCGCCGGGGGACGCGCCAGATTGACGTACACGCCGCCTTCCAGCAGCGCCTGCCACAAGCTAACCGCCGTTTCCTGATCGGGCAGCATCACCGCGATGATCGCGGATTGCGCCGTCTCGGTCGCGATCCGGTAGCCAAGGTCGCGCAGGCCCTGGTGCAGCCACTTGCTGTTCTTCCACAGGTGCGCGCGCTTGTCGCCGGCGTGCATCAGCTTGCGGATCGAGGCGGCGGCAGTGGCGACCACGCTCGGCGGCAGGCTGGCAGTAAAGACGTACGGGCGGCAGACGAGGCGCAGCACCTCGAAATCGGGATGGTTGGAAACGCAGAATCCGCCCACCGTGCCCACCGACTTGGAGAAGGTGCCGACCACGAAGTCGATATCCTTCTCGCAGCCAAGCTCCTCATACACGCCACGGCCATTGGGGCCGAAGAAGCCCATGCCGTGCGCCTCGTCGCACAGGATCATCGCGCCATGCTTCTTGGCGACGGCCACCATCTCCGGCAGCGGGGCGATGTCGCCGAACATCGAATATACGCCTTCCAGCACGACCAGCTTGCCGGCGTCCTTGGGCAGGCGGCCGAGGCGCTTGTCCAGATCCTCGACGCTGTTGTGGCGGAAGCGCACGATCTCCGCATTGCCCAGCCAGCAGCCGTCATAGATGGAGGCGTGGCTGTCGGCATCGAGGATGATGTAGTCGCCCTTGCCCGCAAGCGTGGAGATGACGCCGAGATTGGCCTGGTAGCCGGTCGAGAAGACGATCGCGTGTTCGGTCCCGTAGAACGATTTAAGCGCGTCCTCGCATTCCTTGTGGCCCTGATAGGTGCCGTTGAGCACGCGGCTGCCGGTTGTACCGGCGCCATATTCGTCCAGCGCCTTCTTGCCCGCCGCGACCACGTCCGGGTCGAACGTCATGCCCATGTAATTGTAGGTGCCGAGCAGGATCGTCTCCTGGCCCTTGATGATCGCGCGGGTCGGCGACAGCACCTGGTCCATCACGATCGCGAACGGATCGCGCACCCCGGTGGCGAGCAACGCCTCGCGCTCCTGGATCAGCGGGCGGAACTTGGCGAACAGGTCGCGCGCGCCCGCCGGGGTCGGCAGGTCGGCCAGGGTCAGGTCGTCCGGCGTGTCGATCGCGTCGGTCATCAGGCGGCGGCCTTCAGCTTGGCGATGGTGTCCACCAGCTGGCCGACCGTTTCGATATCCGCCTGCATGTTCATGGTGATGAGGATGTCGAATTCGTCCTCGACCGCCGCCACGAAGTCCATCACGGTCAGGCTGTCCCATTCGAGGTCGCCGGCGAAGGTAGTGGATTCGGTCAGGTCGATGTCCTTCTTGTTGAAGGGTTCGATCTGTTCGGCAACGCGCTCAAAGATTTCGGGATGCTGGCTCATGGGTGGCTCTTTGGGACAGTGGCGGGACGTTGCCAAGCGATTGCGGCGGCGGTGCGGCGGTTCAAAGCCAGTTGTGGGCGCGATACCACCGTGCCGTGGCGGCCAGGCCCTGTTCGGTCGGGATGCGCGGTTGCCACAGCTCCGCCGGCGGCAGGGCATGGGCGGATGCCGTCCAGTCGGGATGGGTGAAATAGTTGATGCGGTCGCGCGTCAGCTTGGCCTTGCGTCCGCGCACCAGCCGCTCGGCCGCGCTGACGCCGACCAGCAACCGGCGCGACAATGGCAGCGGCAACACTTTGGTGCCGACCGCGGTGCCGATGGCGCGCGCCAGTTCGGTCGTGCCCCAGCCGCCAGGCCGGCCATCGTCGGGCTCGAACGTGCGGCCATGGCTGTCGGCGCGGTGGAGGCAGGCGAGGATCAGGTCGCACAGGTCGGTGACATGGATCACCGACAATCGCCCGCCCGGCGGCAGCGGCACGACCCGGCGCCTGGCGAGGCGGAACAGTTCCAGCATCTCGCGGTCGCGCGGGCCGTAGATGGCGGGCGGGCGGATGATGGTCCAGTCGCCCCCGGCGGCGATCACCGGATCCTCCGATTCGCGCTTCGACCAGCCATAGGCCGATAGTTGCGGCTCGCGCGCGGCGAGCGAGGAGATGTGGATGAAGCGCGTAATGCCGGCCCCGGCCGCGGCATCCAGCATGGCTTCGGTGCCGACGATGTTGCCGAGTCGGAACGCGTCCGGGCTGCCGTTGATGACGCCCGCGACATGGATCACCGCCTCGCACCCCTCGACCAGGCGGGCGAGGGCATCCGGCCGGTCCAGCGCCCCCTCGATCCAGCTGACGCCCGGCCGTTCGGATTGCGACCGGCGGGCGAGCGCGCGGATCGCATGCCCCGCCGCCACCGCGCGCTCGATCAGGTGCGAGCCGACAAAGCCCGTGCCGCCGGTGATCGCCAGCTTCACAGCAAGGCCATGTGGTTGCGATGGACCAGGGCCGCGCGCGGGGCATAGCCGAGCCGTTCGGCATGATCCTCGCGCCGGGTGCCGGCAATCCGCGCGGCATCCTGGTCGCCATATTCGATCAGGCCGCGCGCGACGCCCATGCCGTCCGGTGCGATCACCGCCACCAGATCACCGCGCGAAAATCGGCCTTCGATGCGGGTGGCCCCGGCGGCAAGCAGGCTCTTGCCCGCGCGCAATGCCTCGACCGCGCCCGCATCGACATGGATCATGCCCTTGGCGGTCAGCCCGCCCGCCAGCCACGCCTTGCGGGCGGGCGCGGCCTTTTCCGCCGCGAACAGGGTGTGGCGGGCGGGGGTGGAGAGCGGTCGGTCGATCCGGCCGGACGCGATCGCCAGCTGCGCGCCGGCGGCATTGGCGATGCGCGCCGCCGCGATCTTGGACACCATGCCGCCCGATCCCATGCCGGAGGCGGAGCCACGGTCGGCCATGGCCTCGATCGCCGGATCGATCCGCTCCACGCGTGGGATATGGACCGCGCCGGGCAAAGCGGGGTTGCGATCGTACAGCCCGTCAATATCCGACAGCAGGACCACCCCCTGTGCTCCCGCCGCCTGCGCCACCCGCGCCGCCAGCCGGTCGTTGTCGCCGAACCGGATTTCCTCGGTCGCGACCGAGTCGTTTTCGTTGAGGATCGGCACCACCGCCAAGCCCAGCAGCCGGTCGAGCGTGGCGGCGGCGTTCAGGTAGCGGCGGCGCTCCTCCAGATCGTCCAGCGTCACCAGCATCTGCGCGGCGACCAGGCCGGATGCGCCCAGCACCTCCGCCCAGACCTGGCTCAGCGCGATCTGGCCGGTCGCGGCGGCGGCCTGCGCATCCTCCAGGCTGGCGCGTCCGCCCTTGGGCAGGCCTAGCCTCCGCGCGCCCAACGCAATCGCGCCGGAGGACACGACGATCACCTGCTGACCGGCCCGCGCGCGCGCGGCGATGTCTGCGGCAATGCCCTCCAGCCAGCCGCGACGCACGCTGCCCGCCGGATCGACCAGCAGGGCCGACCCGATCTTCACCACCAGGCGCGGGCAGGACGATGGCGGGAAGAGCGCCGCGTTCCAAAGGTCGGCAGGGGTGGCTAGAGCGGGCTCCACTCGATCACATCCTCCGTCTGGTCGTCGTCATCGACGCTCGACCCCTCGCTGCCGATCGCCGCCTGCAGGCGGTCCAGCACCGGCTCCAGCCCGATCGCGCCCGCGCCGGAGATGGCGAACACCTCCGCGCCGCTCGCCTCCTGCAACTCGGCGGAAAGGGCGGCGATCAGTTCCTCGTCCAGCGTGTCGATCTTGTTGAGCGCGACCACGAACGGCTTGTCGACCAGCCCCGCGCCATAGGCCTCCAGTTCGTCGCGCACGACGCGGTAGCTGGTGGCGACATCCTCGTCATTGGCATCCACCAGGTGCAGCAGCACGCGGCAGCGTTCGATATGGCCGAGGAAACGGTCGCCGATGCCCGCACCATCAGCCGCCCCTTCGATCAAGCCGGGAATGTCGGCCACCACGAATTCACGCTCGCGATGACTGACCACGCCCAGCTGCGGGCGGGTGGTGGTGAAGGCGTAGGCGCCCACCTTGGCGCGCGCATTGGTGACGGCGTTGATGAAGGTCGACTTGCCGGCATTCGGCAGGCCCACCAGACCGGCATCGGCCAGCAGCTTCAGCCGCAGCCAGACATACATTTCCTCGCCCGGCCAGCCGGGACCGTGCTGGCGCGGCGCGCGGTTGGTGGAGCTCTTGTAGCTGGCATTGCCGCGCCCGCCATCGCCGCCACGCAGGAAATTGATCCGCTGCCCGGCCTTGGTCAGGTCCGCCATCAGCGTGCGGTCTTCGTCGTCCGTCAGGATCTGCGTGCCGATCGGCACCTGAATCACCAGATCCTCGCCGCCCGCCCCGGTGCAGTTGGAGCCGGCGCCGTTCTGCCCGCGCTGCGCCCGGAAATGCTGGGCGTAGCGGAAGTCGATCAGCGTGTTGAGGCCGGACACCGCCTCGAAGATGATGTCGCCGCCCTTGCCGCCATTGCCGCCGTCGGGGCCGCCATATTCGATGAACTTTTCACGCCGGAACGACACGGCGCCCGGTCCGCCCGCGCCGGAGCGGATGAAGATCTTGGCCTGATCGAGAAAATGCATGTCCGCTGCCTAGAGCCTGATCGTCGATGGGGGAAGCGCCACGCGCATTCCCGGCGGCGATCAGGCCCGTTGCAGGGATGGACGATCAGGCTGTCAGGCGTGCGCCGAGCCTGTGCGGCGGCCGCCGCGCAGCGCGCCGCCGGTCACGCCGAAGCCCAGCACCATCATCGCCCGGTGGCGGCTTTCGGCGCCGGCGCGTTCTGGGTCAGGCCCCGCGCCACGGAGGCATGATCGTTGTAATTGCAGTCGTCCTTGACGTCGCCGGTGGTCGTATTCTCGAACCCGAAGAAGGTGCCGGTCGGTACGCCGCTTCACGGGTCGGCGAGGTGCGTGCTGGCGTAGAGGTGCTGCAGGCCATCCGCATTGTTCGCGACGACGGAGGAATAGGTGCCGAGGTGCGTATCCCTGGCGTCGCGATCATCGACGTCGATGAAGAACTCGATCGAGTCGCCGGCCAGGACCTTGCCGAGATTGGTGGCCTTGAAGTCGCGCGACCCGGACGGCAGGATGCCGCTGGCGATCGTCTTGCCGATCACCTTCACGCCCAGCTTGCTGAGGTAGGTGCCGGTGGAGGTCATCGTGTACATGGTCAGGTCGCCGTTCGCCGCCGCCCAGAACGCGTAATTGGCGGGGTTCAGCGTACCCTGCTGGTTATGGCGATAGCTGCCGACGGTGCCGGATGCGGCCGTGCCGACCAAAGCGGCCGCGATCGCGGCACCGAAACCCGCAAAGCGCATGAACAACCCCACACTCCGCAGGCGACACTGCCCGCGGGGCGGGTGTCAGGGCCGGGCAGGCGCGCAAAGGGGAAAGGCGCGCTGCAACCACGCAGGCAAACCGGCTCTAACATCCGCGCAACGCGTCGGTACGGCGCGGTTGCGCGGACGCCAGGCGGAGCGTCACGCCGCCAGTGCGTGCGACGGGCGTGTCCGTTCCCGCAGGCAGACCCGCGCGTCGAGCGTTGCGCCACGGCCGGCGCCGACCAGCCGGGCGATCTGCCCGGTGCAGTGGAAGCCCAGCGTGCGCAGCACGCGGGCGGAGCCGAGATTGTCGGTGGCGCACCGCGCCTTCACCCGGTCGAGTCGCAAGGTCGAATCGGCGAGTGCCAGCACGGCCCGGCCGGCCTCGGTGGCGTAGCCTCGGCCGCGATGGTCGCGTGCGATCCAGAAGCTCAGTTCCGCCTCGCTGTCGCCGGACAGGGCGACTCCGCCGATCACGCGATTGCCGTCGCGCAAGGCGACCAGGAAACGCGGCCGATGGGGCGACGGCGATTGCGACAGGAATGCTTCGGCATCCTGTACGCCAACGGGCCAATGGACGTGATCCAGGTTGGCGGTGTCGGCTCCATCGCCGATCGCATGCGCCAATGCTGGTGCATCCTCGACCCAGCCCGGCCGCAACAGCAGCCGTTCGGTTACTGCGAACATGCATCTTCTCCCTGCGTGGGCCCTTGCCAGCAAAGCGTGACGCTCCGGCGACAAGGGAAGTGTGAGGTCAGGGAGATATGAAAAAAGGGAGGCGGGGCGACCCGTCTCCCTGACGATCCGGCCTGGCCGGATCTCGGGTCGCCCACTGGACGACCCGTTTACACGTTCGTCCGTTTATTCGGCCGCGATGGCCGTAATAACGCTGACGTACGATCGGCCAAGCTTGCCCTGATGGAAGGCAACGCGGCCCTCGGTCAGCGCAAACAGGGTGTGATCCTTGCCGATCCCGACATTGGTGCCCGGATAGACTTTGGTGCCGCGCTGGCGCACGATGATGTTGCCGCCGATGACGGTTTCGCCACCGAACTTCTTCACGCCAAGGCGACGGCCGGCCGAATCACGACCGTTGCGCGACGAGCCGCCTGCTTTCTTATGTGCCATTGCTCGCTAGCTCCTGATTAGGCTTCGGCGGCCGCCGGGGCGGCCTTGTTCTCGGCCTTGTGATCGCCGATCGCGGTGATCTTCAGGACCGTGTGATACTGACGATGGCCGTTGCGGCGGCGATAATTGTGGCGACGGCGCTTCTTGAACACGATCACCTTGTCGCCGCGCCCCTGCGCCACGATTTCGGCCGAAACGGTCAGCCCGTCGACCGACTGGAGGTTCGCACCGTCGCCCGCGAGCAGCACGTCGCCCAGCGTGACAGTGGCGCCGGCGTCACCGTCCAGCTTCTCGACAACGATCTTGTCTCCGGCGGCGACGCGATATTGCTTGCCGCCCGTGCGCACGATTGCGAACATGGCTCTCTCTACTTTCGATTCCGGATCCCAGGCGCACCACGAAGGGGACCTGCGAAAGCGCGCCAGCTAGGTCCAATTGCCCCCACTGTCAAGGTCGGGCTGGTTCAGCGCCGGTTCTCCTGCAGGAACCGCTGGAAACATCCGCTCTGGCCATAGCTGCCGATGGGCGAGCAACTGTTGGGCAGGCCCTGGCGACTCACCATCTCCAGCACCTTGGCGGTGCCGGACCAGCTGCCGTCGCGCGCCTCGTTATAGGCGTGCTTGCGCAGATTCTTCGGGATTCGGTATCGGTCCCCCTCCGGCTGGCGGGCGCACACCACCACCTCGTCCTCCGTCGATTTGGGGCAGGGGTCGTTGCCGAACACCAGCATGGTGGAAACACGCTGCGGCGGCGGATCGGCCGCCAGTGCCGCCACCGCCATCATCAGCGCCGGTGCGAGGAGGAGGGCCTTCATGCGGGAAATCATCGTCCCGCCCCGCTGAGCGGAGCATGAACGATGCGGTGGCTCAGCGCGGCTCCGGCGAATCGGCGGCCGCCGCCGCGCTCTGGTCGTTTTCCTGGCGGGCCTGTTGCATGTCCCTCTTCCAGCAACCGGTGAAGCCGCCGCCGCCGACATTGCTGCAACTGCCCGTGCCGGTCGCCGCGCCGGCATTGGCGACGCTCTTGGCGCGCGCCGACCAGGGCTGGTCCTTGGGCGCGAGCGGGGCCGAGCGGAGCGTGCGCGGGATACGAAAGCGTTCGGATTCCAGCGCGCGTATGCAGACGGTGTTGGAGGGACACTTGTCGTTGCCGTAGATGATCAGCGCGCTGCCGCCCGCCTGCGCAAAGGCCGGTGCGGCTACTCCCAACGTCAGGCCTAACGCGGCTGCGGCGGGAAGCAAAGCAAGCTTGAACATCACCAAAACTCCTTGATCGCAGGACGAACGCACCGCCGCCGCATCATATCCGCTCGGACAGGCGGATCGCCGCGCGGCAGCCCAGCCGGATCGCCGCCGACAACAATGGATAGCCGGGCGCACGCTCCGCACCGGCGGCCATGGCGGCGTCGTGATGCTCCACCTCCTCGGCGCGGAATTGAGTAATGATGCTGGTCAGTTCGGGGTCGCTGTCGCCCAGTTGGTCAAGCTGGTCGCCATAATGGAGGTCGATTTCCGTCTCGACGGCGGCGGTGCAGGCCATCGCCGCCTCCGGCCCGATCAGGGCGGTGGCGGCCCCCAGCGCAAAGCCGGCGATGTTCCAGAGCGGCGCCAGCGCGGTCGGGCGCACCCGGCGTTCCACGATCAGCGCGTCGAAGCGGGCGCGGTGCGCCTCCTCCTGCGCGGCCATGTGGCTGATCGAACGCGAGATGGGATGGCGATCGCCCAGCACCGCCAGCTGGCCCGCATAGATGCGGGTCGCGCCATATTCGCCGGCCTGATCCACGCGCACCATGCCGGCACGCGCCTTTGCATCGGATTGGGTCATCGCACGCGCCTTATGCTCAAGGCCAGCACCGCCACGGCGCCGGCGACCGAAAACAGGAAGTTCCAGCCGGCCAGGCTGATGCCCGCCAGCGTCCATTGCGGCACGTCGCAGCGCACGATCGGCGCGGCCATGATCTGGCGCAGCAGGTCCGCGCCGTTGCTCGCGACCAAGCCGGTGCAATGCTGCGGCCCCTTCCACCAGCCATATTCGACCCCGGCGTGGAACCCGCCCAGCAGGCCGCTGGTCAGGATCAGCAACCCGGCCAGAACGGTCAGCGGCCGCGACAAAGCCGTGCGGCGAGCAAGGATGGCTAGTGCCGCCGCGACGATGGCGGCATAATGCGGCCAGCGTTGCCACATGCACATCTCGCACGGGGCCAGCCCGCCCCAATATTGCGACCCCAGCGCGCCGGCCATCAGCAGCAGCGGCAAAGCAAGTGCCAGCAGGCGGGCAGGCGCCAGCATCAGCGGCGCTTGCCCGCGCGCGCCGGGACCGGAGCCGCCGTAGCGGTCTGCGCCGCCGGCATGCCGAGCCGCGCCACCGTCTTCACCGCATAATCCATCTGGAAGTCGGTCACCCCCGCTTTCTTCAGCGAATCGGGCGTGGCGGCAAAGCGCGGATCGGGGTTGGTGTCGGTTTCCAGCACGCTGTTGTCGACCTTGGCCTGGTTCAGCAGGTGACGGCGCAGGTCCGCTTCGCGCAGGCGCGGGCGGGCCTTGTAATCGGAGTCGCTCAGCTGCGGCACCAGGATGTCGGGCTCGACCCCGCCTTCCTGCACCGATCGGCCGGATGGCGTATAGTAACGCGCCGTGGTCAGGCGCAGCGCCGTTTCGTCGCTCAAGGGCAGCACGGTCTGGACCGATCCCTTGCCGAAGCTGCGCTCGCCCAGCACGATCGCGCGCCGCTGATCCTGCAATGCCGCCGCCACGATCTCCGCTGCCGACGCGGAGCCGGCATCGACCAGCACGACGATGGGACGGCCCTTGGCCAGGTCGCCGCGCACCATCCGCTCCGCGAAATAGCGCTGTATGTCGGTTTTCTCGCGCCCGCGCTGGGACACGATCTCGCCATGGTCGAGGAAGATGTCGGACACCTCGATCGCCTGGTCGAGCAATCCACCGGGATTGTTGCGCAGGTCGATCACATAGCCGAGCACATGGCCGGCGGTCTTGGCCTCGATGTCGGAGATGGCCTTTTGCACGCCGGGTCCGGTCGGCTTGGAGAAGCCGTTGATGTTGATCACGCCGACATTGTTCTTCACCTCCCACTTCACCAGCTTGATCTCGATGACCTCGCGGGTGAGGGTGACGTCGAACGGCTTGTCGCGGCCGGGGCGGACGATGGTCAGGCGGATCTGCGTGCCCGGCGTGCCGCGCATCTTCTCCACCGAATCCTCCAGCGAATCGCCGTAGATCAGCTTGCCGTCGATGTTGGTGAGGTAGTCGCCGGGCTTGATGCCGGCGCGGAAGGCGGGGGTATCCTCGCTCGCCGCGACCACCTTGACCGCGCCTTCGTCCATCTGGACCGTCAGGCCGAGGCCGCCATAATTGCCCTCGGTCGTGGTCTGCATGTTCTTGAAATCGCGTTCGTCCAGGTAGGACGAATGCGGGTCGAGGCTGGCGAGCATGCCGTCGATCGCACCCTTGATCAGGGTCTTGTCGTCGACCTTGTCGACATAATCGGCCTTGATCCGCTCCATCACCGCCATGAACTGGTCGAGCTGGCGATAGGTATCGGTTTCGGTCTGGGCGAGGCCGGCGGTCACGGCGGGCAGCAGCGCCATCGCCCCGACAAGGCCGGCACCACGGAGCAGAATCTTACGCATGGAAGGCGGGATCTTTCATCGGTCGACCATGCCTGTAGCGCGTCTGTGGCGCGCACGAAACGGTCTTGCATCCAGGGGGACTAACCACGTTGCGCCGCCATGCCCGCCACATCCACCGCGCGGCCATGATGGCGCAGCTCCAGCGTCAGGCGCGGGGCCTCCCGCCCCATCCGGCCGAGCAGGGCACCCTGCGCCACCTGCTCGCGCGCGGCCACCGTCGCCAGCGACAGACCGGCGAGCAGGGTGGCCCAGCCGCCGCCATGGTCGATCAGCACGATGTCGCCATAGCCCCGGAACGGGCCGGCATAGGCGACCCGCCCGGCGGCCGGCGCGCGCACCGGGGCGCCGCCTGCGGTCGCCAGCGCGATGCCTTGCGCCCGGCCGCCCTCCACCTGGTCGCCCGTGCCCAGGACCACGCGGCCCGCCGCCGGCAGCCGATATACCGGGCCGCCGACCGCGCGCGGCGTTTGCAACAGGGGCGTGGGCAAAGCGGCAAGGCGGGTGTTGAGCGCGGCCTGCTCCACGCTGCCGAAGCGGGCGCGGGTTTCGGCGCGGCGCGCCACCTCCTGCGCCAATTGCGCGCGGGCAGCCTGGGTGGTGATCATCCGGCGGCGCAGCTCCGCCGTCTGGCCGGCGATGGCGGGCGCCAGCGTGCGCAGCAGGGCCCGGCTGCGCACCAGATCCTCTGCCGACTTCGCATCCACCAGCGCCATCGCCGGCGGGTGCAAGGCGGACCGCTGGATGCGGGCGGCGAGCGCGATCAGCGGCGCCTGCGCGGCGGCGAGGCGCTGTTCCTGGCGCGTGGCTTGCCGCTCCAGCGCCGCGAGACGGGATTCGGGGCTGGCGGCGGCGGTCGCCAGCATCAGGGCGAACGCGACGCCCACTCAGCCTTCGCGATGATAGGGGTGGCCGGCCAGGATGCTGGTGGAGCGCCACAATTGTTCGGCCAGCATGACGCGCGCCAGCATGTGCGGCCACGTCATCCGCCCGAAATTGATCAGCAGATCGGCCTCACCCCGTTCGGCATGGTCGAAACCGTCGGCGGCCCCGATCAGGAAGCGCGCCTCCCGCATCCCGTCGTCGCGCCAGCGGCCCAGCCGCTCGGCAAAAGCAACGGAGCCGAGGCTGTCGCCTTTCTCATCCAGCATAACGGTGACGGTGGAAGGCGCCAGCGGCGGCACCCGTCCGCCGCGATCGGGCAGTTCGGTGACGCGCGTGGGCCAGTTTACGCGCGTCAGATAGCGTTGGACCAGCTCGGCTTCGGCACTCCTGCCGATCCGGCCCCGCGCAACGATATGCAGCAGCACTCAGGCGGCGCCGATCGCCTCGTTCGGGGCGGCCTCGCTCGGCGGGCGCGGGGCATCGCCGAACGCCCACATCCGCTCCAGATTGTAGAAGCTGCGCACTTCCGGGCGGAACAGGTGCACAATCACGTCATTGGCGTCGATCAGCACCCAGTCGGCCGTGGGCATCCCCTCCAGCCGCGGGCTGCGACCGGTTTCGGCCTTGATCTTCTCGACCAGCTTGCCCGCCATGGAGCCGACATGGCGGCTGGAGCGGCCGGACGCGACCACCATATAGTCGGCGATCGAGGATTTGCCGGCGAGCGGGATGGACACGGTTTCCATCGCCTGGTCGTCGTCCAGCGACTCCAGGATCAGGCGGTGCAGCGCGTCGATACTGTCGGCCGGCTCGGCCGGGGATTCGACGGAACGCGAAGCAATGGCAGGCAAGGAACCTCCTAGGGGAGCGGCCGGCGCGACACGCGATCGCGCAAGCCTCGGGTTGTCAGGGATGAGTGCCAGTCGGGCCGAATGGCGCGCACCTGCGTGGCGGAAGACGGATCGGGGCGGAAGCGCAGCAGCACGAGCGCCGGCGAACTCCACATCGTCCATTGTTTCGCATGGCTTGGGCGCCGGACGAAGCGCCTGAGCCAGCCCATTGCGGGGGCACGGAGGGCGCGACCATCATAACCCGGACGCGCGATTACCGCAATCGGCATGGTGCGGGCAATTTCGCGCCAACGCTGCCAATGGTGGAATTGTGCAAGATTGTCGGCACCCATCAGCCAGATGAAATGGTGATCGGGGAAGCGGCGTACAAGCTTGCGCAGCGTATCGGCCGTATAGCGGGTCCCCAGTTGCTGCTCGATCGCGGTCGGCCGGATCCGCCCACCGCGCGCTTGGGCGTGCGCGGAGGCGAGGCGGGCGGCCAGCGGCGCCATGTCGCGCGCGCCTTCCTTCAGCGGGTTGCCCGGCGACACCAGCCACCACATTTCATCCAGCCCCAGCGCGCGGATCGCCTCCAGGCTGATCCGGCGATGGCCGCCATGCGCGGGGTTGAACGATCCGCCGAGCAGGCCGGTGCGGATCATGCGGCGGCTCCGCGATGGCGTGGGCAGGTCACCGTGGGACAACGGGGTTGTTCATGTCGCCCATGTGTCGCTTGCCCGTGCCCGCTTCAAGCACGCGTCTGGCCGTTGCCCCGCACCTGCCATTTGTAGGTGGTCAGTCCTTCCAGCGCGACCGGGCCGCGGGCGTGGAGGCGGCCGGTGGCGATGCCGATCTCCGCGCCCAGCCCGAACTCGCCGCCGTCGGCGAACTGGGTGGAGGCGTTCCAGGCGACGATGGCGCTGTCCACCTCCGCCAGGAAACGTTCGGCGGTGGCCGCATCCTCCGTTACGATCGCGTCCGTATGGTGCGATCCGTGCGCGGCGATGTGGCGCATCGCATCCTCCACCCCGTCCACCAGCGCCACCGACAGGATGGCGTCAAGATATTCGGTGCCCCAATCTTCCGCCGTGGCCGGGACGGCGCGGGGTTCCAGCGCACACACGTCCGGCGTGCCGCGCAGCGCGCAGCCGCCGTCGATCAGCGCAGACAGGATCGGGCGCGGATTGGCAAAGGCGCGATCGATCAGCAAAGTCTCGGTCGCGCCGCAAACGCCGGTCCGGCGCAGTTTGGCGTTGAGCGCGATGGCGCGCGCCATCTCCGGGTCGGCCGCGCGATCGACATAGAGGTGATTGATCCCGTCGAGGTGGGCCAGCACCGGCACGCGCGCGTCCGCCTGCACGCGCTCCACCAGCCCCTTGCCGCCGCGTGGGATGATGATGTCGATCAGTCCCGCCGCCGCCAGCATCGCGCCTACCGCCGCCCGGTCGGTGGTGGGAACCAGCTGGATGGCGGCGGCGGGCAGGCCGGCCGCCTCCAGGCCCCGCAACAGGCAGGCGTGCAGCGCGCGGTTGCTGGCGCTCGCCTCGCTGCCGCCGCGCAGGATCACCGCATTGCCCGCCATCATCGCCAGCGCGCCCGCATCCGCGGTGACGTTGGGCCGGCTTTCGTAGATGATCCCGACCACGCCCAGCGGCACGCGGACGCGCGACAGGCGCAACCCGTTGGGCCGCTCGCTCCGGTCGATGATCGTGCCCACCGGGTCGGGCAGCGCCGCCACCGCCTCCAGTCCCGTCGCAACTCCTTCGATCCGCGCGGGCGTCAGCGTCAGCCGGTCCAGCATCGCGCCGGAGAGCTGCGCCGCCTGCGCGCGCGCCACGTCGTCGCGATTGGCCGCAAGGATCTGGGCCCGGTCGTCCCGCATCGCCGTGGCCGCCGCGTTCAGCGCCGCCGCCTTGGCATGCGTCGGGGCCGTCGCCAGCACCGTCGCCGCCGCGCGTGCGTGCTGGCCCATGGTTGCGATCAGGGCGGCGGGATCCCGTGCTGCTTCGTCGGTCATGGCGGCGCGCCTAGCATGAAAGCAGGTCAGGCCGCACTGCCGCTGCCCGGCTTACTATGGTAGATTAGTGGTCGATTGACGCTACAAGCGGACGCCTCCGGACAGTGGATAAGGAAATATCGTCGTTCCGATGAGCCAGCTAGACATACTTGGGGGCGACCGCCGGTTCGAGCTGCTGGTCGGCGCGGTCAGCGACTATGCGCTGTACCTGCTGGATCGCGGCGGCCATGTCGCCAGCTGGAACCCCGGTGCCGCGCGGTTCAAGGGCTATACCGCCGATGAGATCATCGGCCGCCATTTCAGCATCTTCTACACGGCCGAGGACCGCGCGTCCGACCTGCCGCGCCGGGCGCTGGAAATGGCGGCGCGGGGCAAGTTCGAGCATGAGGGCTGGCGCGTCCGCAAGGACGGCACCCCGTTCCGCGCCAGCGTGGTGATCGATCCGGTGCGCGACGAAACCGGCGCGCTGATCGGCTTTGCCAAGATCACCCGCGACCTGACCGAACGCTGGCAGGCGCAGCAGGAGGTGCAGGCCGCGCGCGAGGCACTGGCCCAGGCGCAGAAGATGGAGGCGATCGGCCGGCTCACCGGTGGCGTCGCCCACGACTTCAACAATCTGCTGACGGTGATCCGCGCGTCGGCCGAACTGCTGCGGCGGGACGATCTGCCGGATGCCAGGCGCCGGCGCTATGTCGACAGCATCGTGGAAACGGCGGAGCGGGCGGCGCAGCTGACCAGCCAGTTGCTGGCCTTCGCCCGGCGGCAACCGCTGCAACCCGAACGGTTCGACATTGCCGCTCGCGTGCGCGGCATGGAGCAGATCGTGGACACCACCGTGGGATCGCCGGTGGCGGTCACCTATGACGTCCCGGACGATGTCGGCCGCGTCAATGCCGATCCCAACCAGTTTGAAACCGCGATCCTGAACCTCGTCATCAATGCGCGGGACGCCATGCCGCAGGGAGGGCGTCTGTCCATCTCGGCGCGTCGGGCGGATCAGGTGCCGTCCGTCCGCCGGCATGCGGCGGTGGCGGGTGCCTTTATCGCGATCACGGTGCAGGACAGCGGCTGTGGAATAGCGCCCGCCACCCTTCAGCAGATTTTCGAACCCTTTTTCACCACCAAGGAGGTGAACAAGGGCACCGGGCTCGGCCTCAGCCAGGTCTACGGCTTCGCCAAGCAATCGGGCGGAGAGGTGGCGGTGCAGAGCCGGGTGGGGGAGGGAAGCCGTTTCACCCTGTATCTGCCGCAGATCGGCGGAGAGCGGGTCGATCCGGACGGGATTGCCGCGCCGCGGGTTTCGGTGCAGCCCGCCGCACGGCGATCGGTGCTGCTGGTCGAGGATAATGACGTGGTCGGCCGTTTCGCCCACAGCCTGCTGGGCGAACTGGGGCAGGACGCAACCTGGGCAACCGGTAGTGCCGAGGCGCTGCGCATTCTGGAGGATCGGCATGGCACGTTCGACCTCGTCTTTTCGGACGTGGTGATGCCCGGCATGACCGGCATCGAATTGGCGCATGAAATCCGGCGGCGCTGGCCCGATCTGCCCATCGTGCTGACCAGCGGCTACAGCCATGTGCTGGCGCAGGAAGGCAGCCACGGCTTCGACCTGCTGCAAAAGCCCTATACCATCGATGCGCTGCTGGCGGTGCTGGGCGATGCCGAGGCGAAGGGCGGCAGCGGACTGTGACGTCTTGAGCGCCAACGCGCTCCCGCAAAGTCAGGCTATGGGGCGGACAAGGATCTGCTTCATTGTCTACTTGTCCGTAGGGAAATAGGTTTCTCCGACCAGGGAGAAAAACAACCATGTCGTTGACGCTTGCCATGCTGTTCGCAGCACAGAGTATCACTGCGTCGCCCGTGCCGCCGCAGGAAGCGTCCGATCCCGGCGTCGCGGACACGCCGGCCGCGCAGCAGGCGGTGGCACCGCCCATTCAGGACGGCGCGGCGGGCGAGGTGGTGGTGACCGCGCGTCGCCGCAGCGAATCGGTGCAGCGCGTGCCGATCGCCATCTCCGTGGTGAACGACGCCGCGATCCAGGCGACGGGCGCCTTCAACGTCAATCGCCTCCAGCAGCAGCAGCCGGCGCTGCAATTCTATTCCAGCAACCCCCGCAACAGCGCGATCAACATTCGCGGACTGGGTGCGCCGTTCGGCCTGACCAATGACGGGATCGAGCAGGGCGTCGGCTTCTATGTCGACCAGGTCTATGTCGGGCGGATCGGCGCCTCCACCTTCGACTTCGTGGATGTGGACCGGGTGGAGGTGCTGCGCGGCCCGCAGGGCACGCTTTATGGCAAGAACACCACTTCCGGCGCGATCACCGTCACCACCCGCGCGCCCAGCTTCACGCCCGAGGCGCGGGCCGAGGCGACCTATGGCAATTACGATTTCGTGCAGCTGAAGGCATCGGCCTCCGGTGCGCTGATCGACGACAAACTGGCGGCGCGGCTGTCCACTTCCTTCACCAAGCGGCGCGGCACGATCTACAATATCCGCAGCGACGAACGCCTCCACCGCCAGGACAATTTCGGCGTGCGTGGGCAATTGCTGTGGAAGCCGACCGAGACGAACGACCTGACGCTGTATGGCGATTTCAACCGCCAGAACCCGCTGTGCTGCGTCCAATATTATGCGCGTACCGGCACCACCCAGCGCCCGCTCAGCCGCCAATATGCCGCGCTGGCGGCGGCGTTCGGCTATGCCCCCCCCAGCACCAATCCGTTCGACCGGGCGACCGATCTGGATGCCGACATCAACTCGCGCCAGGAAGTGGGCGGCGCCTCGCTGGTCGCCAACTGGGATATCGGCCCGGCCACCATCACCTCGGTCACGGCCTGGCGTTATTGGGACTGGCAGCCGGCCAACGACCGCGACTTCATCGGCCTGCCGGTGACCACCGTGTCGCAGAATCCGTCGCAGCAGGACCAGGTCTCGCAGGAAATCCGCATCGCCTCCAACGGCGACAACCGGCTGGGCTATACGTTCGGCGCCTATTTCTTCCACCAGACGATCGATACGCAGGGGTCGCAGGTGCAGGGATCGGCGGCGAGCCGCTATCTGCTCAATCCTACCAGCGCCAATGCCGCCATCCCGGCGGTGCTGGACGGTCTGACCTCCACCAACACGATCGGTTTCAAGAACACCAGCGCCGCTCTGTTCGGCAAGCTCGACTGGCGGGTCACGGATGCGCTCCACCTCCAGCCGGGCGTGCGGGTCAATTACGACAAGAAGAGCGGCTCCTACGTCTCGGTCGTGACGACCGGCACGGGCAGCACCACGCTCAACAGCGACCAGCGCGGCGTGCTGGCGCCGCAAAGCTACGATCCGCGCTTCGACGACTGGAACCTGTCGGGCGACGTCACCCTGTCCTACGATCTCGCGCCGACGATCCACAGCTATGCGACCTATGCGCGCAGCTTCAAGTCGGGCGGCATCAACCTGTCCGGCCTGCCGCTGGACGCGAACAACAATCCGATCCTGGGCGTGGCGACGGTGAAGCCGGAAAAGGTCAACCATTACGAGCTCGGCCTGAAGACGCAGCTCGCCGATCGCCGCATCACCTTCAACCTCGCCGGTTTCTGGACCGAGGTGTCGGACTATCAGGCGACCGTCACCAACGGCCAGCTGGGCGTCATTCGCGGCTATCTCGCCAATGCCAGCAAGGTGCGCAGCCGTGGCGTCGAGTTCGACAGCGCCTTCCGCCCGAGCGCGCGCGTGAACCTCTACGTCAACGGCGCCTATACCGACGCCAAATATGTGAAGTTCCAGGACGCGCCATGCCCGCCCGAACTGGCCGGCGGCACCACCGCCAGCGCCGCCAACCCGGCGAGCCCGGCCGGCACGCCCGGCGGGTTCAGCCCGGCCTTCTGCGACGTGTCGGGGCAGTGGCTGCCCGGCATCTCCAAATGGGCCTTCTCGTTCGGCGGGGAATATAATCTGCCCGCGCGCCTGCTCGGCACCGATGGCCAGGTCTATGTCGGCTATGACGGCAGCTACCGGTCGAAGTTCTCGTCCAACCCGTCGCGCTCGGCCTATATGGACATCAACGGTTACTCGCTGTCCAACTTTCGCCTGGGCTTCCGCGCGGACCAGGGGCTGAACATCTTCGGCTGGGTCCGCAACGCCTTCGACCGCAATTATTTCGAACTGCTATCGGCCCAGTCGGGCAATACCGGCCTGATCGTCGGCCAGCCCGGCGACCCCCGCACCTATGGCCTGACGGTCGCCCGCTCGTTCTGAGCCGGCATGTCTCCGCTGTCCGGCGCCGGCGCATGCCGCGGGCGCCGGTGGCGGGCTAGCTGCTGAAGATGTGCAGCAGGCAGTATGCGCCACGGATCGCCGCGAGTGTAAACAGCCCGGCCGCAATGACCATCAAGGCGGCGGACCATCCGTCGACAGCCGCTTGCCTGGCGGCGACCCACCGGTTCACCATCCAGCGAAGCGCGCATCCACACGGGACGGCTGCCATGATCGCGGACAGAACGATCCCGCCGAAGTGACGCTCGGCCGCGACCTGGCATGGTGGGGCGGGATCGCAATGCGCGCCGCCCCATGCCATGGCAATGAACGCAGGCAGGCAGATGGCGGCGCCCGTCAGCGCGCCGCAGATGCAGCCCAGCCGTGTCCCCACGCTCACCGTCATGTCGGCAGGATGTAACGGGCCGGGCCGATCAGCAAGGGCGAACACAATTCACCTACAGCAGAACGCCCGCACGGATGATCCGCGCGGGCGCTTCGCTCGTCATAACAAGGATCGGGGCTCAGGCGCCGGCTGGCGTCGGCTCGCCCCACCCACCGGGGCGGCGGCTCTTGGGGATGGAGGAGCCGCCCGTGTCCAGTGACCGGATCGGGCGCGTGGTCGGGTTCTCCCGGCCGATATCGTCGCCCCGGATCACCTTCTTGGACTCGTCGCCGGTCAGCGTCTCATATTCTAGCAGGGCCGAGGCGAGCCGGTGCAGCTCGTCCAGATTGTCGGTCAGCACCTGGCGGGCATGCGCCTCGCCTTCCTCGACCAGGCGGCGCACTTCGCTGTCGATCAGGCGCGCCGTCTCTTCCGACATATGCTGCGAGCGGGAGACGGAATGGCCCAGGAACACCTCGTCCTGATTGTCGCGGTAGCGCAGCCAGCCAAGCTTGTCGCTCATGCCATATTCCATCACCATCGCGCGGGCCATGTCGGTGGCCTGCTGGATGTCGTTGGAGGCGCCGGTATTGAGCGCGTCGGCGCCGTAGATCAGCTGCTCCGCGATGCGGCCACCGAAGGCGAGCGCCAGGCGCGCCTTCATCTGCTTCATCGACATGGAATAACGGTCGCGCTCCGGCAGGTTCCAAGTCACGCCCAGCGCCCGGCCGCGCGGGATGATCGTCACCTTGTGCAGGGGATCGCAACCCTCGACATGGAGCGAGACCAGCGCATGGCCCGCCTCGTGATAAGCGGTGGCGCGCTTCTCTTCCTCGGTCATCACCATGGACTTGCGCTCGGCGCCCATCATGACCTTGTCCTTGGCCTCCTCGAACTCGCGCATCGCGATCAGGCGCTTGCCCTTGCGCGCCGCCAGCAGCGCCGCCTCGTTGGCGAGGTTGGCGAGGTCCGCGCCCGAAAAGCCCGGCGTGCCGCGCGAAATGGTGCGGATGTCCACGTCCGGCGCCAGCGGCAGCTTGCCGGTGTGGACGGCCAGGATCTTTTCGCGCCCTTCGATGTCGGGACGCGGCACCACCACCTGCCGGTCGAAGCGGCCCGGCCGCAGCAATGCGGGATCCAGCACGTCGGGGCGGTTGGTGGCGGCGATGATGATGATGCCTTCGTTCGCCTCGAAGCCGTCCATCTCGACCAGCAGCTGGTTCAGCGTCTGTTCGCGCTCGTCATTGCCGTTGCCCAGGCCCGCGCCGCGATGGCGCCCGACCGCGTCGATTTCATCGATGAAGACGATGCACGGCGCGCTCTTCTTCGCCTGCTCGAACATGTCGCGTACGCGGCTCGCGCCCACGCCCACGAACATTTCCACGAAGTCGGAGCCGGAGATGGTGAAGAACGGCACCTTGGCCTCGCCGGCAATGGCGCGGGCGAGCAGGGTCTTGCCCGTGCCCGGCGACCCGACCAGCAAGGCGCCCTTGGGGATCTTGCCGCCGAGCCGCGCAAACTTGGACGGATCCTTCAGGAAATCCACGATCTCCTGCAATTCCTCGCGCGCCTCGTCGATGCCGGCGACGTCGTCGAACGTGACGCGGCCATGCTTCTCGGTCAGCATCTTGGCGCGGCTCTTGCCGAAGCCCATCGCGCCGGAGCCCGCATTCTTCTGCATCTGGCGCATCACCAGCCAGCCGATGCCGACGATGATCAGGAACGGCATCGCCTGAACCAGGATATACTGCCACAGGCTCGCCTGCTCCTGCGGACGGCCGCGGAAGGTCACGCCTTTGCCGGCCAGGCGCTGCGGCAGTGCCGGGTCGGCCACCGAATAGGTCTTGAACGCCGATCCGTTGCTGTATTTTCCGGCGATCACGCCATCGCCGATATCGACTTCCTTGACCGAGCCGGCATCCACCGCCTGGAGGAAATCGGAATAGGCGATCGTGTCGCCCGCCGGTGCGCGGTTGCCGCCTTCAAACAGCGACACGAACAGGACGATGGCGAGCAGGATGCCCATCCAGATCGCCAGGTTCTTCACCAGCGGATTGCCACCTCCGCCGCCGCCTTGCGGTTCCTTGTCGTCCTTCATCGTCTGCTGCCGCCTTTCTTCACCTGTGAAGATAGGGATGCGGGCGTCAATGGCAATGGAACAAGGCCGATCAGCCTGATCGCCTCGGCGGGGCGACGGACAGCCGCCAGACCGGCCCTGCTTCGATCCGGATGCCGGCGAGGGTGGAGGTGTCGCCCGCATCCAGCCGGTCGAGCAGCCGGTCGACATCGTCGCCGCGCGGATCGGCGCCGTGCGTCATCCGGGCGAGCGCCATCAGCAGCAGCCGCCGCCGCAATTCCCGCGGTAGATCGGACGGGTCGAGTCGCCCGCGGCCATCGCCTACGGTCAGCCGCGCGCGCGCGAGGCGTTCGGTCTGCCAGTGGAGCGCGGCCTCGGCCTCTCCCAGCCGGGTGGCGACCGCGGCCAGACGTTCCGGCGTGGGCCAGCCTTGTGTCAGCAGGGCACGCGCACGGGTGCGATCGAAGCGGGGATCGCGGTTGGAGGGATCGTCGACCGGCGTCAGCCCCGCCGCCGCCGCCGCCGCCACCTGCACCAGTTCCGCCTTGCGCCAGCCGAGCAGGGGTCGCACCAGCGACAGGTCGCGGCCGAGCCTGCGTGACGGGCGGATGCCGGACAGGCCGGTCACGCCCGATCCCCGCGCGAGCCGCATCAGCATGGTTTCGGCCTGATCGTCGAGGTGGTGGGCGGTGGCGAGCCAGTCCGCCGCTTCGTCACGGGCCCAGCGGGTCAGTGCGGCATAGCGCGCCGTCCGGGCCGCCGCCTGGATACCCTCGCCCCGCGCCTCCACGGTGATCCGGCTGACATGGTGCGGGATCGACAAGGCACGGCACAGGTCGGCGACCATCGCCGCTTCGCCGGCCGACTCGGGACGCAGGCCATGATCCACCGTGGCGGCGACCACCCGGCCCGGACGCGCGGCGGAGGCGAGCAGCAGCAGCGCCAGACTGTCCGGCCCCCCCGACACCGCCACCGCCAGCTGGCCGCCGGGCGCGATGCGATCCAGGTCAGCGGCGAAGCGCGCCACCCGCTCCGGCAATGGCGCCCGGACGATCACGATCGCGCGTGCGTCACTTGCACTTGGCGTCCTTGCGCGCCGTCGCCACCCGCGTCTTCAGCCCCGCTTCGGCGGTGGTGCCGTAGGCGGCGGTGAACTCGTCATAGACCCGGCACGCATCCGCCGCCTTGTTGAGCTTCACCAGCGACTGGCCGAGATAATAGAGGCTGTCGGGCGCGCGCTCGCCACGCGGGTTGGTCTGGTAATTGGCGGCGAACGCCTCCGCCGCATTGGCGGGCCGGCCGGCATCCAGATAGGCGCGGCCGAGCAGGTTCTGCGCATAGCTGGCGCGGCGGCCCTTGGGATATTTCTTGACCACTGCCTGCAACGCGGCCTGCGCCTCGGGATATTTCTTCTGCGTCCACAGGCGGTAACCGGCCATGTAGGCCTCCTCCGCCGGGTCGTCGCTGGCGACGAGCGCAGCTTCGTCGGCCGCGGGCTCGTCAGCGGGCGCCACCACGGGAGCGGCGGGTGCGGGCCTGGCCTGCTTGCCCGGGCCCGGACGCGGCGCGGCGGGCACCGGCGTGACCAGCGGGGCGGCCAGTTCGGCGCCCACCGCCGGCTCGGCGGCGGCGCTGCTTTGCTCCAGCACTTGCAGGCGGTTGGCGAATTCCTGCCGGTCCTTGGCCGCCTGTTCGGACAGGATGGTCAGGCGGTGATCTGCCTGCTCCACCTGGGCGGTCAGCTGCGCGATCGACTGTTCCAGCGAATCGACCCGCGCGGTCAGGTCGTTAAGCGGCGCGCTGGCGGGAACGCCGGTCGGGGCCACCACCTCCGGCGCGCTGATCTCCGCCTGCGAAAAGGATTGGTCGCCGCCTGGGAAGACCTTGCGCTGCACCGCGCGCAATTCCTTCTCCACCCGCTCAAGGCGCGTGTCGATCGGTCCCCGTTCGGCGGCCATGACCGGCAGCGGCAGGGCCGCGATGGTCAAGGCGAGGAGGCTGGACAAGCGAAACATGCAATCTCCGGAACTGGCGGTCTGCAGCACGGGACCGCACAACGCCCTTCAAGCATAGCCAAGCTGAAGCGCGGGTGAAGCCGCTCAGGCCGGACCCGCGCCGTTTTCAACGGGAGTCGCGGCGCCCGCCGCCGGCTGCGTGGCGGGCGGCGGGGTCGCCACCCGGGCAAGCAGCGCGTCGGCCTTGAGCGACACGTTCTTGGCCGCGCGATCCGGATCGCCCACCGACGGGATCGGCGTCTGCCCCACGGTGATGGTGGTCGAGCCCGGCCGCCCGGTGGTGAGCAGCGGATCGACCGCGTCGGCCGGCACGTCGAACCGGTTGCCCGGCTTCAGCGTGCCCATGAACAGGGTCTTGCCGCCGTCGGACACGCGCACCCACACGTCCTGGTTTGCGCCGATCGCCACCGGGCCGCCGGTGGGTGCGGGCGTGGGCGCCATCGGCTGGGCCGCCGGTTGCGCGCGGTTGGGCGCGGCCGCCGGCGCATCGCTGGCCTGTGCGGCAACTTCGACCGGTTCGTCGCGCGCGCCGCGCCAATAAAGGTAGCCGAGCCCAACCACCATCGCGACCAGCAGAGCGAGCAGCGCCAGCCCGATCGGCGGGGTGCGGCGCGGATCGGCCGGTTCATAGGGCTGTGGCTTGTGCGACTCCACCGTGGCCGTGCCGATCTCGGTCCGGAACTGGTCGGACAATTCGCGTCCGTCCAGCCCCAGCAGCCGGGCATAGGTCTTGATGAAACCGGCGCTATAGGTCGGCGCGGGAAGACCGGCATAATCGCCCCGCTCGATCATGCGCAGATGCCGGGTCGGGATGCGCGTGCGCGACGCGATATCCTCGACATCCAGGCCTTGCGCCTCGCGCGCGATGCGCAGGCGTTCGCCTACCGTGGAACCGCTCAATCCGTTTTCCATCATCGCCTTGTCGCTCAACCATCCCCCGAGGCACGCCGCACGACCTAATATATGTAAACAGACGCAGAAAGCATCGCGTGTGTCAAACCTGCACCTGCGCCTGTCGTCGGGCCGTGCGTCCGGTCAGGCGATGCGTACATCGTGATCGCTCGCCCACTGCTGCAGCACGGCGCGCAGGTCGCGCGGCGGGGCGACCAGCAGATCGGGCATGAAGGCGCGCAGCGACGCCAGGTCGAGCGAGCGGATCATCGCCTTGACCGGGCCGACCGCCGCCGGGGTGATCGACAGCCGGTCGATGCCCAGCCCGATCAGCGCCATCGCCTCCAGCGTGCGCCCGCCCATTTCGCCGCAAATTCCGATCGGCACACCCGTCGCCTGCACCTGCCCCGTCACTCGCGCGATGAAGCGCAGGATGGCGGGGCTCAGCCAGTCATAGCGTTCCGCCAGCTTGGGGTGCGCGCGATCGGCGGCGAACAGGAACTGGGTCAGGTCGTTGGTGCCGATCGACAGGAAGTCCAGCCGCGGCAGCAGCAGGTCCAGGCTTTCCGCCAGCGCCGGCACTTCCAGCATCGCACCGTAGCGAATGGCGAGCGGCAGCGGCTTGCCCTTGCGTGCGACGACGTGGCGCTGCGCCTCGAACAGGTCGCGCGCCTCGTCAAACTCCCATGGTTCGGACACCATCGGGAACATGACGTTCAGCGTGCGCCCGCCGGCGGCCGTGATCAGCGCCTCGGCCTGCGCCTTCATCAGCGCGTCGCGTTCCAGCGCCAGGCGGATGGCGCGCCAGCCCATGGCGGGATTTTCCTCATCGGCCGAATCGGCGTTCATGTAGGGCAGCACCTTGTCGCCGCCGATGTCGACCGTGCGGAAGATGACGGGCCGATCGCCCGCCGCCTCCATCACGTCGCGGTAGAGGCGCATCTGGCGCTCGCGCTTGGGGAGTTCGGCGGAGATCAGGAACTCGAACTCGGTGCGGAACAGGCCGATGCCATCGGCGCCGGTGGTGTCGAGCGCGGCCACGTCGTCGCGCAGCCCGGCATTCACCATTAGGGTGATGCGCGTGCCGTCCCGGGTTTCCGGCGGCAGATCGCGCATCGCGGCGAATTCGGCGCGGCGCTTCTGTCCCAGCTGCAAGCGGGTCTCGAACGCCTCGTCCATCGCCGGGGTGGGGCGGACAAAGGCCGCGCCCTGGCTGGCGTCGAGCAGGATCATGTCGCCGTCGCCGATCATGCGGCGGGCATCGCGCACCCGGCCGAGCACCGGCACGCCCATCGCGCGGGCGACGATCACCACATGGCTGGTCAGCGATCCCTCTTGCAGCACCACGCCCTTCAACCGCCGGCGATCATATTCCAGCAGCTCCGCCGGGCCGAGATTGCGGGCGATCAGGATCGAATCCCGCCGCAGGCCGAGTTGCGCGGCCGTGCCGAGCTGCCCCGACACGATCCGCAGCAGCCGGTTGGACAGGTCCTCCAGATCGTGCATCCGGTCGGCCAGCAGCGGATCGTCGATCTCGCGCATCCGCATCCGGGTGCGCTGCTGCACGCGCTCGATCGCCGCCTCGGCGGTCAGGCCGCTGTCGATCGCCGCATTGATCCGGCGCGACCAGCCTTCGTCATAGGCGAACATCTTGTACGTCGCGAGGATGTCCTGATGCTCGCCCGCCACGCCGAATTCGGCCTGGCTCATCATGCGGTCGATCTGTTCCCGCATCTTGTCGAAGGCGGAATAGACGCGGTGGCGTTCGGCCTCGATATCCTCGGCCACCGTATGCTCCACCACCACGCGCGGCTGGTGGAACACGGCATAGCCCGCGCCCATGCCCTCGACCAGCTTCAGGCCGGTCAGGCGCGCCGGGCCGGCATCGCGCGCATCGGGGCCGCGCGCGGTCGCCTCGTCGATCAGCTCGGCGCCGGCGATCAGCTCGGCCAGCACCATCGCCACGGTCTGCAACGCCTCGATCTCGACATCGGCATAGCGGCGCGGCTCGACATGCTGCACCGTCAGCACGCCCACCGACCGCTCGGCCCGCACGATCGGCACACCGGCGAAGCTGTGGAACAGTTCCTCGCCGGTTTCGGGATTGTAGACGAAGTCGGGGTGGCTGGTCGCCTCCGCCAGGTTCAGCGTCTCCACCCGCTCGGCAATGGTGCCGGTCAGCCCTTCGCCCAGGCCAAGGCGGGTGACGTGCACCGCTTCCTTGTTGAGGCCGCGCGTGGCGAACAGCTCCAGCTGGCCCTCGCGCAGCAGGTAGATGGAGCACACTTCGCTGTTTAGCGCCTGGCCGATGATGTCGACCACCTGGTCCAGCTTGGCCTGAGCGTGGGCGCGCGACGCCATGACGTCATGCAGGCGGGTCAGGATTTCGCGCGCGGCGACGGTTGCGGAGGCGGTGCCCATGTCGTCCGATGGCTATCAGAAACCCTTTCGCCGGTCCAACGGCGCTTGCTGCCGCGGCGGGAGGGCGTCCGGGGCGAGCGGCTGTACCTGTTGCAGCCTGGTATCGACCGCGTAGCTGACGAGCCCGCCCGCATGATCGCGGCAATGGATGGCGAAGATGCCCTGTTCGCGTGCCAGCGGCTCGACACTGTCGATCCGCTGGCACGCAAATCCCTTGGCCGCGATCAGCATCAGCAACGGGTCCCCCGATGCGGCGCGGGACAGCATGACGACGGTCCCGGCAGCGGGCGAGCCCGTGGCAGCTGCTTTCCTGTCCACCGCGTGGACTGCCGCTTCCGTGACCGCGCGGGGCGTTCGTACGCCGTTCGGCGTGGCGCCGTTCAGAAAGGCCGCATAGCAGGCGCCCACGGCCAGCAGCAGCATCAGGCCGCGGAAAAAGGTCATGCGGCCCGTTTGGGCGGACAGGCCTTACCGGAGGCTTGGCTTTGCTCCGCTTCGGTGCGGATCGGGGTTCGTGCCGCCGCAGGATCCGGCTGCCCCGGTCAGGCGAGGAGCGGCTGCGCCCGGCGGCGGCGGAGGGCGGCCCCCGCCATGCCGAAGCCGCCGACCATCAGCGCCCAGGAGGCCGGTTCCGGAACCGCGCCCTCCGTGGAAAGGAAGCTGCCGCCCAGCCCTTCGCCGTTCAGCAACACGGACAGGCCGGTCCCGCCGCCATTGTCGAAGTGGACGAGGCGGAAGCTGTGGCTGCCCGCCGCCAAGGCAAGCCCCGTCGTCACATAGCCGAAGGGGTGCCCGAAATCGTTGTCGATCGCGACATTGCCGTCGATGTACAGGCGCGACCCGTCATCCGAGCCCAGCGCGAACGTGTAGGTGCCGGTCGTCGCGATGTTGAGGAAACCCGTCAGCTCCAGCACGCGATTGACCAGACCTTCCGGATCGGCCGACAGATCGCGATAATGGCCTGCGCCCAGGAAGGTGGATAGATGCTCGTGCGTGCCGATGATCTGGCCGCAGCCGGGGAAGCAGACGGTGGTGGCCGTGAAGGTAGCGGCAAGGCTGCCTTCCTCGATCCGGTCCTCCGCCGCGTCGATGCTGCCGGACGGCCCGCCGAAGTAACGGCCGTTCAAGCCCTGCGCGGCCTGAACGGGTCCGGCGAGCGCAACGCTCAGGATCATGGCGGTTCCGGCAAGAAAAGCACGAAGTTTCATGGGTTCACCCGCTGTGGCTGTTAGGCGGGGCTTGGTTAACCTGAAGATGGAACCTGCCTCAATTCGGCATCGGGATTAAGCCGATGGCCCGAATTACCACCCGGCATTCCAGCTCCATGCCGCTCTTGCTCCGAAGGAGTAGAAAAAACGGTCCGGTGCCGTGGCGCGTCCTTGCGGCGCACGGCACCGACCCGTTTCAGCGCCGCCGCGCCAGCGCCGCTTCGGCTTGGTCGAGCAGGGTGGCGATGATGTCGGCGATCGGTTCTTCCCGGGTCACCATGCCGACCGACTGACCGGCCATCACCGAGCCATGCTCCACATCGCCGTCGATCACCGCGCGGCGGAGCGCGCCCGCCCAATAATGCTCGATCTGCAGCTGCGCCTCCGTCATCTCGACCTTCTGTTCGTCGAGAGCCAGCGCCACCTCGCGCTGCTTGGCGGTGAACAGCTCGCCGCCGGCATTCTTGAGCGCGCGGACGGGAATCACGGGCAGGCGCGCGTCGATCTGCACGCTGGCGACCGCGTCGCGGGCGGACGCGCGGATGAACGCCTTCTTGAAATTGGGATGCGCGATCGACTCGGTCGCGCAGACGAAGCGCGTGCCCAGCTGCACGCCGGCGGCGCCCATCTCCAGATAGCCGGCCATCGCCTCGCCCCGGCCGATCCCGCCCGCGACGAACACCGGCAGCTGCTCGGCAATCTCCGGCAGCATTTCCTGCGCGAGGACGGAGGTGGAGACCGGGCCGATATGGCCGCCCGCCTCCATCCCCTCGATCACCAGCGCATCCACGCCGGAGCGGACCAGTTTCTTGGCAAGCGCGAGCGCGGGCGCGAACGCGATCAGCTTGGCGCCGGTCGCCTTGATCGCCTCCAAACTGCCCTTGGGCGGCAGTCCGCCGGCCAGCACGACATGGCCGACCTGGTGGCGGCCGCATACCGCGATCAATTCCATCAGATCGGGGTGCATGGTGATCAGGTTCACGCCGAACGGCCTGTCCGTCAGCGCCTTCGTCGCGGCGATTTCCGCATCCAGCAAAGCGGGCGTCATCGCCCCGCACGCGATCACGCCGAAACCGCCGGCGTTGGACATGGCGGAGACCAGGTTCCGTTCCGACACCCACGACATGGCGCCGGCCATGATGGCATGGCGGCTGCCGAGAAACTCCGCGCCGCGCGCCATCAAGGCGTCGGTTCTGGGGTGCGCTGCGCTCAATTCAATCTCCGTCGCCCCTGCGGAGGAAGGGGTCTTGTTGGCCGAATCATGCATCGTCCCACGTCCCGGTGGACGTGGGAACCCGGCCTCCGCGCGGGCGACGGGCCCTTAGGCGGCCTCGTCCGTCGCGTCGAGCCCATAGGCGGTGTGCAGCACGCGTACCGCCAGTTCGGTATAATCCTCGTGGATCAGGACGGAGACCTTGATCTCGCTGGTGGTGATGGCCAGCACGTTGATGCCGCGATCGGCCAGGCTCTTGAACATCTGCGCCGCGACGCCCGCATGGCTGCGCATACCGACACCCACGACCGAGATCTTGGCGACGGAGGTGTCGTGGACCAGCTCCTGATAGCCGATCGCGTCCCTGGACCTGGCCAGCACGTCCAGCGCGCGGGCCAGCTCAGCGGCGGGCACGGTGAAGGTCACGTCGGTCGATCCGGTCGCGTGCGCCACGTTCTGCACGATCATGTCGACGTTGATGTTGGCATCGGCCAGCGGCGTGAAGATCCCGGCGACCGCGCCGGGGCGGTCGGGCACGGCGGTCAGCGTGACCTTGGCCTCGTTCTTGTCGTGGGCAATGCCGGTGATGAGCTGGCGTTCCATCTTGCTTCCTTCGATCTCGTCTTCGTCCACGATCATGGTGCCGGGCAGGTCGCCGCCGTCCGGCGCGTCGCCGAACGAGGACAGGACCTGGACGCGGACCTTTTCCTTCATCGCCAAGCCGACCGAGCGGGTCTGCAGCACCTTGGCGCCCACGCTCGCCAGTTCCAGCATCTCTTCATAGGTGACGTGGGCCAGCTTGCGCGCCTTGGGTACGATGCGCGGGTCGGTGGTGTAGACCCCGTCCACGTCGGTATAGATGTCGCAACGGTCGGCCTTCATCGCGGCGGCCACCGCGACCGCCGAAGTGTCCGATCCGCCCCGGCCGAGGGTGGTGATGCGCCCCTCTTCGGTCATGCCCTGAAAGCCGGGGATCACCGCAACCTCGCCGCCGCGCATCGCTTCGCCCAGCTTGTCGCTGTCGATCGTGGAGATGCGGGCGGTGGAATGCGCCTCCGACGTCGCGATCGGCAGCTGCCAGCCGAGCCAGGACCGCGCCTTGACCCCCATCGACTGGAGCGTGATGGCGAGCAGGCCGCTCGTCACCTGCTCCCCGCTCGCCACCACCACGTCATATTCGCGGGGATCGTAGAGCGGGCTCGCCTCGCGGCAGAAATTCACCAGCCGATCGGTTTCGCCCGCCATGGCGGACACGACCACCGCGACCTCGTTGCCGCGTTCCACCTCGCGCTTGACGCGCGCGGCCACGTTCCGGATGCGCTCGATCCCGGCCATGGAGGTGCCGCCGAACTTCATCACGATGCGTGCCATGGAGCTGAGATCTTCGTAATTAAATTGCGGGAATGCGCTTGGGCGCAGTGTTCGGCCCTGCTAGCGAGCGCGTGTCATGAACGCAACCGACACGATCAATCCCGCTGAGGCCGCGCATTTCGGCAGGCTTGCCGCCGACTGGTGGGATCCCAAGGGCTCCTCCGCCATGCTGCACCGGCTCAACCCGGCGCGGCTGCGTTACGTGCGGGGGCAATTGGATGCGCTGTGGGGCTTCGATCCGAAAGCACGCCGGCCGCTCGCGGGCAGGCGCGCGCTCGACGTGGGTTGCGGCGCGGGCCTCCTGTCCGAACCGCTGGCACGGCTCGGCGCGGCGGTGACGGGGGTGGATGCCGCGCCGGAGAATATCGCCGCCGCCCGCCTCCATGCCGAAGGGCAGGGCCTCGCCATCGATTATCGCGCGGGCGAGGTGGCGCAGCTTGCGGGCGAACATTTCGATCTGGTCGCGTCGATGGAGGTGGTGGAGCATGTCGCCGACCCCGCCCGCTTCATCGCGGCGCTGGCGGGGTTGCTGGCGGACGATGGGGTGATGATCCTGTCCACACCGAATCGCACGCCTTTGTCGCAGCTGGCGCTGATCACGGTGGGCGAGGGGCTGGGAATGGTGCCCCGGGGCACGCATGACTGGAACAGGTTCCTGACGCCCGACGAACTCACCGCGCATGTGACGGCGGCGGGGCTGGTGGTCACCGACGTGAGCGGCCTGTCGTTCGATCCGCGCGCCGGCTTTGTGCTCTCGGACAACACCAATCTGGATTACTTCATTGCCGCGCGAAAGTCCTAGCTCAGGTGATCAAGAGCCTCGTCGCTGAGTGATCCGGGGATGATCATGATCGGGCAGGGCAGCTTGCCCGCGCCCGATCCGGTGAAGAAGTCGACCAACGGCCCCGGTGCGCCGTCCGGCGCCGCGCCCAGCACCAAAGCTGCGATCTCCGGCCTCTTATCAAGCAGTTGGCGGATCACCGTCGTGCCCTCGCCCTGGCGGACCATGATGTCGGGGGTGATGCCGGTTTCCTCCAGCAGCGCGCCGGCCGCCTGGTGGACCATCGCCTCCACCCGCAGCATTTCCTCTTCCTCTATCGCGTCCTGCACACCCTGCCAGTGGACGAACTCCGTTTGGGGCACGAGTGCGAGGATGGCGATGGCGCCGCCGGTCTTGGCGGCACGGCGCGCGGCGAAGCGAAGCGCGACTCGCGCTTCGGGCTTGTCGTCGACGATGGCGAGATATGTACGCACCGTTGCAGGATTGCGCGTTCCCGTTGCCAAGACAAGCGGACCTTGACCCCCAACGCGTGCTGTCCGAAAGGGACCGCCGCACATCTATCCTGCCCGGAGAGGCCGTTTTCCCATGCCGATCGAGATCAAGATGCCCGCTTTGTCGCCGACGATGGAGGAGGGCACCCTCGCCAAGTGGCTCGTGAAGGAAGGGGATACGGTCAAGTCCGGCGACATCCTCGCCGAGATCGAGACCGACAAGGCGACCATGGAATTCGAGACCATCGACGAAGGCACCGTGCAGAAACTGCTCGTGCCCGAGGGGACGGACGGTGTGAAGGTGGGCTCCGTGATCCTGATCATGGCCGGCGAGGGGGAGGATGCTTCCGCCGCGCCCGCGCCCAAGGCCGAACAGCCGGCCGCGCAGGCGAAATCCGAAGGCAAGGAGCCGCCGGTGGCCGAAAAGGGCTATGGCGCCTCGCCCGCGACCGATCCGACGCCGTCGCAGACCAATCCGGGCAGCCAGCCCGCCGCCCGGTCGTCGTCACAGCCCTCCACCCAGGGCGGCGACCGCGTGAAGGCGAGCCCGCTCGCCCGCCGCATCGCGGAGCAGAACGGCGTCGACCTGTCCGGGCTGTCCGGCTCCGGTCCCAACGGCCGCATCGTCAAGGCGGATGTCGAGGGCGCCAAGGCCAGCGGTGCCAAGCCCGCCGCCGCTGCTCCGGCCGCCGCTGCCGAGGCGCCCAGGCCGGCCGCCGCGCCGACCGTGGCCGCCGCGCCGGAAGGCGTGCCGTCCGAAGCCGTCAAGCTGTCCAACATGCGCAAGACCATTGCGCGCCGCCTGACCGAATCGAAGCAGCAGGTGCCGCACATCTACCTGACGGTGGACGTGAACCTGGACGCGCTGCTGAAGCTGCGGACGGAGCTGAACAAGGGCCTGGAAAGCCGCGGCATCAAGCTGTCGGTCAATGACATGCTGGTGAAGGCGCAGGCCGCCGCACTGATGGAAGTGCCGGTGTGCAACGTCCAGTTCGCCGGCGACAGCCTGATCCAGTTCAAGCGCGCCGACATCTCGGTCGCCGTGTCGATCCCAGGTGGCCTCATCACGCCCGTCGTGACGGGTGCAGACACCAAGTCGCTCTCGACCATCGCCACCGAGATCAAGGATCTCGCCGTCCGTGCGCGCGAGGGCAAGCTAAGCCCGCACGAATATGCCGGCGGCACCGCGTCGCTCAGCAACATGGGCATGTACGGGATCAAGCAGTTCGAGGCGATCATCAACCCGCCCCAGGCCATGATCCTGGCGATCGGCGCGGGCGAGAAGCGGCCTTATGTCGTGGGTGACGAACTCACCGTGGCGACGGTGATGAGCGCCACCGGCAGCTTCGACCATCGCGCGATCGACGGTGCCGACGGCGCGGCGTTCATGGCGGCGTTCAAGCGGCTGGTGGAAAACCCGCTGGGGATGCTCGCTTGAGCGAATCGACGGAAAGCCCGCCGACGCATGAGCCCGCCATCCGGGTCACGGCCATGCCGCAGGATACGAACCCCTATGGGGACATATTCGGCGGCTGGCTGATGGCGCAGATGGACCTGGCGGCGGCGTCCGTCGCCTCCCGCCATTCGGGCGGGCGGGCCTCCACCGTCGCGGTCGACGCCATGGCCTTTCACCGGCCGGTGGCGATCGGCGACGAGGTGTCGGTCTATGCCAAGCTCGTTGCGGTCGGCCGCACGTCGATGAAGGTCGATGTCGAGGCGTGGCGGCGCACGCGCAACGAGAATGTTTTTCACAAGGTAACGCAGGCCCAGTTCACCTTCGTCGCCATCGGTGAGGACCGCCAGAAGCGCGTCGTCCCGCCGATGGTCCAGAACTGACGGCGGCCGGGACGGTTAGGAGACAGACGTGGCGGACACTTACGATCTCGCAATCCTCGGCTCGGGCCCGGGCGGCTATGTCGCGGCGATCCGCGCGGCGCAGCTTGGCATGACGGTCGCGATCGTCGAGCGCGAGCGGCTGGGCGGCATCTGCCTTAACTGGGGCTGCATCCCGACCAAGGCGCTGCTCCGCACGTCCGAAGTCTATCACTACATGACCCATGCCGCGAATTACGGCCTGTCGGCGGAAAAGACCGGGTTCGACCTGCCCAAGATCGTCGACCGCAGCCGCAAGGTCGCCGGGCAGCTGAATGCCGGCGTCAAGGGCCTGATGAAGAAGAACAAGGTCACCGTGGTCGAGGGCGTCGGCACGCTCACCGCCAAGAACAGGATCACGGTCAAGACCGGCGACGCCACGACCGAGGTGCAGGCCAAGGCGATCATCCTGGCGACCGGCGCGCGCGCCCGCGACCTGCCGTTCGCCAAGTCGGACGGCGACCGCATCTGGACCTATCGCCATGCGATGACCCCGAACGAGATGCCGAAGGAGCTGCTGGTCATCGGTTCGGGCGCGATCGGCTGCGAATTCGCCAGCTTCTATTCGGACATGGGCGCCAAGGTGACCATCGTCGAGATGCTGGACCGCATCCTGCCGGTGGAGGACCATGAGGTCTCCGCCTTCGTGCAGAAGCAGTTCGAGAAGCAGGGCATGACCATCCTGCCCAAGCACGGCGTCGAGAAATTGGACGTGAAGCCCGGCCGCTCCGTCACCGCCACCATCAAGCAGCCCGACGGCAAGACGCTGACCAAGGAGTATAGCCACGTCATCGTCGCGGTCGGCATCGTGCCCAACACCGAGAATATCGGGCTGGAGGCGCTGGGCGTGAAGACCGAACGCGGCCATGTCGTGATCGACCCGATGTGCCGCACCAATGTCGACGGCGTTTACGCGATCGGCGACATCACCGGCGCGCCCTGGCTGGCCCACAAGGCGAGCCACGAAGGCATCATCGCGGTGGAGGCGATCGCCCAGGCCGCCGGCAACAAGGACGTGCACCCGCACGCCATGGACGTGCGCAACATTCCCGGCTGCACCTATTCCCGCCCGCAGGTGGCGAGCGTCGGCTATACCGAGGCCAAGGCCAAGGAGCTCGGCTACGAGGTCAAGGTCGGCAAATTCCCGTTCATCGGCAATGGCAAGGCGATCGCGCTTGGCGAAGCGGAAGGCTTCGTGAAGACGGTGTTCGACGCCAAGACCGGCGAACTGCTCGGCGCGCACATGACCGGCCCGGAAGTGACCGAGCTGATCGAGGGCTATACCGTCGCCAAGCAGCTGGAAACAACGGAGGCCGACCTGATGGCCACCATCTTCCCGCACCCGACATTGTCCGAAGCGATGCACGAAAGCGTGCTGGCCGCTTATGGTCGCGTGATCCACATGTGACGGAGCCGATCGTCCGCCCGCCCGTTGCCTGCACTCACACAGGAGTGCGGGCATGGCTGACGCGGACGATCAGGCACAAACCAGGAAGGCGTTCGGCGAGGCGGTCAACATGACCCCCGCCGAACTCGAACGCTGGCTCGACAGCGAAGACAGCCAGCGCGTCGGCTGGAAGGGCGAGGATGGCGATGGGCCCGGCGAAAGCGTCGGCCATAAGTCCGGCACGCGGATCATCGCGATCAAGCGCACCAGGCAGGCCGACCTGACCGACGACGATTATACCCATATGCGCAAGGTCGTTGGCTACGTGCACCGCCACATGGCGCAGGGCGGCCCGGCGGAGGACAAGGATCACAGCGACTGGCGCTATTCGCTGATGAATTGGGGCCACGACCCCATGAAGAAGTGAGCGCCCCCCTTATGTCCGGGCCGCGCTGATGGCGGCGCAGGCACACGGCGGCAACGGCAAGCTGGTCCTCTACGCGGCGCTGGCCGCCAATCTCGGCATCGCCGTCGCCAAGTTCGTGGCGGCGGTCTTTACCGGATCGTCGGCGATGCTGACCGAGGGGTTCCACTCGGTGGTGGACAGCCTCAACCAGATCCTGCTCCTCTATGGGGAGCGGCGATCCCGTCAGCCCGCCGAC
Organism: uncultured Sphingomonas sp.; assembly: GCF_934560975.1. Taxonomy (GTDB): domain Bacteria; phylum Pseudomonadota; class Alphaproteobacteria; order Sphingomonadales; family Sphingomonadaceae; genus Sphingomonas_I. Next base: position 15,540 of record NZ_CAKTFO010000005.1, on the reverse strand, counting down.
GCCATCCACCCGCTGGGCTATGGCCGCGAACTGTATTTCTGGAGCTTCGTGGTCGCGATCCTGATCTTCGCCACGGGCGCGGGCCTGTCCATCTACGAAGGCGTGCTGCACATCCTCGATCCGGAGCCGCTCGGCAGCCCGATCGTCGCCTATGTGGTGCTCGCCATTAGCATCGCCATGGAGGGCACGTCGTGGCTGGTGGCGGTGCGCGAATTCTCCGAGTCGCGCGGCGACATGGGCTGGTGGCAGGCGATCCGCGTGTCCAAGGACCCGACCACCTTCGTGGTGCTGTTCGAGGATAGCGCCGCGATCTTCGGCCTGATCGTGGCGGCGATCGGCATCACGCTCGCGCAGGTGACCGGAAATCCGATGTGGGACGGCGCCGCCTCCGTCGTGATCGGTGTCGCATTGGCCTTTGTCGCCTTCATGCTGGCGCGGGAAAGCAAGGGGCTGCTGATCGGGGAGCGTGCCAACCCCGCTCTGATCGAGGCGATCCGCACCGCGTTCGACGACCAGCCGGAGGTCACCGCCGTGCAGGAGGTGGTGACCATCCACACCGCCCCGGACCGGGTGTTCGTGGCGGCCAGCGTGGATTTCGAGGATGCGGTGGCGGTCGGCCGGATCGAGCAACTGATCGCCGACACCGAGGCCAGGCTGCGCCAGGCCTGGCCCCAGATCGCGAACGTCTACATCAAGCCCAAGGCGCGGACCTGATTCAGGCGGGCGGGCGCGCCGCGATGCGGTACAGCGTGCTCGCCCCGTTGGACCAGATCGGGGTCAGCCGCCGTTGCCACGGGCCGGCGGGCAGCCGCTCCTGGATGGTCCACAGATAATCCGCGCCGTCGAGCGGCAGGGTCGGCGCGATCTGCGCCAGGGTGCGCCGCCGGCTGTGCCACTGCTCGGCGGTGCGCGGCGGCTTCTTGCGCGCCACGCAGCGCGGCGAGGACACGAATTGCGAGGGGTCGTCGTAGAAATCGGGCGAGGGGCGGTAGAGGATGCGCAGCAGGTGGATGTCGCCCACGTCCCAATGGGCGTTGACCCAGGCATCGCGCTCCACCGTCACCATCGACGGCAGGTGATCCAGCCGCCGCATCCGCCAATGCTTCCAGGATCCGCACTGGCGCGGAACCAGGGCCAGCACCCTGGCGCCCCGCTGGATGTGCGGCAGGGCCGGAAGCTCGGCGGCATAGACGCGCTCATAGGCGATGAAGCCCGCGGTCGTGGCCCCCATCCGCACCAGAAACACAGCGAGCCCGGCGATGGCGAACCCCCGCGCCACCTTGGGCGGCACGGCCGACCAGTCCTGCAGCACCAGCGCCGCGATCATCAGCGCCGGAACCAGCCGCATGTCGCACAAGGACGCGCCGGCCATCTGCGACGGCATGATCAGGAACAGGGCGCCGATGGCGATCACCACCGCCGCATTGGCGGGGGTATAGCGCGCACCCAGGGCCCGCCCGATCAGCGGCACCGCAAGGATTGCGACGATGCTGGCAATGTCCAGCGCCCGCGACTGATCGCGCAGCGCCAGCGCGATGGCGTTGAACTTGGCGCCGATCGTGTAGCTGGTCTCCAGCCCCCTCGGCGGCTGGTTGAGTTTCCACAGCAGCACCAGCGCCATCGCGCCCAGGACCGGCCGCGCCTCCCTTATCAAGGCACGTAAGCCCTCCCGGTCGATGGCGACGAACGGCGCGGTGGAACGCAGACGCGCATGGCGCGTGGCCGCCGCAATCCCGATCATCACCGGCAACAGGATGCCGCCGACCGCATGGAACAGCAGCAGGATCGGCATCAGCGGCCAGAACAGGGCCTCGCGCAGGCGGGGCCGATCGGCCAGTTCCAGCCAGGCGGCATAGCCGAGCAGCGACAGCGCGGCGGTCAGCGTATAATTGAGGAAGCCATAGTTGAACGGATAGCTGTAGGCGAACGGCAGGGCCCAGCTTGCCGCCGCGGCGCGCGGATTGCCCGCCCGGGCCAGCCGCCAGATCGCCGCCACGGTCACGGCGGGGATGGTCAGCACCACCAGCCAGAAGGCGCGGACAAGGCCCAGCCACGGTGCCAGCGCCTCCATCAGCAGGTCGACGGCGAGGTTGAGGCGCATGCCCCACTGAAACTCGAAATAGCGGCGCAGTGGGCTGTCGGGCCCCGCCAGCTGGATCGCATATTGGCCGAGATGGCCGGGCGCATCCACCAGCGGAGGAAAGGTCACGAACAGGAACGGCAGGATCGCGGCGGCCAGCGCCATGATCCAGGCCGGTCCGCCGACAAGAGACGGGCGCACCAGGTGATTGATCCTTGCCATTCCGTTCGTCACCACTCCATCCGGCACCGGCCCCGGCCGTTACTGCCGCGAGGAAGAGGCGACACGCCCGCTCGCACCATCGATATGCCTTGTACAGCCGGAAGGTCCAGCCGCATGAGCGGAGGATTGTGTCGCTGGTATGTCATTGTGGGGAGGACGGAACCATCCGGCCCCACCCTTGCCCCGGTTGACCATGTATGCCCCGCCGGTTATAGGGCGGCACGCTTGCGAGACTCCGATGGGCTCGCCTGTGTGCTGAACATTGCCAATGTCTGCAGGGCCGGGGCGGCGCGATGCCACCTTTGGCCTTTCCTTGTTCCGTCCGCATCGAGGCTGGCGGCAACGGGTTGCGGACAGGGTAAAGTAACCCCGGAAGGTGAAGGGCTTCATGCCAACGATCAATCAGCTGATCCGCAAGGGTCGCGAACCGCAGATCACCAAGTCCAAGGTGCCTGCGATGGAAAAGAATCCGCAGAAGCGCGGCGTCTGCACCCGCGTATATACCACGACCCCGAAGAAGCCGAACTCGGCGCTGCGCAAGGTGGCCAAGGTCCGCCTGACCAACCAGCGCGAAGTGATCAGCTACATCCCGGGCGAGGGCCACAACCTGCAGGAGCACTCGGTGGTGCTCATCCGCGGCGGCCGTGTGCGCGACCTTCCCGGCGTGCGCTACCACGTGCTGCGCGGCGTGCTCGACACGCAGGGCGTGAAGAACCGCAAGCAGTCCCGTTCCAAGTACGGCGCAAAGCGTCCGAAGTAAGCCGATCGGCATATCGTCCGATCATCAGGCTGAAGTTTAAAGGAAGAAAAAGATGGCTCGTCGTCGTCGTCCAGAAAAGCGCGAAATCCTGCCCGATCCGAAGTTCGGGGATGTCGTGCTCAGCAAGTTCATGAACAGCGTCATGCTTGACGGCAAGAAGTCCGTTGCGGAAAGCATCGTCTATGGCGCCCTCGACACGATCGAGACCCGTGCCAAGCGCGAGCCGATCGGCGTGTTCCATGACGCGCTCAACAATGTCCGTCCGGGCATCGAGGTCCGCAGCCGTCGCGTCGGCGGTGCGACCTACCAGGTTCCGGTCGAGGTCCGTGCCGAGCGCAGCCAGGCGCTCGCCATCCGCTGGCTGATCACCGCGGCGCGTGGCCGTTCGGAGCATACCATGTCCGCCCGCCTGTCCGGCGAGCTGATGGATGCCGCCAACAACCGCGGCAATGCGGTCAAGAAGCGCGAAGACACGCACCGCATGGCGGAGGCGAACCGCGCCTTCAGCCACTACCGCTGGTAACAAACCGTCCCTATATCGCGGGGAGCCGGACGGTCCGGCTCCCCGCATCGCTAAGGAACTGACGATCATGGCCCGCAGCCATCCGCTCGAGCGCTATCGCAACATCGGCATCATGGCGCACATCGACGCCGGCAAGACGACCACGACCGAGCGCATCCTCTATTACACCGGCAAGTCCTACAAGATCGGCGAAGTGCATGAAGGCACGGCGACGATGGACTGGATGGAGCAGGAGCAGGAGCGCGGGATCACGATCACGTCCGCCGCCACGACCTGCTTCTGGCGGGCCGAGGAAGGCAATGGCGAAGAGCACCGCATCAACATCATCGACACGCCCGGCCACGTCGACTTCACCATCGAAGTCGAGCGTTCGCTGCGCGTGCTGGATGGCGCGGTCGCCTGCTTCGACGGCGTTGCGGGCGTTGAGCCGCAGTCGGAAACGGTGTGGCGCCAGGCGGAGAAGTACAAGGTTCCGCGGATGTGCTTCGTCAACAAGCTCGACCGCACCGGCGCCAACTTCAACATGTGCGTCGACATGATCAAGGACCGTCTGGGCGCCCGCCCGATGGTGCTGTATACCCCGATCGGCCTGGAAGGGCAGTTCAAGGGCCTGATTGACCTGGTCGAGAATCGCGCGATCGTGTGGCTTGAAGAGAGCCTCGGCGCGAAGTTCGAATATCAGGACATTCCGGCCGACATGGCCGACGAAGCCGCCACCGCGCGTGCCGAGCTGATCGAAATGGCGGTCGAGCAGGACGACGACGCGATGGAGGCGTATCTGGAAGGCAATGAGCCCGACAGCGTCACCCTCAAGAAGCTGATCCGCAAGGGCACGCTGAACTTCTCGTTCGTGCCGGTGCTGTGCGGCTCGGCCTTCAAGAACAAGGGCGTGCAGCCGTTGCTCGACGCCGTGGTCGATTACCTGCCGAGCCCGCTCGACATTCCGGCCGTGGAAGGCGTCAAGCTGGACGGCGAGACCAAGGATACGCGTCCGGCCGACGATGCCGCGCCGACCTCCGCGCTGGCGTTCAAGATCATGAACGATCCGTTCGTGGGCTCGCTCACCTTCGCGCGCATCTATTCGGGCAAGCTGGCCAAGGGCTCGTACCTCAACTCCGTCAAGGAGAAGGACGAGAAGATCGGTCGTATGCTGCTGATGCATGCCAACAGCCGTGAGGACATCGACGAGGCCTATGCCGGCGACATCGTCGCGCTGGCCGGCCTCAAGGAAACGACCACCGGCGACACGTTGTGCGCCAAGTCGGCTCCGATCATCCTGGAGCGGATGGAATTCCCGGATCCGGTGATCGAGCTGTCGGTGGAGCCGAAGACCAAGCAGGACCAGGAAAAGATGGGCATCGCGCTCAATCGTCTGGCTGCCGAGGATCCCTCGTTCCGCGTTTCGACCGATCACGAATCGGGCCAGACCATCATCAAGGGAATGGGCGAGCTCCACCTTGAAATCCTGGTCGACCGCATGAAGCGCGAGTTCAAGGTTGAGGCCAATGTCGGCGCGCCGCAGGTGGCGTATCGCGAATACCTCAAGAAGCCGGTCGAGCTGACCTACACCCACAAGAAGCAGTCGGGCGGCTCCGGCCAGTTCGGCGAAGTCAAGGTGCAGGTGAAGCCGGGCGAGCGGGGTTCGGGCTTCGTCTTCGTGGACGAGGTCAAGGGCGGCAACATCCCGCGTGAGTACATTCCTTCGGTCGAGAAGGGTATGCGCGAGACTGCCCAGACGGGCGCGCTGATCGGCTTCCCGATCGTGGACGTCGAAGTGCACCTGATCGACGGCAAGTATCACGACGTCGACTCGTCCGCCCTGGCGTTCGAAATCTGCGCCCGTGGTGCGATGCGTGAAGCGGCGCAAAAGGCCGGCATCACCATCCTGGAGCCGGTGATGAAGGTCGAGGTGGTGACGCCCGAGGATTACCTCGGCGATGTGATCGGCGATCTCAACAGCCGCCGTGGTCAGATCCAGGGCACCGACACGCGCGGCAATGCCCAGGCGGTCGAGGCGATGGTGCCACTGGCCAACATGTTCGGCTACGTGAACCAGCTGCGCTCCTTCACCCAGGGTCGCGCGCAGTACACCATGCAGTTCAGCCACTATGACGAAGTTCCCGCGAACGTCGCCGAAGAGGTGAAGGCCAAGATGGCGTAACCGATTGCGATGCGGCCGTTCCCGTGGGGAGGGGCCGCATTGCAAGTCGGTGACGGAGGCTGGCATAAGCCGAAAAAGCTGCTATGGGCGCACCCCGTCTGGAGGTGCGTTCCGTCACTCCCAACATCGGAAAGCAAGGTAGGAAGCAATGGCTAAGGCTAAATTTGAGCGGACGAAGCCGCACTGCAACATCGGCACCATCGGCCACGTCGACCATGGCAAGACGTCGCTCACGGCCGCCATCACCAAGGTCCTCGCCGAAACCGGCGGCGCGACCTTCGTTGACTATGCGAATATCGACAAGGCTCCGGAAGAGCGCGAGCGCGGCATCACCATCTCGACCGCGCACGTCGAGTATGAGACGGACGCGCGTCACTATGCGCACGTCGATTGCCCCGGCCACGCCGACTATGTGAAGAACATGATCACCGGCGCCGCGCAGATGGACGGCGGCATCCTGGTCGTGTCCGCGACCGACGGCCCGATGCCGCAGACCCGCGAGCACATCCTGCTCGCCCGTCAGGTCGGCGTGCCGGCTCTGGTCGTGTTCATGAACAAGGTCGACCTGGTCGACGACGCCGAGATCCTGGAGCTTGTCGAGCTCGAGATCCGCGAGCTGCTCTCGTCCTACGACTTCCCGGGCGACGACATCCCCGTCATCCAGGGTTCGGCCGTCAAGGCGCTCGACGGCTCGAACGATGCCATCGGTCGCGACGCGGTTCTGAAGCTGATGGCCGCTGTGGACGAGTATATCCCGCAGCCGGAGCGTCCGCTGGATCGTCCGTTCCTGATGCCGATTGAAGACGTGTTCTCGATCTCGGGCCGTGGCACCGTGGTCACCGGCCGCGTCGAGACCGGCACCGTGAAGGTGGGTGAGGAAGTCGAGATCGTCGGCCTCAAGGACACCAAGAAGACGACCGTCACCGGCGTTGAGATGTTCCGCAAGCTGCTCGACTCGGGCCAGGCTGGCGACAACATCGGCGCGCTGATCCGTGGCGTCGGCCGTGAAGAGGTCGAGCGTGGCCAGGTTCTTTGCAAGCCGGGCTCGATCAAGCCGCACACCGAATTTTCTTCGGAGGTCTATGTCCTCTCGAAGGAAGAGGGTGGCCGTCACACCCCGTTCTTCGCCAACTATCGTCCGCAGTTCTACTTCCGCACGACCGACGTGACGGGCGAGGTGAAGCTGCCGGAAGGCACCGAGATGGTGATGCCGGGTGACAACGTGCAGCTCGGCGTCAAGCTGATCGCACCGATCGCGATGGAAGAGGGCCTGCGCTTCTCCATCCGTGAAGGCGGCCGCACCGTGGGCGCCGGGGTTGTCAGCGCGATCTCCGCGTAATATAGCCCGCACACGCTAACGAGCCGGCCGGCTCTCTTCGGAGAGTCGGCCGGTTTGCTTTTTATGAGAGGTCCCCGCATCCGCAAGGATCGCTGGCGGGCCCAGGCTCTTTCGCATCGGTAGGAACCATGGACAGCAACATCCGCATTCGCCTGAAGGCGTTCGATCATCGTGTACTCGACCAGGCGACCGGCGAGATCGCCGACACCGCCCGACGCACCGGCGCGCTGACCCGTGGCCCGATCCCGCTGCCGACCCGGATCGAGAAGTTCACGGTCAATCGCGGCCCGCACATCGACAAGAAGAGCCGTGAGCAGTTCGAGGTCCGCACCTACAAGCGCCTGCTGGACATCGTTCAGCCGACCCCGCAGACCGTCGACGCGCTGATGAAGCTCGACCTCGCCGCGGGTGTTGATGTTGAGATCAAGCTGGCGTAAGAGGCTGACACCGCCGGCATGGGTGATTCCCCTGCCGGCGCTTTTCGCTTCCCGCTGAGACGATCGTTTCCCGGTTGAAGTAGAAAGCTAGGATACCGAACGGCGTGAACCTCGCGGTTTGTCCGTTGCCTGCGTCCCCGCTTTCAACATCCTGGTGATCCGTCACCATCATGTTGGACATTGGCCCTGGCGGGGCATGCAGTTTCGTTGGGCCAGGCATTCGGTGCCGTGTTGCCGGGAAGCCGGCCGATACGGTGGCGGATGCCTTTTCGTTGGCACGCCCGCCGGGACATGGCGGGCCTCTGTTTGGGAAGGAACCGGATCATGCGCTCTGGCGTGATCGCAAAGAAAGTTGGGATGACCCGGCTGTTTCAGGACGATGGGCGCCACGTGCCCGTCACCGTCCTGCAGCTCGAAGGCGTCCAGGTCATTGCTCGCAAGGAAGTTGATCGTGACGGCTACGTCGCGGTTCAGCTTGGCGCGGGCGTGGCCAAGGCCAAGAATGTCGCCAAGCCGCAGCGCGGCCACTTCGGTAAGGCCGAGGTTGAGCCCAAGGCGTTCGTGCACGAATTCCGCGTGACCGAGGATAATCTCCTTGATGTCGGCGCGGAGATCTCGGCCGATCACTTCGTCGCCGGCCAGTATGTCGACATTCAGGGCCGCACCCAGGGCAAGGGTTTCGCCGGCGCGATGAAGCGTTGGGGCTTCGGCGGTCTGCGCGCGACGCACGGCGTGTCCGTGTCGCACCGTTCGCACGGCTCGACCGGCAACCGCCAGGATCCGGGCAAGGTCTTCAAGAACAAGAAGATGGCCGGTCACATGGGCGACCGCAACCGCACCCAGCAGAACCTCGAGATCGTCCGCACGGACGCCGAGCGTGGGCTGCTGTTCGTCCGTGGCTCCGTGCCCGGCTCGAAGGGTGGCTGGCTGCTCGTCAAGGATGCGGTCAAGGTGCCGGGTCATGCCGATGCGCCCCGTCCGGCTGGTCTGAAGGCCGCCGTCAACAGCAACACCGCTGCTCCCGTCGTCGAGACGCCGGAAGCCGGTGAGACCCAGGAGGGCTGATCATGAAGGTTCAAGTTAAGAACCTCGACGCGTCGGCCGCCGGCGACATCGAGCTGAACGACGAGGTCTTCGGTCTCGAGCCGCGTGCGGACATCCTGCACCGCGTGGTCACCTGGCAGCTGGAAAAGCGCCGGGGCACCGCCCGTGGCACGCGTGAGCGCGCCGATGTCGCGCGGTCGGGCAAGAAGCTCGGTCGCCAGAAGGGTGGCGGTACCGCCCGTCACGGTGATCGCCGCGCGCCGGTGTTCATCGGCGGCGGCAAGGCGCACGGCGCCCGCGTTCGCGACTTCAATCCGGGCCTGAACAAGAAGGTTCGCGCGCTCGGCCTGAAGATGGCGCTGTCGGCGAAGGCCAAGGACGGCAGCCTGGTCGTGATCGACGTGCTGGACGTGGCCGAAGGCAAGACCAAGACGCTGGCGACGCAGCTGCTGGGCCTCGGCTTCGGCAAGAAAGCGCTGGTGATCGACGGCGATGCGATCAACATCAGCTTCGCGCATGCGTCGGGCAACCTGCGCGGCGTCAATCTGATGCCGGCCGTGGGCGCCAACGTCTACGACATCCTGAACCACGACACGCTGGTGCTGACGCGCGCCGCCGTCGAGAAGCTGGAGGCGCGTTTCAATGGCTAAGAAGCCGGCCAACGGGGCGGTGGACAACCGCCATTACGACGTGGTGCTCGCGCCCCACATCACCGAGAAGACGACCCTGCTCAGCGAGCATAATGCGGTGGTCTTCAAGGTGGCGCAGGATGCGTCGAAGCCCGAGATCAAGGCAGCGGTCGAGGCTTTGTTCTCGGTCACCGTCACGGGCGTGAACACGATCGTGAGCAAGGGCAAGACCAAGCGCTGGAAGGGCGAGGCCTACAAGCGTTCGGACTCCAAGAAGGCGATCGTGACTCTGGCCGAAGGCCAGACGATCGATATCACGACGGGAATCTAAGCGATGGCGCTCAAGAATTACAATCCGACGAGCCCGGCGCGTCGCGGCCTGATCTTGATCGATCGGTCGCAGCTGTTCAAGGGCAAGCCGGTCAAGGCGCTGACCGAGGGTCTGCGCAAGTCAGGCGGCCGCAACAACATGGGTCACGCGACCGCGCGCGGCATCGGCGGTGGTCACAAGCAGAAGTATCGCTTCGTCGACTTCAAGCGTCGCAAGTGGGACCAGCCGGCGACGGTCGAGCGGATCGAATATGATCCCAACCGTTCGGCGTTCATCGCCCTCGTCAAGTATGAGGACGGCGAGCTGGCCTACATCATCGCGCCGCAGCGCCTCGGCGTCGGCGACACGGTGGTAGCGGCCAAGAAGACCGACGTTAAGCCCGGCAATGCGATGGAAGTCGGCCAGGCTCCGGTCGGCACGATCGTCCACAATGTCGAGATGAAGCCCGGCAAGGGTGGTCAGATCGCACGGGCGGCCGGCACCTACGTGCAGATCGTCGGTCGCGACAAGGGCATGGTGATGGTTCGCCTGAACTCGGGCGAGCAGCGTTATGTCCGCTCGGACTGCATGTGCACGGTCGGCGCGGTGTCCAACCCGGACAATGCCAACCAGAACCTGGCAAAGGCAGGCCGCAACCGCTGGCTGGGCTATCGTCCGCTGACCCGCGGCGTCGCCAAGAACCCGGTCGACCACCCGCACGGCGGTGGCGAAGGCCGGACCTCGGGCGGCCGTCACCCGGTTACCCCGTGGGGCAAGCCGACCAAGGGCCACCGTACCCGCAAGAACAAGTCGACGGACAAGATGATCATCCGGTCGCGTCACGCAAAGAAGAAGGGCTGATAGATGGCTCGTTCTGTTTGGAAGGGCCCGTTCGTCGAACTGAGCCTGCTGAAAAAGGCCGAGACGGCACAGGAAGGCGGCGCCCGCGCGCCGATCAAGACCTGGTCGCGTCGGTCCACCATTCTGCCGCAGTTTGTCGGCCTGACCTTCAGTGTCTACAACGGCCGCAAGTTCGTGCCGGTGTCGGTCAACGAGGACATGGTCGGCATGAAGCTTGGTGAGTTCGCGCCCACGCGCTACTTCCCGGGTCACGCCGCCGACAAGAAGGGCAAGCGCTGATGTCGAAGCCAGCATCCCCCCGCAAGGTTGGTGACAAGGAGGCTCTCGCCGTCGCCACCGCCGTTCGCGGCAGCCCGTACAAGCTGAATCTGGTTGCGGGCCTGATCCGCGGCAAGAAGGCTGGAGAGGCTCTCAACATTCTCGCTTTTTCCAAGAAGGCGATGGCTGTAGACGTGCGCAAGTGCCTGGCCTCGGCGATTGCAAATGCCGAGAACAATCACAATCTGGACGTCGACGCGCTGATCGTGCAGGAAGCGTCGGTGGGCAAGGGCCTCGTCATGAAACGCTTCGCCACCCGTGCTCGCGGCCGCAGCACCCGCATCGTCAAGCCGTTCAGCCGCCTTCGCGTGGTCGTTCGCGAGCAGGAAGAAGCATAATGGGTCAGAAGTCCAACCCGATCGGCATGCGGTTGCAGATCAACCGCACCTGGGACAGCCGGTGGTATGCCGACGGCGCCGATTATGCGCGCCTGCTGCTGGAGGATCTCAAGATCCGCCAGTACATCTTCAAGACGCATCCGCAGGCCGCGATCTCCAAGGTCGTGATCGAGCGTCCGGCCAAGCTCGCCCGCATCTCCGTCTATGCCGCACGCCCGGGCGTGATCATCGGCAAGAAGGGCGCGGACATCGAGAAGCTGCGCAAGACGCTGAACGCGATGACCTCGTCCGACGTGAGCCTGAACATCGTCGAGATCCGCAAGCCGGAGATCGATGCCAAGCTCGTGGCGCAGGGCGTTGCCGATCAGCTCGAGCGCCGCATCGCATTCCGCCGTGCGATGAAGCGCGCGGTGCAATCGGCGCTGCGTCTCGGTGCGGAGGGCATTCGTATCACCTGCGCCGGCCGTCTGGGCGGCGCGGAAATCGCGCGGACCGAATGGTATCGCGAAGGCCGCGTTCCGCTGCACACGCTGCGCGCGAATGTGGACTATGCCGAGGCCGAGGCGCACACCGCCTATGGCGTTTGCGGCGTCAAGGTCTGGATCTTCAAGGGTGAGATCCTGGGCCATGACCCGCTCGCGCAGGACCGCCTCATGATGGAAGCTCAGACCTCGGGGGTCCGTCCGGCGCGCTGAGGGATCACCTGATCCATCAGCCAGCCTGATCGGCCGTCGTTACGGTGTCAGAAGGTTAGAAACACATGCTGCAACCGAAGCGCACCAAGTTCCGCAAGGCCCACAAGGGCCGTATCCATGGCGACGCCAAGGGCGGGACCGCGCTCAACTTCGGCGCATTCGGCCTGAAGGCCCTCGAGCCCGAGCGTATCACCGCTCGCCAGATCGAGGCCGCTCGCCGCGCAATCACGCGCCACATCAAGCGCCAGGGTCGTCTCTGGATCCGCATCTTCCCGGACGTTCCGGTCTCCACCAAGCCTGCCGAGGTCCGCATGGGCTCCGGTAAGGGTGCGCCCGAATATTGGGCCGCGCGCGTGAAGCCGGGCCGCATCCTGTTCGAGCTGGACGGCGTGCCCGGCCCGCTCGCCCGCGTCGCCTTCGAGCGCGCGATGGAAAAGCTGCCGATCAAGACCAAGGTCGTCGCCCGCCTGGGCGAGTCCGTGTACGAGGCCGAGTAAGACCATGGCGAAGATTGCCGATCTCAAGGTCGCGACCGACGACCAGCTCGCCACCCAGCTTTCCGAGCTGAAGCGGGAACAGTTCAACCTGCGCTTTCAGGCCGCCACCAACCAGCTCGAAAAGCCGAGCCGGGTCAAGGAGGTGCGCCGCACGATCGCGCAGATCAAGACGCTGCAGACCGAGCGTACCCGCTCGGCTGCTAAGTAAGGAGGCCACACGATGCCGAAGCGCGTGCTGACGGGCACTGTGGTGTCCGACAAGACCGACAAGACGGTGGTTGTGCTGGTGGAGCGTAAGGTGAAGCACCCGCTCTACGGCAAGATCATCCGCCGTTCGAAGAAGTATCATGCCCATGACGAGGGCAACACGTTCAAGGAAGGGCAGACCGTCCGCATCGAGGAATGCGCGCCGATCTCCAAGCTGAAGACGTGGACGGTTATCGGCGCGGTGGATACCCACCGGGCGCCTGAAACCACCGCAGCGTAAGGAAGGACTGGTTCCATGATTCAGATGCAGTCCAACCTGGACGTCGCCGACAATTCGGGCGCCAAGCGCGTCCAGTGCATCAAGGTGCTCGGCGGCTCCAAGCGTCGCTTCGCCAGCGTTGGCGACGTGATCGTGGTGTCCATCAAGGAAGCCGCGCCGCGCGCCAAGGTCAAGAAGGGCGACGTTCACCGTGCGGTGATCGTCCGCACCGCCAAGGACATCAACCGCGCGGACGGGTCCACGATCCGCTTCGACGGCAATGCCGCGGTGCTGATCAACAAGAATAACGGGGAGCCGATCGGCACCCGTATCTTCGGCCCGGTAGTGCGCGAACTGCGCGCAGCTGGTCACATGAAGATCATTTCGCTCGCGCCCGAGGTGCTTTGAGATGGCTGCTGCCAAGATCAAGAAGGGTGACCGCGTCGTCGTCCTGTCCGGCAAGGACAAGGGCAAGACGGGCGACGTCACCAAGGCCTTCCCCAAGGAAGGCAAGGTGATCGTGTCCGGCGTGAACGTCGCGACCCGTCACCGCAAGCCGAGCCAGGCCGACCCGCAGGGTGGCCTGGAGCGCCGCGAGGCTCCGATGCACATTTCCAAGGTTGCGATCGCGACCGCGGACGGCAAGCCGACCCGCGTGCGGTTCGAGACCCAGGACGGCGCCAAGGTTCGCGTCGCCGTCAAGACCGGGGAGAAGATCGATGGCTGATGGCTACACGCCCCGGCTGCGAAAGCTGTACGACGACACCATCGTCAAGGCGATGACGGAAAAGTTCGGCTACACCAACGCAATGCAGGTGCCTAAGCTCGAGAAGATCGTGCTGAACATGGGCGTCGGCGAAGCGACGCAGGACAAGAAGAAGGTCGAGCAGGCCGCGTCGGAAATGACGGCGATCGCCGGCCAGAAGGCCGTCGTGACCAAGGCCAAGAAGTCGATCGCGCAGTTCAAGCTGCGTGAAGGCATGCCGATCGGCTGCAAGGTGACCCTGCGCCGCGAGCGGATGTACGAGTTCCTCGACCGCTTCGTGACCATCGCCTTGCCGCGCGTCCGCGACTTTCGTGGCCTGAGCGACAAGTCCTTCGACGGCCGCGGCAATTACGCGACCGGCCTGAAGGAGCAGCTGATCTTCCCGGAAATCAGCTACGACCAGGTCGACAAGACCCGTGGCATGGACGTGATCGTCACGACCACCGCCCAGACCGACGAGGAAGCGCGCGAGCTGCTTCGCCTGTTCGGTTTCCCGTTCCCGCAGCCGCAGGCTGAGAAGCAAGCCGCCTGAGGCGCAAAGGACAAGAGAGCTTAAGTCCATGGCGAAACTGAGTTCGATCAACAAGAACGAGCGTCGTAAGCAGCTCGTGAAGAAGTATGCCGGCAAGTATGCCCGCCTGAAGGCGATTGCCGACGATGAATCCCTCGACGAAACCGAGCGCCTAATCGCGCGGCTGAAGCTGGCGGAAATACCGCGCAACGGAAATCCGACGCGCGTCCGCAATCGCTGCCAGCTCACCGGTCGTCCGCGTGCCGTGTACCGCAAGTTCGGTCTGGGCCGCGTGATGCTGCGTCAGCTGGCCACCCGGGGCATGATCCCGGGCGTGGTCAAGTCGAGCTGGTAAGGGTAGGAATATGGCGATCAACGATCCCCTGGGCGATCTGCTCACCCGCATCCGCAACGGCCAGCGCGCCCGCAAGGACAGCGTGCTGTCGCCGGCGTCGAAGCTGCGTGCCCGCGTGCTGGATGTGCTGCAGCGCGAGGGTTACATCCGTGGCTACAGCGAAGAGCAGGTGTCCGGCCACCCCGGCCTCCGTATCGAGCTGAAGTATTTCGAAGGCCAGCCGGCGATCCAGCATGTGGCGCGCGTGTCCAAGCCGGGCCGCCGCGTCTATTCCGGCTCGCAGGAGCTGCCGCGGGTCCGCAACGGCCTGGGCATGACCATCGTCTCGACGCCGCGTGGCGTGCTTTCGGATGCCGAAGCGCGCGACCAGAATGTCGGTGGCGAAGTGCTGGCGGAGGTGTTCTGATGAGCCGCATCGGTAAGAAGCCGGTCACCGTCCCCGCGGGCGTGACCGCGAACATCGAAGGCCGTACGCTGACGGTGAAGGGCGCCAAGGGCACCCTGTCCATGCCGCTGGCCGACGAGGTCACCTACGCGGTCGAGGACGGCAGCATCTCGGTGCAGCCGGCCAACGACACCAAGCGCGCCCGCTCCTTCTGGGGCATGCAGCGCACCATGGTGCAGAACCTGATCACCGGCGTGACGGACGGCTATTCCAAGCAGCTCCAGATCACCGGCGTCGGCTATCGCGCCAATGTTCAGGGCAAGAACCTGAAGCTGCAGCTGGGCTACAGCCATGATGTCGACTTCACGATCCCCGAGGGGATCACGATCGCGACGCCCGATCAGACGACCGTGAACATCTCGGGTGTCGACAAGCAGAAGGTCGGCCAGGTGGCCGCGGAGATCCGCCGCTGGCGCAAGCCGGAGCCCTACAAGGGCAAGGGCATCAAGTATGCCGGCGAGTTCATCTTCCGCAAGGAAGGGAAGAAGAAGTAATGGCGAAGCTTTCCCTGTTCGCGAAGCGGCGCCAGCGCGTTCGCACCGCGCTGCGCGCCAAGGGTGCGGTCCGGCCGCGGCTGTCGATCCACCGTTCGGGTCGCCACATCTACGCCCAGGTGATCGACGACACCGCCGGCCGCACGGTCGCTGCCGCGTCGACGCTGGAGAAGGACGTGCGCGACACGACCGGCGCCACTGCGGAGGCGGCGACCAAGGTCGGCCAGCGCGTGGCGGAGCGGGCCAAGGCCGCTGGTGTCACCTCTGTCGTGTTCGACCGCGGTGGTTT